>CAXUKS010000020.1:0-68001 GCA_964251675.1 uncultured Armatimonadales bacterium
CCGGCTACTCGGACGATTGCCGGTTTGTAGACATTACTGTCTCCGACCGGCACAACCACGCCGCGCACTGGCATTTTTCGCGCCTGCCCCGGATGCGCCATACCGTCCCGCCGCCCGCCAAAGCGAGAGAAACAGTAACTCAAAACGGCGTTACAATGACCGCCAAAGCCTGGCACGAACCCGGCGGCTTGGGGAATAGAAACCTTGGCGTTTTGTTGCGCCCGCTTCTGCCTGCCCAGTCGCACCAATGGGATATTCTGGTTACGCGCCAGGAGCGCGAATGGGAACCGTTCGGCACTGATGGGCACGGCTCTACCTCTTTCGGATCAGGATATAAAGTTGATAGCAGAAACGGCATTTTCACAGGACGCGAACAATACTTTGGCGGCGGTATTTATAACAATGGCCCGGATGATCCCTACCCCCGCACCACGCGCTTCTTGCGGCTGTCCACGGAGTTACATCAATATGAAAATTATAACGAGCCGGTGACGTTTCACAACCTCATTGTGCTAAAAGGCAATGATAATGATGCCGCTTATTTTCTGTCCCTGCCCCGCCCCCTGTCGGTCACAACTCCCAGCGGTGTGACGGTGACGCTTCCCGCCCAAAAGGGCTTTAACACAATGGCATTTGCTTATGCGCTCAATGTCGCCGTAAGAACCACGCCTCAAATCGAACCAGAGCCTGTTGCCGTCTCGCTCCCCGCTTCGCCGCTGGCAAAGACTTACGGCAAGCCAGTTCAGATCAGTCTCACGGTCGGGCCACCACTGCATTTGTCAAGCTACTCTTATGAGCAAGGAGATGCACCAGCAAACTATGCCTTGTCTCTGCAATACACGAAAAAACTGCCTTTCCGGGTCATAGCACAGCCACACGTCTTGAAAGACCTAACGTTTATTGTGCATCAGCGGGTGGACATTCAGACCCTTCCGATGACTTTCACCCTGCCAATTGCCGACCGCTCACCGCCCTATTACCCGAAAGGCTACCAGAGACCCAAACTATAATGACAGACACGCAAGAAATCAGCCAGATGCTGCTCTTTGGCTGGCAGACCGAGACGCAGGCCGAGGCGCTGACGGATGAGTTTGCCGCCGGGGGCGTGATTTTGATGGGCCGCAACATCGGCACGCCGGACGAGACGGCGGAACAGATTTCTAAAATGCAGGTCCGCGCTCAAAGCCTCGGTCTGCCGCCGCTGTTTGTGGCGGTGGACCAGGAAGGGGGCCGCGTGCAGCGGCTTGGCCCGCCCCGCTACCCGGCCCGGCCCACCGCCCGCGAGATTGGGCAATCGGAGGATGCCGAGGGCCGCGCCCGCGCCGAAGCGGCGTCGCTGGGGCGGGAGCTGAAAGAACTGGGGTTTAACTGGGACTTCGCGCCGGTGCTGGATGTGGACAACAACCCCGCCAACCCGGTTATAGGCGACCGGGCCTATAGCACGGACCCCGAGCGGGTGGCCGCGCTGGGCGCTCAGGCGGTGCGCGGCTTGCAGGAGGACGCCGGGCTGCTCGCCTGCGGCAAGCACTTCCCCGGCCACGGGGACACGGACACAGACTCGCACCTCGCCCTGCCGCGCATTCCCCATGACCGCGCCCGGCTGGAACGTGTGGAGATGGTCCCCTTCCGCGCCGCTCTTGCCGCCGGTCTTGGGGCTGTGATGACCTCGCATATTCTGTTCCCCGCGATTGATCCCCATTTGCCCGCCACGCTTTCGCCCGCCATCCTGACCGGCCTCCTGCGGGAGCAGATGGGCTTTGAGGGGCTGGTGATCACCGATGATTTAGAGATGCATGGCATCGCCGACCACTGGGGCGCGGGCGAAGCCGCCGTGCTGGCCGTGTTAGCCGGGGCAGACCTCGTGCTGTGCTGCCACACTTACGACACGCAGCGAGAGATCGTCGCCGCGCTGACCGCCGCCGCCGCATCGGGCCGCATCCCGGCGGCTCGGCTGGCCGAGTCACAAGCCCGCATCGCCCGCGCCAAAGCGCGGTGGATTTCGTGAACTTAGTTGAAGATCATTCGGAAGGAGGGTCCGGCTGAAGAACCTGTGCCGCATACAGCAGACGCAGAAGGAAGATAGTCAACTCTGCCGTCTCTAAAGGCTCAGTGGGGTCGGGGGCAAAGAGAGTAAACAAGAGCCGCACTGGCACGCCGGAACGCTATCGGGTGGGACCATAATATAAAACACGGCGCACTTCGCGCCCATAATAGGCACACGCTTCTTCGTCGCGGGCATGAGACAGCGGGCCGGGGAACGCATGTAGAGAACTGAGCAGGCGAGACAACCCCGCCGCCCATTCTCCCGCGCTCCGGGAACCCAGCAAACGCCCCACGGAAAGAATAGCCCGGTCCCGGTCGGCCTCAAAGCGGTCGCTTTCGACCACCGCGTAGCGCGGCGTTTCTTCGGTGTCTTCGCTCATACCAGGCCCAGCCGCCGCGCCTCGGCAACTTTGTCCGCAGGCAAAGTGTTCAGCGTGGCCTCCGCCTGATCGGCCAGTTCTTCTGCCGTCAGGAGGGTAAAATCCGGGTAGCCATATTTGCGCCGAGTCCGCTCCTCGGCCTCGGCAGGGGTGTGGCGCGGCCCGTCCAGCATGGCCCGCAGCTCAGCCCGGCCCGCCGCCTCCCACTCCCAGCGGCGCACTATCTCCGCGAGGGCTTCCGTTACCACCCGGTCAAAGTCATCTGCTCCGCCTCGCAAGTCACGCAGGCGCGTGGCAAGCGCATCGTCAATCGTTATGGTTGTCATCAAAGCTCCTCTCACGACTCCGGCAGGCTATTTTCTACATCGACCGACGAAGTTCCTTCTCGTGCCCTTTGTCCCTATGTGGTATACTTGTCCTATCTCCCAAGTCTCTCGCGCCCCGCACTGCCACGCCGGAACTGACCATGCAAGCCACTCTTGACGCCATCACCGAAGACCTCCACGCCCACCAGACGGCGGCCATTCTGCCCAGGCTGGAAGAGGGGCTGAATACGCAGCAAATCGAAGCCTTTCGCCATGACGACGGCCCGGCACTGGTGCTGGCCGGGGCGGGGTCAGGCAAAACGACCGTTTTGACGCGGCGGCTGGCGCGGCTGTTGGCGCGGGGCGTGGACCCGCAAAGGCTGTTTGTGGCGACGTTTACCAAGAAGGCCGCCGAGGAGATGGGCCTTCGTCTGGCGGGGCTTTTGGGCGAGGGCGGCGAGGCGATTGTGGAGAAGATGTGGCTGGGGACGTTCCACGCCCACTGCCTGCGGCTGCTGAAACACGAATGGGCGCATCTGTATGGCAAGGCCGGGTATTTTCAGCTTGCCGATGAAAACTGGCAGGTGCGGGTCGCTAAAGCCATCTTGGGCGACAAGGACTGGATGGCGCGGGGGCTGCCGTCGCCGCCGTTCGGGCTGAATGTCAAGTATGACCCGAAAGGGGCGCTGTCGGCGGTGTCGGCGGTCAAAAACCGGGGCTACACCGTGGAAGAGGCCGAGAAGGCGTTTCGGGAGCATGAGCCGAACTGGGCGGACCCGGCCATTCAAACGCTGGTCAAGTTCTGGAAGTGCTACGAGCAGGCCAAGCAGGCGAAGTTTGATATTCTTGCCAAAAAGCCGTCGCGCCGCCTGGATTTTGACGACCTGCTGACGGAGACGCTGACACTGCTGCAAGAACAGCCGGGCATTCGCGCCAAGTATCAGGAGTTTTTCCAGTATCTGTCGGTGGACGAGACGCAGGACACGAGCGCGGTGCAGTGGGAAATCGCGCGGCTGTTAGCCGCCCGGTCCACCAATATCTTTATTGTGGGCGATGTCGGGCAGGCGATTTACAGCTTCCGGGGCTGCTCGCCGGAGGCGACGGTGGGGCAGTTCGGGGCGGCGTATCCGAATGGGACGATTGTAAGACTTCCCGCGAACTACCGCTCGTCGGCGTCGATTGTGCGGGTCGCCAATGAGCTGATCGGGCGTTCGGGGATTGATGCCAAGTACCGCTTGGAGATGGCGGCGATGCACCCGGAAGGGGAGCCGCTGTCGCAGCATGAGCATGAACACGCCGAAGCCGAGGCGGAGTTTGTGGCGGGGCGGCTGAAAGAAGTGCAGGCGACGGGGGTGGCTCTGCGCGACTGCGCGGTGCTGTTTCGGACCAATGCCTATTCCCGCGCTTTGGAAGAGGCGTTTGTGAAGGGCGGCGTGCCTTACGTTTTGCAGGGCGCGATGGGCTTTTATTCGCGGCGCGAGGTGCGCGACCTGTGCGCGTTTTTGCTGCTCTCCGTGGACCGGGACAGCCCGGCGGCGGATGAGGCGGTCAAGCGCATACTGAATGTGCCGTCGCTGACGTTTGGCAAGCCGACCCACTTTCTGGGCCATGCGTTTATCGCGGAACTGGAAACGCAGGCGGCCCGTAAGGGCTACTCGCTGTACCGGATGCTGGCGGTGGGGCAGTTCAAGACCACCAATCAGGGGCTGGCCGTGAAAGACTTCCGGGACATGGTCAAAGCCGTGGCCGAGGCGGGCGATTCGGTGGAAGCGCGTCTGCGAAAGGCCCGTGAGATCGGCTACGACGAGTGGCTGCTGCGCGAAGAAGGCCATGTGGAGGACGAAGGCAACTCGCGTCTGGACAACCTGGAGGAGCTATGCGTCGCGTCGGGCGCATTTCCCTCTGCCGCTGACTTTGTGGCCTTTGTGGCCGCGCAGAACACCCCGAAAGACCCGGCGGAGCTGGCAGGCGATGCGGTGGAGATGATGACGATCCACCGGGCCAAGGGCCTGGAATGGCCGCACGTTTTCGTGGTCGGCTTCGCGTTTGGCATGCTGCCCCACCACCGCTCCCTGCGCTGGGAGGACGACGAGAAGACGCACCTGCTGGCGGACAGCCTGGAAGAAGAGCGGCGGCTGGCCTATGTCGCCATCACCCGCGCCCGCGAGCGGGTCTATCTGTCGTGGCCGCTGCTGCACCAGACCCGGACGCTTTCCCGCTCGCCGTTTCTCGGCGAAATGCCGTCGCTGGAAGTGCTGCACGCAGAAGGAACTTCCGCCGCCGCTGGCGAACTGTAACAGCACTGCCTACCCCAAAGCCTATTGCCAAAGAAGGATACCTATTATGCCGAAGCTGCCGATTGCCTTGCAGATGTATACGCTGCGGGAAGAAACTGACAAAGATTTTGCCGGGACCATCCGAAAAGTGGCCGATATTGGCTATGCCGCTGTGGAGCTGGCCGGGTACGGCGGCCTGTCCGTGCAGGAAGTCTCCGGCCTGCTGGCGGACAACCACCTGCGGGTGGCGGGAAGCCACATCAGCCTGGATACGATTGAAGCCGATGTGTCCAAAGTCATTGAAGAGAACCTGGCGCTCAATAACACGCACATTGTCGTGCCCTACCTGGGCGACGACCGGCGCGGCTCGGCGGCGGGGTATGAAGCCGTGGCCGCCTCGCTGAACAAATATGGCGAGACCCTGCGGGCCAGCGGCATGACGCTGTGCTACCACAATCATGATTTCGAGTTCCAGCCGCTGGAAGACGGACGGCTGGGCGAAGATATTATCTTAGACAACACGGACCCTATTTTCGTCAAAGCCGAAGTGGACTCCTACTGGATTTTAAAAGCCGGGCATGACCCCGTGGCTTTTATTCGCAAGCATTCGGGCCGCGTTCCGCTGCTGCATCTCAAGGACATGGACCCGGAAGACAAGTCGTTTGCCCCGCTGGGAACCGGTCTTTTGCCCATCGACGCTCTGATTGCGGCGGCGGGCGAGATCGGCACGGAGTACCTGATTGTGGAACAGGACGTGTGCAAAATCCCGCCCCTGGAAGCCGTGACGATCTCTTACAACCACCTCAAAGCGAAGGGGTATGCGTAATCTGTGATGGGGCGGGGAGCAAAGGCCCCCCCAATTCTGGGGAGCCGGAGATTAGGAAAGCAGACAAAAATGGCAGGCCACTCGGCGACAGCACATTTCTTTGTCAAACGCTTTACAGCCTGTGGTCTCGTCGCTGCGGCTTTGCTTCTCACCGGCTGTACCAAAATGGTTAGTTTTGTGGGTGTCAGCCATTATTCTTACCCCGTCAATTTTTACTGTGACGAAGGTGGGGCCGGGCAGGATGCCCTTCTGGCGTCAAACATCGCGCCGGGAAGCCTGTTTTACGTCAGAACACGGCAACATAATAGTTCTGCGGACGACGCTTACCGTTACCGTTTCAGTATTCGCAGTCCGCAGGGCAAAGTCTTAGATCGTATTGTCCTGCCCAGCAAAGAGTTCAACGATGCCAGCGACAAAGATGGCTGGCAACTGGTATTGAAGCCGCCTCTTGCGAAGCCGCACTAATAAAAGTCAGGAAACCGGCACTGGAAGTGCCGGAAAGTTTCTTAGAAACACCCCCACGCCCCATGCCCCGCGCCGCGTTTGCCTACACAGACGATTTTACCGATTACCATCTGTCCGACACGCACCCCTTGCAGCAGCGGCGGCTGCAAATGACGCACCGGCTCTTAGAAAGCCTCGGTGCGTTTGACAGCCCCGACTCCGTGCTTATCACCCCCACCCCGGCCACACGCGCCGACTTGTTGCGGGTGCATACGCCCGAATATCTGGATGCGCTCCACGCTCTCAGCGCGGGCGAAACTGTTCCCCAGCGCGGGCGCTTCGGGTTCGGCTCGCCGGACAACCCGCCGTTTGCCGGGATGTGGGAAGCCTCGCTGCTGTATGCAGGCGCGTCGCTGGACTGTGCGCGGCTGGTGCTGGACGGCGGGTACGACGCGGCGTTTAACACGTCGGGCGGCCTGCATCATGCACGGCCTGACCGGGCGGCGGGGTTCTGCACCGTGGCGGATATTCCGCTGGTCGCCTCCTTTCTGCTGGACCGGGGCGTGAAGCGCGTCGCGGTGGTGGATATTGACGCCCACCACGGCGATGGGACGCAGGCGTTTTTCTATGATGACCCGCGTGTGCTGACGCTGTCGGTGCATGAGTCGCCGGAAACGCTGTACCCGCGCAAGTCGGGGTTTGCCAGGGAGATTGGCGTGGGGCCGGGGCGTGGCTTCAATGTCAACCTGCCGCTCCTGCCGGGCACGGGGGATGCCGCGTGCCGGGAAGCGTTTGACGCGATGATTCTGCCCCGGCTGGCGGCGTTTGACCCGGAGATTGTGATTTTGCAGGTGGGCGCGGACGCGCACTGGTCGGACCCGCTGGCGCATCTGTGTTTGACTTCTCGCGGCTGGCTGGGATTGGCGCAGGCGGTGATGGCGCTGGGGCGTCCGACCATTGCGCTGGGGGGCGGCGGCTACCATCTGGAGTCGGTAGCGCGGCTGTGGGCCTTGCTGTACGGGGCACTGGCAGGGCTGGAGTTTGCCGGGCTGCACGACACGGACGGCCCGACGGAGGCCACGCGGCAGGCGGTGTTTGCGGAGGTGTACGGGCGGCGGCGTTAAAGAGAAGAAAAAAGGGCAGGCAAGACCTGCCCCTATGGGTAATGGTCCGGTTCCCCCATTCCTGGGGACTAGGGTGTCCTACTTTGCGGGCAGCGCCGTGGGCGTCACAAACAGCGCAAGCTGCTTTCCCGCGCTTGCCGCACCGGGGAACAAGTTGATGAAGACCAGCGTTTCGCCGTCCCGGACGCTGCGCTCACTTGTCAAACCCTCGGTACGAGTTGCCGGTGTGCCGTCGGTATCTCGTTTCCCCGGAAGACGCCAGGTGGCGAGGGGACGCAATGCCAGTGTATCAACGCCGTCGTCGCCAACACGGGGCGTAAACGCAAAGTTGAGTGCCTCCAGGTTCGGCAGGGAAGCAGGAAACGCGGAAAGCCTCAGACTGGTATCGACATTGCTCGTGGTCGTCACCGTAGACGCGGCCGGGCAGAGTTTGCGGGCTTGCAGGGTCCGCAGGAACGCCGTGACTTTTGTGCCAGCGGCGTACTTCATTTCCCCCGGCTGCCTGCCGGCGATGCCGGGCACAGGAATGAGGTCAAAGGGGATGCCGGAGGCGTTCACGTCGGCGTCGGCCAGACCGATCAGCGCATAGTCAACCTTCACCTGACGCGGCGCGACATCGGCGAGGGCGACAATCTCCTGCACCTGGGCAAAGCCGTCCGGCGTGGCGACGATGGACAGGGCATTGGACGCGGGCACGGCGGTGATCTGAGTGACGCCCGCAGGAAGCTCTTTGGCATCGTCCCAGTGCAGGCTTTTCACCAGTTCGCCGGGGACAGTGTGCTGAAGCACGATGGTCTGGGGGGCGGCGGGCACGGATTGGGCCGTCGTCGGCCCGGCGCTCAGGAAGGCGGCGGCGAGGCAAAGCGGCAATCTTGGCAGCATAGTGGCATTTTCCTTTGGCCCCGATTTTTAATCCAGGCCGTCCTCGTCCATATCGCCGCTTTCGGCGGCGTCCATGTATTCGTCGAAATCGTCACCCAAGTCCTCGCCCATCTCGCGGCCCATCTCTTTGGCCCAGCGGCGCATGGCTTTGGGGTCGTCCATATCGCCCATGCTGGCAGGGTCGGAGAGGTCGTCCATCAGGGCATCGTCGCTGCGGCCTCGGGCGAAGCGGGTGACGCGCTTTTCGGCCTGATCGCCGCCGCAGTGCGGACACAGATTTGAGTCCGCTGCCGCCGTCATACCGACTAGCACGGTGAAGCGTTTGCGGCAGTGGGTGCAGGTATATTCGTAAAGAGGCATGGAGTTATTGTACCACGCTCTGACTGGGGTACAATAGCCCTGTTCCGATTTTCCACAGAGACACGAGAAACCCCACTGATGGCGACACCCACATCGACACCCGGCGAACGGTCCCCGGCGCAGCCTGCCGAGCTGTCGGCCCTGCCCGCCCCGCACAAGTATGACAGCGCCCTCGGGCGGCTGCGGCATCTGATTTTTGGACGTTCCCTGCCGACCACGGGCGCGGGGCATCAAAAGCTGCCGGTGTTTCTGGCGCTCCCCATCTTCTCGTCGGATGCGCTGTCGTCCAACGCCTACGCGACCGAAGCCATTTTATCCGTCCTCCTCGGTGCGGCGCTGCTGACAGCAAACCTGCATTTTGCCCTGCCGATTGCGATAGGGATTGCCCTGCTGCTGGCGATTGTGGTGCAGTCGTACCGGCAGGTGATTTTTGCCTACCCGGAAGGCGGCGGAGCGTACCCGGTCTCGCGGGACAATCTGGGAATCGTGCCGTCGCTGGTGGCGGGGGCCTCACTTTTGATTGACTACGTGCTGACCGTCGCGGTGTCCGTCGCGGCGGGCGTGGCGGCGATTATTACGGCGGCTCCGGGCCTGCATCCGCATTTGGTGGCGCTGTGCATCATCGGCGTGCTGATTGTCACCATTCTGAACTTACGCGGCGTCAAAGAAGCCGGGTGGGCGTTTGCGGGACCGTCGTATCTATTTATCTTTTCGGTGCTGGCGACTGTTGTGGCAGGCATTGTCAGCCTGGCCCTGCACACGCCGCATGTCTCCGAAGCGCAGCGGCTGGGCGAGAGCTATGCGGCCTCCAAAGCCGGGCTGTCTACCGTCGGGCTGTATTTAATACTGCGGGCCTTCGCGCAGGGCTGTTCGGCGCTGACGGGCGTGGAGGCGATTTCCAACACGACGCCGCTGTTTGCCGAGCCGCACGCCAAAAACGCCGCGCTGACGACTGTGTGGATGGGAGGGCTATCTATTGCCATGTTCGGCGGGCTGACGTATCTTGCGGTGCGCTTCGGCATTCATGCCCATTTAGATGCCACCCAGAACGATTACCAGAGCGTGGTCGGGCAGGTCGCCGACCTTTCCTGGCCTCCGGCCCTGCACTGGATGTTTTATGTGGTGCAGTATGCCACGGCGGCGATTCTGGTCATTGCCGCGAATGCCGCGTTTGCAGGCTTTCCGCAGCTGGCGTCGATGCTTGCCAAAGACAGCTTTCTGCCCCGGCAGCTTGCCAACATCGGCGACCGGCTTTCCTACTCCAACGGCATTCTGCTGCTGGCCGTGGCGGCGATTGTGCTGATCATTATTTTCAAGGGCATCGTGGACGCTCTGCTGTCGCTGTATGCCATCGGCGTCTTTACGTCGTTCACGCTGGCGCAGGTGGGGATGGTGCTGCGCTGGCTACGGACCCGCGAGCCGGGCTGGCAGGCATCGCTCTTCTTCAACGGCCTGGGGGCGCTGGCGACGGGGGCGGTAACGGGCATTATCGCCGTGTCCAAATTCGCCGACGGCGGGGTCATCTCCCCTTACTTCCACTTCGGGGCGCTGTATCCGCGCTACGGGGCCTGGCTGGTGATTATTCTTGTGCCGCTGATGGTGATGTTCTTTTTGCGCGTCAACCGGCACTACAAAGCGATGGCCGAGGAGCTGCAGCCCGCCGAAGAGCCGCCTCTCACCCACAACACCGTGCTGGTGCTGGTTCCGCGTGTTCACCGGGGCGTGCTGGACGCCCTGCGCTATGCCCGCCTGACCTCGGACGACGTGCGCGGCGTCTACATTGAAACCAACCCGGACAGTACGGCGAGTCTGAAAGAAGACTGGAATAAATTCGTCCCTGACGTGCCGCTGGTGATTATGGAGTCCCCGTATCGCTCGCTCGTGGGTCCGCTTCTGCGCTATATTGATGCGGTTCAGAAAGAGCGCACCGATGACATCGTGACGATTGTTCTGCCGGAATTAGTGTCTCAAAAAGCCTGGCACGCTATTCTGCACAATCAGGCCGCGCCGCTCCTGAAGCTGGCGCTTCGCAACCGCCGCGACGTGATTGTGACCAATGTGCGATATTTCCTGGCGCATTAGGAAACCTCACCCCCGCCCTCTCCCTCAGATTAGTCTTCAGCAAGGAGAGGGAGCCGGAGGAGGACAGGAGGGCAGGGACAAGCCCTGCCCCTCGGGAGCGAGCCGATGAGTATTGCCGATGAGCTGCAAAAGATTGAAGAGCTCTACGCGCACGGGACGCTGACCCGCGACGAGTTCGAGCAGGCCAAAGCCAAAGCACTGACCGAAGCCGCGCCGACGCCCATTCCAGCGGCAGACAGCCAGACCGCCCGCCAGATTGCCCAGCTTCAGCGGCAGAACGCCGTGGCACAGCTTGACCGCGAGTGGGAAATGGAAAAAGAGCAGTATATGGTCACGGGCCGGTACGGCTCCCGCTCTCTTCCCAGCGAGGGGGGCAGCCTGTTCGGTGGCCTGATTATCGCCGGGTTCGGCGTGTTTTGGACGATCTTTGCGTTTTCCATCACGTCAGGCGCGGCTTCTGCCGGAGCGCCGGGAATCGCCTCAGTCTTTCCATTCTTCGGCATTCTCTTTGTCATCGTAGGGGTTGGCTCCAGCATCAGTTCTTATTTCAAAGCAGGCCAGTACCGGGAAGCCGCGCAGCGGTATCAGGAAAAGCGGGCACGGCTGCTGGCAGAGGTGGACGAATAAGAGACTGTATCGAGAGCCGCCCGGATGGCCCCCTGGCCCCCAATAATGGGGGAAGCACAAGATAGATTTTGAAGTGAACCCAAACCCTCTCCTTAAGCAAGGAGAGGGAGCCGGAGCAGAAAAGCCAAATCCTAACTGTCCGATTCCCCCATTATTGGGGGCTAGGGAGTTTGACTCGGGGGTCTGTTGCCGCTTGACAGCCGCCGCCTGCGGCGACTATAATTTATGTGTCAGCCTCCGATGCCGTGGGCGAAACGCCGCAAGTCTAGCGTTCCCAGAAAGCATCCCGCTCCTATGGCTGCCACATCCCCCACTCTCTTTCGCCCGCGCCTGCCCCTGGACACGTTCCGGGCGGAGGGCCTCTGGCGCACTGCCCTGCTGATTGTGCTGACCGCCGCGCTGGGCGGCGTGCTGGCGGCGATCACCGTCAACAAGCAGCTTTTTCTCTACAAAGAACAGCTTCATCTGAGCGCAAGCGGGGTTGGCACGCTGGCGCTGCTGATTAACCTGCCCGCGTATTTTCAGCCGTTTCTGGGCGGCCTGTCGGATCTGTTCCCGCTGTGGGGCTGGCATCGGCGGGGGTACTTTGCGCTGGCGGCGGGGGTGCAGGCGCTCGGGTACGCGGGGCTGATGGGCCTCTCTCACCACCCCTATGCCACTGTGGCTTGCCTGCTGATTGTGGCCGGGTCCGGCGGGGCGCTGTCCGGGGTGCTGATTAATGCCGTCATGGTCTCGGTCGGGAACCGCTCGGGGACATTCGGGATTTTGCAGACGCTGGCGCAGTTCACGCCGCTGGTCCTCAGCCTTGCCTACACGGCGCGGCTGGACGGCCAGGTGACGCAGCACTGGTCGTACCACCATGCGTTTCTGGTGGCCACGCTCCTGTCGCTGGCCCTGCTGCCGCTGACATTTCTGCTGGACGACCGCCGAGCCGCCCGCCGTGAGGCGGAGGGCAGCGAGGCGGCGCGGCGGCGCGAGCGCGACGAAACGGCGGGGGCGCTGCGGGAGGCCGCCCGGACGCCGGGGATGTGGCCGATGGTCGGCTTTTTGTTTTACCTCTATGTGACGCCCCTGCTGCTGACGGCGGCGGTCTACTACGAAACCGATGTGCTGCACCTGTCCAAAGGCTTCATCGGGCGGCTGGATACCTGGATGGCGGCGGGGTCGATTGCGGGGCTGATTGCCTTCGGGGCATTTTCGCGCCGCCTGCCGCCGGTGGCGCTGGTCTGGGGGGCAATTGCCGCCGACTGCGGCATTTATCTGGCGGCGATGATGATGCACGATGCGCCGTCGACCAAAAGCGCGTGGTTTGTGTGGAGCTTTCTGGCGATCTTTTTAGCGGTCTGCCTGAACACGCTGGCTGCCCGCGCCTGCCCGCCCAAAGTGGAAGGCACGGTCTACGGCATGATGCAGGCGGCGCTGGCCCTCAGCCTCGTGCTCTGCGATAAGTTTGGCAGCGCCCTATATGATTACTTCGGCCCGGCGCACGGCTACACCGTCGCGCACGGCTGGTTCTCCGCCCTGTGGTTCGGCTTCGGGTTCACGCTTCTGGCCGTTTTTTTCGTGCCGTTTCTGCCCGCGTGGGCACGCGAAAAAATAGGAAAAAAAAGACTGCAATAATCATCAAAAAGAGGAACACAAACGCGCAAAACGTGGTATATTAGAGTATCTCAAAACGAAGGAGGTATCAACATTGGATCATAGTTTACAGGGCGGTGGCGAAGGTTAGTTTGTTTTAACCTTCGGGACGGCTCAGCCTACGGGTGATTAGTCACGCGCAGGTCATGAATGGCTGCCTTTGCCATCTGCCCACCCCAGAAGTCTACCTCGGATTGCTTCATCTTCAGGATGCAAGCTGTTTGGATTAGCAGAAACAGCGTGGTGTTTCGCACTTTTGCCGCAAGGCGCAGTGCGTACAGCCACGCTGTTTCTTTTTTGAACACTGCCCTGCCGCGTGTCTGTGCAGGAAATCACCCCGCCTCCGCCGAACTGCTCTCCATGCCTATTGACCTTCTTGTGCCCCTGTATTCCCTGCCGCCGCGTGAACACGGCGCGGCCAGCGTGCGTGGCGCGGGCATTGTGATCCGCCGTGCTAACCCGTTTGAGCTGACCCGTGTGTCTGAGTTTATCAGTCGGCACTTTGCCCAAAGCTGGGCCGATGAAGTGGGAAGCACGTTTGCGCGGCAGCCCCTGCCCTGTTTTCTGGCGCTGGAAGGCGGGCGAATCGTCGGCTTTGCGGCCTATGATGCCACGCGCAAGGCGTTCTTTGGACCGACCGGCGTGGACCCGGCGGTGCGGGGACGGGGCATTGGCCGGGCGCTGCTTGTCGAGGCCCTGTGGGGCCTGCACGACCTGGGCTATGCGTATGGCATCATCGGCGCGGCGGGGCCGGTGGCATTCTATGAAAAAGCGGTCGGCGCACGGGCAATCGAAGGCTCCTGGCCGGGTATCTATGCGGACCTGCTGCAAAAAGAAAGCCCCCCTACGGAAAACTCGTAACAATGCGGGTTAAAACAGCGAAAATCTCAAAGAACACAGTCAGCACTCCGGGAAACAACGCTGTTTGGCACGGAATATGCACTAGATAAATACCAGAAGATGGCCGCGAAATTTTCACTCGCTCCCAAACTGAGGCAGACGTCTATGAGCATTCCAATCTCGACATCCGTATCGAACACTGTTCCGTCGCTGTCCTCCGCTGCAGCGGCGCAGCGGTACGTCCTTCCACGCAAGCGCACGCACCGGGTTGATGCGGGTCTGCGCCGCCTGCTGGATGTGACGGTGTCGCTGGCCGTCCTGCTTTTCCTGCTCCCGGTGCTGGCGCTGATTGCGCTGCTGATCAAGCTCGGCAGCCCCGGTCCGGTGCTGTTTATCCAGAAGCGGGTCGGCAGAGATGGCCGCGAGTTCCCCGTTTATAAGTTCCGCTCTATGTATACCGACGCTGAGCATCGGCTGGAGCGGCTGCTGGCCGAAAACGAGCGATCCGGCCCGGTCTTCAAGATGCGTCAGGACCCGCGTGTCACCCGCATCGGGCGCATTCTGCGGCGCGGGTCGCTGGATGAGTTTCCGCAGCTTTTGAACGTTCTTCGCGGCGAAATGTCCCTGGTCGGCCCCCGCCCCGCCATCCCCCGCGAAGTCGCTCTGTACACGCCCATGCAGCGGGGCCGTCTGGCCGTCACGCCGGGCCTGACCGGGCTATGGCAGGTATCAGGCCGGGCAAACCTGTCGTTTGAGGAGTCCATCGCTTTGGACTTGGAGTATATTGAGCGGCAGTCGTTCGGTCTGAACTTGATCCTGCTGGCCCGTACTGTTCCCGCCGTTTTGACCGGGCACGGAGCCTACTGAAGCCTATCAAACAAAAAAGCCCTCGGCATTGAGCCGGGGGCTTTTTTGTGGTCCGCACAGAAGGCGTAAGCCGCAAAGACCGAGGGGTTAAAACCCCTCGCTATGAGGCGCGGACGCTGGGAAGCCATAAGACAAAATACGCAAGGCTCTATTCGCTATCCGATTGGCCGCCCGGCGCGAAGCGCCTTCCAGCGAGGGGTTTTAACCCCTCGTTTCCTCGGCCCCGCCTCACTCGCCACCGTCAGCGGGCCGACCGTGCTTATCGAAGCCAATATAGATACGCGCCTGAGCAGACTTTGCCAGCTCCCGCAGAGTTTCCAGTTCCCGCAGACGCAGCAGGGCGGGGTGCGTCGTGTACTCCTGCGCGGCCTCGCCCTGGGCACGCAGGGCATCGACTTCAGACTGGGTGCGGGTGCGCTGGACATCGGCCTCCACCGCCGCCGAAAGGCGCTGCGCTTCGGCAAGGGACTCGGCCTGAAGGCGCTGACTTTCCTGCTTTGCCTGCGCTTCAATGCGCTGCACGTCAGCTTTCGTCCGCGCCTCCACAAGCTGCGCCTCGCTCATGCGCTCGGCAGCCAGCACCTTGTTCATGATCTCCTGCAAGTTGCCGGGGAAGATTAAATCTTTGACATCGGCGCGGAAGATCGCCACGCCGTAGGTGGCCGCGATCTCTTTGACATCCCGCAGGATGTCCTCCGAGAGCTGGTTGCGGTTGGTCAAAATCTCTTCCAGCGGCATGGAGGCCAGCGACCGGCGGGCGGCGAGCTGCACATCGCTGTAGAGCCGGTCCTCGTATTTTTCCACTTCATGCAGGGCGGCGCGGGGGTCGGTGACGCGGAACTGCACAATGATGGACACGCGGATGGCGACTTTGTCCGCCGTCAGAATCTCCTGGCCTTTGATGGTCAAGTCTCGCTCGCGCATATCCACCAGCACCACTTCGACGCTTGGCGTGCGTCCAAACAGGCGCGGGCGGGGCAGCGCATACCGGCCCGCTTCCAGCACCCGCGTCAGCACGCCGTCTTCGTACCACAGGCCCCGGTGGGTATCTTTGATAATCAAATCGTTCATGGCTGATTTTATCTGTCTTCGTGTCGCACGCGGGGACCACGGCCTCCGCAGCACTGCTCGTACTAAAAGCACGCAGGCCACGGCAATCAGCCCCAGCGAGGAGCTGTGGCCGACCAGCACAGAGAGTGTATGCGAAAAGTCGTTCATCGCTAGGTTCAAAGGAGATGGCCCCGAAGCCGGGCCGATGTGAAAGACAAGCGTTCAGATAGCATCGCTCAACCGCGTGTGGAAGGGGCGGCAGAGACACCTGATGTCGGCTTGTTCCTGACCTGGCCGGGGCACGAGGGGATTGTACCCGGTTCTAATTCTCTGTGTTCTACTTTTCTGCCAGCAGATTTTGCAGATCAAGACGCCGGGTGTACATGGTCAGGCTGCCGTCTGCGGCGTGCGGCCACATCTCGCGGGGGCGATCCCAGTAAAGCTCGACACCGTTCTGGTCAGGATCACGCAGATACAGCGCCTCACTGACCCCGTGGTCGCTTGCGCCGTCCAGTGAGGTTCCTGCCGCCAGCAGGCGGCGCAGGGCATCGGCCAGGGCCGCACGGGTGGTATAGGCGATGGCGAAATGGTACAGGCCGGTTGTCCCCGGCGGCGGCGGCGTCCCTCCGAGGCTTTCCCAAGTATTCAAGCCGATATGATGATGGTAGCCGCCCGCCGAGAGGAACGCCGCACTGTCCCCGACACGCAGCGTGACGGCGAAGCCGAGGACGCCGTGGTAAAATGCCAGCGACCGCTCCAGATCGGCGACCTTGAGATGGACATGGCCAATCCGTGTGCCAGCATCAATTTCCCTGTCTGCGCCCATAATTCGTTTCCCGCTCGGTCTTTCTACAGCAGCTTCTTTTTCACCACCGTGCCCGACGGCGAGTCGCCGACGGTGTAGCCTTCGGCTTCAATTTCGGCGCGGAGGCTATCCGAGCGGGCGAAGTCTCTGGCGCGGCGGGCATCGTCACGCTGGTTTTTCAAGTCTATCAGGGCGGCGGGCAGCAGGTCTTCATCGGTCTCGGGGGTCAAGACGGCATCGCGGGAGCGGGCTTCGATGTCTAAGCCCAGCACCGAATCAAACTCGCGCCACAGGCGGTAGGAACCGGCTTTGTGCAGCTCGGCCACGGCGCGGGGCAGGTTCAGGTCGTCCGAGATGGCCTCAAGGACTTTCTGCCTCGCGGCGGCGTAGTCGGCCTCGCTCAGGCCGTCGTCCTCGCCGATGCGCGACTTCAGCTCATACACTTTGCCCAGGGCTTTCGTGGCGGCGTGCAGCGACTCCCACGTCAAGACGTTCAGGGCAAGCTCAGAGCGGTAATGCGCGGTCAGGCACAGGTAGCGGTAGGCCAGCGGGTCGAAACCGAGGTCAATCAGCCGCTGCACGGTCAAAAAGTCGCCTGCTGACTTAGACATCTTGCCGCCCTGCACGGTCAGAAACGCCCCGTGCAGCCAGAACCGGGCGAAGGGGTGGCCGGTCGCACACTCGCTTTGCGCGATCTCGTTGGTGTTATGCACCGGAATATGGTCAATCCCGCCGCAGTGAATATCCAGCGTCTCGCCCAAATACTTCATGCTCATGGCGGAGCATTCAATGTGCCAGCCGGGGTAGCCGACGCCCCACGGGGAGGGCCAGTGCATCACATGGGACGGCTTGTTGGTGAACCACAAAATGAAGTCGGCGGGGTGACGCTTGCCAGGGTCGATGTTGACATCTTCCCGCGCCCCGGCCTTCTGCGCCCCTAAATCCAGCCCGGCCAGCTTGCCGTAGTCGGCATCTTTGGCGGTGTCAAAATAAATGCCTTCGCCGGTCTCATACGTGTAGCCTTTGGCCTGCAATTCTTCAATCAGCGCGATCATTTCGGCAATATGCTCCGTGGCACGGGGGGCGGCAGTGGGCCGGATGATATTGAGCTTCGCCGAATCGGCGAAGAACGCCGCTTCATACTTTTTCGCCAGCTCCCACGGCGACTGCTTTTCGCGCTCGGCGGCCTTTGCCATCTTGTCTTCCCCGGCATCCGAATCCGACGTCATGTGGCCGACATCCGTGATGTTCATCACATGGTCGACGGCCCAGCCGTGCAATTGAAGCGTTCGGTGCAGGAGGTCCTCAAAAATATACGTCCGCAGGTTGCCGATATGGGCAAAGTTGTAGACCGTGGGGCCGCAGCAGTACAGCCGCACCGTCTTCCCATCTTCGGGCGTGAACGGCTCTTTGGTGCGCGTGAGCGTGTTGTGCAAAAGCAGGGGTATCATGCGCCTATTATAGCACACAGCTTCCTCATAGATGGTATACTGAGACTATGCTAACTATCACCATTGACGAGGAAGTGCAGGCCCGCTTCAAGGCGGTGGCCGCGCCCGAGGCAGACTTCACGGCGTTTCTCGCCGCCGCCGCCCAGGATGCTCTTGACCGGCTGGAACGGCAGGCCAAAGGCCGCGCTGAGATGCAGGCCATGCTCGACGGTCCGAAGCGCCTCCATGCGGAGTCGATGGCCGCGATGCGCCATAAATACAACCTGCCTGACTTCTCACCTCTTTCTCACGAGGAGCGTGAAGCAAAAGGCGATGCGATTCTTGCTGCCCTGCCGCCAGAAAAAATTGCGGAAGCAGAGCGGCAGGGTGTGCTATGAGGTATTTGTCAGATGACTTGCCACCTCGTTATGTCGTGGTTGCCAGCGACAATTACGACAGCGACCGCGACGCTCAATATCTTTATTTCAGCCACTTGTTTGGTCCCGAATATGCCGGTCAATGGCTGGATGACCTGGAACAGACAATCAATGACCTGACCGAGTTCCCCGGTCCGCTGTCTCATGCGCGGGATAACGACGCTTCTGATTACTTTCATCGGGAAGTCCGCCGCCTCTTGTACTACGGGCCAACGCGCCGCCGGGGCGTTCCAGTCCGCATTCTGTTCACGCTTCTGCCGCCTGACCCTGCCGACCCGCCGGACAAGGCCGGAACTGTGATCTTTCTGCTCCGCCTGCTCCACGGCTCGCAGCAGCTCCTCGCCGAAGAACCCCCCGAAGCCTGAACCTGCCGCGTTTGCCGCCCACGCCCGCCGGGGTAAACAACTTGCATGAACTATATTAAAGGCATCTGGAATGCGGGCCGGTTTATTCAGCGCGGCGGCGGAATCAAGGCCGTCGGCAAACTCGCCAAAGCATCCCCTAAATATCTCGCCCTCTACCGCGCCCTGTTGGCGGACCCGCGTGTGCCCAAAACGGCTAAAACCGCCCTGCTGGCGGCGACCGGCTTTGTGGTCAGCCCGTTCAACCTCCCAAACTTTATCCCAGTGGTGGGTATTCTGGACGACGTGGCGATTTTGACCATTGCCAATGGCTACTTCATGAAGCAGGTCCCTGCGGAAGTGCTGGCCGAACACCGCGCCGCCGCAGGGCTGTCTGCCGATATGCCGTAGCTCTAAGCAGGAACATCGGGCAGGGGCGGTGAACGGCTATTGCAATCCTATTCAAGATTGGACCCTGCCATGACCTCTGTGCCCCCTGCCAATGTCGGCGTGATCGGCTGCGGCAATATCAGCAATATCTACTTCCAAACCGCGAAGCGCATGGACGTGCTGAACATTACGGCCTGTGCAGATTTGGAAATGTCTCGGGCCGAAGCGAAAGCCGCCGAGCATGGCATCGCACGGGCACTGACGCCGGAGCAGCTTCTGGCGGACCCCGATATTCAAATCGTGATCAATTTGACTGTCCCCGCCGCGCACTACGAAGTCTGTCAGGCGGCTTTGGATGCAGGGAAGCACGTTTATGTGGAAAAGCCGCTGTCGCTCACCCGTGAGCAGGGCCGCGCCCTGCTGCAGACAGCGTCGGACAAGGGCCTGCGGATTGGCGGCTCCCCAGACACGTTTCTGGGGGCGGCCCTGCAAACCTGCCGCAAGCTGATTGACGACGGCGCGATTGGCCGCCCGGTGGCCGCAACGGCGTTTATGCTCTCGCGGGGCGTCGAAGCCTGGCATCCCAACCCCGGCTTTTACTACAAGCCCGGCGGCGGCCCGATGTTTGATATGGGGCCGTACTACCTCACCGCCCTGATTTCTCTGATTGGTCCCATTCGCCGCGTCACCGGCTCCGCGCAGATGTCGTTCCCGGAGCGGCAGATTACCAGTCAGCCCCTGTCCGGGCAGACGATTATGGTGGAAACGCCCACGCATATCGCAGGCGTGATAGACTTCACTTCGGGGGCGGTCGGGACCATTATCACGTCGTTTGATACATGGGCGAGCAGCCTGCCGCCGATTGAAATCCACGGCTCTCTCGGGTCGCTGTCGGTGCCGGACCCGAACAATTTTGACGGCCTGGTGAAGCTGTACCGGGAGGGAGAGTGGAAGGAAGTGCCGCTGACACATGGCTACGCCAAAAACTCACGCGGGCTGGGCGTCGCGGATATGGCCTACGCGATTGCTGAGAATCGCCCGCACCGGGCCTCGGGCGACTTGACGTATCACGTTCTGGAAGCCATGCACGGCTTTTTGGAGGCGTCGGAGACGGGGCGTCACTACCTGATGCAGAGCGCCGGGGTCCGCCCGGAACCGCTGCCGAAGGTGTGGCCGGGGTAGGTCTCTTATTCCGAAACAAAACAGCCCGGACGCATAAGCGTCGGGGCTGTTTTGTTTGCTTAGATATGCTTGGGGGTCTTGTGGCCGACCCGGTACTTGCGGTGAACACGGCCATTGGGCGTGACGACCGAGCGGTAGGTCTTGTCGCCGTTGCGGCGATGGACGACGGATTTCTGGCCGGTGGCGCGGTGGGCGGCGATGCTGGTGTTTTCGCCAGCTTTGCGGACCGGATACTGAATGGCTTTGCCAAGCTTGTGGAGCGTGTTGCTGTCATGCTTTTCGGCATGGGCCAGCGGGGTCAGCGCAGCAAAAGCGCAGGTCAGCACAACAGCAGCGGCGCGTTGGATAGGTGTCATGGAGTTCTCCTGGGGACGGTTGTTGAAAGCCGCCCGGTTTGATATGTAAGAGGGCTTGCCTCTTACTTTATCTTGCTGACGTTCCCACGGGCCGGGAAGTTCCAAACACGGCGAGGGATTTTGGCCTCACAAAACCCGAACCGGGCTGGTCTCAGGCGGCGCGGCTGTCCCTGTCAGCGCCCGCCGGGCCAGCACAAAGGCAATCAGGGTCAGAGTCGCGCTCAGAAGAAACGGCGCTCCCGGCAGGAACACCGGGCCGCCGGGCCGGGTGGCCGCGCTGAACAAATTTGTTGCCAGCAGCGGGGCAATAATGCCTGCCAGGCTTGCCAGACTGGTCAGTGCTCCCTGCAAAGCGCCCTGCTCATCTTCCCGCACCTGCCGCGACAGCAGGCCCTGGGTCGCCTGCCCCGCCAAAAAGCCGATGCCCGAGGCCAGCAAAATGGCGTACACCATCCAGCCCTGCGTTGCTAAAGCGTAGGCCAGGTACTCAAAGACCCCGACAGCCAGCCCCAGCAGCAGTGCCCGGCGCTCCCCTATCTTTGGCAGCAGCACCCGTGCGCCCACGGTCTGCACCAGCAGGGCCATCACCCCGAACGCCGCCAGCGAAAAGCCCGTTTCCCGCTCCCCCCAGCCGAACCGCAGCGTCGCCCACAGCACCCACGTACTTTGCAGGCACTGCGCCGCCACACTGTTCACCGCCAGCGCCCCCGTCAGCCCCCAGGCCACCGGGTAGCGCCCCAGCACGGCCAATGCGCCCACCGGGTTCGCCTCGCGCAGCACGAACGCCCGCCGGTTCTCAGGCCGCAGCGACTCGGGCAGCACAAACGCACCGTACAGGAGGTTTGCAAAGGCCAGCCCTGCCGCCGCCCAGAACGGCACACGTGGCCCCCAGGTCCCCAGCAGGCCGCCCAGAGCCGGGCCCAGCACGAAGCCGATGCCGAACGCCGCCCCGATCAGGCCAAAGTTCTGCGCCCGCTTTTCCGGCGGGCTGACATCAGCAATATAGGCACTCGCCGTCGTAAAGCTTGCCCCGGTGATCCCCGACAGCGCCCGCCCGACATACAGCCAGATCAGAGTCGGGGCGAGGGCCATCACAATGTAATCCACGCCGGTAAAAAACAGGGAAATCAGCAGGACAGGGCGGCGGCCATACTTGTCGCTGAGACTGCCCAGAAGCGGCGAAAACAAAAACTGCATCGCGCCGTAGAGCGACAGCAGCCAGCCGTAATCCCGCGCCCCGGCACTGACTCCCTGGTGCGACAGCGTGGCGATAAATTTAGGCAGCACCGGATACAGAAGTCCAAAGCCGAGGATGTCAATAAGGAGGGTGACGAAAATAAAGGAAAGGCTGGCAGTTTGCTTCTCGGAGGAATAGTTCACAGCCCCTTAACTCTTGACTCTGCCGTCTGGTTCCTGCCCAGGGATAGACCATGAAATTGCACAGTATGAGATAATTGATACTACTTCAAAAAGATGGTAAAATCATCGCAGAAAGCACGAGCGGGGCTTACTCCCGTTTCGCGGAGAGGAAACGCGTTATGCCCAAGCGAGTTGAGACTGATGACCGTCACCGGGCTGCTGACGACGAGGTCCGCTATGCTGGGACGGTTCCAAGCAGTCAAGATAACACTCCCGAAACAGAAGCTGCCAAAGCCGCTGCCATGGAAGGCTATGCTCACGGCATGACGCTGCCCAATGCGGAAGATGTGCCTGCGGGAGCGCCGGGCTGCCAGCACTGCGAGGTGCTGCCTGCCCCGCTGAAAGGGCCGGGGACGCTGCGCCTTGTCTTTCCACACACGTTCACGCTGGGCAAGATTTTAGAGTTTCTCAACGGCTCTCCCTGGGAGCATTGGGAGGCAGACGGTGTGCTGACCATCCGCGCCCTGCCCGGCAGCCTGGCTCCGCTGCTGTCGCCGATTCTAAGCCGGATGTCCTCGCCGGAGCAGCGGGATACGCAAGCGTCATTTCAGCCGGACGGCCTTCTGCCCGGTTTTCGAGAGATCGGGTCACTGCCGCATCTGGCCGCCCATGTGCAGTCTGGCTGGCTGCTGGAAATCCTGCGTGGACAGCGGCTTTCGTCCGCGTTTCAGCCGATTCTATACGCTCACGCGGACGGTGCGGCTCCGGCTTTGCTGGGGCATGAGTGCTTGATGCGGGCAAATCTGGATGACGAGACCGTTATGCCTGGACCCATGCTGGACATCGCACGAAGCGCCAATATGCTGTTTCAACTGGACCTGGCCGCCCGGCGGGCGGCGTTGATCGGAGCCGCTCGGTACAGTCTGCCCGGCCTGATCTTCGTCAACTTTTCTCCGAACTCCATTTATAACCCCCATACCTGTCTGGACAGCACCGTGCGGATGGCCGATGAGCTGGGGCTGGCGCGGGAGCGTCTGGTGTTTGAGATCACGGAAAGCGAACGGCTGCCGGAAATGCGGCTGCTGACGCGCATTGTTGGCTACTACCGGGAAAAAGGCTTCGGCGTTGCGCTGGATGACTTCGGAGCGGGGTACTCGTCGATGGACGCGCTTTTAAATTTGCGCCCGGATTATGTCAAGCTGGATCGGTCGCTGGTTAGCGGTGTGGACCAGGACCCGGTTAAGGCCCTGGTCACCTGCAAGCTGCTGGAAACCGTGCAGGGATTGGGCTTGAAGTCGGTTGCCGAGGGCATCGAGCGCCCTGAAGAGTGGGAGTGGGTGCGGAATGCAGGCGCGGACTATGTGCAGGGCTACTTTTTTGCCCGTCCGGCCTCCCCGCCGCCGGTTTGGGGATGGACCCTCGGATGATTTAACGCGGCCTTTGATTTAACGCGGCCTTTGATTTAACACTGCCTTTGATTTAACACTGCCTTAACCAAAAAGCGCAGCGTTTACCGGGTATACTGGGGGCCATGAACTACACCCGCTTTTCGCTTCGCCGCGTTTTTGGTCTGGCCGCCGCATCCGCTCTACTGTGTGCCGGTCTGAGCGTGACCCCACCCGCCGCCCGCGCCTGGAACTCTACCGGCCACATGACGGTCGCCTCCATCGCCTACGACAACCTGACTCCGGCGACCCGCGCCCGTGTGGATGCCCTGCTTCAGCGTCACCGGGACTATGCCCTGTGGATGCGCCAGATGCCTGCGGGCTACACCGACAAAGCGCGGTTTGCCTTTATGAAGGCGTCTACCTGGCCGGATGACATTCGCAGAACGCCCGATGACCGCCCGATCTGGCACTACAGCGACATCCCTATTGTTGCTCCCGGCTACACCGCTGACCCGATTGAGCTGCTGCCGATCAAGCCCAATGCCGAGACGCAGATAGTCGCCGAGTCCGCCGCGCTGGGCAGCCCGGCCGGGACCGATGCCGAGCGGGCCGTGGAGCTATGCTGGGTGGAGCATCTGATTGGCGACGTGCATCAGCCGCTGCACGCAACTTCCTACTATTCGCCGCTGTTTCCCAAAGGCGACAAGGGCGGCAATGGCGAGACCCTGGCCCCCGGCTCTGTGGCCGGTGACCCCCTGCTGACGGCGGCTCGCCCGCGCAAGCTGCATTCCCTGTGGGATGACCTGCTGGGCGCGTCTCAGGACCCCGCGCAAATTCAGCAGTACGCCGCCGCGCTGGAAACCCCGGCCTATGCCCGCAAGACCTACCCGCAGCTTTCCGACAAACAGTTGTCTGACAAAACCGTCCATGATTGGCTGCTGGAAAGCAACGTCCTCGCCAAATCCACCGTGTACCAAAATAGCACTCTGCCTCTGGCTCCCGGCGAGGGAACAACGGTGATTGTCACCCTGCCGCCCGGCTACCTTGCCGCCGCGCACGCTTTCGCCAGCCGCCAGGTTGCGCTGGCGGGCTACCGCCTTGCCGACACGCTGAACGCCCTGACCATCCCCGCCGCGACCGCCCCGGTCACGACGACTATTTTGGCGCCCGCCGCTCCGGCCCCGCCCGTCATCCCGGTTCCGCCCGTGGCTGACCCCGCCGCCCCGATGGCTGCTCCTGCCGCCAAATAAGCGCGTTTGCTGGGCAAACAAACCAGGCCGGAGCCGCTGAGTGCGGCTCCGGCCTGGTTTTTTGAAGAGAGGCCCGTGCGTGTCTTTTCTGACTTCCTCTCCTTGCTGAAGGAGAGGACTGAGTTGAATGTTCTACTTTCCAAACTTTCGGGGGTCTACCTTGAGTGGCCGGGTCGCTTCGCCGAGCGGCTGATATAGCGCCGTATAAGATTCCCAGGCCCCTTTTTGAAATAAATCTTCGAAGAATAAATATTGTTGTGCCCAGCCAGCCATCGGGCCGAACTGGGCGCGGAGATGGTCGCCGATCTGGGCGTAGCCCGCTTTGGTGAGCGATTTGGCGGAGGGCGTGCCCTTTAAATAGGTGCGCTGGGCGATCTGACGGACGTGGGTGTCTACGGGGATGGCCTCGTCTTTGTCGAGCGAAAACAGGCACACGCAGTCGGCGATCTTTTCGCCGACGCCGGGCAGGGCCACGAGGGCGGCTTTAGCCTCGGCGTAGGGACGCGCCCGCAGGCCGAGCAGCCACAGCGGGCCGCCGGAGGCCATGACGGCCTCTGCGGTTTCTTTGACAAACCGTGCCCGGTAGCCGAGGCCGGTTCCGGTCAGGTGCGGCACGGACGACTCGGCCAGGCGATGCACGGGCGGGAAGCCGTGGTGGTCCAGCCCGGCGACGGGGCCGCCGGGAGACGTGTCTCCGTATTCTTTGCACAGGGCGGCGATGGTGCGGCGGATGCGGTACAGCGGGGCCGCCGAGGTACACAGGAACGAAAACAGGCACTCCACCGGGTCCTGCCGGAGGACGCGCAGCCCGGCGAAATCGCGGACGGCGCTTTCAATGTGGCGCGGGTCGGCTTGAGTGAACTGCTGCATCAGCGCGGGAAGGTCTACATCCAGCCGGAAATAGTCGCGGACAAAGGCCAGATCGAAATGCTGCGGGCTGGTCTGGTAGTAAACCGCCTCGTCGTCCTGCCAGAGCCGCACCAGGGTGTGCCGCTGCTGGCCCGTGGCAGGGTCGGTGCGGGGCAGGAGGCAGCTCCACCAGCCTTCAGCATCCAGCCGCCAGCGAAAGGTCTGGCCGCAGATGACGGTGTGCTGGATGCGAAACTCGGAAAGCGGGCAGGCGATGGTGGCATAGGGGATTGTGGCGTAAGGCATACCACATTGTACGCCGCACGAAGGGGTTTGTCAAACGAGGGCATTGAACCCCTACTCCGCCAGCGCGTTCAGGGTTTTCAGCAGCTCCGTCGCCAGCGCGGACGCCGCCGGGTCCTGGGCAAACAGGTCCGGGTGCAGGGCGCGGGCCAGCAGGCGGCGGGCGCGGCGGCGCTCTTCGGCGGACAGCCGGGCGGCAGCCGTCCCCAGCGCCCCGCCGATGCCCCCGCGTCCCGACGCGGCCAGCAGGTCCAGACGCTGCCGGGCGGCGAGGAGGTCCGCTTCCGCCGATTTGGCCCGCGCCCGCATTTCGTCCCAGCTTGCTTCGGACTCGGCGAGGCGGCGGCGCAGGTCCCGCATCTTCGTTTTTGTGGCCTCATGCCGGGCAGTCAGCGCGTCCAGTTTGGCGGCATCCACGGTGCGCGGCCCGTCGCCTTTCGCGCCGACCAAAGCCCGCAGGTCCGCGCAGCGATAGAGGGTGGCGCGGGAGACCCCTGCCCGCTCGGCCACATCGGTCATGGTAAACGCCGCGCCGATCCGTTCCAGATCGCGCACGGCGGCTTTGACCCGCTCGGCGCGGGCATCGGGGTCTCGCGGCTTGGCCCCGCGTGTTCGGACTTCTTTTGTCTTACTCACGGCGAGTATTTTGACACATTTCGGAGACAATAGCAAGCCATATTTGCTGATACCCGGCCCTATCATTGTCTGCTGTGCTTGTGCGGCAGCGGCTATTGAGGCCACAGCCAGGCGAAATTAGCACACAAGCCGTCAGGCGCTGCCGTTGACAAAGCGCCGCACGTATGCAATACTATATTTACGTTTGCAAAAACGAACCCCGGCGAGAGGCACACAGCCTCCCGCTTTTTTTATTGACTCGGTTATTTGCCGAGTGCCTGCATCAGCCGCACCAGACTGGGGCCGAGCAGCACCACGAAGGTCGCCGGGAACACGAACAGCACCAGCGGAAACAGCAGCGTCACCGGCAGACGCGCCGCCTGCTCCCGCACCCGCTGCACCCGCGCCGCCCGCGCCGACTCGCTTTGCGCTCGCAGGGTCCGCCCGAGACTTGTCCCCCGCCGCTCCGCCTGCGTCAAAGCGGCGACAAATGTTTTCACTTCCCCAATCTCCAGCCGCGCCGCCATGTCTTTCAGAGCCGCCGCCCGCGTTCGCCCCAGCCCCATCTCCTGCCGGGCGCGGGTCAGCTCGTCCGGCAGCGGCCCGCGCATCTTATCCGTCACTTTTGCCAGCGCCGCGTCCAATCCCAGCCCCGCCTCCACACTGACCACCAGCAGGTCGATGGCATCCGGCAGTGCCCGCCGAATGAGTGTCTGCCGCCGCCGGACTGCCTGTTCGAGCAGGCTATCCGGCACGGCAAAGCCGATCACGCCGCCCAGCAGCAGGAGGAAGACGCGCCCGCCCGGCGCGGGTACTCCGAGGCAGCACGCCCCGGCCATGCCCAGCCACAAAACCACTGACAGCACGCGCAGACCCGCAAACTCTGCCGGGGTACACGGGCCGCCCGCCCGCATCAGCGTCTGCTTGAGACGCGCCGCTGTGCCCACCGGGGTCAGCCGCGCTCCCACCCCGGCCAGCCGCGTCCGCACAGGCCGCACGAGCCGCTCCCGCCAGTCCCTTTCCAGCTCCGCCTCCGCCAGCGAGGGAGGGAGCGAGGCGGCAGGCCGGGCGATGTTGTCCAGGCGTTGTTTCAGGGCATCGCGCTCCGCGCCGAGCAGACCGCGCAGGGCAATGGCAAGCAGGGCGGCGGCGGTGAAGGTGAATAGCAGGACTGATGTAAGAAGCATGGTAAGAGAACCCTGTGGCGCTGCGGGGTGTTGTTGCATAATTCCCAGCCAGGAACCGGCGGGACAGAGTGCCGGGGGTATAAACCCGCCGGCATTGAAGTTCAGCCGCCCTCCGGGCGGAAGACAAACATATCTGGCTTTCTTCAGTCTTTAGCCCGGCAGGGCGTCTGCTTTTGCTGCCGGGGTTTTATACCCCCGGCCTCCGGGCAGCGCTCGGTACAGCAGCATTTATGCAGCAACGCTATTCCATGCCCCATTCTACGCGGCGCAGAAGGGAAACGTTTGCCTGCTCGCTACACCTCCACTGCCACCATGCGGCGGATGATCAGGCCGCCGACGATCTGCCCGGCGAACGCGCCGCCGAGGAGCAGGCGGCCCAGAGGGAGTGCCAGCAGGGGCTGAAAGTAGGCGGGGTCGCGCAGGTAAAACAGCAGGGCCAGGGCGGGGGCCAGGGCCATGAGAACGAGGGCGGAGAGGCGGCCCTCGGCAGTCAGGGTGCGGACTTCGCCGCTGACCCGGACGCGCTCACGGATGGTGGCGGCAATGGCGTCCAGCACTTCAGCCAGATTGCCCCCAGCAGGAAGCTGGATCAGGATGGCCGTCACGATGAGGTCTAAATCGGGCGACTGAACGCGCTCCACCATGCGGCCCAAAGCGGTGTCCCAGGCGATGCCGAGGGCCGCCTCGCCGCCCGCCCAGGCGAACTCTTCCGACAGCGGCGCAGGCAGCTCTTCCGCCGCCGTCGCCAGAGCCTGTGCGAACGAATGGCCTGCCCGCAGGTCGGAAGCGAGGAGCAGGAGGGCGTCGGGAAGCTGCGCGGCGAAGCGGTTCCGCCGCGCCGCCTGCCGGGCAGACAGCACGGCCTGCGGAGCCAAGAGGCCGAGCAGGCCGAGCACCACCCCGGCCAGCGGGCCGTGCGTCAGCAGCAGTCCGCCGAGAGCAGGCAGCAGCGCCGACGCGCCGCAGAGCGTCACCCACTCGGCAGGGCGCAGGCGCAGGTCGGCGCGGAGCATGGCGAGCCGCAGGGACCGCTCCCGGTCACGGCCCCGGAGCCAGCCGGTCAGGGTCGGCAGCACGTCCGGGCGCGGGCCATTGGACGGAGGCGAAGCCGAGGCTTCGGGCGGGCGGCCTGCCAGCGCGGCGAGGCGCTGATGCAGGCGGCGGCGGTCGCGGCCCGCCCATTCGGCCACAGCGTAGACCAAGCCGAAGGCCAGCGCGAAGCTGAGGCCGATGGCGGCAGGCAGAAGATACTGGCTCATGCGAACACCTCCGGCCCCAGCGGGAAGCCACGGGCGGCCAGTGTGGCCGCACAGGCGGGGTACAGGCCCGTCGGGCGCAGGCCGGGCGCGGCGGCAGAACGGACAAAGACGTCCTGCATGGAAATCACGTCGCCGACCAGACCCGTCAGCTCAGTGATGTGAGTGATGGCGCGGCGGCCATCGGGCAGGCGCTCCTGATGGACAATCACCTGCACCGCCGAGGCAATCTGCTCGCGCACCGCCCGCAGGGGCAGCTCGGTTCCGGCCATCAGCGTCATGGTTTCCAGGCGGGACAGGGCATCGCGGGGGCCGTTCGCGTGAACCGTGGACAGGGAGCCGTCGTGGCCGGTATTCAGGGCCATGAGCAAATCCAGCGCCTCGGCCCCGCGCACTTCGCCGAGAATAATCCGGTCCGGGCGCATGCGGAGGGCATTGCGGACAAGCTGCCGGATAGTCACTTCGCCCCGGCCTTCTAAATTGGGCGGGCGGCTTTCCAAAGCGACCACATGAGGCTGCTGTAATTGCAGCTCGGCGGCGTCTTCAATCGTGATCACGCGCTCGTCCGCGCCGATAGACGCCGACAGGGCGTTGAGCGTCGTCGTCTTGCCGCTCCCTGTGCCGCCGGAGACCAGCACGTTGAGACGCCCGGCGACACACGCCCGCAGGAAGTCTTCAGCCAGCACGGTCAGCGTGCTCAATCGCACCAGGTCGGCGGTTCGCAGGGGGCGACGGGCAAACTTTCGAATGGTGACCGTCGGCCCGGCGACCGCCAGCGGCGGCAGGATGATGTTGACCCGGCTGCCGTCGGGCAGGCGGGCATCGGCGAGGGGCGAGGAGTCGTCCACGCGGCGGCCCAGGGGCGAGACAATCCGCTCAATAATGCGCCGCAGATGGGCCTCGTCGTCAAAGGCGGCGTCGGCGCGGGTGAGCCGCCCGCCGCGCTCCACATAGACCGAGTACGGGCCGTTGACCATGATCTCGGAAACGCTCTCATCGGCCAGCAGCGGCTCCAATGGCCCCAGCCCGATTAGCTCCTGCAAAACGGCCTGCGTCACGGCCTCAAACTGCCGCGTCGTCAGCGCCAGCCCTTCGCTGTCCGCCTGCCGTGCCACCATTTCCCGCGTCGTTTCCGCCAGCGCCTCCGGCCCCAGACGGGCCAGTGCGGCAGCGTCGGCCTCGGCGACCATCCGGGCATGAACCCGCCGCCGCAGGGCCGCGCCGTCGAAGGGGGTCTCCGTGGAGAGCCGTCCAAATTGGAAAGGGATGAGTGTCATTGCGTTTTCAGAGGGAGACTCCGGCCAAACAGCGGCAGTCGCAGACGTGGCGGGGCGGCAGGGACAGACCCTGTGGACAGGGTGCGGGCCAGAGCGGCGATGCTGCGGGCCGGGGCACTGCCGGGGTGCGATAAGATAAACGGGACACCTGCGTTGACCGAAGCCGGAACTACTTTGCCGTCGTTTGGGACGAGCGCCCCGGCGGGCAGGCCGAGCACCTGCTCGCCGTCGGCCACGCTCAGGCGGCTGCGGGGGGCGACGCGGTTGAAGACGACATGCACGGCGTCGGGCCGCAGATGAGCGCCGAGCAGGGCATCCAGCCAGCGGCGGGAGGCGGCCAGGGTCGGCAGGTCGAACAGGTCGGCGACGAGCAGGACGTCATCGGCGCGGGCCAGTGCGGCCAGCGCCGGGCGGTCAATCAGCGGCGGCAGGTCGAGAATGACACAGCGGGAGCCGGGTTCCAGCAGAGTCAGCACACGCTCCACGGAGGCCGCCGAAAGCGCGTCCGGGGCCAGCGGGGCGGCGGCTCCGGCTAACAGGAAAAGGCCGCTGTCGTGAGGCTCGGCGTAGTCTTCCAGAAAGCGGTCGTCCAGAGTGTCCGGGTCCAGCGCGGCCCAGTCGGCCAGTGTCCGGCGCGGCGACAGGCCGAGCAGCAGGGCGGCGTCGGCAAACTGCGTGTGCAGGTCCAGCAGCACGGCTGGCTCCCCGGTGCCCTGGGCCAGCGCGGCGGCGAGATTGACGGCCACAGTGGTTCGGCCCACGCCGCCTTTCGCACCTGCGACAGCGATGATGCGGGCGGAGCGCAGCGGCGCAGGCGGTGCGTCGGCACTGGGCACGGCCCGCAGGGCGGCGGCGAAGTCGGCGGGCGGCAGGGTCCAGGGAAGAACGTCCCGTGCCCCGGCCCGCATGGCCCGGCGCAGGGTGTCAGGGCTGGCGTCGTCAGAGAGCAGGATGACGGCAGCGGCGGGAGCCAGCATTTCGCAGGCTGCAAAGCCGCCCTCCGGCGGCAGGTCGTGGGCCAGGAGAACAACCGAGGGCCGCAGGGAGCGCGTCAGGGTGTGCGCTTCGGCAGCGTCGCAGGCGGGCGGCAGCACTTCTATCTTCATTTCGACGCCGGGCAGGCGGGCCGTGACGGCGGCCCGGCGGTCGGGGCGGTGGTCGGCGAGCAGAACGCGCAGGGCGGTCATGGCAAAGCCTCCGGGCCACGCGGGGCGTCGCGGTCTCCGCTGCCGTGCTGCAATTCGGGAAAATCTTTATCAAATGCGCCGCGCCGCACATCGGGGCGCGGGATGGGCAGGTTCTCCAGACTGCCGGACGGCGGCGGCTGAACGCCCGGCGTGTCCGGGGTGACGATCTGGGGCTGAATCAAAATCAGCAGCTCGCTTTCCTGCTTGCGCGTCGTGGTGGACTTGAAGAACTCGCCCAGCACGGGGATTTGACTGAGCAGCGGGACACGCTCCGTCTGCCGCGAGGCCGTGCTGGAATACAAGCCGCCGATGACCAGCGTTTCCCCGTCGCCCATTTGCAGCGTGGACGTCGCCCGGCGCACGGTCAGGGCGGGGATGACAAAGCCGCTCAATTGGACGGCGTTGGTGTAGTTGAGATCGCTGACTTCAGGCGTCACGGTCATCTGGATTTTGCCGTCGCCCACTAAATCCGCATGAACCAGGAGGCGAACGCCGTAGGGCTTGTACACGACCGTGACCGAGGCGCTGACGCCGCTGGTTCCGGTGCTGGACTGGGCTACGGGGACGGGGATCTCGCCGCCTACTAAAATGCTGCCGTCGCTGCCGTCGAGAACTAACAAACTCGGCTCGCTGAGGACGCGGGCTTTATTCTCCTGCACCAGGGCGTCCAGCTGCGCGGCCAGCGGAATCAGCCGCTGGATTGGCCCGCCGCCGCCGAGGCTGTACCCGGCCACGCTTGGCCCCTGCCCGGACGCCTGCCCGAACAGAATTGGCTGGGGCGTGAACGTGTATGTCCCCCCCGCCCGTGAGGTCCCGGCATTCAGGCTGCCCCAGCGGACGCCCAGCGTTTTGGACGCCGCCCGGTTGATGTCAATGACTTTGGCCCGCACGAGTATTTGCCGGGTGGGCCGTCGTCCGAGATTGACCAGATTGACCACGCGCAACTCTGGCGGCAGGGTCTGCAGGAGCCGTTCCAGCGGGTCGCTCGCCGCGCCCGCAATGGACGCCCCCTGCCGCTCAGTCGTCCTGGCGGACGCAAATGTACTCAGCCCCGCAGACGTATCCGCCGGGCTGAGGGCCGGGCGGTAGCTGCCGGAAAGCGCAATCGTCGCCGTGTCTACCACGCGCACCGTGACGCCCACCGAAGCCAGCGGCGCGGCCAGCAGGTCGGCATAGGTCCCGGCGACGCTCGGCTTGCTCGGTCCAGTCGGCGGCGGGGCGACTTGCAGCAGGTTCCGCACGCTGGGCGCGTAGACCCCCGCAATGGTCTGGGCACGCTGCGATTCCAGCGCGTTCAAAACGCTGCCTTCCAGCAGCAGGGTGTTTCCGAGCGCCCGCACCCGCACGTCCGGCAGGCCGATGTCCGCCCGCACCCGCGCTGCCAGCGGCCCAAAGTCCGTGGGAAGGGGCGTCACGCTCAGCCGCAGGGCGTGCTTGCCGCGCTTGTCGTAAACAAAGAGCGTCGTTTCCCCCACCCCACGGGCATTGATCAGCAGTCGGCGGGCGGTCAGGGGCACGATGTCGGCCACGAGCGGGCTGCCGACCGCCGCCGCCGTCATGCCGTCGAACTCGTAGATGTCCGATTCGCCCGGATGCAGGTCTTTAGGATGGACTGCTTTAGGATGGACTGCTTTAGGATGGACTGCTTTAGGATGGACTGCTTTGACAGGCGGCGCGTTCGGATGCGATGGCGGGTGTGCTCGGAGCGGCGCCAGACTCAGGAGCAAGGCGGCAGGCGGCAGACAGATTGTAGATAAGTGCTTCATAGTTTCAGGAGAGCAAAGCAAGGAAGCCAGGTCTCTCACGGTGTGACCGTCACGGTCTGGCTCTGGCTGCCCTTGATGATCAGAATAGTCACCCGCGCCGGGGGAGGTGGGGGCTTTTGCGGGCGCGGCCCAGGAGTCGCCTGGGGCTGAGACGGCTTGGGAGAAACGCGGACAGAGGGTGCAGGGCCGGGCGACTCCGGCGCGGGCAGGGCAGAAGACAGGGGGGCGGTATCGGTCACGCCATTGTCGTCCACGGCCCGCAGGGCCAGGTGGAGCTTGCCGCGTGCCGCCGCCAGCACGAGCGCCTGCGCTTCGGACGGCGAGACGGACACGGTGACGTGGCCCGGCCCGGCCCCGTCGGGCGGCGGCGGCGGGCCATCGGGCGCGGTCTGGCTGCCAACGGCCAGCAGGAGGGCGTTTTGCAGGACCGTTCGCGCTTGGGCAAAGCGGCTGCCTGGCTCATCGGTTGCCAGAATGTCCACACGGTCGCCGGGGCGCACGAAATCGCCCGCGCTGTCGGTGGGGTCCAGGGCGACGGTGACGGCCCGGTGCGAGGGCGGCAGGGCAAAGGCCATGCCAAGCGACACCGTGCCTTCCGTGACAGCCTCGTTCGTGACGGGCGTTCCGGCAGGAAGCGGGCGGGTGGTGATCTTGCCGACCGCCTGTGCGGGCACAGTGAGCGCCCCTTCGGGCACAGCGGAGGGCGGCAGCTTGCGGAGCGTGAGATGGGCGGAAGTCAGCCGCACCCGCGTGGGCACGTTACGGGCGGTGACCACGACGGAGACGGGCACGGCGGGCACGGGTTTGGCCCGCCCTCGCAGGAGCAGAAAGGCCAGCAGGGACGCGGCCAGCCCGGCGGCGAGGGCCAGCGCCAGCGTGGTTCCCTGCGCCCCGGCGGGGGCGGTCCGAACAGGCGGCGCTGGGCGTGGCTGCGGGCGAGGCGAAGGCGGAATGACCTGCATGACATTTCTCCTTTCCGTGGAGCTGAGTAAAACTGGGGCACAAAAATTAGGGCACAAAAAATTAGGGCACAAGATGCGGTGCGGCGCGTGTGCCTGCCGGGGCGCACGCGCCGCCGGTGGAACCCGAAACTGAAATGCCGAGAAACCGGCCCTGCGCGATAGCGTTTCCGGTCGCGCCGGTCGGGTACGGCTGGTCCACCCAGAACGCGGCAAAGGCAAGAACGGACACGCTGCCGGGCCTATCTTTTATGGCCTGGCTGACGACTGGAAGCAGCAGCAGGTGGCCGTCGGTCTGCTCCTGCAAGCCGCTGAACCAGGCATCGTAGGTGGCCGACCGATGCGTGAACTGCGTGTTGCTTGGGGCCAGCCGCGCCGCCAGATACTGCCGCGTAAAGCTCACATTGTCGTAGGACAGCGGCGGGGTGGACAGCGTCTGTCCCGCCATCAGCGACTGATCCGTAGTCTGCCGGATGCTGTCAAAGTAGGTGCTGCCTTTGTCACTGAGCAGCACCGGGTCAAAACTGCCACGCTGCGCTAAATTGCCGCTGCCGTCCCAGACGTTCAGCTTGAGAACCAGCTGTGTTCCCACCGGCTGATACGCGCCGGGCGTGAGCGTTTTTGTGCCGCCGAGCAATGCAGACACGGCCTGCACGGCGGGGTCGGCGCTTGATGGGTCATCGCCGACCAGTGCAAACGGCGCGACAGGCATCCCCGGCGGCAGGGCGCAGATGGGCGGCCTCCGGGCCGTGGCCCTGGCGGACACGGACAGCGTATTAGCGGCTCCATCGCGCCCACGGGGGGCGTAGCCGACCGCCGGGGCGAAGGCCAGGGGGGCATTGACGTAGCCAGAAACCGTCACCGTGCCATCGGCAGTGGTGGACACGGCCAGCCCTTTGTACTCGGCTCCATTGGCGGCGATGATTGCCGCCGCGCTCCCGGCGGCGACCAGTGGCGTGGCCGCGCCTGCCAGCGCGGCGGCATCGGCATTGGCCTGCGCCCGCTGCCGGGCGGCCTGCGCCAGCCCGAGGTCTATCGCCAGCGCGGCGACGCCGAGCAGGGCGGTCAGCGCAAAGACGACCAGCACCAGCGTTCCGCCCCGGCGGGGGGACCTCTTTTGGCTTCTATTCACGGCGCATCACCAAACGGGCGGTCAGTGTGCGCGACGTGCCCGTAAATACAAACGAAGTCACCAGCGGATGGCGATAAGTCACCGTGGCCCGCACTAACGCGCCTGTCGGAGCACGGTTCGTGCTGCTGCCGTCACCGAGAGCGGCCCAGACGCTGCCGTCGGGACTGCTTTCCAGCGTGATAGCGGTGGCCGACGGCGACAGACCTACGCCTGCCGCCGTGGCTCGTGTGCGGGCGGTCGTGGTCAGTTCACCCAGAGCCAGCGAGCGGGCGGCTTCCCGCGCCGCCGCGCCGACCTGAGCCTGATCGCCAAAGATCAGGCCGACTTCCACGATACCGAACAGCAGCAGGCAGAGCAAGGCCCCGACAAGGGCGAATTCCACCAGCGCCGCGCCGCATTGGCGACGGCTTTTCTGGTGAGCCATTTATTTGAGGGCGTCAGCGGCGGTGGTCAGCTTGGTATTGGCGCTTGTGCCTAAGAGGGTGACAGCACCGACACAAACAGCAGCAATTAGTGCCACTAAAAGGACGTACTCGACAAGGGAAGCGCCGCGTTCACGGCGGGGGCGAGAGCCAGAGCGAGTCAGGGGAGAAGCAAAACGAGTCGGGCGGGGCATAGCAGAAATCCTCCGTAATTGAGTAGAGCGGTGAGACCGTGCCCGTCGGGAAACTTCCAGTCCCGGCACAAAGGCCGGGTCCCGCAGGCAGTATATTTTACAGCATAAACCATGCCAAAACGGCAAAACATTGGTCAGGAGGCCGCTTATTTTTGTGGAAGGCCCCCTGCCCCAATTCTGGGGAGCAATACAGAGCGGAGCCAGAAGTTAGGATTTGGCCTTTCCGTCTTAGTCCGGCTCCCCAGCATTGAGGCATGGGCTATCTTCCTTTCTGATATCTTACAGTGAGCGCACGGCCTTCTTACGCTTCGCTGCAACAGCTAGCCCGCCCAGAGCCAGCAGCAGGCCCAGGGAAACCGTCGTGGAGGCTTCGGGCACGGGAGCAGACCCAAAGACCAGATGATCTAGGTTCACGTCATCTTTGGTCAGGTAATCGCCGCCCGCCAGGATGTAAGAAATGTTATTCGATCCGCTGGTAGCCGTTAGCGTCTGGAAGTCGCCGGGTTTTTGCAGCACACCTGTGGTGAGGTCACTGACCAGATTGCCTGAAGCGTCGAAGGCTTCCAGACGGCCAAAATCGGTGTCAATGGCGACATCATTGTTGATAAAGTCCAGGGAGACAAAATTAGTGGGAGAAGCAAAATCGGCGCGAAACAAGAAACCGTCCGTAGGACTGGAAAAATAAAAATACGGATGGCCCTTGCTATCGCTGAAGACTTGGGTGCCGGTAGAGGCTTCTCCTGGAGATACAAGAGTAGAGAAGACGCTGTTTGTACCCCCTGAATTTATCGTGGACAGAGTGATGCCCGAAACGGCGGTGCTAATGTTGGTGCCGTCGGCGTAGTTGTCCGGTTCGACCACGGTTTGTGCGTGAACAGCAGGAACAGCCAGACCCAAAGCCGTAAGACTGAGAAGGGTTAGTACGGTGTGGCTCCGGGAGGGACGGGTAGGTGTGGAGAAATACATAAAAATCCCTTTCTAGAACAAGTCTAACATAGAAAGCCCAGCGAGATAGCAGTGCGTACCGCTAGTTTGCTATCAGCACAAACCATGCCAACCTGTGAAGGATACTAGGACAGGGGCAAATTATTTTTAAGGAAGGCCGTCTGCCCGAATTCTGGGGAGCAATACAGAGCGGAGCCAGAAGTTAGGATTTGGCCTCTCCGTCTTAGTCCGGCTCTCCAGCATTGAAGCGGGGGGGGCCGTCTATCTCGCTCGTGTCAGCAGCACGCCGGCCAGAGTCAGAATACTCAAAATGACCATCAGGCCCGCTGGCATGAAGGCGTGGCTCTGGGAGTAACGGACGCCGAAGAAGATCAGCAGAGCCGCCGTCAGCACCAGAGACAGCGGCAGGCCCCAGGACTGACCACGCAGGAGGCCGTAGCCTGCGGCCAGCAGGAGCAGGCCGCTGACGAGGCCGGAAATCAGCGAGGGGCGGCTGCCCACTTTGACAAAGCCGAAGATGCCGCCGCCCAGGGTGAGGACGGCGTAGACGAAAACGATGAGCGCGGAAGGGTTCATGGGGCTGCTTTCTTGGCGTTCCCGCCATCCGGCGCCTCAGCGGCCATCGGCGGCAGGTTGATAATGGCGGCGCGGGGAACACCGACAATCTGAATGTCTTTGATATGCCGCGCTTTCACGAGGCGCGGGGTCAGCGAGGCGGCCCGGATTTGTGCGGCGCGGGCCTCGGCCTGGGCCTTCAGCACGGATTTCTGATTGACGATCTCCTGAAGCTGAAAGTTAAGCTGAGACAGCTTCAGGTTCTGCTGGGCGGCCAGCCGCGAGCGCAGGGCGGTGACGGTGGCGGCATCCGGGTAAATGGCCCGGATACGGACTTCGTCAATGACAATCGCATCCGGGTTGAAGCGGTCGTTCAGCTCCTTCAGCGCATAAGCCGCCGCCGCCTGTTTGCCGCCGCCGGTCATGTTGGCCGTTGTGGACGCCAGCCCGAAGGCATCCACAATGGCCTGCCGGAAGGCGGGCCGAAGCTGGGCTTCCTCAAAGCCGCGAAAGTCAGAAAACTGGTTGCGGTACTTGGCATAGAGCGCCGTGATTCGCTCCGGGTGTGCGGGGTCCCAGGCGATATGGTAGGTGATGCTGGTGTCCACGTTGAGCGTGTTGGACGACAGGGTGTTGACCAGGACGCTGTCGTCATCGCTATGTGCGCCTTCGGCGGGGTCGCGCACCATGGTGTAGGTGCGCTCATACGTGGGGACTTCAATCAGCTCATTGCCGGAAAACGGCCGCTGGGCATTAAACCCGGCATGGCGGATGTGGGGGTCCACGCGCCCGGTGTAGTGGTTGATGACCAGGCCGACATTGCCCGCCTGAACCACAAAGCCGCTGGTGTTGCGGGCCACGACCAATCCGGCCACGATCAGCACAGCCAGAAAGATAAGAAAGGGTTTCATTTGTTTTGCTTTCGCTGCTGACGGGCGGTTATGTGCGAGGGATTGAAAATCCCTCGCTAGGTGAGGCGTCCTTCGGACGACGGAGAAGAGCTTGCGTTTGCTGGCATTTTCCTTCCTGACTTCCTTCACCCGAAGGGTGCCTCACGTAGCGAGGGGTTTTTAACCCCTCAGCCTATCGGCTCACTTATTCAACAGCCCCACTAACTGGTCTGAGGGCAGGTACAGGATTTTGACCTGAGACAGCGTCTGGTCCTGAATGTACAGATCCGTCAGCGTGCTGTTTTGCAGGCGGTTGACTTTGGCATCGGCAGTCGCCTGCGCCAGCAGGGTCTGATTGTCAAACGACTGCTGCTGCAAGCCGAGCTTGGCGTTGTCGATTTCCTGCATTTTGGAGAGCGTCGTGGAAAGCAAGTCTTTGCTTTGCTGGTCCTGCTCGATGCCACGTATCATCAGATTGGAGAACACGACGCCGCGTGTGCCCCACTCATCGTTAAGCGTTTTCAGCGCCTCGGTTTCAGCCTTCTGCTTGCCCGCCGTGGTCAGCGCGGTGGCGGTGTCCAGATCGCCAACGGCGTAGTTAATCGCGCCTTTAATAGCTGGCTCTAAATTGACGGCCTCGAACTGATCTGTATCGGCAAACTGGTCCTGATAGGCCCGGTACAGGTCGTCGGCCTTGTCCGGCGCGATGCGGTACTGGGCAGACACATCTACTTGGAGAAGATTGGAGGGGGTGTTGACCTGCACAGCCCCCGTCGGGTCCGCCTTTGTCAACGACAGAGTGCGCTGGGCGGTCGGCACTTCAATCACCGTTTCCCAAATGCCCTGCCAGTGCGTGCCTGCCGACATCAACTCCGGCTCAATCGTGCCCCGATAATTGTCCAGCACGAGGCCGACGTTGCCCGGCGCGATATGGGTCGGCCCAGCCATGTGTCCGCCACGCGCCAGCGAGATGCTGAGAAACAGCACGCCGCCCAGCACAATCAGCCCTGCCACCCCCAGCGCCCGCGTGCGCGGGGAAACACCGCCCCCCGGCTCATACTGCGGGCGGCTTCTTTCCGATTTACCTACCATCTGTCCTCCTGTGCTTCTGTCTTTGGCGGAACTTCGTCTTCAGGAACGACCAGCGACTCTAAGCGGCATTCCGGGCAGCCCTGCGTGCCGAGCGGACCGGGGAACCGCTTCCCGCAGCTCAGGCAGCGCAGGGGCGCTCCAACCCGGCGCAGCTCAGCCTCCCGCGCCGCCTTCCGCTGCCGCTCGTCCGCCGCCGCACCGTCGCGTTTCAGGCTGGCGGCCAGCGACCAGAAAAACAGCCCAACCAGCACCAGACCCAGCGTGAACAGCCCTGCAAAAATCAAGCCCATCAGTGTTGCCTTATGTCCTTACTGTATAGTGACACGCGGGCGCGTAAAAAGTTGCTGCATTGGATGAAAAAGTTTCGGGGCGGCAGGCGCGGCTCTATTTGGCGGAAAGCGTATCGCTCACCGTGGTCAGGCCGTCGCTGCCGGGGGTGTCTGCCTGTTTGCGGATTTTGCCGTCGGCAGAAATCATGCAGGTGACTGTGCCGCCGCCGACGGGGCGGGCGGACACGGAAAGGTCGGCCCCGGAGCGGGCGTCAAGGGTCTGGGTCCAGGGCAGGGAAACGGCTTCCGGGGGCGCAGCCGCCTTGCCGTCGGCATCGCGGTAGGCGACCATCGCACGGGCGGCAGTTCCGCTCACCTGATAGGTCACGGGCAGGGTTCCGGCGGGGCGCGGGCGATGAGAGCGGCGCAGAATGGCCTCGTCGGCCCCCGCCGCATCGCCGCCGGGCAGGGAGGCGGTCAGCATCAGCCACGCACCGCCTGCCATCAGCAGGAGGCAGACGCCGATGACGGCCCAGCTCAAATAGGGGGAAACAGTCTGGCTCAGAGCCGAGGGCACGGCGCGGGCTTCTTCAGCAAGCTGCGCCTGATACCGTTCGGCGGGGCTGTCTTTCGCGTCGTAGACATAGCCGCACTTGTCGCAGACGGCGGCATTGGCACGGGTGGCTTTGCCGCAGCGGGGACATTCTTTTTCGGGGACAGCCTCTCCCGCCAGAGACCGAAGCAGCTCTGCCTGCTGGCAGCGGCGGCACTGGGCGTCCGGGTTAATTTCATCGCCGCACCGGGGGCACTGCATCGTGTTTCTCCTGACTATGTCAGCACGCTGACAGGGCTATTATAACAGAGAAACAGCGACTTTGCCAGCCGCCACTGCCCCTAGAATGGAAGCAGCGGCTTCTGATGCACAGCAGTCCAATAGAAAAACGGCAGCGAGGCGGCTAATCCCAAAATCGCCTGCGTGTAGGCCAGCACAGGGTAGTGGCGGCGGATAAGAGCGCGGCAGGCAAATACTTCTATCAGCGCGGCACTGGCAAATAGTATTAGAACAATCCCGATACTGTCATTTGCCCGGCTGATACTAGAGGGGCCGAAAGCAGGAATTAGCCCGCCAGGGATTGCCGAGACAGCGAGCATTGCCAGGATGCCAATTACCTCTGTCCACACAAAGATCACAAAATAATACAGCCACGCCCCCACAGGCAGGGCGGCCAGAATGCCCAAAGCCGCCTCCCAAGCTGTGCGCTTCCAGCCGGAGCCGAGGCTAAACCCACGCTTTGGGGGCGGGGCAGTAAAAGTCCGCTGACTGTTTGCCTGCCTGCGGAGCAGCGTCTCCATCTGCTGTTTTTTGAGGCGGAACTTCATAGGACACACACTAAAACTTAATACCGAGATTGGCCGAGGCGTTGTAGTCGGCGCTGGCGGCGGAAGCGTCCTGAATACGCTTGCCGTTGACGGACAGGCTGAGGCGGTCGCCGAGGGAATGGGTGAAGCCGACGGTGTAGGCAGTGGCGGGCGAGGCGGCGGATTGAAGCAGGTCCTGCGTGGACTGGTAGCCGACCAGAAGCTGCGTGGCGGCGGAAAAGCGCAGGCCGAGGTTGGCGCGGACCGTCTGCTGGTCAGCGGGCGTGTCATAGCCGTGCGTCCAGTCGCAGCCGCCGGACAGGCCCAGCGCCCCGAGATGCGTTTCCAGCCCCAGTCCGCGACTGGCCCGCCGCTGAAGGGTCGTGCCGCCGTCGTCGGGGTTCAGGGCATAGGTTCCGACGACGCTGAGGCCGGACACGGGCTTGAAGGCAATCCGGGCGGTGCTGGTGTCGAACAGGTCGTTGATGTTTGTATCCGCCGCCGAAGCCGACCGGCTTTTGTAGGTCCCGGACAGCTCCAGGAACGAGACCGGGCGCAGGACGCCGCCGACGGAAGCCACCGAAGTTGCCAGCGGGCTGGCATCGCTGCCGACCGCCGCCGTCTGCTGAAGCGTCAGGCCCGCATTGAGCTGCACCGCTGCAAAGGGGTTCAAAGTCACTTTGACGGACTGGTTATCGGTCAGCGCACTGGCGGTCCGGGTCTGCCCGGCGGCAGTTTCCAGGGACAGGGTTTTGCCCGGCAGCAGCACGGTCTGAACGCTGACCGCCTGCGTATCGCTCGCGCCGCCGGGGGCATCCTGGCCGCTGAACGCGGCGCTGATTTTCAGCGTGTCGGCGGGGCGGGTGTCCACAGACAGGCCAATCGTCTGGGTCTGCCCGTTTTCCCCGGTCGCGGTCTGCGCCAGCGAGGCGGCCAGAGTGGTGCGATCTGTGGGGGTCATCGCCAGCGACAGGGCCGTGTTTGTGGTGGTGGGGGCGTCGGCGCTGTCGGCGAGGCGCGACTGGTCAAAGCGCACTTCGGCCCTCAGCCGCCGGGTGGGTGTCAGCAGGCCGCGCAGGTTGAGGCGCTGCTGGCCGATGGCGGCATCTGTGCTGCCGGTGTCCTGCACGCCGGAGCCGACCCGCGATAAGCCGAACGTGAACTGTCCCCAGTTGGCAGTATTGGCCGAGCCGGACAGGGCCAGCCCGAGCCGCTTGTCCGCCGAGGCGGTGTCCCCCGCCGCTGTGACCGGCGAGAACATCAGGCGGGATGAAAGCTGGGCGTTCTGGCCGCCGCTCAGCCCGGCCCCGAGGCCGAGCGTGACATTGCCCGCGCTGTCGGACTGCTTGCCGAGGGCGCTGAGGGAAAAGTAGCCTTTGTCGCCGCGCATTAGGTCCATTGACAGCGGAATGGTGCGGCTGACGGTGTTGCGCTGCCCGGCCCCCTCGTCATGCAGGTAGGTGACGGCGGCGACGGACTGCGCCGGGAGCGGGCGGGTGAACGTGACGGTGCCCCTGTCGGCGTCCACGGTGTAGTCCAGCCCGCGCATCTGCGGAATGCCATTGACTTCGACCACTTCGGTCCCCGGCAGCACTTTGGTCCAGCTCAGGGTGTAGGGTCCCGCCGCGCCGCTGCCGACGCAGACATCCTGCACCCGCGTGGTGTCAGCGCGAGCGGCGGGCATCAGCCCCGTCAGCGAAGCGGCGGCGGTTGTGAGTAGAAAAATAGCAGGAAAGCGCATAGCGGTCTGTGTCTCCACGGCGTTAGAGTGCGAAAGGGCGAGAAAGTTTCAAAGAGACCTACCACCTTGTTCCTTCGTCACAGGGTCCTCCCTAAAGGGAGGATTAGGACAAGTTAGGACAAGAGGCAGAAGCCCGCGTGTTCAAAGTAGCCCCTCTGTATCCTTCCTTTAGGAAGGACCCTGCGAAGCAAGGAAGGTAGGTCGCATTCACCCCGCTGTCACCTTCAGCGTCACAATCTCGAACGGCTTCATGTCCAAAACCACCATGTTCTCCGTCACCGTCAGCGGGGCGTCGCTTTCTTCCAGCAAATCCACCCGTGCGGCGGACGCCACTGGGAAGCCAAACTGCACCGTGACGCGGGCGGACGCGCCGTGTGCTTCGTAGAGGCGCACAATTAACGCCTCGCTGTCTTCGGCTTTTTTGACGGCTTCGACAATCACGTTCTCCCCACTGACTGTCAGCAGGGAGCCAGGCAGTGCCGACGACGCAGACGCGGACACGACCCGCAGAGGCATATTCAGTGCGTAAGCGGCGCGGACGACGCCGCCCTCGGCGTAGTCCCCGGCGTGCGGCAGGAGGGCGTAGGTAAACTCATGCTCGGCCCGGTCAGCCACCGGGTCCGGGCCGCCGGTGCTGCGGAGGAGGTTCAAATCCAGCACCGTGCCGTGGACTTTGTGGCCGTACTTGCAGTCATTCAAGAGAGCGACGCCGTAGCTGCGCTCGGACAGGTCCACCCATTTGTGCCCGCAAACCTCGTCTTTGGCGGCATCCCAGGTCGTGTTGCGGGTGGTCGGGCGGGCGATGCTGCCGAACTGTATCTCGCACCGGGCAGTGTCGGTCAGGACGGCAACGGGGAATGAGGTACGGAGCATTTTGCCATTCTCGCGCCAGTCGGCGTGTGTCTGGAACGTGAGCTGCCTACTGCCTGAGAGCAGCGTGATAGTCTGTGTCAGCGTCGAGTCGCCGAACCTGCGCGTCTGCCGCAGGGCGGCACAGGGGCCGTCGGTCCAGGCTTCGGCGGCAGTCACGGGACACGGGGCGGGGGTGACTTCGGCGTAATCGGGGGCAAAGTCCCAGGCATCGCCGCCATCGGTGTAGATCGCCAGCGCGTTGCCAATCTCGCCGGGACGCAGGACTTCGCGGGCGTTGTCTTTGTCGTAGATTGAAACGAGGTCGCCGTTCTCAGCAAACTCGGCCCGCAGGTGTTCGTTTTCCAGAAGCGTCTGCGAGGCGGTGACAGGTGCAAAGTCTGCCGCCGGGGCATCAGGAAGCCGGGCGGCGGCCAGCGCGGGCACATCGGCCTCGTACCACTGACCATCCGCCTGCACCCATTCGCGGCGAGGCCACGATAGCGAGTTAGTGACCGTCAATACTGTGCCTTCGCCGAGCCAGACCCGGTCGGCGGCGGCGGTCAGCGCGGCGGCTTCGGCCAGAAGGGCGGCGTAGCGCGGCAGGGACTCGTCATAGACGCGGGTGATGGACGAGCCGGGCAGGATGTCGTGGAATTGCAGCAGCAGCATCTCTTTCCAGAGACGGTCTAAAGCGTCCGTCGGATACTCTTGCCCGGCCCGGACGCAGGACAGCTCGCACTCACGCAGAGCGATTTCCAGCTTCCGATTAGCCCGCTTGTTGCGGGCCTGCGTGGTCAGCGTGCCCTGATGCTTTTCTAAATACAGCTCGCCGCGCCAGACGGCGTACTTGTCGGCATTGGCGTTCAGCCGCTCAAAGAAGGCCGCTGACGGCTCCTGCACGACAGGGGGCAGACCGGACAGATTACGCTCGCGGGCCAGCCGCTCCAGATGCTCCTCGCCCGGCCCGCCGCCGCCGTCGCCGATGCCGAACAGCACCAGCACGCGGTCGGAGACGGCTTTGTCCAGATAGTTTTCTTCAGCGCGGGCCAGGGCACGCGGAGCCGCCGAGCTGTTGTAGGTCCCTTCGGGCGGCATATGGACCAGAACGCGGCTGCCGTCGATCCCTTCCCACTGGAACGTATGGTGCGGGTGGACATTGAACTCGCTCCACGAGAGCTTCTGGGTCATAAAGTACGGCATTCCCGCTTGAGCGATAATCTGGGGCAGGCTGCCCGAATAGCCGAACACGTCCGGCATCCAGAGGCTTTGGACATCGACGCCGAACTCGGCGCGGAAGAACCGCTTGCCGTACAAAATCTGCCGCACCAGGGACTCGCCCGAGGGAACGTTGGCGTCCGGCTCCACCCACATTCCGCCCTGCACCTCCCAGCGCCCTTCGGCGACACGCTGCTTGATCTGCGCGTACAAGTCCGGGTAGAAGTCTTTCATCCACTGAAAAAGCTGCGGCTGGCTGGCCCCGAACACATAATCCGGGTACCGCTCCATCATTCGCAAAGCCGTGGCAAAGGTCCGCGCCCCCTTGCGGATGGTCTCGCGCAGCGGCCACAGCCAGGCAAGATCGATATGGGCATGACCGACGGCGCTGATGGTCAGCGAGGGGTCCCCGCCCTGCTTGGCAAGCGCCGGAGCCAGCCGCGCCCGCGCCGCTTTGGCCGTCTTTTCCGTCACCGTGCCCAGCAGCAGGGCGGCATCGTAGAGCGCCTGCCGCACCTGCGCGTGCCGGGCGCTCGTGGCGGGCACCTGGTCCAGCAGGCCGCGCAGAACGTCGCAGTCGTAGCACAGCGCCAGCGTCTCCGGCTGCCGCACGGCAATCTGCGCCTGTTTGAGCGTGCCGCCCTGCAAAACGCCAAATAAATCATTAGTCCCCGCGTCCAGCCATAAATCCACCGTCTCGCTGCCCGCACTTGGGTTAGCGAGCGGAAATACGTGCTTGCCGGGCCGTCCGAGGCTGTAGTCAAACGACGAGCTAACACTTGTCAAGCCCTGCACCGGCGATCCAGTTTCATCGACCACGCACGCCTCGCCGCTGACATCAAGGAGCAGCACCACATCCAGCCCCGACGCCTCGGCGGGAACCGTGCCGGTCAGATGAAACCAGGCGCAGTCCCAGAGCTTGCCCCAAGTGTCGCCCACGGCCAGACTCTTATGCTCCCCGCTTTCCCGCTCGGCATAGGGAACCGGCTCCGGCGTCGTCCACGCTTCCACGTTCAAATCCGCCAGCGGCAGGTAGGCTTTGGCGGGCAGCCGGGACAGCGTCCGGTCAATCCGCGACATCTGTGGGCCAAGTGTCACTTCGGGGGTAATCGGGATAGGCATGAGGGCGGGTATCTTTCGTCTGAGAATATCAAGCAGTCTGCCCGGCATCGGGCAGAGTTATGATACCTTACGCGGGCGGGGCGTGGATAGTTTGCGGGGAAATTAGGACCCCCTAACCCCCAATAATGGGGGAACCGGATGGTTTAGGAGAAGGCCAATCTTAACTTCTGGCGCCGTCTCCTTGCGGAAGGAGAGGGCTAGGGTGAGGTTCTCTTTGGCCCCTACTATGCATTCTCTTAGCTCAGATTATGGCTCAAAGCATTTAAGACAATCTGCTCATCCGTCCAATCAGAAGTGGGAAGACCACGTTGTTGCCGTTCTTTGCGATATTCCTCGATGATTTCTTCCTGCTGCACTTCGATTTCCTTGCTGATATCCACGAACGGAGGCACAGGCAATGCCACGTCAACTCCCTGGACTTCGGGGGCACTGGTTACAAGAACGCCATCCCGATGCGAAGTCAGTTTTATTGTATTCCTTACCATACTGCTCTCGGTTTTCACCCGAAGTAGAGACTGACGCCAATTTAGAGCCATGATCTCCGCCTCCTGCGAGGAGTTTGCCTCAATTAGCAGACGCCCTTCAAAAGGAACCAAGTATTTCGCCATTGTCAGCCTCCGCTGTTATCCCTGCCTCAAACTTCCGCATGGTTTCGTCAGAAATTGCCTCCCATTCATCAAACTCGGCCTGCAACTCGGGAGGCACGGGCGACAGCGTTTCGTCTTCTAGGGACATCAAGGCTCCAGTTGTGGCGGGGGAGATGCCTCGCCCCGGACGGCCTTTACCAATGTCCGCAGGGCCTCGTTCACCGAGTCAGAATCGGGGAAGATTGCGGCCATGTCGGGCGACAAGATGACCACGCCCGGCTTCTGAGGGAACAAATGGGCATAGCGTCCCCGCTGACCGCCGCTAAAGTCGTAGTGTGCCTGCATCTCCGGCTCCGCTTCGGCGGACGGGCTGTTTTGTTCAGAATCCATCGATTGCTCCTAATTCACTGATGTTACACCCCGCCGCCCTGTAGGAGCCGTGGGACTGGAAGTCCTCGGCTCTGAGGCGCAGACGCCGACTGTCCACATGCGTGGACAAAGATAAAGCCAACGGACCGTGTGCTATTCCTTCTCCGCGAAGGCGGAGACTTGGCCGCAGGCCGCACAGCCGAGGACTTCCAGTCCCACGACTCCTCCGGGTCCGCCCCCGTGTGTCGTGTTACTTATCCCCCTTTGCGGGCAGGAAGGCGATGAAGTGGGCACCCTGGCCGGGGGTGCCGACTTCGACGATGCTGCCCCGGTGGGCTTCTAAGATGCCTTTGACGATGCTGAGGCCGAGGCCGAGGCCACGGGCGCGGGAGGTGAAGAAGGGCGTGAAAATGCGCGGCTTGATGTCGGCGGGGATGCCGGGGCCGGAGTCGATAAACTCAATCTGAAGGTAGGTGCGGCCCCGGCCCAGCTCGGCCAGCGCGTGGGCCTGCACGGGGTTAGCGCGAGAGGTGCGGATGATCAGCGTGCCGCCGTCGGGCTGGAAGGACAGCGAGTTTTCGATCAGCTCCGAGAAGGCCCGTTTGAGGCGGGAGGTGTCGGCCAGAACCAGCGGCAGGTCGGGAGCAAAGTCCAGAGTCAGCGTGACGGGGCTGCGTTTGGGGTAGGATTCGTCCACGCACTGCTGCATCAGGTCGTTCAAATCGTACTCGGCCAGGGCGATCTGCGTGGCGCGGACGAAGTCGCGGAACTCCTGCAAAATCTCTTCCAGACGCATAATGCCGCGCCCGATGCTTTGCGCGAGGTTCTGATATTCGGGGCGCTTGTCTTCGGGGTCGGAGAGCTTGTATTCTAATTCGTTCAGGTCGCCTTTGATGGAAAAGGTCCGGTTGCCGATCATGTGCGCGGCTTTGGCGGACAGCTCGCCCCAAGCCGCCATGCGCTCGGTGTTGACCAGGCGATCTAAGATGCGGCTGTTTTCAATGGCCGTGCCAAGCTGCGAGGCGATGGTCAGCAGCACGCTTTCGTCATCCTCGGTGAACTCGCGCCGGAACCACGGCGCGGCGCTTTTGCGGCGCAGGACACGCAGAACGCCCAGAACGCTGGAGCGGCCAAAAATAGGGACGGCCAGAAACGCGCCGACATCGGTGGAAGGGAACTCCTCAAAGCGGCCCCGCCAGCGGGCGTCTTCGCGGGGATTGCCGACGCGGATCGGCTCACCATGCTGGGCCACCCACCCGGTCAGCCCTTCGCCAATCGGGTACGTCGCCGTGCCAATGCTGCCCGCCAGTCCGCCCCGTGCGGCCTGCAAGACCAGTTCCCGCTTGTCCCGGTCCAGCACAAACACGGAGCAGTCTTCAAACCGAAGCTGGGCGGCGGCGACGTCTACCACGCGGCGCATGAGCTGGTCGGTGTCGCCGATGGCCGACAGGTCTTTGCCGATTTCGACCAGTGCCGCCTCGCGGGCACGGTAGCCGTCGGTCAGCAGGCGCAAGACGGCAATATCGGCCAGTGATTGCAAAAGCCGCAGATGGTCCCCGGTGAAATGGTCGGCCCGAAAACTCTGAATGTTGATGACGCCTCGCGTGTGGCCGTTGCTGTCCAGAAGCGGCACGGCGATTTCACTGCGAACGTCGTGGAAAAAGTCGTAGTAGTACGGATCGGCATCCACATCGCCGGTCATGTACGGCTCGCCCGTCGAGGCGACGTGGGAGGTGATGCCGCCGCGTGCACCTTCTTCGGGCCGGGCATCAATTTTCAGGCGCATCGCCCGGAACTCATCGTTCCAGCCGACGCCCGCCGTGGCAATCAGGGTCAGCTCCCCGGTTCCGTCATGGGCAATGGCGATAAAGGCCCGGTCGGCACTGACGGCTTCCAGCGCGGCGAGGTTCATCTCATCAAGAAACGTCTCGACCTCATCGGTTTCAATCGCCCGGCGGGACATACGGCGCACCAGCGTCACAGAGTCAATGGTCATAGGCAGATTGTACCCCAACAAAGTGAGACAAACAAAAGCCCCCACCCGGTCGGGTGGGGGCTGCTTCACGGGCCGGGTTACGGCTGGTCGAACGGCGACTGGGGCTGGCCTTGCGGCTGCGGCTGGTCGTCGGCAGACGGCTGGCCGAAGTTCGAAGGCCGCTCTTTCAGCGCCACGGTCAGAGTACGGACGGAGCCGTCCCGCAGCACTTTCAGAGTCAGAGTGGTGCCGACGCCCTGCGTCTGAATGATGCTGTTCAGCGTGTCCTGATCCTCAATCGGCTTGCCATTTGCGGCGGTGATGACATCAAACAGGCGCAGGCCAGCGGTGGCGGCAGGGGAGCCGGGATACACGCGGGCCACGATCACGCCCTGATCCAGCGAGGCGGGAATGCCGACCTGCGCCCGGTCATCCGGCGCGATGGAGGACACGGGCTGGTACTTGACACCGAGGTACGGGTGGGAGACCTTGCCGCTGCGGATCAGCTCGGCGGCGACCTGCTTGGCGCGGTTGATTGGAATGGCAAAGCCGATGCCCGAGGACGTGCCGCTCGGCGACAGAATGGCCTCGTTGATGCCGATGACCTGACCGTTGATATTTGCCAGCGCCCCCCCGGAGTTGCCGGGGTTAATGGCGGCGTCCGTCTGGATGGCAGGCAGAATGCTCTGGCCTTCGGCGCTCTGGCCGGAGCGGTTCAGGGCCGAGATGATGCCCAGCGTCACGGTCGTGCCGACATCGAGCGGGTTGCCCACGGCGATAGCCCACTCGCCGATGCGAACATCGTCCGAGTTGCCGAGCTGTGCGACGGGCAGCTTGACGCCTTTGGTGTCAATTTTGATGACGGCGATGTCAGTCACAGGATCGGCTCCAATGACGCGGGCGGTATAGGCTTTGGCTTTGCCGCCCACATTGACGGTCAAAGTGGAGGTGTTGGCGACGACATGGTTGTTGGTGATGATGTAGCCGTCAGAGCTGATGATGACACCCGAGCCAGCGCCACGCGGGGTGACGGGCGCGGTCGGCGCCCCGCCGCCAAAGAAGCGACGAAAAATGGGATCATCGCCAAAGGGGCTGGCCCCGCCGGAGCCGGGGACCGGCTTGCCGACGGTGTGGACCGTCACGACGGCTCCGTCTACTTTGGCGGCGGCATCGGCCACCACGGTATCGGCGACATTGGGCTTGATGCTCCTCGGGGTCGTATCCAGCGACGTTAGAACGGCCTGCTTGGACTGCGACTCGCCGGGGGACTGCAGGGCAGCCGGGACGCCGTAGGTTTTCAGGCCAACCGCACAGGCAGCGACGCCGACGCTGAACGCGACGGCATAAGAGCTTACTTTCTTCATTTGTTCTGCGAACCTCATATTTATTTGCTTTGATTGTCAGTCTGTGTGAGCAGAGTGTCTGATACTGCTTATACGCGAATTGTCTTCAATAAGTTCGCCATTTCAATGGCGGCGGCGGCAACATCCGCGCCCTTGTTGCCCGCTTTTGTGCCTGCCCTCTCTAATGCCTGTTCGATGGTGTCCGTGGTCAGCACACCGAATAAGATAGGAACGCCCGTCTCCACGCTGAGAGAGGCCAGCCCGGAAGCCAGCGGCCCGGCGACATAATCGAAGTGCGCCGTCGCGCCCCGAATAACCGCCCCGAGGCAGATCACGGCGTCATACTTGCCCGATTTCGCCAGCGCCGACGCCGCCAGCGGGATTTCAAACGCCCCCGGCACGTAAGCAATCGAAATGCTATCGTCGGACGCCCCATGCCGCCGCAGCGTGTCCAGCGCCCCTTCGCGGAGCCGGTCGCCAATCAGAGAATTGAACCGGCTCTGCACAATGGCAAATTTCAGCCCCGCCCCGGTCAGCATTCCTTCGTAAGTGGTCATAAGTGCGTGTCTTTTCCCAAAGCGTCATTCCCAAAATCGGGCGCGGTGTAACAGATAAGAGAAGAGGGCGCGGCAAGCAGCGCCCCTACGTCGCCTGTTCCTCGACCACCGGCCCAGCCACGTCCAGCAGATGCCCCATTTTCGTGCGCTTGGTTTCCAAGTAGCGCCGATTGTCGTCGTTAGCGGGCAGGTGCAGGGGAATACGGTCCACAATCTCCAGATCATAGCCTTCCAGCCCCGCGAGCTTGGCCGGGTTGTTGGTCATATACAGCAGGCGCTTGACGCCTAAATCCACCAGCACCTGGGCGCCGATGCCGTAGTCCCGGAGGTCAGGCTTGAAGCCGAGGCGGACATTGGCTTCCACCGTGTCCGCGCCTTCGTCCTGCAGCGCATAGGCTTTGATTTTATTGGTGATCCCGATGCCCCGGCCTTCCTGCTCAATATACAGGAGAACGCCCCGGCCCGCTTCGGAAATCTTTTCCAAAGCGAGGTGAAGTTGATCGCCGCAGTCGCATTTCAGAGACCCCATCAAATCGCCGGTGACGCACGAGGAATGGATACGCACCAGAACGTCTTTGCCGTCGCCGATGTCCCCCATCGTAAACGCCGTGTAGGGGGCCGGGTCCACGCCGCTTTCGTAGGCGTGCGCGGTGAACTCGCCGTAGCGGGTCGGCAGGCGGGCTTCGGCGACTTTATAAATCAGCTTTTCGCGCCGCCGCCGGTACTTGATCAGCTCGGCAATCGTGATAAACTTCAGGTCAAGCTGCGCGGCCAGCGTGGAAAGCGCGGGGACGCGGGCCATCTCGCCAGCATCGTCCATGATCTCGCAGATGACGCCGACAGGCTCCAGCCCGGCCAGACGCATCAGGTCCACCGCCGCCTCCGTGTGCCCGGCGCGTTTGAGGACGCCGCCGACACGGCCCATGAGGGGGTTGACATGGCCGGGGCGGTTGAAATCGGTCGGCTTCGCCTCGGGGTCGGCCAGACGGCGAATGGTCAGCGCCCGGTCAGCGGCGCTGCTGCCCGTCGTCGTACCATCGCGGGCGTCCACCGTGACGGTGAAGGCCGTCCGCATGGACTCGCTGTTTTCGCGCACCATCAGCTCTAAGTTGAGGGCGATCAGACGCTCTTCAGGCATGGGCACGGTGATGATGCCGGAAGCGTGCCGGGTCATCAGCGTGATGGCTTCCGGCGTGATATGCTGGGCCGCCATCACGAAGTCGCCTTCGTTTTCGCGGTCTTCATCGTCCACGAGGACAATCATCTTGCCTGCCCGCAGGTCGGCAAGGGCTTCTTCGACGGTGTCAAACTTGGTTTCCGGCATCTGCGCCTCTCTTTTACAGTTGTTTTAACAGACCATCATACTCGGCGTGAGTGCCAATCCAAAACCACGTTATTTCGCTGCCCGAGCGTATTCCGACTGCCCGCCAATGTGCGCCAACTCGGACTGAGAAATACGGGCGGCTAGGATGCACCTGCTTGAAACGCAAGCTATTGTGCCACGGGTCCTGACGCCAGAGGCGGTATGTCTGCCGGGCCAATGCCTGAGCCTCTTCCGGCATTGATTGAAAGCGTTTCCGAAAATTTGTATCAGTGTTAGACCTCACAGGATGTCTTCCAGCGGGCGCAACTCACCGCGCTCTCGTTCGGCACGCACCTTGTCAGCCATTTTGTCCAAAAAGTCCGTGGAAGCGGCGAAGCTATCCATCCATTTCTTTTCTTCGGCCATTTCTTCCTGGAGTCGCCAGGCGAGATAGTTTTGGTCTTCCACGGGCAGTTTGGCGGCGGCAGCCACAGCCTCGGCAAAAACAGCGGTCACCTCCACCGCGACCAGAACTGCCATTCGGTCTGGTGGGCGTGTCCAGCTATCTGCGGCTTCGGCGGGCTGCGATTTGGACGATTCCTGCTCTTTGATCACTGTGTTACTCCCGGTAGGCAGTGGCGGTGGCGTAGGCGGGTTCGGGGCGCTCTTCGCGCTCTAAGTCGGCGATGCGGAGGGGGGTGGCTTCGCTGCGGGCGTAGTCGCCGCCAATCAGCTTTTCAACATATTTGCCGATGATGTCGGTTTCCAGGTTGACTTGGTCACCGGCACGGCGGCCATGCAGGTTGGTATGGTCCCAGGTATGCGGAATAATGGCCACGGAAAAAGTTTTGTCGTCGGCATCTACCACGGTCAGCGAGATGCCGTCGATGCAGATGCTGCCTTTGCGGACAATGTAGCGGAGGATGCGGGCGGAGGCAGAGATATAAATATAATAGGAGTTGTCGACTTCGCGGATGGACTCGATGGTCCCCACCCCGTCGACATGGCCCTGAACGATGTGGCCGTCAAAGCGGCCATTGGCGGCAAGGCTCGGCTCTAAATTGACGTCATCGCCGATAGCCAGCGCCCCCAGCGCGGTTCTTTGCAGCGTCTCATAGACGGCATCAAAGGCCACCGTGCTGTCGCCAATATGCACAATGGTCAGGCACGCGCCGTTGACGGTGATGCTGTCGCCAATTTTGACGGCGTCCAGAATATGCCCGGCGCGGACGGTGAACCGTGCCGACTGTTCGCCGCGCTCAATCGCTTCAATCTGGCCTAACTCTTGAATGATCCCGGTGAACATAACGCCTCTTTCTGCTTTTTCGACTTCTACGTGTAGTTATTCTACCCAGTGGCCGCGCCGAACCGCACATCTATGACTAAATCCGGCCCACAGCGGCGCACGCTCTGGAAGCGCCCCGGCAGAGCATCGGCCATCACTTGAATGCCCAGATCGGCGACGGGACCGGGGGCGGAAGTGCCGCCAACAATTTTAGGGGCCACAAAGGACAGCCAGCGGTCTGCCAGGCTGTCTTGGAGGAAACTTGCTGCCAGCGCCCCGCCACTCTCTACCAGAACACCCACCATGTCCCCTCGGGTTCCCAGATGGGACAGCAAATCAGGCAGCGAGACGCGCCCGACACTGTCTGCCGCGCAGGTCAGCACTGTGCAGCCCCGCGCTTCGAGTTCTGCCCGTCGCGCCGGGTCAGCGGCGCGGGTAACAGCAAAAATTGTGCGCCCATCGGCTTCGGACAGCCGGACGACCTGCGACTCTAACGGCGTCCGCAGGCGGCTGTCTACAATCACGCGCCAGGGGTTGCGGCCCTGTCTATGCGTCAGCCGTGTTGTCAGCGCCGGGTCGTCAGCCAGCACCGTGCCCACGCCCGTCAAGATGGCATCGCAGCGGTCGCGGAGCTGCCGATGCACGGCGCGGCGGGAAATCGGAGATGTGATCCACTGCGAGCTGCCGGTTTCGGTGGCGATTTTGCCGTCGAGTGTCATAGCTGTCTTCAGCACGACCCAGGGCAGACCCATCGTCCGGTGCTTCATATACGCCGCGTTCAGCGCCCGCGCTTCGGCCTCGCCAACGCCCACGGTCACGGCTACGCCGCCCGCCCGCAGGCGGTCCAGCCCCCGTCCGCCGACCCGCGTGTCCGGGTCCGGCATCGCGGCCACGACGCGCCGGATTCCTGCCGCCAGCAGGGCGTCGGCGCAGGGGGGCGTGCGCCCGTGGTGCGAGCATGGTTCCAAAGTCACATAGGCTGTCGCCCCTCGTGCCCGGTCGCCCGCGTCCCGGAGCGCGAACACTTCGGCGTGCGGCTGCCCCGGCGCGGGATGCCAGCCTGTGCCGATGACCTGGCCGTTGTCTGCGGCAATCACGCACCCGACCATCGGGTTCGGCGAAGCGTGCCGTCCCAGAGCCGCCAGCCGCAGGGCGCGGCGCATATAATAGAGATCATCGTGCATGATGTGTGCCAACGCAGGCGGGATAGGCCCTCCGCCCCAGCTCATCAGAGGCCCCCCGCCCCAATTTTGGGAAGCCAGGCAAATACAGAGAGAATAGAAAGGGCAGGGGCAAGCCCTGCCCCTACGAGTCTGGTTTAGGCTGCCTGCTCTTTGAGGAAAACAGACAGTTGGCCCAGCGTTGGCGAGGCGGCGTGGCGGACGTAGTAGCCGGACGTGCCCACGGCGACGGTGGCCGCTTCGGCGTCTTCCAGGCCCAGCAGCTTGCCGAGGCAGAAGCCTGCATTGAAATGATCGCCCGCGCCGGTGGAGATCAGCGGGTTTTCGATGAAGGGGCCGTCCACATCGCCGGTGATCTCGCCGTGGGCGCCGACGACGGCGTAGGCGCGGGGGTGGACCACGACGGCGTCCACGGGCAGCCTGGCGCTGATAAAGGCCGCGACTGCCCGCACGTCGGTTCGGCCCACATGGCCGCCGCTGTAGCCCAGGGCCTCACCGACACGAAAAGCTTCTTTCTCGTTCAGGCCGAGAATGGCTGAGCCGAAGTCACTGAACCGGGACAAGAGGCGGCAGGCATCGGCGACTTTGATGTCAGAGTGCTTTTCGGGGTCGGCCAGATCAAAAAAGAACCGGCGTGGCTGTTTGGGGACGGAAGCCAGCAGGGTCAGCAGCTCTTCCCAGATGGCGGACATGGCGGGGATCATGGTCCAGTTCACCAGAGCGACCAAGTCAGCCTGTGTGAACAGGCGGGCCAGGCCGTCCTCGCCCAGCCGCTCGGTCAGGCGTGCCCAGGTCACCTCCCCCAGCGATTCGATCTTGCCCATCATAATTTTGCCGTCTTCAAACTCCAGCGCGTCCGTGTGGGCCGGCGTGCCGAGCGAGACCAGCGTGGCCTGCTCGGCCATCTCGGCGAAGGCCGGGTGAATGCCTCCCTCGCCGAGCGGCCCGAGGCAGGTCATGCGGGTGCCGAACGAGGCCAGGGCGTTTGCCATAATCGGGCCGTTGCCGCCCAGCTTGACACGCTCCACCACCAGCTCCAGATTGGTGCTCTGGCCGGACGCGCCGACAATGCGCGTGCCCAGTTCAGAAATCTGCTCAATGGCCGTGTATTCGGTGTCCGAGGCGCGGCGGTCCACCACGCGGATGATCTCATCCACAAAGGCGTCAAGGCCAACGGTGACATTGAGGGCGGACGAATCGGCGTCGGCCAGATGGGAAGCGACTCGGGCGGTCAGTTCTTTTTGCATGACGTATCTCCTGGGATTTTGCTTGATCTTGGTTAGTCCGCTGAAATTGTGTACAGCGCCGCATTATTGACAAAAGAAACTGCGTGACCGCCGGGCAGCCAGTGCAGCGTGCTGAGAGGCCCATCGCGGATGTCCATTCGCCCCAGTTCGCGCAGATGGCCGCAGTCCAGATCACTGACCCAAAGACCGACTGCATTCGGGGCGGAATGGCGCACATAGTTTGAGTTGATGGTTGACTGCAAACCGAGCGGCAGTGGCTTGACGGCAAAAAGCCAGGCAAGCTGTGTCCCATCAGGCGACAGGCAAACTTCCTGCACATCTAGATTCGGCGGGATGTGCTGGTAATAGATGCGGCAAAGAGAGTCGCTTGCGGCAGCACCAAAATCTACGTACCCAATCCCGCCGCCATCGCCAGTGTGCGGGTAAATCGCCAGAGCACGGGTGGGGGCATGAAATCCCAGCACACTACGCCCTGCAGGCATAAACCCTTCTACGTTTGTTGTGACCGCAGGTGTGCCAAGCTGATACAGAGACACCAAGGCGTCATCCCGCCCGGAAGCCTGATTTCGCTCCATCTGCAACCAGGAGCGTGAATCGGGTCGCCAAGCAGCCGCGCTGTAGTTGGGCACGGCAGCGGTTTGCACTGAAGAAACGGAGCGGGGCCGGACGACGTGATGCTGTCCATCCACCGTCATCGCAACCCAGAGGGGGCTTCCGGTGTTCGCAGCCCCTTCCGCAAGAAGCCAGCGCCGGTCAGGAGAAAGCTGCCAGCGGGGAAGAGCAGCGTCAGCTCCGGCTGTCTGCAAAGCAGATTGCAGAACGTCCGCCGGGGCAAGATGCCCTGTGCTGGCATTCAGAGTTTGAATGCGTACCGGGGCAAACTCCCGCGCTCGTGTCAGCACGAGCGCGTTTTGCTCAGAAGTCCAGAGATAATTGTCCTGCGCGGCATCCCACTGGCCCAGCACGGCGGCTTTGTAGGAGTGCTGAAGCAGCGTCGGCGGTGCATGATGCAGACTTGAAAAGAGCGCCAGTGCCACCACTGCAGCGGCAGCCAGAAGAAATAAAGCGCGTCGTTTTACCATAATGCTCTGCTCCCTGCGGCTCCAGGTATCACGAATGCTCCGCCGGTGGCGGGTCGGCATCGTGGCCCAGCGCCTGGGTCAGCAGTTCGCGGCGCGATTGGGCCATGCGGCGCAGGTTCTCACGGGAGTCCAGCAGGGCCAGCGGGAGCAGCGGCAGGACGGACAGGCAGATCAGGATAATATACTGGGCGTAGCCGATGAGCGCCTGCCGGGTGTGCGGCTTGGGCAAGTAGGTCCAGCCGAGGCAGAGGCCAAGTGCCAGCAGCAGGAAAAACAGGCCCCATACACGTAAGCTGCGCTGCCGAGCCGAAACAGTTTCCTGCCCCAGTGGCGTCGCCCAGCGGCGCACTTCCCAGACGCCGTAAGCGGCGGCGGCCAGCAGCAGCACGATCAGCGCGAGACGCGGAAGAAGCATCAAAGTAAAATCCTCCAGCCGGACGCCGAAGACCTGCCTTCCTTGCTTCGCAGGGTCCTCCCTTTAGGGAGGACCCTGCGAAGCAAGGAAGGCAGGTCTCGTCATCAGCGGCCTCCGTTGCGCGGGGTGTTGGCCGGGACCGCCGCCTGTGCCAGACGGCGCAGCTCGGCGACGGCGTCTTCCAGGCCCTCGGGGTGGTGGAACACGGCGCTGCCCGCCACCAGCGCATCCGCCCCGGCGCGGGCCACCAGCGGGGCCGTGTCGGCGTTCACGCCGCCGTCGACGCCGATCTCGAAGCGCAGGCCCTGCGCGGCCCGCATCTCCGACAGCGCCCGCACTTTTTGCAGCATCTCGGGCAGAAACGCCTGCCCGCCGAAGCCGGGGTTGACGGTCATCACCAGCACGCGGTCCAGGTCGGCCAGCACCCATTCAATCGCGGACAGCGGAGTGGCCGGGTTCAGGGCAGCCCCGGCTTTGGCCCCAGCGTCTTTGATCTGCCCGACGACCCGGTGCAGGTGCGAGGTCGTTTCCGGGTGGACGGTGATTAAATTGCACCCGGCTTTGGCGAATTCGGTGACGTACAGCTCGGGGTGCTCAATCATCAGGTGGGCATCGAAGGGCACGGAGGTGACGGGCCGCAGGGCACGGACAAGCTGCGGGCCGAAGGTGATATTGGGGACGAAATGGCCGTCCATGACATCAATATGGATGTAGTCGGCCCCGGCCTGGGTCAGCTCTTCGACGGCCTCAGCGAACGCGCCAAAATCGGCGGACAAAATGGAAGGGGCAATTTTAATGGGCATGGTAGTTCTCTAAAACGTCTGCTGGCGGACCAGCTTGGTGTCCAAAAAGATGCGGAACGTGATCTTGTTGCCGATGCCCTGCACCGGGGCGCTGATCTGGTCGCCAGGCTGCTGGTCTTCCTCGTAGACTAAATTAGTGCCGGTCACGTCCTGGATTTCAATCTGGACGTGCCGGGTGCGGCGCGGGCGGCGCGGAACGCGGAAGTCTATCGTGAACTGGCGCAGGCGCGACGAGGCCGAGGGGTCAGAGGGGGCCGTGTTTCCCCCGCTGGAAGCGGAGGTGTCGGGCGGCGTCACGACGGTGTCCGGCGGCAGGGTCGGGGCAGCAACAGGGACAGGCGGGGTCGTCACCTGCACGGGGTCGCTGGCCTCGGATTCGCCCGCCGAGTTGACGGCGCTGACGGTGTAAGTGTAGGCCGTGTCGGCCTTCAGGCCCGACTCGGAGAAGCGGGTTCCGGCCAGGCCCTGCGCGACCGTGGTGGTGTCGCCGCCCTCGGAGCGGATGACTTTGTAGGATTCAGCGCGGGGCGCGGCGTCCCAGGTCAGGCTGATTTTGTCCGGGCCGTCGGCGCTGCCCAGGAGGCTGGCGGGCACGGCGGGCGGCTGCCGGCCTTTGGAGACGGAAAAGTTGATGGCGGTATTGCGGGCCACTTTGCTTTTCTGCTCCGGCGACTGCCGCAGGACGATCCCACTGGGAATTGTGTCGCTGTATTCCTGGGTGACGGCTCCTATCGGGAGGCTGGCGGTGGCGAGGGCATTGGCGGCGTAATCCTGCGTGGTTCCGACGAGGGCAGGGACGACCAGGAGGCGCGGGCCGAGACTGCGGTGGACATTGACGTCTTTGCCGGATTTAATGGTGCGGCCCGGCAGGGGGTCCTGGGCATAAATCTGGTTTTCCGGCATGGAGTCGCTGTAGTCGCTGTCCTGGCTTTCCACGAGCGTGAAATGCTGCTGCGCGGCAATCCGCTTGGCATCGTCAAAGGTCTTGCCGATGAGATTAGGGACCTGCACGTCGCTGGGGACTTCGGCGAACATTTTGACGGCATACCACGACAGGCCAATGACGGCCAGCATAGTCAGCACCACCAGCGCCCCCAGGAGAACGCCCAGTGGGGAGGCGGGCTTTCGCTCACGTATTCGTTTCTTTTTCGTGCCTTTCGTCATTTCCTCCGTCTCGTCCCATTCTGCGGCCTCGTCTGCGTCCAGCGCCCCGGCCAGGGCCGGGCTGACCTGCGTGGTCTCAGCGGAGCGCGGGGCAGGCGGGCGCGGGGTGCGTTTGTCAGACGCCGCCGTGCGGCCTGTGAGCGGGGACCAGTCCAGAGGCTTGCCGGAGCGCAGGGCCTCGCGGACGGCCTGCAAATCGGAGACCAGCACGGCGGCGGAGCGGTAGCGGCTGGCCGGGTCAGAATGCAGGGCTTTCTGCACCATGCCGTCGAGCGCGGGCGGAATGCTGGGGTTGACATCACGCGGCGAGGTGACCCGGATGCCGCCCGCCATCGGGGGCACGCCGGTCAGCATTTCATAGAGCAGGGCGCCGAGGGCATACAGGTCGCCGCCGAACGAGGGGGCGGGGTTCGGCCTGGCTTCGGGGGCCAGAAACGCCGCCCGGCCTGGGTCGTCCATGCGTGCGGCGACAATCGCGCCGTAGGAAAAGTCCGTGACTTTGATCTGCCCTTCCGGGCTGAACAGAACGTGCGTGGCCCGCAGGTCGCCGTGAGCGACGCCGTCACCGTGGGCCGAGGCCAGTGCCTCGGCAACGGCCAGCGCGAAGTCGGTGGCGACGGTCAGCGTGAACGGCGCGATGCGCCGAATACGCTCGGCCAGGGTGATGCCCCGCAGCTGTTCGCGGACGACATACAGCTCACCGGTATCTTCGGTGACGCCCTGTTCAAAAACGCGCAGGATGCCCGGATGGTCCAGTGCCTGCGCTTCGCGGACGGCGGCCCCGAAGTCGGCCTGTGCGCCCGCGTTCAGCAGGCCAGCGGGGACGACCTGAACCGACACGACCCGGCCTTCTTCCCGGTCGCGGGCTTTCGAAAAGCGGTACGGCGGGGTTTCGGGGCCGGACGCCTCTTCCAGCAGTTCATAGCGGGGATTGATCGCCAGGGCAGACAAAAAGCGCGTTCTCCTTCGTGACTTGGGCCAATTAGTGAGCAGCCCAGTGAAACTGGGTCCACGAGCCGTTGGTATTGGGCAGATGCCAGCGCAGGCCGAGCGCGGCGTCGTGCAGGTCATTGACCACGCTGCGGCCTACGGTCCAGCGCGGCCCTTCGGCAAAACCGACGCCGCTGACGACTATCGGGGTCCCGGTGCGGCTGGGCACGCCTGCCGTTTCGCCGTCGAACAGCCCCGGCACATGGGTCTTGTAACCGGCGTTCGTTTTGACAAAACTGATGGGCACGACGCGCACAGGCCGCCCTGCGCCGGGCCATTCGCCGTGGGCCTGCATCAGCGCCAGCAGCGCCTGCTGCTGAGACGGGGTGGCTTTCGCATCTAAGTAGATGACCCCGGCAGGCACGTTCGTTTTTGCAATTTTGGCCGTTTTTGATATGCCGGCGCAGCACGCGGCCATTTTGGGCGCGTGAGCGTCCACCGCGCCGTCTATCGAGATCATGGACAGACCGCTGACATCGGTGCCTGCATAGCTGGCTCTGTCAAAATGGTACACAGCGGCTAACGCGCAGTTGTCCGGCCCGTTCTCGAACATACACGGGCAGGCATACGCGCAGGAGCATTGGTGCAGGGCCACGCCGTCAGCATTATAGTTCGGGGCCGCCTGAGCGCGGACGGTTCCCAGCAGAAGCAGGCCGACGGCCAGCGTTTTTGTGAGTTTCGAAAGAAGCATCGAAGGGTCTACTTTCTATTCTTCGTGCGTTTGTCTTTTTCAGGCTTCTGCGCTTCGGGCGAGCGGTTCAAATAGCGCAGGGCCAGCGTGCCTGCCGAAGCCAGCAGCATCAGGGCGTACAGCCCCGCGCCTGCCGAGGTGTAGACGCCAATCTGTGCGGGCAGGGCGTAGCCGCCAAAGAAGAACAGGGCCACGACCAGCACCCACACCGTCAGCAGAATGTCGGCCCAGAGGGGCGGTTTTGTGGTCATTTTGGTTCAGAGCGAGTGCGAGGGATTGAAAATCCCTCGCTAGGTGAGGCGTCCTTCGGACGAAGGAACAGAGATAGAACAGGAGGGCGCAGCAAGCAGCGCCCCTACGTCTTTCACCCGGAGGGTGCTTCTTTGCCGGGGGTTTTTACACCCCCGGCAGCCCTTGCTGCCGGGCCAGGGCGGCGTAAATGGCGGCTTGGGGAACGATGTGCCCCGGTGTCGCGTGGCCGATGGCTTCCATCAGCACAAAGCGGGCCGAGCTGCCGACGCTTTTTTTGTCCCAGGCCAGCAGGCGCACGATTTCGTCCACCGAATGCGCCGGGTCCAGAGCGACCGCGAACCCGGCGGCCTGCAAAAGCGCGGTCATCGCGTGCGTGTCTTCGGGGCGCGTCACACCGACTTCCTCGCCAATCAATCCCGCCGCCACCATGCCCAGCGCAATCGCTTCGCCGTGCGTGTAGGTCTGATAATGCGTGAGGGTCTCCAAAGCGTGCCCGACCGTGTGCCCGAAGTTCAGGATGGCCCGCAGGCCGCCTTCGCGCTCGTCCTGCTCCACCACCCGCGCTTTCAGGGCGCACGAGCGGGCCAGCACGTAGCCCAGCTCCGGCGAAGTCAGGTCCAGCAGACCGCCGATTTCGCGGGTCAGCAGGCCAAAGAAACTTTTGTCGGCAATTATACCATATTTGATGACTTCGGCCAGCCCGGAGCGCCGCTCCCGCACCGAAAGGGTGGAAAGCGTGTCCGGGTCAATTATCACAAGGCGCGGCTGATGGAACGCACCGAGAATGTTTTTGGCGTGCTGGAAGTTTACCCCAGTTTTGCCGCCCACGCTGCTGTCCACCTGTGCGAGCAGGGTAGTCGGAACCTGCACAAAGTCCAGCCCGCGCACATAGGTCGCCGCCGCAAAGCCCGCCAGGTCGCCGATGACGCCCCCACCGAGGGCGACCACCACCGTGCGCCGGTCGGCGGCCTCGGCGTGCAGGGCGGCGTAGAGTGTTTCCAGATGCGCCAGGGATTTGGTGCCCTCGCCCGGCGGCACAGTCGCCGTGGCGACCCGGAAGCCCGCTCTGGTCAGGCTGTCGCGCAAAGTGCTTCCATACAGCGTGTCAATTTCGGGGCTGGTGACGACCAGCGCCAGCCGCTCGTTCGCCCCGTCCGGGGCCAGATGCCGGGCCATCTCCGTGCCGACGGAGGCCAGCGCCCCGGCTTCCACGAAAATCTCATACGACCGCTCGCCCATCTCTACCGGAACCATGTATGTTTCTGATTTCATATTCAGCATTTCCAAAACCCGCACAGCGGCTTCTTCCGAGTCGGCACAGGCCGATGTGTCCAAAACGTGCGCGGCCAAGCTTGCATAGCGCGGTCCCCGCTCGGCCAGCAGGGATGTGATGCGCGTCAGCGGGTCGTCGGCGTGGGCATGGAGCAGAGGCCGCTCGTGCAGGGACCGGGCCACGCGGGCCAAAATCGCTTCGGGGGCGACTTGCAGCCAGACCACGGTTCCGATCTCGGCCAGCCGGGCGGCGTTTTCAGGCCGCAGGGGCGTCCCGCCGCCGGTGGACAGTATCAGCGGTGTGTCGCTGCTGTGTTCAGCCAGCGACGCCAGCAGCGCCGCCTCACGGGCACGGAAGGCTGCCTCGCCTTCGGCGGCGAAAATCTCCGGGATGGTGCAGCCCGCCTCCCGCTCAATCTCGGCGTCGGTGTCCAGGTGATGCGCCCCGAGCCGCCGCGCTATGGCCCGCCCCACGGCGCTTTTGCCCGTGCCCATAAAGCCGATAAGAACGATATTTGGTGTTTGTGGCTTTGCCCCGCTATCTCTCCCCGCCCCGCTCACGTCTTCGCTCACTGGCCCTTCGCCCACTTGCCCTTCGCCCATTTCCCCGTCCTCCGCCTGCGTATCAAACTCTTTCGGCACGAAGACCCGCGTTTCCTCCCCGCGCCCCAGGGTCATTCAGTTTTCTCGTTTGCCAGGACAGGAGCCATACATAGGAGCCACGCATTGAAATGCGTGGCTCCGGAGTGCCGGGGGTATGAAACCCCCGGCACTCTCGCCCGGCACTCAGCACAGCGGCATTTATGCAGCAACGCCATACGTGGCTGCAATACGTGGCTGCAATACGTGGCTCTTGTTGTGACACTGTCTCTCGGCGTGTTACTCTGGTGTCTGCCTCGTCTGTCTCCTTTGGAGCCGATCCACAACACGCGCCGCCACTGGCCCGGCTACTGCCATCAGAAGCACATAGGCTGCTGCCAGCGGGCCAAGCTGCGGGGCAAGCCCGGCACTTACTCCCAGCCCGGCAATCACAATCGAAAACTCCCCGTGTGCCACGAGCGCCGCCCCGGCCCGCCACCGCCCCGCGCCGTTTACTCCTGCCTTGCGTCCTGCCCACCAGCCTGTCAAAAGCTTCGTTCCGCCTGTGATAAGCGCGAGTGCTATCGCGGGCAAAAGAACCGGGGGCAGGCTCGCCGGGTCAATCTGAAGTCCAAAGAACAAAAAGAAGAGCGCGGCGAACAGGTCGCGCAGCGGGCCAACCTGCCGCTCGGCCTGTTTAAGCAGGGGGCCGGACACCGCCACTCCCACCAGGAATGCTCCCACCGCCGCCGAAACGTGCAGGCGCTGCGCGGCTCCCGCCACCACAAGGACCAGCCCAAAGGTGCTCAGAAGAATGACTTCGTCCGACTCGTGGGCGACCAGGCGGCTGATCCTGTCCCCGTGCCGAACGGCAAGAAACAGGACAGTCCCCGCCGTGACCAGGGCAATCAAGATAGCGACCAGGCCCGCCCCCAGACTCTGCCGGATCAGCAGGGCGGAGAGCAAGGGCAGGTAGAGCGCCATCGCCAGGTCTTCCAGCACCAGCACGGAAAGCAGTGTGGGAGTCTCGGGCTTGCCCATCCAGTTCAACTCGGCGAGGACGCGGGCGATCACACCCGACGAGGAGATGTAGGTGACGCCCCCCAGCACGAGCGCGGCCAGCGGCCCCCAGCCAAGCAAAAGGCCCAGCAGAAAGCCGGGCGGAAAATTGAGGAGCAGGTCTGCGGTCCCGGCAGGCAGCCCTGTCTTGAGGTTGGCACTGAGCTGCTCGCCGGTGTATTCCAGCCCCAGCATGAACAGCAGGAGGATGACGCCTATCTCCGACCCAATGTGCACGAACTCCTGGCTGAAATGGAGGGGAACCAGGCCGCCGTTGCCAAAGGCGAGGCCCGCCAGCAGGTAGAGCGGAATGGCGGAAAAGCCCCAGCGTTTGGCAAGGCGTGCGAGCAGGGCAAGTCCCATCAGAACCGTCCCAAGCTCCAGAAACACGGGTGTGATATCGCCCATTAGGGGGCTGCCTGTCGCAAGCGGAGCAGGACAAAGCCGCCGATCAGCCAGAAGTGCCAGCCGTAATCAGCAGGATCGCCGTCACTGGGGAGCGTGTGCTGCGCCATTCGCTTCCGCATCTGCGCGATCAAAAAGGGATTCATAGTGCTCACTCACTTTTGCCGCTTCCTACGCTTTCCGCATCAGGCGGGCAGCGATAGCTGTGTTCCGGGCCAGCGCGGCGAAGCAGAACCCTGTCGTAAAGAACACGGCCACCGGGCGCAGACGCCGGGAACCCGCACTTCGTGAGGCTGGGATTGAGCTTGCTGCTACTTCGCCGTGCGGGCGGCGACGCGGGCCTGGTAGGCATCGTAATTGGCCCGCATTTCGACCAGGCTGTCGCCGCCGAACTTTTCGGTCATCAGGCCGGCCAGCACAATCGCTACCATTGCTTCGCCGACGATGGCAGCGGCGGGGACAGCGCAGACGTCGGAGCGTTCGGCGAAGGCGGGGACGCCTTCTTTGGTCTGCAGGTTGACCGAGGGGAGCTGCTTCATCAGGGTCGCAATCGGCTTCATCACGGCACGGACCACTAGAGGCTCACCGTTGGAGATGCCGCCTTCGGTGCCGCCAGCGTTGTTGGAGCCGCGCCGGAAGCGGGCGTCGGTCCCGGACTCTTCCGCGCCGTCATAAAAGAACGCATCGTGGACCTGAGAACCGGGGATGTCGGCAGCCCCGAAGCCGAGGCCGACTTCGACGCCTTTGATGGCCTGGATGGACATCAGGGCCTGCGCGATTTTGCCGTCGATGCGCGTGTCCCACTGCGAATAGGAGCCGAGGCCGACGGGCAGGCCGAGGGCGACGACTTCAAACGTGCCGCCCAGCGTGTCGCCTTTGTACTTGGCGTCGTCAATGGCGGCAATCATTCTGGCTTCGGCGTCTTTGTCCACGACGCGCACCTGGCTCTCTTCGGAGAGCGCGGCGATGCGGCGCAGGTCAACATGGTCGGCATTGACTTTGACGCCGCCGATGTTGACGACATGGGAGGCGACGGTGACGCCGAACTCGGACAGGAGCTGCCGGGCGACGCCGCCGACGGCGACGAGCGTGGCGGTGTTGCGGGCGGAGGACCGCTCCAGGGTGTTCCGCAGGTCGTGGTGGTCGTACTTCATCATGCCGGTGAAGTCGGCGTGGCCGGGGCGGGGCACGGTGATCTCGGCGGGGGCTTCCACGCCTTCCGGTAAAGGCTCCACGGACATCTTGGTGGTCCAGTTGGCCCAGTCGCGGTTGCGGACGACCAGCGTGATGGGGCCGCCCATGGCGAGGCCAAAGCGGACGCCGGACAAAATCTCGACGGTGTCGGACTCAATTTTTTGACGCGCCCCGCGTCCATAGCCACCCTGACGGCGCTTCAGATCGGCATTGATGGGAGCGGCCAGAACGGACATTCCAGCGGGCAGGCCCTCCACAACAGCGGTGAGGGCGGGGCCGTGGGACTCTCCGGCAGTAAGGAAACGAAACAAGGGTAAGCTCCTGGTCTAAGAGTAAGTGCGAGTGAAAAGTTAGGTAGAGGCGATTATACCCGAAAATCGCGGCAGGCATGAAAAAGAGCCTGGCACATGAAGTGCCAGGCTCTCCAAAAGCACTGGGCTACGGTGTGACGGTGACGCTCTGGCCGCCGTTTGCGTTGGCCGTGGCGCTGTCGTTGCTTTCGCCGATAATGGTGGGGGTCACAAAAATCAGCAGCTCCTGGTCGTTGACCTGCTTGTTGCGGGTGCGGAACAGGCCGCCCAGGATGGGAATGTCGGACAGGATCGGGATGCGCTGAGACGACGCCGTTTCCTGCTTGCGGACCAGCCCGCCGAGAACCATCGTGTCGCCGCTGCGGACGGTGCGGAGCGTGGTGACGTTCTGCGTGATGGTAGGCGGAATGCCGCCGACAGCGGCCTGGCCGGTGGTGTCGGTGATCTGGGGCGCGAGGTTCATGGTCACCGAGTCGTCGCTGTTGATGCGCGGGGTGATGGTCAGGAACGTCTGAAGCTGCAGGAAGTTCGCCTGCTGGTTGTTGAACGTGTTGTTGTTCAGGCCGCCGGTGGAGACCGTGCTCGACGTAAAGAACGGAATCTGCGTGCTGATCTGGATGGTGGCCTGCACATTGTTGGTGGTGGTGATCAGCGGGGCCTGAACGACTTTGCCGCGTGTGCGGGTGAGCGTCTGGTACAGCTGGGCCACGATGTTGCCGGTGGCGTACTGCAGGAATGTCGGCTGAACGCCGGTGACGAGGGTGGAGTTGCCCTGCGTCGTGCCGAACTCGAGGCCGGGGTACGGCACGAGGTCAAAGTTGACGCCGAGGTTGTCGACATCGGTGACGCTGGCGGTGACGAATTCGACTTTGACTTGCACCTGACGCGGCGCGATGTCCAGGATTTTCACCAGACGGCGCAGCTCATTAAAGCCTTCCGGGGTCGCACGAACCAGAAGCGAGTTGTTGCTTTGCAGGGCATAGATGCGCTCCACGCCTTCGGGAAGCTGAGCCTGAGCGCCGCGCCCGTTGGGGTTGTTCGGGTTATTCGGCGCGCCAGCCTGGAAGGGATTGAGGCCGCCCCCGCCGCCGAAGCCGCCGCGCCCGCCGCCGCCAAAGCCGCCCCCACCGCCACCGAAGCCGCCGCCCCCACCGCCGAAGCCGCCGCCCCCACCGCCGAAGCCGCCGCCCCCACCGCCGAAGCCGGGGAACTGGTTGGCCTGATCGGGCGCTCCGGCGCTGCGATTGGCGGAATAGTTGGCCTGTGCCGTAATTATTGTTGTCCATCGTCGAGTAGCCGGGTGGAAGCTGCGAGGGCAGGATGACGCCAGGCTGGGTGGACGACAGAACAGGCTGGTTGGAACTCACGGACAGCGGGCGGAACGGCTCCGGCTCCACGACATACTGGTCCCAGTGCATGATCCGCAGAAGCTCGGAAGGGACGGCGTGCTGAAGCACGATGGCCTGCCAGTGCAGGGAGCCTGCCGGGTAGTGCCGGGGGGCGTCCTCATCCGAAGTGCCGGTCTGGCTGTTGGCGTCGGTTGTCAGCGCGGCGGTCCGGGGCTGGGCAGGGGTCATGTCGGAGTCGGGACCGGTGCTGCTTTCCGGCTCAAAGACATAGCCGCCATCCGAGTCGCGGCTGACACGGGCATGGGCGCTGAACGCGATTTTGCGGAGCGCGTATTCCAGCGGCTTGTCCACAAGGTGCACGGACACCTGCTTGAAGGGCTGATCCCCCTGACGGATCGTGACATCCACACCGGCCTGCCGTTCCAGCATGGCAACGACCGTGCCAAAATCTGCATTGGCAACGTCAATCGTGACGATTTTGCCTGTCGGAGCGGCGCTCCGGGCGGGCGCAGTGCCCGCCAGAAAGCCGAGCGTCATCAGCCCGAGTGCCGCGCCAATTCGCCATTGATGATTACCCATAGGGGGAAGTACTCCTCGCGTGTCCTTGTTTCTTCGTTGATATTTAACCGGGTGCTGCTGACGCCATGCGCCTCTCAGCGGAAGCCGCCGCCAAAGCCGCCGCCGCCAAAGCCGCCGCCGCCAATGCCGCCATAGCCGCC
>CAXUKS010000021.1:0-65782 GCA_964251675.1 uncultured Armatimonadales bacterium
AGCGAGGGGTTTTATGCCTACGGTATTACTGCGTATCAACCCCTCGCTTTCTCACTTGCCGCAGAAACACCGCCGCGCAAAGCGGCGCAGGTGGGCGTTGACCGCGTCCGGGCATTCCAGCAGACTCAGGTGGCCGCAGCCCGGCAGCAGCACCACTTCGGCTCCGGGCAGACGCGCTGCCATCGCCCGCTGCACGGCGGGCGGCATATTGTGGTCGCCTTCGCCGGTCAGCAAAAGCGTCGGGACGGGGAGGCAGGGGGTCAAGCCGCGCACGTCAAACGCGAAGCAGGACAGCGCCCCCCGGCCTGCCGCCCGCATGGAAAACTCCGCGCAGTGCCCCGCCACAAGGTCGCAGTCGCCCCGGCTCAGTCGGCCCACCCGGCCCCCGAACATCAGGGCCAGATGCACGCAGCCCAGACGCTCGATGAAACGCACGAACCACTCGAACGGGCGTGGGAAGCGGCCCATCGCGTGCCCCAACGGCTCCCAGAACGGGCGGCGCAAGGGGATCAGCCAGCCGCGCCCCCGCATGGACTCTAAAATCGGCTCATCGGTCCCGGCCAGCAGGGCCAGCCCGCGCACGGTGGCCATCTGCCGGGGATACCGGGCCGCGAAGGGAATCAAAATCATCGCACCGACGGAGTGCCCGGCGAGAACGCAGCCGCCGGGGTGACGGTCGGCCTCCACGGCGTCAATGACGGCGGCGAGGTCAGCGGTGACGGCCTCCATCGAGTAGTCTTCATCAGCGGGATGCCCGGAGCGGCCTGTGCCGCGCATATCCCAGACGACCACGCGGAACTCGCCCGAAAGCGCCTTTTTCTGGTAATACCAGGTGTCATGAGTCAGCGACCAGCCGTGCGAGAGCAGCAGGCACGGGGCGTTGTCCGGCCCGAACTGCTCCCATTCCAGCCGCACGCCGCCGCACCCTGTCGCCGTTCCGCGCCGGGTCGGGGGCAGAGGCTTTGGCTCATCGGCCCGGACAGGCCGCAAAAGCCGCAGCCAGCGCCGCCCCGTCAGTAGCAGGGCCAGCAGGCCCAGCCAGCCCCAGAACGCCGGGCGGCGCGGGTCCCGCACCCGCGCCGCGCCCCACAGCACGCCAAGCACTCCCAGCAGAGTAGGAACGGCAAACAGACCGCTCCAGATACCAAGCCACATGGATCATTCACCCCCGCAGCACTGCGCTGAACACCACAATCAGCCCCAGATCAAAGACCAGGCCATGCCATAAAATCGGCACGATAATCGACCTTGTCTGCCGGTAGAGCCAGGCAAAGAAAATGCCTGCCGCAACAATTGCCAGCACCGTAGCTTCCGCCCAGCCGGGGCGCAGCAGGAGGCGCAGGACCAGATAGTGCCAGGCGGCAAACGTGAACGCCGTCCAGATCGCGCCGACCGTCCAGACCGCCTCGTCTGCGCCCCGCAGCTCGTTGAGCACGACGCCGCGCCAGAACAGCTCTTCCAGCGTGGCGTTCACGGCCACAAAGTACACGCCGAACGGCAGCAGCAGCGTTGCCTGGAAGCCGCGCTCCGTGACCACCGAGCCGATGCTCGGCGCATTGAGAACCCAGCGGCCAATTTCGGCGTATAAAAACAGGGACAGCGGCACGATGCAGACCAGCGCCCCGGCCAGCCAGGCCCACTGCTTCCTGGTCGGCCAGCGGACGGACTCGCGCCACAGGCGGCGGCCCCACAGGGCGGCGGGCAGCAGGCAGCAGCCGTGGTACAGCACAAAGGTCCAGGCAATCGAGTCCAGCCGGTACATCCCCAGCCAGACGGCAGGCCAGGGCAGCAGGGTCAGCAGAACGACCAGAGACAGGCGGCGGATATTGCGGCGCGGGGTGACACCAGAATGAGTATCGGAATGAGTATCGGAAGACATTGCGCCCCAGAATAACACAGGCGGCAAGGGCCTGTCAAGAGAGGGCACGAGGGAACCCCGCCCCGCGCCTGTTTGTTATATCTGTAACAACTGGGCTATAATACGTTTAGATTAACTGAAGAGGCATTTCTGTGACCACGACCCCTGAAACCATTTCTCCAACCAACTCGCAGGCCGAGCCGCGCAACGTCGTCATTATCGGCTCCGGCCCTGCCGGGCTGACGGCGGCCATTTACGCCGCCCGCGCCAACCTGCATCCATTGGTGATTGAAGGCGGTGCGCCGAACCTGCCCGGCGGGCAGCTTATGATTACGTCCGATGTGGAAAACTTCCCCGGCTTCGCCCACGGCATCATGGGGCCGGAGCTGATGGACCAGATGCGCCAGCAGGCCGAGCGGGTCGGCGCGGAGTTCCTGACTGAGAACGTAGACACCGTGGACTTTTCCCAGCGTCCGTTCCACATCAAGACGGATGACAACAAAGAGTTCTGGGCCAAGACCGCCATTGTGACCACGGGCGCCTCGGCCAGGTGGCTGGGCCTGCCGTCGGAAACCGCGCTGTACGGCAAGGGCGTCTCGGCGTGCGCGACCTGCGACGGCTTTTTCTTCCGGGGCAAAGAAGTGGTGGTCATCGGCGGCGGCGACACGGCACTGGAAGAGGCCAATTATCTGTCCCGCATGGCCTCCAAAGTGACTTTGATCCACCGCCGCGATTCATTCCGGGCCTCGCAGATCATGCAGAAGCGGGCGATGGACAACCCGAAAATCGAAGTCATCTGGGACAGCGTGGTGAAAGCTATTCACGACCCCGAAGCGGGCAAAGTGACGGGCCTGACCCTGCACAATTTAAAGACCGATGCGGAGACGTTCTTCCGTACCGACGGCGTCTTTATCGCTATCGGCCACTCGCCGAACACGAAGCTGTTTGAGGGCCATCTGGAGATGGACTCGGCGGGCTACATCGTCACCCATCCGGGCCGCCCCACTACCAATGTCCCCGGCGTCTTCGCGGCGGGCGATGTGCAGGACACGGAGTACAAGCAGGCCATCACCGCCGCTGGCTCCGGCTGTCAGGCCGCGATGGACGCCGAGCGGTATCTGGAAGAGCAGGAGCAGTAGACCCCTCCCGGCTTGTTCAGCCCTCTTGTCCCGTTCTTTCCCAACCCTCCCCTACCAAGGGAGGGTGGCGAGGGACGAGCCGGGATCGGCTCACTTCAAGCTTTGCCTGCATGCCTACACCAGCGGCCACGGATTGCAGCCACGGATTGAAATCCGTGGCTGAAAAGCCTTCGGCTGAATGTCCCTGCGGGACAGAAGAAATGCAAGACCTACGAAGTGGGCATCCCGCAGGAACGTTCGGCGTCTTCGCCCCTCAGCCATGCATTTCAATGCGTGGCTCTGGATGCGTGACCGAGGCTGTGCGGGCGGGGCAGGATATAGACCCCCTGACCGCCAATTAGACCCTGTGGAACAAACAATCACTGATATTTTAGAGCGCGGGGCGAACGGTGCGTGGCATCTGGGGCTGAGCGAAACCCAACTGGCGCAGTTTGAGCAGTTTGCCGCTCTGCTGGTGGAGTGGAACGCGACGCGGATGAACCTGACGCGGCTGACGGAGCCGCGTGAGGTGGCCGTCAAGCATTTCTTAGACTCGCTGGCCCTGCTGACCGTGACGCGGCCACCACTGGGCGCGGCGGTGCTGGATGTGGGGACGGGGGCGGGGCTGCCGGGGCTGGCGCTGAAGATCGCACGGCCTGACCTGCGGGTGACGCTGCTGGACGGCACGGCCAAGAAGCTGGCCTTCTGCCGGACGGTGGCGGACGACCTAGGGCTGGACGGGGTGGAGACGGTGCATGCCCGCGCCGAAGATGCCTGGAAGCGGCCTGAAATGACCGGGGCGTTTGACTGGGTGACAGCCCGTGCGGTCGCGCCGCTGGACAAACTGCTGCCCTGGCTGGCTCCATTTGCCAGGCCCGGCGGCCTGTTGCTGTCGCTGAAAGGCCCGGCGGCGGCGGACGAGCTGGCACTGGCCCGGCCCGTGGCGCGGCGTCTGGGCCTGATGCTGGCCGTGCCGGTGTCCGTGCTGCTGCCCGAAGCGGCGGAAGAGATTGTGCGGCAGATTGTGACGGCGCGGCGGGGTACTTAGTACCACGCCGAGTGCCGGGGGTTTTATATCCCCGGCACTCCGGCCTAGCGTTCTGAGCAGGCACAGATGCCCTTATCTAGTATCCCTTCACCAGACGGTTGAAGTTTTCGCGGTCAATCGCCCGCGTCGCCGCCTCCTCAAAGCTCACTTCCCCACTGCGGTGCAGGTCGGCTAAAACGCGGTCCATCGACTGCATTCCGTGCTGTGCGCCGGTCTCGATGACCGAATAAATCTGGTATGATTTGCCCTCGCGGATCAGGTTGCGAAGGGCCGAAGTCGCCACCATGATCTCAATGGCCGAGACGCGGCCTCCGCCAATCCGAGGTAGGAGCTGCTGGGAGACCACGGCTTCAATGCTGGTGGAAAGCTGCACGCGGACCTGCTCCTGCTGATGCGAGGGGAACACGTCTACAATGCGGTCAATCGTCGCCGGGGCCGACCGGGTGTGCAGGGTGGCGAAGACAAGATGCCCCGTTTCAGCCAGCGTGATGGCGGCGGCGATTGTCTCCAGGTCGCGCATTTCGCCGACGAGAATGACATCCGGGTCTTCGCGCAGGGATGCCCGCAGGGCATTGGTGAACGAGTCGGTGTCCGTGCCCAGCTCGCGCTGATTGACCATGCTCTTTTTATGTGAGTGCAGGTACTCAATCGGGTCTTCAATGGTCAGAATATGCGCCTCGCGCTCGGAATTGATAATATCTATCAGTGACGCAATGGTGGTGGACTTGCCGGAGCCAGTGGGACCTGTGACCAGCACCAGCCCCGAATGCTTCTGCGTGAAGGTTCGCAGCACGGGCGGCAGCTTAAGCTGCTCCATCGACGGCACGACGTTCGGGATGACGCGCATGGCGCAGCCGACCGACGACCGCTGCCGGTAGACATTGAACCGGAACCGGCCCACGCCTTTGACGCCATACGAAAAGTCCAGCTCATGCGTGCGCTCAAACTTTTCAATCTGCGTGTTGTTCAGCACATCAAACACAATGCGCTGCGTGTCCCGCTCCATGGCTCTCTCGAAAGGCAGGGCCACCAGCCTGCCGTCTTTGCGGACCATTGGCGGCAGGCCCACCGACAGGTGCAGGTCGGATGCGCCGGACTGCACCGTCAGCCGCAGCAGCTCGTCGATATGCATATCCGCCAGCTCGCGCTCTTCCCCGGCGACTACCGTGCGGGCCGCCGCCGTGTGGAAATCTTCCGTCGCCAGCTCGCCGCTCATGAAGTCTTTGGTGGAGAGCGATGTTTCCACGCCGGACGCATCGCCGAGCGCCCCCAGTGCCGCGCCCAGGCCGCCGAGGCCAGCGGGCAGGTCGTCGGCCCCTGCAGATTCGCTCATTGTAAAGGAGTTGCGGCGCATTCCCGGCGGCAGGGTGGGCGGTGCGGCGGCGGCTCTCGCGGCTTCCCGCTCCCGCGCCCGGTCCTCTTTGACAAACGGCAGGGCGGTCTCTCCCTGCGCTTTGGCGCGTGCTTCGGCGGATTCGGCTTCGGCACGGGCGGCGAGCAGGAAGTCCACGCTGTCAAAGGTCTCAGCGACGCGGGCGCTGAAGTCGCTGTAATCGTCTTGATCGGCAGGCGGCGCGGGCTTAATCTGTGGGAGGCTGTTGAGCGGCAGCAGGTCTTCGTTGTTGACGATCATGGCAGGGTCTTTCTGACGATGCGTGTGCTGAAAAAAGCCATTAATTCGAAAGGGCGTGAGTGCGAGGGGCTAACCCCCCTCGCTGGGAAGCGCGAAGCGCCTTGAACCCGCCTGCGCGGGTGAAGAATAAGAGAAGACGAAGTACAGGGGCAGGTTCTTTTCCTATTCTGTTCCTATCTTAAATCTTTACCCGCGCAGGCGGGTTCAAGGCGCTTCGCCCCCCAGCGAGGGGGTTCAGCCCCTCGTCCATTCGTGTTCACCGCGCCTCAAATCCCCATTCCGCTGAGGCCCTTTGCCAGCTCCACGCGGCAGGCGTGGATCATGGATTGAAAGCACTCTTCGGACACCCGCAGGGGCAGCAGGGCGTCGTGGCAGGTCTGGTGCAGCAGGGCCAGCGCATCCAGGGTGGGGGACGCCGGGGCGGTCTCTAAAAACCGGGCGATTTCATTGGCGAGGCACACGGTCGCGGTCAGCTTCGGGTTCAGCGTGGCCGCACCGGGGGTGTGGTGAAAGGCTATCGCTTCTACAAGAGAGGCGGGCAGGTTCCAGCGCGTCGCCATCGCGCCGCCGATCTGCCCATGCGTGAACAGCATGGCTTCGGCTTCAATCACCGAGTACCGGACTTTGTGCAGCTCGGCCATGCGGACCAGAGCCACAAACAGCGCATGGCGGCTGCGGTCCAGAGCCGCTTTGCCGATGTCGTGCAGCAGCGCCGCCGTATAGGCCTGCTCGGCGCCCACGGCCTGGCGCATGTCCGGGGACAGCAGGCCGACCACGATGCGGGCGCACTGGGCGGCGTCTATGGAATGCCGCCACAGGGCGCGGCGGGCCAGCGCGGGCACATCCCCGCGCCCCAGAAACAGGCTGCTCGTCGAGAGGGTCGTCGCCATCTCACGCAGGGTGCGGAAGCCGAGAAAGACTATTGCTTCGCGCAGGCTGGAAACACGCCGGGGCAGGCCGTAATAGGAAGAGTTCGCCAGGGCCAGAATCTTGACCGCCAGCGCCTGATCCATCGCAATCAGCTTCTCCAAATCGGGTGCGGCGGCTTTGGGGTCGTCCGTCAGCGAGATCACGCGCAGAACGATCTGAGGCAGGGTCGCCAGATCGCTGGCCCCGGCGACAATCTGCTGCAGCGTGTCCATCGGGTTGACGGGTTCGAGGCTCAGCGGCGTGGTGGGAGCCAAGCCGGCATATGTTTCTGTTGTCATGGTGTTAGCCTGCATAAATGACGCGCAGGGACTCTTCCAGCGTCGTCATACCGAGAAGGATTTTTTCCATCGCATCGTCTTTGAGCGTCCGCATTCCCGCTTCTATGGCCGCCTCGCGGATGGCATAGGAAGAGGCGCGGGCCAGAATCAGCTCACGGACTTTTTCGTTGACCGGCATCAGCTCATAGACGCCGACGCGGCCTTTGTAGCCGGTGCCTTTGCAGGCATCGCAGCCGCGTCCCCGGAAGAATGTCACCTCGCTTTTGTCCAATACATCTAAATTCATGCCGAGGCGCTTGATCGCGTCTTTCGGGGGTGAATACGGCTCTTTGCACTTGATGCAGATCGTGCGAAGCAGGCGCTGGGCGAGAACGCCCGCGATGGATGAGGCGATCAGAAAGCTTTCCACGCCCATGTCTAAGAGGCGGGCCACAGAGCCGGGGGCGTCGTTGGTGTGCAGCGTGGACAGCACGAGATGGCCCGTCAGCGCGGCTTCAATCGCAATCATGGCCGTTTCCTGATCGCGCATTTCCCCCACCATGATGATGTTCGGGTCCTGCCGCAGCATGGAGCGCAGCCCGGCGGCAAAGGTCATCCCGGCCCGGTTGTTGACCATAGACTGCGTGATGCCCGACAGCTCGTACTCCACCGGGTCTTCAATCGTTAAGATGTTCTTCTCGCCCGAGTTCAGCTTGGAAAGCACCGAGTACAGCGTCGTGGACTTGCCGGACCCCGTCGGCCCCGTGACCAGAATGATGCCGTAGGTGCGCTGGATCATGGACTCGAACATCTCATAGGTATAGGGCAGCAGGCCCAGCTTGTTCAGGCCCACCGAGATGTTGGCCTTGTCCAGAACGCGCATAACGATCTTTTCGCCGAACACGGCGGGGAGCGTCGACACGCGGAAGTCATAGGGGCGGCCTTCGATGGTCGCCGAAATGCGTCCGTCCTGCGGGGCACGCTTTTCGGAGATGTCCATGTCGGCCATGATCTTGATGCGCGATGTGATGGATGCCTGCGCTTTTTTGGGCAGGGTCATCCCTTCCTGCAAAATGCCGTCCACGCGGTAGCGGATACGCAGACAGTCTTTGGCCGGCTCGATATGGATGTCGGAGGCTTTGTCGGTGATGCCGCGTGAGATGATCATGTTGGACAGGCGGACGACGGGCGCTTCGCCGGACAGCTCTTTAAGCTGCTCAATGGTGATGCCGCCGCCGTCCTCATCGGCCTTGCCGTCGGTCAGCGTGATCGTGGCTTCGTCGAGGTCGCGCATCACATTAGTGACGGCCTCGGTGACATTGACCTCGGTGCGGTAGTTCGCCGAAATGGCCGTGATGATGTCTTCTTCGGTGGCAATGACGGCGGCGACTTCTTTGCCCGTAATCAGCCGTATCTCATCAATTGCAAAGATGTCCAGCGGGTTTTTCATCGCCAGCGTCAGCTTTTTGGGCGTCCGCTCGATGGGAATGATTTTAAACCGCCGCGCCAGCTCCTGCGTGACCGCGCTGACCACATCTTCAGAAATCTGGATGTCGGTCAGGTCCAGGTAGGGGACGCCCCACTGCTCGCCGAGGCAGCGCACGCGGTCGCGCTCGCTGATCAGGCCCATAGAGACCAGCAGGTCGCCGACTGGCTCCTGCGTTTTGAGCTGCCGCTGCTTGTCGAGCGCCTGCGAGAGCTGCTCTTCCGAGACAAGGCCGCTTTCAACAAAGATGTCCGCCATCGCGGTTGACTGCATGAGTGGGTTCCTGTGGCTGTTCAAGTGCCAGGGCAATAAAAATCAAAAACAAAAAAGGCAGGGCGTATGCCCTGCCAGAGTATCGGTGTTTGGGGGGGTGTTCTTTAGGCGAGGCGGCCCCCCCCCGCCCCCAATAATGGGGGAGCCAGAAATGTAAGAGTGGGGGCGGGGGGTTCTCATGCCCGCTCTTTCTGGATGGACACCTTGATAAAGATGATCACTTGATCATGGTTATGTGTGTTACGCGTATTACGGAAGATTTGGCCGAAGAATGGGATGTCGCCCAGAAGCGGCACTTTGGATACCGATTTCACGTCCTGGTCGTTGATCAGCCCGCTGATGACCAGCGTGTCGCCGTCTTTAACACGCACCGTGGTGGTGGCCTCCCGTGTCTGTATCAGCGGGGTCTGAACGCCGCCTGCGCCGGAGTTGCTGAGCTGAACCAGAGACACCTCGGGATGCACGTTCATCGTGATATAGCCGTCGTTGTTGATTTTGCCTGTGACATACAGCTTGATGCCTCCGCTGACTGTGCTGGTGGTGATGTTCTGCCCACTCGGCGATTGCGTGATCGAGGAAATATAACTGACCGTGTTGCCCACGAATGTCGCGGCGGGCTGGCCGTCAATGGCGGAGATGTTGGGCGCAGCCAGGATTTTGGTATTCTGGTTGTTGAACAGGGCGCTCAGGCCGACCGTGACCAGATTGGTGACCGGCGTTCGGCCTACTGTGCCGCCTTTCAGGATTTTGCCGGCGAACGTGCCGGACCCCAGAATGCCGGCAGTGCCAATCTCGCCGACCGTGCTGGTGGCCCCGGTAAAGTCATACGACAGGCCAAGCTGTTTGTCATCAACAATGTTGGTTTCAACCACTCTCGCTTCATACATAATCTGCGCGGGGCGCAGGTCTACCGTCGCCAGAACCTGTCGGGCGCGGGCGATGTCGGTGTCGGAGCCGGTCAGGAGCAGGGCGGTCGTGGTGGGCTTCACCGGGACGTTGGCTGTGATTGCCGTGGTGGTGCCGCCTGACGGGGTAGCCGCCGCGCCGTAAGAGGTCGTCGTGGCGGTCGCGCCGCCCGCATCGGCGGTGGCCGGGGCCGGGGCATAGGTGCGCTGGGTCGGGGCGGGTGTGACAATCAGGCTCGGAATGAGCCGTGTGATGACCGACTGCAGATCGTCCGCCGAGGCATACTTGATCTGGTATATCTCGGTGCGGGACGTGCCGATATTGCGCGAGAGCTGCCCTTCGGCATCGGCGACGACGCGGCGCACCGAATCAAGGTCTGCGGGCGTGCCGGTGGCGACAAGGACGCCGCCCGCCGTGCTGCCGGTGGACTTGCCGGGAGTGATGCGGACATTCGGGAACAGGTCTGTGACCACTTTCGCCAGGTCGGCGGGGTCCGAGTAGGTGAACGAGATCACCGTCGTGGCGGCGGGCGTCTGTGCCGTGCCTGCGGCGGTCAGGGTTTGGATGGCAGTGGGCGTGCCGACCAGGTAGGTGCGCCCGATTTTGGCGTACTGGTAGCCGGACAGCTTGGTGATCAGGTCCAGCGCCTCTTCCAGCGAGACATGGGCCAGAGACACCGTAATCGGGCCTTTGACATCGTTGCCGGAAACAATGTTGGTGCGCGTCTGCATTGCCAAAGCTTTCAGCACATCGTTGATGTCCGCGCTGACAAAGTCCAGCGTGACATCGTCGGGGCTGCTCGTGACGGCTTTGACCGGATGCGGCGCGGCGGCGGTGGGCCGGGCGAGGACGGGAGCGGCCAGCAGTGCGGAAGTCAGCGCGAGTGCCGCAATCGGCATGAGTTTCTTGGACATGGGTTTCTCCTGAGCGGCCCTCTTTCCGGGGCACACTCATGTAGCGAATAAATCTCAGCGAATAAATCTCAGCGAATAAGACTTGCAATCTGTTGTTTAGGTGCGGGAACCGCATCCATTTCCGTGCCATCCAGCAGGCGCAGGGGCAGCGCGGCGGCCACGGTTTGACCCGTTTGGTGCCGGGCAGGAACCGGAGCGGCTTCCGACTGACGCGGCAGGGGCGGGGCCACCGGGGCCGGATCGGTGGCTGCGGGCGTCGCCGGTGCGGGCGTCGCGGGTGCGGTGGACACGGGCGGCGCCGTCGGCGCTTCAGACTTGGTGCCCAGAGGCAGCGTGTAGAACGTCGCCCCGTGCCGCAGAACCACCGCCGAGCGGGTGACGCGGGTGACGCGGAACACGTTGTCTACAAAATCGCCGACATGAACGATGCGGCGGCTGTCTCCGTCGCGCAGAATGGCGACTCCCGCGCCGTCCTCGCCTTGCAGCAGGCCGGTGACACTCCATTTCGGCGAGGCCGGGGGCGGGGCGGGCAAGGGCATAACCTTCTGCGGCGGCAGGGCGGGCGCGGCAGGCGGCAGTGGCGGCGCGGCAGGAAAGCCGGGCATGGTCAGGCCGGACACCGGCGCGGGCAGCAGGGCAGACACCTGTTCGTGAATTTGTGCATCTGCCATCAGCGGGCCAGCCGCCGGGGCGGGGCCGTGCGGCGGGGCCGCAAAGGCGGGCGGTACGGCAGGGGCGGCGGGCGTGAGTTTGGGGTCCGTGTAGCCGACTGTAAAAGGATCGCGCATTCCGGGCGTGGGCGGCGGCGCGGCGGTGTCTGCCGCCGGGTCTGCCGCTGCATCTGCTACGGTGCCTGCCGGGGCGCTGGCGGACCTGTCCACTGACGCGGCGGCTGGTTCGGAGGGCTTCAGCGCGGGCCGCGTGGCGGCGGAGGCGGGCGAGGGTGTCATCATCCGCAGGCCGAAGTAGCCGAAGGTGCCTGTGGAAAGAACGCACAGGCCCACAAACTGGGGTATCTGCTTTTTATCTAATTTTTGCATGGCTGCGTAGTCCTCGGGTCTGATCGCCGATCAAAGCGTGCTTCCTAAAGCGTGCTTTCTAAAGCGTGCTGAGCTGGCCCGTCTGTAAATTGGCGGCGTGCGCGTCTTTGACCGCTCCGGCGGTGACATGGCCTGCCGCCGGAGAAATCGCGCCGATGGCGGCGGCGGGTGTTGGAGCCGCTCTCAACACAGGAGCCGCACTGACCACCGGAGCCGGAGCACCTGCCGCTGCGGCGTCCGGGCTGTCCGGGAACACAAACGCGACAAGCTGAAGGTTGGTGGTGATTATCGGGGCCGTGCTTGCCGCCGCTGCGGCTCCAGGAGCTGTCCCCGGCCCGCTCGCATTCCCCGCCGGGTGCATTTGGGCGCCGACCACGGACAGGATTTTCGGGAACCGGGTCAGGCTGTACAAAAATGTGGCCGTGTCGGCATAGGTCCCGGTGACATCCACACTCACCAGCATGGTGTCGTAAGGCGGCGGAGCGGCGGCTTTTTTGGTGTTCGCCGCGCTGTCGGTGTCTCCGCTGGCATCTGTCTTTTTGACGGGCGGGGGGGGCGGCGGTGAGGCCACAGGGCGCACGGCGGTGACGGTCAGGTGCGTCTGCGCGGCCAGCGATTGAAGCTGTCCCAGCAGGGTCGGCACATAAGACTTGGCGGACACCGAGGTTTCCAGTAACTTGATGCGCGACTGGGTCTCGTCATACGCGGTCTGCGTCTGCTGGTAGCGGCGCGTCACCTGCTCGCTGGTGCTGACCTGCTGCTGTTTTTGCTGCGCCTGCGCCTGCAGGCCGACCAGCTTGGAGTTGAGGCCAACCAGCATTCCGCCGCCGCCCAGCAGGACCAGACCTGCACCGCCCATCAGCACCTGCATCAGCCGCCGGGAAGTGAGGGCCGGGTTTGGCAGGGGCGGCATATTCGACAGGGAAGGAGAGTTAGGAATTGGCGTCATGGCTGGCTCCTTTGGCCGCGTCTGTTTTGGCATCGGCTGTTTTGGCGTCTTTGGGAGCCGCCGTGATGGTCCCGGCTTCGGGCTTGAGATGCACTGTCATCTGGAAGCCGACGGCATCCATATCGCCAATCTTCTGCTGCTGCACGAAGGCGAGGTCTACATGGTCGAGAGCATGGGACTGGTTCATTTTCAGCATGGCCTCGCCCACGGCGGCCTGGCTCATGGCGATGCCGGAAATGTTCAGCGTGGGGTCTGCGCCGCTCGAGGCGCCCGGCATCGGGGCGGCCCCGCCGCCCGCCGCCGTGCCGGTTCCAAGCGCCGTCAGCCAGGTCTGCGGGGGCAGGCTGGTGGTGACGGCATAAAAGCCGCCGTACCAGAAGAGCGTGTCCGCCTTCGCGCCGTCCAGCGTCTGGACTTTGGGCACAAGCGCCGCCGTCTGGTTTTGGAGCTGCTGAATGAGGGTGACGCGGGGCTGAAGCTCGGCAACCTTGTTGTTCAGATCGCCGACCTGGCCCTGCATGACGACGATGCGTCCGACCAGCACCACGGCCAGCAGGGCGACGGCCCCGCTTTCCCCGGCGATGCCGTACAGCAGCTTGCGTAAGTTGCGCTCGCCGCGCCGTTTATCTTCGCGGCGGGCGGCAATCATATTGATAGATGGCATAGTCTCTCTCGCTTAAATGTCAGGCGGGCCGGGTTCAGGCAGCTTTCGCCAGCGGATTACGCAGCTTCGGCAAGGCACGCGGGGCACGCGGGGCGGCTGCCGCCGTCTCTTTGGTCAATTCTTTCAGCGCCAGGCCGATGCCGGTGACCAGCAGGGCATGGTTTTCCTCGGTAAACTCCGGTGTCAGCCGCGCTCCGTCCAGTGCGGGGTTTGCAAACGGGTTCCACTGCTCCACCGGAACGCCGAGGCGGGCGGCCATGTACACATCCAGCCCGCCCAGGCGGGCGCTGCCGCCGGTGATGACGATGCGGGAGACGGGGCCGGAAGTGGCGCTGGTGATGCCGGACGGCAGGATGGAGTTTGCGGCATCGGCAAGCTGGGACTGGTAATAGTTGGTGGACCGGCGCACTTCGCGCAGCAGCTCATCAATACCCGGCTGCATGGCGCGGGCCAGCGTCGCGGCTTCGGGGTCGGCATCCGGGGTCAGCAGGGCGGCCATGTTGACGCGGGCTTTCATTTCTTCCAGCGCGACGCGGTCCGCGCCGGGCAGGATAGATTTCAGGGCCTGCGTGAAGCTGTCCCCGGCGATGGGGATGTTGCGGGTGAGCGCAAAGCAGCCGTTGGTGACAATGTTGACATCGGTGGTCGCCGCGCCGATGTCTAAAAGCGCCAGCGTCTCTCCCTCGCCGGGGCGGGTGGGGGACAGGTCCAGCAGGGCACGCTGCAGGGCAAAGGCTTCGATATCTATGGCGGCTGGCTCCAGCCCGGCCAGCACGAGGGCGCCGAGCCGGGAATCCACCATCGCATTCGGGGCGGCGACCAGCATCACGCTCATTTTGTCGTCTTCGCCCGGAACCGGCCCCAAAATCTCAAACTCGATCATGCTGTCGTCCACGGACGACGAAATATGCTTGGCGGCTTCAAAGCGCACTGACCGGCGCAGCAGGGCCTCGTTCATTTTTGGCATCTTGACATGGCGCACAATCACGCTGGCCCCGCTGATGGCGGCCACGGCGGCGTTGGCATCCATGCCGGCCTCCCGCATCAGCCCGCGCAGGCTTTCGGCAACAGCAGCCTGGTCCATGACGATGCCGTCGCGCACGGCATCGGCGGGCGTCGGGCCGCAGATGGCCCGGCTGATCTGCCAGGTTCCGGAAGTGCGTCCTGCCTCAGCCTGGACGAGCTTGAGGACGCGGCTGCCGATGTCTATGCCAACCAATTTTTCTTTGCCGAAGAGCTGTGTCAGACCGAGCATGGAGACCCCCTGGAGCGTGCCACTTGGGACGCTCGTTTGGAAACTTTCTGCTTTTGATTATGGACAGGCGCGGCGAAAACTGGAGTCTTTGCTTTGTTCGGGCAAATGACAAGAACTTGTGATATAATACACACAGTCTGCACACCGGCCAGAAAGAAGACCTCTCCCCGTGAGCGCCCCCCCCAATTTTGTTTCGCCGCCCTCCCGGTCCGCCCCTGGCGGCGGCTGGAAGATTTTCGGGATCGGCTGCCTTGTCCTGTTTTTAGGCGCCGCTATTGGGGGTATCGTTCTGGTGCGAAACTTCAAAGAAGCCATGACGCACCCCAGTAAAAACAGTGTTTTTGGCGTGGGCGTGCTGGCCGGGCAGGCGGGCACAGAGGGGGCGCAGCTTCAGCAGGCGATTGTGGCCTACCACGCCGCCAGAGGCCGCTACCCGCGCACGCTGACGGATCTGGTGGTGGAAAACGCGATTGACGGCAAGCTGCTCCACAACGACCTGGACGAAAACCCGAACCCCGGCCATATTTCCTGGCGCTACACGCCGCCCGCCGAGGGCGCACCGGGCACGACGCCGATTTTGACGCAGCCGTATCAGATGACGGTTGGCGGGCGCACCGTGCCGCAGCAGCTTGTCATCACGCTGGACGGAAATACGGCATCGGGCAGTACGCCTGCGGAATCTTCTCAGGGAAATCAATGACAGGCAAAAACAGTACAGACGAGAAAAAGAACATTTTTTCCGAGGCTGCTCAGACGCTTTTAGAGCATATCTCGGACTTGCGGCAGCAGGTGATGGACCAGCCCGCCGCCCCGCACACGCTGCTGCAGGCGGCGTTCGAGACGGTCAGCACGACTCTGGAAGAGCTGCGCGTCGCTGAAGAAGAAATGCGGGCGCAGAACGAGATGCTGGCGGACGCGCAGGAGATGTCCCAGGAGTGGCGTCTGCACTACCAGGATTTGTTTGATGCCGCGCCCGATGCCTATGTTGTCACCGACCTGCTGGGGGTGATTTCCGAAGCAAACCTGTCCGCGCAGAGACTGCTGGGTCTGTCGCTTCGGTTTCTGGTCGGCAAGCCGCTGGTCGGATTTGTTCCCGTCGGGAACCGGCAGGAGTTTCGCCGCCTGCTGCTGGACGTAGCCCGCGATCCGAGCGGGCGCGAGCATGAGCTGACGCTTCAGCCGCGCAAGCAGGCTCCGGTGGCGGTGTCTGCCACTGTGGCCGTCATTCAGAGGATGGGCGGTCAGCCGACCGGCCTGCGCTGGCTCATCCGCGATGTCACCGCACGGGGCGCGGCGGAGGCCGACCGCTACCGGCGCATTGTGGAGGAAGTTTCCGAGTATGCCATCTGCCTGCTGGACGCCGACGGCAATGTGCTTTCCTGGAACAGCGGTGCGACCCGTATTTTCGGCTACACGCCGGACGAAGCGCGGGGAATGCCGCTGGCGGCCCTGTTCACCGCCGAAGACCGTGCGGCCGGTCTGCCAGAGCAGGAGCAGGAATCAGCACGAACGGCAGGGCGTATCACCAGCGAAGGGTGGCTGGTTCGCCGGGACGGCAGCCGCCTGTGGGCAAACTGTGCGCTGACCACCCTGCGGGACCCGTCGGGAGAAGCCCGCTGGTATGCCAAAGTGATGCGTGACGGGACGGCGCACCGGGAAGAGCAGCAGCGTCTGACGGAGGCGTATGCCCACGAACAGCGGATTGCCGCTACGTTCCAGCGTGCTCTGCTGCCGGAAATTTCCCCCCGCGCCTTTCCGGGGCTGGAGCTGATCACTCGGTACGCAGCGGCCTCTCAGGAGGCGCTGGTCGGCGGTGACTTTTTTGATGCATTCCGTCTGAATGCCGACCTGGTGGCGCTGGTCGTCGGCGACGTTTCGGGAAAAGGACTGGCGGCGGCGGCCCGGACGGCGGAAATCAAGTATGCCCTGCGGGCGTATCTGCGCGAGACGCTGGAGCCAGGCGCGGCGCTGGCCCGACTCAGTGCGTTTTTACATGACAATCAGCGTCTCGGAGATGGGGCGGATGAGAACGGGGGCAGCGTGTTTGTCACCCTCGCCGTGGTGGTGGTGCATTCGGGCACAGGCGAAGCGCAGGCGGCGGCGGCGGGCGCGGAGCCGCCTCTGCTTTTAACTGCGGGCGGCCACGCAAAGGCCATTCCCACGCAGGGGCCGCTGCCAGGGCTGATCCGTGAGGCGTCTTACCCTTCTGCTTCGTTCACGCTGGAGCCTGGCGACACGCTTATTCTTGTGACAGACGGCATCACCGAGGCTCGGCTCGGCCCGGACTTTCTGGACTACGACGGCCTGATCCGTCTGGCCCAGGACGCTTCGGCGTCCTCGCTGAACGGCATGGCCGAGGCGATTTTGTCCGGGGCACGCGCCTTCGCGCAGGGAAGCCTGCACGACGACGTCTGCCTGCTGCTGGCCCGCCGGGAGTAAAGGCCGCTATTCTTCATGCTGAGTTTTCTGATTTTATGCTGAGTTTTCTGACAAATGCTATCAATGCCGTGCTGCTGCTTCTGGTGGCTGTGGCCCCATTTCTGCCCTGGCGGGGGCGAGATGCTGTTCAGGGCCGCGACGTGGCCGAGTTCTGGGCGCGGTCGCTAGTGGGGATGGGCGTCGGGGTGGCGCTGGCGGAGAGCGGCAAAAAATGGGAAGTCTGGGCCGGGCATCCGGCGTTCCCGAGCGGGCATGAGACGCTGGCGCTGGCGGCGGCGACGTCTCTGGCCTGCCGAAATCGGCGCTGGCTGGCGGTGGGCGCTCCGCTGGCCGCGCTGCAAGCCTGGGCGCTTGTCACCGGACACTTTCACACGCCGGAAGACGTTACCGGAGCATTGGTCACCGGGATTGTGCCGCCGCTGGCCGCGCACCTCCTGGGGCGCAGGCAGTAAAAAGACTTTCAATAAAAACTTTGCTGCCCCCTTGCATCTGCGGCTTGCAGCAGGTATAATGGGGCCTGTTACGATTGATGATGGCGGGTATAGCTCAGTCGGTTAGAGCGTCAGATTGTGGCTCTGAAGGTCGTGGGTTCGAGCCCCATTATTCGCCCGTATTGCTCCAAAGAAAGCCGTTCCCGAAAGGGGGCGGCTTTTTCAGTGCCTTCTGCCTATGAATTACACCGTTGCCGCGTTCTATCAGTTCACGCCGCTGCTCGATGCCCCGGCCCTGCGGCTGGCGCTGAAAGAGGCGCTGACGCCGCTCGGGCTGTGCGGCACGCTCCTGGTTGCCCCGGAAGGCATCAACGGCACGCTGGCCGGGTCCGAAGACGCGGTGGAGGCGCTGCTGACCCTCCTGCACGCAGAGGTTGGCCTGCCCCGCGCCGCCGTGAAGTTCTCCCACGCCCCCGAAAAGCCGTTTCACCGGCTCAAAGTGCGTCTGAAGCGCGAAATCCTGACGTTTGGACAGCCACAGGCGGACCCGTCCGTACAGACTGGCACGCCTGTTGCCCCGCAGGATTGGAACGCCCTTCTTGCCGACCCCGATGTGCTTCTGCTGGACACGCGCAATGCCTACGAGACCCGGCTCGGCAGCTTTGCGGGCGCGACCGACCCCGGCCTGTCCCAGTTTACCGAGTTTGTGGACTATGCCCGGCACGCGCTGGACCCGGCGCGGCACACGAAAATCGCCATGTTCTGCACTGGCGGCATCCGCTGCGAAAAAGCATCGTCGTTTCTGCTTAGTGAAGGCTTCGCTGAAGTCTACCAACTGGAAGGCGGCATTCTCAAATACCTGGAAGACGTGCCCGCCGCCGAAAGCCGCTGGCAGGGCGAGTGTTATGTCTTCGACCACCGGATGGCTGTCGGCCCCGGCCTGTCTACGGGCCGCTACGCCATGTGCTTCGCCTGCGGTGAGGCGCTGACCGAGGCGGACCAAACCCACCCACAGTTTGAGGAAGGGGCCGCTTGCCCCTTTTGCTACGCTCAAACCTCGGACGCCGACAAAGCCCGCTTCCGCATGCGCCACACTCATCTGACACCCGCCGCGTCAACATCGGTCCCGTCTCCTCTTTAGATGCCCCGCCTCGATAATGAGGAGCCGGACAAGCAGCGCAATGACTCTTTGAAGCGGTAAAAGTAAGTCTTAACACAAACTTAACATGGCGGGACTCTGCCGGGGCAGGAATTGGAGGGCGGCGGGGCGAACCTGTGTTTATTCTTGTGAGGTGACCCCGTATGCCCGACCTGGTTTCTTTTCCTGCCCTTCAGCACGCTGACATCGCTCCAGATGAAGACGCCGCCGAAATGCTCCTCGAAAACGTGGCGGCTGAGGCTCTGCCACTGACGGACCCGAGCCTGTACCTGAACCGGGAGCAGGCGTGGCTGGCGTTCAATGACCGCGTTCTGGGCGAAGCCCGCGACGCGAAGCAGCCGCTTTTGGAGCGGGTCAAGTTTGTTGCCATCACGCACTCCAATTTAGATGAATACTATATGGTGCGCGTCTCCGGCCTGCAGCAGCAGGTGGCATCGGGCATGACCGATGTGTCGCCCGACGGCATGACGTCGAGCGAGCAGCTCACGCAGCTTCGCGCCCGTGTCGGGCCGCTGCTGGCCGAAACGGCCGCACTGTTCAACGGCGAGCTGCGGTCCGCACTTGACGCCGCCGGGATTTACGTCCGGGAGTACGCCGCGCTCTCCCGGACGCAGCAGAAGGGGCTGAAAGAGTGGTTCGAGCGCGACGTCTTCCCGATTCTGACGCCGCTGGCGCTGGGGCCGGGGCACCCGTTCCCGCACATTTCCAACCTGAGCCTGAATCTGGCGGTGGTCGTGCGGGACCCGGAAATGGGCGAGCGGTTCGCCCGCATGAAAATCCCCGGCATCCTGCCCCGCTTTGTGGTCTGCCCGGCTGATGAGCCGGGTACGCCGCCGTGCTATGTCTGGCTGGAACAGGCTATCGGGGCCAATTTAGAGCTGCTGTTTCCGGGACTTCAGGTACGCGAAAGCTACCCGTTCCGGGTGACACGCGATGCTGACCTCGAAATTCAAGAGGACGACGCCGCCGACCTCCTGCAAACTGTGGAGCAGGGGCTGCGGCGGCGGCAGTTCGGGGATGTCGCCCGGCTGGAAATCACGCAGGCTATGCCGCCGCGCCTGCGCGAGCTGCTGGTGGAAAACCTGCTGGTGGACCCGGCGGACGTCTATGCCCTGCCCGGCGCACTGGGCCTGTCTGATCTGATGCAAATCTGGAAGCTGGACCGGCCCGGTCTCAAAGACCCGCCCCTCATTCCGCACATTCCCGCTGCGCTGGCCGATCCGTCCGACAACATTCTGGATACCATCGGCGAGCAGGATATTCTGCTGCATCACCCGTTTGATTCGTTCACGCCGATTTTAGACTTTATTAAAACCGGGGCCAGCGATGTGGGCGTGCTGGCGGTCAAGCAGACTCTGTACCGGGTGGGGTCCAACTCGCCGATTGTCAAATCCCTGGCCGCCGCCCGCGATGATGACACGCAGGTAGCCGTGCTGGTGGAACTCAAAGCGCGTTTTGACGAAGAGAATAACATTGAATGGGCGCGAGCGCTGGAAGAATCGGGAGTTCATGTCGTCTACGGCCTGGTGGGGCTGAAAACGCACTGCAAAATCGCGCTGGTGGTCCGCCGCGAGCCGGGCGGCGTGCTGCGCCGCTACGCGCATCTCGGGACCGGCAACTATAACTCTATCACAGCCCGGATTTACACGGACCTGTCGCTGTTCACCGCTGACCCGGACATTGCCGCTGACCTGACCGATTTGTTTAACCTGCTAACCGGCTATTCGCGGCAGCGCACGTACCGCAAGCTGCTGGTTGCACCGGTCAATATGCGCGAGCGTCTGCTGGCGATGATTGAGCGGGAGGCGGACTGGGCGCGGCGCGGCAAGCCTGCCCGGCTGATTCTCAAGACAAACACGCTCAGCGACATTCCGATCATCCGGGCGCTCTATGCCGCCTCGCAGGCGGGGGTCAAAATTGATCTGATTGTGCGCGGGGTCTGCTGCCTGCGTCCGGGCGTGCCGGGCGTCTCCGAGAACATCCGCGTGATTTCGGTCATCGGGCGATTTTTAGAGCATTCGCGTGTCTATTACTTCCATAACGGAGGCCGCTACCAGATTTATCTGGGCAGTGCAGATCTGATGCGCCGCAACCTGGACCGCCGCGTGGAAGTGCTGTTTCCGGTGGAGGACGCCAGCTTGAAGCGGCACATCCGGGATGACATTCTGGAAGTGTATCTGCGGGACACGGTGCAGGCGCATGAGCTTCAGCCGGACGGTACTTACCGGCGTCTGCGCCCCGCCGAGGGGGAAGCGCCGTTCAGCGCCCAGCACTGGCTGCTGACGCAGGGTGGGGGAGACTAACAAAAATATCTTGGTAAACATTCGTCAAACCGTGGAATAATCTCGAAAGGATTTCTGCAGGTCACCTGCCCCATTCTGAGATTGCCCGTCTATGACGATGATAAACGCGCTTTTACGCCATAATCGGACATCCCTGCGGCCCGCTGTTTTGGAGGCCGAAGCAGCAGAAGAGCGTGCGGATCCGCCCTTTTTTGAGAACAGCGAGCCACCCCTGGAGCGTGCCCGTGTCGCGTCGTGGGGTGGCAGCGTGGTCCGCGTCGGCGGCATCGTCGCCTGCGCGGTCGTGGGTTTGTGGGCGCTGGGCTATCAGCTTGGGGCCGGGCCGGGATATGCTTCCCTGTTTGCCGTGTTTTGCCTGCTGTCGCTGCTGTCTGTGCTGCTGCCGGCCACCGGCCCGCACGGCCAGCGCGTATGGCTGCTGCCCGCCGTCGGTCTGGCCGCCACCCTGCTGCTTTCCCCGGTGTTTTCCCTTCTGCCGCTGCTGCTGGCGAATACCGGCTATGCGCTGACACGAGACCTTGCACTGGTGCGCCGTGCGGTGTATGAGCGCGGTTTCTGGCTGGGCCTGGCGGCACTGGCGGCGGGAGAGCTTCACTCGCTGATACACCCGGATTTTGCCTCTTACACCAACCCGCATACCCCGTGGAACCTGCTGCTGGTGTCGCTGGTGTATGGCTCTGTGTATATCGGAGGGCGTCTGGTCGGGCTGATGAATCATTTTCATGCGGCGCGAACTGTCCGGCGGCACGTCTGGACCGGCTGGAAGCTGGAAGCCGTCACTCTGGTTGCGACTGGCCCTGCTGCGCTGCTAATGGCTCTGTCTTATCCCTCCTCGGGGCTGGGGGGGGTGCTGGGGGGGGCCGCGCTGCTGGTGCTGATGCTGGTGGTCGCGCACTTTGGGTTTGAGACGGCGGCCCTGCGGGATCAGGTGCGGGCGATGGAGAAAATCAGTGCGGTGTCCGTGGCGCAAACGAGCCTGCCCAAAGTGATTGAGCGGTTTTTGTCCCTGAGCGGCGGGCTGGTCCCCAGCGACCGGGCCTCGTTCTGGCTCACGGACGACTCGCAGACGCGCCTGGAGCGCATTCACTCCACCGGCAGCACGAACCCGGCTTCGGTGCGGTTTGGCGAAGGTCTGGTGGGCCGCGTCGCCGAGCGCCGGGACCCGTGGATTGTAAGCGATGGATTGAAAGACCCCCGGCTGACACGCGAAGAGCAGCGCGACGGCCCGCCCTGCTCCCTGCTCCTGCTGCCGCTGGTGGCCGGGGATGAGACGCTGGGCGTGGCCCGTTTTGAGCGCGACGCGCCCGGCACGTTCACCCCCCGCGAGATGGCCCGCCTCCGCGCCCTTGCCGCGCAGACTGCCGCGACACTTGCCAACGTTCTTTCGCATCAGAACATCTACAATCAGGCCGTCACTGACGGGATGACCGGCCTGTTCAACCGCCGCTATGTCCAGTCTGCCCTGGTGGACGAGCGCCGCCGCGCCCAGCGGTACGGCCATCCGCTGTCAGTGGTGATGCTGGATGTGGACAGCTTCAAGAGCTACAATGACACCTACGGCCATGTGCAGGGCGATGTCCTGCTCAAAAAGATCGCATCTATCCTGCAGGCCAGCGTGCGCGATGTGGACGTCGTGGGCCGCTACGGCGGCGAAGAGTTCATCATCGTCATGCCCGAAACGCCTTCCCGTGAGGCGTACCAGATTGCCGAGCGCCTGCGCCTCGCCGTCGCCCGCACCGTCTTCCCTGGCTTCGCCCACGACCCGGAGCTGGCCGTCTACAAAACCATCTCCCTCGGCGTCGCCACCTTCCCCGACGACACCGACGACACGCACGCGCTGGTGACGCTGGCCGACGGGGCGCTCTACCGCGCCAAGCACGGCGGCCGCAACCAAACAGTTTTGGCCGGAGAGAGTGAGCTGGAAAATTAATGTGTAGAATGGCTTGACAACAATGACATAGCGTGTTATGATGGTCTTATTGCGCTGAACGCTGGGTGCATCGTGCGGTTTGTCTATCTTCTTTGGAGAACGTCATGCCCTACCTCTCTGCTCCTCGGCCCTGCTTTTCGGCCCTGCTTTTCGGCCCTGCTTCTGTTGGCAGCTTTAGTGCTGGCTGGCCTGCGCCCCGCCTGCGCTGGCTCCTGGCAGTTCTCCTGCACCGGCAGCGGCAGCTTCACGGCAACCTCTGACTTCTCTAACACGTCAACCCCCTGGTCACCCCCTGCGGCTCAAATGAACAGCTTTAGCACCGGCAGTTTCGGCGGCAATATCGCTACGGGTTATGGCGGTGCTGGCTGCAGCGCCACGGCGACCATCACCGCGACTGTGACAGCGACCTGGGTTTCTGCCACCGGCCAGACAACGGCGACTGATCCTGCTCCTCCTTCCGTCTGGCTTTGCGAAGGAGGATCGGTGGGCTGGGTTTCAACGGCGTCCGGCCCCGGCAGCGGCGACGATGGCTTGGGGGAGACGGGGTCGACTACATATGAACAAATGGGAAGCGTCAACAGTGGCTCTGCGCCTGCCTCCGTTCCTCCGGCGCACTGGACAAAATATGCGGTCAGTGGGGGTGTTGTCCATTTGCCCCCGCGCACGTTGACGGCCACAAGTTCGGTCCCGCAATTCCTCGGCGGAAGGGCGGATGCCTGGGTGTATAGCTACTCCGTCACCGTCCACGCACAGCCGTATAATTTCCGACAGACAACAGGAACTGATAACCTTGATGGGACAATATCATTCACTTATGGTTGGCAATCGACATCCGGCAGCATTGCGGATTTAATAACTTGCTATCTTCATGAGCGAGTGACATATCCAGGATCAAATAATTCTTACGTTGCTCCTGTTCCTTTCACACAATCGATGGGCTATCCAAACCCAACAGTTGCACCCGGCACAGGGAATGCTGGAATTGCCATGACTTCTACTTCAACTAATCAGGACACCCACCACCTTTGGGCTACATCGTCAAACTATAGCGACTTTACTTCTGTTACTGTCTCTGCCACTCAAAGGTATGAGTTTGATGACGTAGGTGATGGCAGTAATCCGGGTACTGGAGAAGTGAATGTTTTAATTCCAGGCCCAGACTCGACTCCGACTATTACCCGGGCAATTTATCCCGTTGGGTCGCCTCCTTACTTGCCAGATTGGTGGTACTCGGTGACTAAGAACGGCGTCACTGCTACAAAGAAAGTCGCTTCTCATCCTTAAAAGGAGTATATCTATGCAATTGAAATTTGTCAAAAAATCCCCTATGCTTCTGTCTAGCCTTGCCTCTCTTGCGGCGAAAACCATTTGCTGCTTGGCACTGGGGGCGATGAGTATCCAAACAGGGAATGCTACGCCATCAGTGCCACCAATTCAAGCTGTAGTTACGGTTGAGGGCAACACCAATTTATCAGTGGGGCAGCCACTTTCTTTGCTTTACACAATAACCAATGTGAGCAGTGACCAGAACATTGGTATTGGACTGGGTACCGACAAAGCCCAATGGTGCCAACTGAGTTTGACAGATGCCAATGGTCAAACTGATCAAACTATCCCAAATGATGGTTCCCTGGAGCCGCGTGGTTTGCACTTCACCGGGACTTACCTTCTGCAGCCAGACGCTTCTGAGCAAGATCATCTTGTTGTTACTCGTTATCTGCAAATCACTCACCCCGGCAAGTACACGCTCACGGTACAGGTCCGTCTGCCATACACTTTAGAGGAACCTTCTTCGTCTGTCAGTCTGGCAGACCGAGTCAAATCAAGCAATACCTTTTTAACAAAGCGTTTTGTCTTTCCTCTGACCGTCGTTGCGGCCAACACGACTGACTTGGTAGCAAAAGCAGCCGCTCTGAGCCGCATGGCGAGGGCTGAGAAAAATGGCAGCAAACTAAAATTTTTGTTGGATCAGCTATTTTCCATGCCCCCCAAGCAAGCGGCTCCTGCGTGGAAAGAACTGGCTCTTGGGGCAAGTCCAGGGGACACAGACTTGATCGTCCGCAAACTGGCCGATCTGCGCTCCTCTGAGGCGGCAGACATCCTATTCCAGATGATTGGCAACCCGGCTGCCAGCAGTAATTTCGTCAGTGACAAATTGGCTGAGGTCTACAACAGTGGAACTCCCGCGTTACGGGCGCACATCCAAACGCTCGCTGGAAAGCATGGAATACAACTACCTGAGCAGATTTCTCTACCGCAGGTAGTTGACTGATGAATCCAAAAATTAAAAGCGCCTGGCCTTTTTTGCAAGAAGCCGGGCGCTTTTGATTTTAGAGTGAGCTATTCTGATGCCGAAACCGCCCGGTAGCTGCCAGCGCGTTCCTTATTCTGGCCGTGGCGGTTTAAATGCGGCGGGGACGGGGCATCAGCAAAACAGTCCCTTTTCCCGCAGCAGCACAGAAAGAACAATAAGCAAATCAGGTGCCACTGCAACAAAGCCGCTTTGATGATTAACCAGATCATCATTCACCCGTAGGAGAAAACACTGTGTTGAAAATCAGCCCTATCAAAATAGCAAAAGTGTCGGTGTGTGTCCCACTCTCAGCATGGTCGCTTTGTGGGCAGTTGGTTTTAGCAGATGACGCGGCTGTCCCGGTTGTCACACTGACTGCCCCCCTCTCTAACCAGATCAGTCTCGGTGAGCCGGTCGTCATTCATTACAAAATTGATAACCCAAGCTCTACTGAGCAGGTGACGTTCCATGCCGGTGTACAAAACGATCAGTGGTACACGCTGACCCTGCGCGGTCAGGAAAGAATCATCGCCCGTTCTCCCAAACCTGTCCCTGAAAAGACGGAGGGACTTTCTGTGCCGCCGGAACGGAGCATCCTACCCGGCAGCTATATGACAGGTGATATTGTGGTGGGACCAGACTTGAGAACACCTGCGCCGGGCCGCTACGTGCTGACAGTTCATCTTGATCTGCCTTTTTATGCCGAGTTGCCCGGCGGCGCGATGCGATTCTACACGAAAGGGGCCGCGCCAGACCCTCCCACTGGCATTCTCCGGCAGGATTTCGACTTTCCGCTGATCGTTACGCCTAGTAACCCAGCGAAACTGAAGATAATGGCTGAGGATTTGGGAAAGTTGCTTTTAAGCACCAAAAATTTGGCTTCTTGCCAATTCCTCACCAAGCAGCTATTCGCACTGCCCGAGGCGCAAGCTCTTCCCTCGTGGAAAGCGCTCATTTCCGACCCAAACACCTCCCAAACAGTTCTGTATGCAAGTGTCACCCAACTTGGCTTTCTAAAGACAGCCGCCGCCGCTGATCTTTTGGTGCAGATGCAGCATCGCCCAGCGACAGAATGGGGGGCTGCTCCTCGCGTGGATGGAGTTCTCGCGGAGATGTATAACACCGGTACTCCGGCGCTCCGTCAGCATATCAGGGGGCTGGCTGCCGCGCAAGGAGCCGAGCTAGGCCCAAAGATGAATGGTCTCAGCAACCCGAACTGAGTTAGCTCACCGGAGCAGTCCAAAACTCGGCCAGCGCGTTCATCATTCCTGCGACGCTTGGCTCTTTGGCGGTCACATCGGGGGCGCGGCCTAAGAGGTCTTCGGCGGTGCGGGCGGTGCTTGGGCCGATGCAGGCGACGGCGACGCCCGGCGGCAGAGGGGTGTCGCCGAGGGCCGCGACGAAGTTTTTGACGGTGGAGGAGCTGGTGAAGGTGACGGCATCAATCGTGCCTGCTGAAAGCCGCGCCCGCACGTTATCCCCGCCTGCGCCGTCCAGGACGTTTTCGTAGGCGACGACGGCATCGACCTCTGCTTCCCGTTCGGTGAGCGCGTCGATCAACCCGGTGTCGCCCTCTAACGCACGGGGCACAAGGATGTTGTTGATGCCAACGTCCCCCGGCAGCTCCCGGCCCAGACCCGCGCCGGTGGCCTCCGACGGCAGGAAGTCTGCGACCAGGCCCCGTGCCCGCAGGGCCTCCGCCGTGGCCGCGCCGACAGCGGCAATCTGCGCGGTTGCCAGTGCCCGTGCGTCTTTGTTGGCCGCGTTTAATCGGTCACAGAAAGCATGAACGGCGGGGGCGGACGCAAAGCATACCCAGTCATAAGCTCCTACCCGGACAATCGCGTTATCCAGCGCGGCATAGCCATCAACGGGGGGCACGATCTGAATGAGCGGAAACTCCACCGGCTCCGCGCCCGCCGCCCGCAGGAGGGCCGCGAACTCCGACGCCTGCTCCCGCGCCCGTGTCACCACCACGCGCTTCCCGGCCAGCGGCCCCCGGTCAAACCAGCGCAGCTTTTCCCGCAGGCGCACCACTTCGCCCACAATCGTGACCGCCGGAGCCTGGAACTTCGCCGCCCGCACTTTCTCGACCACATCGCCGAGCGTTGCCACCAGCGTTTCCTGCTTCCCTGCCCACGTTCCCCAGCGCACCAGCGCCACCGGCGTTTCCGGGGCGCGTCCGTGGGCCATAAGCTGGCTGGCGATCTCGTCTAAATTCTCCACGCCCATCAAAAACAGCAGCGTGTCGCCCGCGTAAGCGATCTTGTCCCAGCGCCGGCGCCCTTCCGCCTCGCCCGCCGTGCGCGTGCCCGACTCGCGGCGGTCGTCGCGCTCATGCCCGGTGATGACCGCAAACGACGAAGCCGCGTCCCGGTGGGTCACGGGAATGCCCGCATAGGCGGGCGCGGCGATGGCCGACGTGACGCCGGGCAGGACCACAAAGGGGATGTCCCGGTCCCGCAGGTACTCGGCTTCCTCGCCGCCGCGCCCGAAGACAAACGGGTCGCCGCCTTTGAGCCGCGCCACGGTTTTGCCCGTCTGCGCCCGCTCCGCCAGCAGGGCATTGATATTGTCCTGCGTCATCGCGTGCTTGTCCGCCTGCTTGCCGACATACACCCGCTCCGCTGCTGCCGGGGCATAATCCAGCAGGCTGGGGTGGGCCAGCCGGTCATACACCACCACATCGGCGATGCGGAGTGCGTCTGCCCCGCCCACTGTCAGCAGGCGCGGGTCACCTGGCCCCGCGCCAATCAAATATACCGTGCCGTTTGTCATGGTTTCCTGCTCGTTGTGTTAAATCTAATCGGGTGTCATTCCCCGAAGTTTGCTTCGTTACCGGCTTTGCCATTGTGGCTGTATCAGCAGCAACTTCTGACGCAAAAACGGGGCGGGCCTTCTTTGGCCCGCCCCAAATACACGAACAAATCAGCCTGCATTGGCTAAACGCTGAAGCGTCTCGCTGAACTGAGCAAACGTCGATTCCTTTGCTTCTTCAAAGCTCATGCGGCGACGTCCGCGCTGTCCTTGTGCAGAAGAAACCGTTTGCTCAACAGAGGTATGTTGAGGAGCAGTTGACGGCGTTCGACGCTTGACTTTTAAAGACACTGCTTCTAAATTCTGAATTATATAAACCATATTGGCCTCATTTGCTTGTCGCCATTGAGAGCCAAGTATACCACAAAATAGCGATTGTATGGGTTCTCAGCCCACTTCCTATCGGAGAGTTTCCTGAGTATCTAAAGCCGGACCACAACTGCCATTTGTCATAGGTTCTCGATCATTGTCTGTTATTATTGAGCGGCCTGCATCAATCGGCGCAGTGCCTCGTTGACCGCTTCCGCCGTGGGATATGCCTTCGCCACATCGGCATCCAGCAATACCAAGTTTGTCCCGGAGCGGTACTCTGCCAGATACTTACCCCGCACGCCTTTTCCCAGCGAGGCCCGGTCATATTCAGGCCGCAGATCGTCTTCCAGATCGTCGCCGGGTTCGTTTAATGTGTCCATGTTGCGTTTGTCCCCGGAATAAATTCCGGGGCTGTAGAAATCAAATGTCCGCCTGCGCGGACAAAGGACCGGGCGCATTGGCTGTGTTTAGCCATGTCTGACAAACAGGTGAATAACCAGCCCGAAAATCAGTGTGATGCCTATATGCAACAGTGCTGTTCCAAAGCTGGGCAGGATGCCTCGCCTCATTGTCTCAGCCCAGGCGACGCGCTTGATGTTCTCTTTTGTTTCTTCGGCAGGCTTGGGCGTTGTCGTGTTTGTGCCAGTCAGAAAACCAGACAGCACAGAAAATCCCGCCGCTATCGGCCATGATAGTGGTGCTGTTCCAAACTGAGGCACGACGAACCAACCCCAGAGCAGAACAACCACCCATGCACGAAGCAGTGTCCATATCGGTAACCAGATTAGGACAGTCAAAGCCAGCAGCCAAAAAGCGCGTTTGGCAGAGGCGGGCGAATTCACATCTTCGGTGTCAAGTGGGATAGGAGTATTCATACCATCTCAGACACGCAGTTCCCCAAAAAGTTGCGTGTCTACGCCGAGCGCCAATCCGCCCCGCCCAGCAAGCCCGCGACCGACAGGTCTTCGTCAATCTCTTCCCAGTGCAGGCCAATCCCCCCGCCGCCGATTATCACCTGCGCCCGCTGCTCCGGTGTGGCGGCTGCGAGGCGTGGAAACCAGAGGAGCGGGACGCTGAGGGTGCGCCCGTCCATGAGAAACACCTGCATCTCGTCGTCTGTGAACTCTACCGACTTTGCCAGTGCCGAGGTCGGCACATAGACAGTATTTGATTTAGTCGCCAAAATGCTCATTCCAAGCCTCCTTGAACTCCTCTTGATGCTCGCGCACCAACTGCTCTATTTCGTTCAATTCCCGGCTTCGGAAGCCGTGGTTCGTTGCTGCTTGTAGCGTGCCAAGCCAGAACTTGGCCTCCGCATCACCGGCCCTGATATGAACATGAGCTGGTTCTTTATTTTCGTTGCTGTAAAAGAAAAATCGGTATTGCCCGATTTTCATTACTGTTGGCATAAAATGTCCTCCCTGTTGATTGTTTTGCCTGAAACTTGTGCCATTACAAATCTGTGACAGACGCTTCTTCAGCCGTTATGAATATGTCGCGCCTGGCCGGGTCGGTGATCTCCACGCTAAAAGCCATGTTTGTCTTTCAGGGCGTCAAAGACTTCTTCGGCAGATCGGGTTCGGCCTTCGCGGATCGCCTGCTCGCCTTCCTGAAGGGCGGCGACCAAGCGGGCGCGTTCTAGATGCTGCTCTGTCTGCTGGTAGCTTACGGGATCCACCAAGACCGCCTGGACCTTGCCGTTTACCGTTAGCAGCATCGGCTCATGCGTCTCGTTGATGGTTTCAATGTAGGTGCGGGCGTTGCGCTGGAAATCGGTCAGCGAAGAGGAGTTTGTGAGATTAGCCATCATAAGCCTTTCGTGCTAAATTCATGTTGATCTCATGCTACTGCATTTCGGGGCATCTTGTCAATACTGCTTGCCGCCCCCCGGAAGCGAAATGGTTTACCTGCCTTTTCAGGATTCCAGCCCGCAGCGACTGCCGCCCGTATCAAATGGGCAACTTGGCTTGGCAAGACAGGTGAGACTGCCTCGCCGACCCAATTCCCTGAGTGAAACTGAGGCAGATGCCCGACTAGAACACAACCCCGGCAGCCGCTCTGCTCGACGGCAACCGACAATTTGCTCCACCCCAGCCCCTGACTATAAGTTGGCTTGCGCCGCATATTCCAACGAAAATCAGTGCCATCAACGTTGATCGTTCGTGCGCCACGCCTTAAAATTGCCATGACTCTCTTCTCATTACGGTCTGCTGAAAGTTTTGTGTTGCGACCTAAAGCAAAAGTTTACCCTCGCCCGACGCTCAAAATAAGCACATCAAGGCGTCAGGTGCAACGCATCTTTTGGGCCATTGGTAGTATTGGACTTGGTAACAGATACTTCAGAATTACCCAGAGATTTGCGTTTGTTTTTATTTGCCTTGTAGCCTCTGTGCCGCCACAATCGTTTACGTGTGCTTTCCTCGTCAAAGGAAATATTATGGATCACATTCATATGCAATTGCCGGCGCAAGCCTACCACCAGATGCGTTTGCGACAAATGCAGAAGATCAAGCTCTTTTTTATCCACTGTCGCCCAATTCTCTATGATATTTTGGCTTAAAGAATGGAAGTTGCTTACAGCCTCATTAGTTTCACTGGTAAAAAGCCATTCATAGCTTGCTGTCAACAATATAACATCTAAAATATTATGTTGAAGTTTTATCAATTCTTCATCACGAATTTTTACTTCCAAGTTCGTATAATCATTGATAAAATATGTCAAATTCAGGACAAAAAAACGTGTTTCTTTCGCAACATTTTTTGTTGCGGCTACTAGTTCAGGATAGGCAATCTTGAAAAGATCAAGTTGACGATTGGGTTCATTCAATCGGAAACTATAATAGTTATTTATTGCGCCAGCAAGCATTGTAATTAATGCGCCGATGATAGTCGCACCTAGTCCAACGAGGGCTATAATAATTGATTGAGACATGATTCCTCCTATTGCCGCAGTGCTGTTAGTGACTGTGACACGGGAGGCTGACAAAAGTTGCGCCTGTGTGGTTTAATCACTTTTGCAAAGCAGTGTTTGGCCGTGTCAGGAAAGCCGCTTGACAGCGTTAGCTTGTTGATCTAATTTTTGCTCTTGAGCCTGTTTCATCTCTTTTAATTCCTCTGTAACATTGCCACTCGGGTTAGCAGCCACTATCTGAGATAAGACGCCCTGTAATGCGATTTCTAATTTCGTTTTCTGACCAATCCCTTCAGCTTGGTCAATTTGGATGCTGAGACTGACCCACTCCGATTTCAATTTTTCTATTTCCATATGAATTGTCTCCTTTTATTTTCCGCGAACTGATTGGCTTACGCAACGCGGTCAGCCTGCTATCATGCCTCACAATTGCAATATATCACACTTCCAGACAGTATTACAGTCCCGAACCCCTCCTAAGCCTTCCTATGAGGGCAGACCCCACAAAAAGGCAGACACGGCTGACAAAGTAAATCTCCTGTCACTCCCAATTGAGGACCGGGGCAATTTGTCTATCCCGCCATCGCCAGTTCTTTGGCGAAGGGGGAGGGTGGGGGAAGGGTGCCTTCGGGCGGGTCGATCCAGCGGCCATCGGCTTTGATGAGGGCGACCAGCTCGGCCACGCCCTGCTCCTGGGGGACGTTCTTGACCGGGGTGCGGCCCCGGTACAGGGTGATGATGCCGCCGCCTTTGCCGACGTAGCCGTAGTCGGCATCGGCCATTTCGCCGGGGCCGTTGACGATGCAGCCCATGACGGCGATGTCGAGGCCGACCAGGTGGTTCGTCGCGGCTTTGACGACCCGCAGCACGGAGGTCAGCTCAAACTTGGTGCGCCCGCAGGAGGGGCAGGCGATGAACTCCACTTTGGTCTTGCGAAGGCCGAGCGCCTGCAAAATGTCGTAGCAGGCGGGAAGCTCGTTGATCGGGTCCTCGGCCAGCGAGACGCGGATGGTGTCGCCGATGCCTTCGGCCAGGAGCGTGCCAATGCCCGCCGTGCTTTTGATGCGGGCATACTCGCCGTCGCCCGCCTCGGTGACGCCGAGGTGCAGGGGATAGTCCATGCCGAGGGCGTCCATGCGCCGGGCCATCAGGCGATTGGCGGCCAGCATGATCGGCACGCGGGAGGCTTTCAGGGAAATAATCAGATTGCGATAATCGTGCGCTTCGCAGATTTTGATATACTCCAACGCACTTTCCACCATGCCTTCGGGCGTGTCGCCGTACATCACGGTCAGCCGCTCGGCGAGGGAGCCGTGGTTGACACCAATCCGCATGGCAATATCACGCCGCTTGCAGGCTTCGATGACCGGCAGGAGCGACGCTTCAATGGCGGCCTGCTCTTCATGGACTTCCTCGGCGGTGTATTCATCGGCCCGGCCACGCGGCTTGCGGAAGACAAACAGGCCGGGGTTGATTCGGACTTTGTCCACGAACTGCGCGACAGCCACGGCAATATCGCTGCCCTGATGGTGAACATCTGCCACGAGGGGTACGTCGTAGCCGCGCCGCCGGACTTCGGTTTGTATCTCGCCGAGCTTGTGCGCTTCGGCCAGTGTCGGTGTGGTCACGCGCACGATCTCGGACCCGGCTTCGGCCATCGCAATAATCTGGGCGACGCAGGCATCGACGTTGCGGGTTTCTTCGGTGATCATGCTCTGCACCACGACCGGATGCCCGCCGCCGACGGTGATTTTGCCGACACGCACCGCACGGGTGGGACGGCGCAAGAAAGTGAGAGGCAGTTCAAATGACAAAATAGTTCTCCTCCAATAATTTTAGTATACCAGAAGCACTCGTACCAAATGGAAAAACCGTGTTATAATATACCAAGTTGTTATGAGCCTTACCCTTCCAAGTGTACCCTCTGCCCCGCACCCTCTGCCTTCGCTTGACTGGAACCGGGTCGTTGGTCGGCGACGCGCTCTATTCGGCTCCACGCTCGCCAACCTGCGGCAGCTTGGTCATGCCGCCGGGGGCCTGGCGGGCTTTGAGGCCGGGGGGCGCTTCGTGGTGCTGGTCAAAGACCCCGCGCTGGTGAGGGACGTTCTGGTGACGCACGCCGACGACTACGGCATGATGTCCCCGGCGGTCACGCCGCCTGCCGTGCGGCCCATGTTTCAGAGCGACGGCGAGGACCACCGGCGGCGGCGGCGGCTGGTGACACCCGCGTTTCGGTCCCGCCACTTTGCAGCCTATGCGGAGGCTATTCGCGGCGGCACGGAGCGGCTGGCGGCGGGCTGGGCGGACGGGCAGACCATTCCAATCGGGGCCGAAATGGAGCGGCTGGCCTTTGACATCGCGGGCCGGACTCTTCTCAGCCGCGAAGGCCGCGCCGATGCTAGCCTGCTGGCTCAGGCCGAGCGGACAATGGCGCGGGCGGGCGATCTGAAATGGTCCCCGGCACATCTGCCCGCGTTCTGGCAGATGGCGCGGCGGGTGCGGATGGCCTCGGCACATGAAACGCTGACCGAGGCGGTGCGCGGCCTGCTGCGGGAGCGGCGCGTGTCTCCGACGGACGGCATTGACATGGTCTCAGTGCTGCTTCAGGCGCAGGTGGACGCGGGCGAAGACGCCGAAGATAAAGAAGGGGAAGACGCCGAGCTGATCGCGCAGATTCTGGGCGTTCTGTATGCGGGCACGGTGAACTTCGCGCTGTCGCTGGCGTGGGCGTGTACGCAGATCGCACGGCACCCGGAAATCGCCGCGCAGATAGCTTTGGAAGCAGGCGCGTTAGACGGCCTCCCGACGCTGGAAGACCTGCCCAGGCTGACCTATACGCGGCAGGTGCATCAAGAATCGCTGCGGGATATGCGCCGGACATCGTCGATTCAGCGGTGGAGCTTGCGGGAAACGACGCTCGGCGGCTTTCGGGTTCCCGCCAATGCGTTGGTGTGCATTTTCCCGTATCTGCTGCACCATGACCCGCGTGCCTTTCCCGACCCGGAACGCTTTGACCCGGCGCGGTTTGCGCCGGGCTGGGAAGACACCCCGATGCGGCAGTCGTTCCTGCCCTTCGGCGATGGCGCTCATGTGTGCGTCGGCAATCATTTTACGCTGATGAATGCGCAGATTATTCTGGCGACGCTGGCGCAGCGGGCACGGCTAGAGTCTCTGCCGGGGCGGAGTCTCGGAGATGAGGCGCTGTCTTCGCTGCAGCCCCGGCATGATGTTTCGCTGCGCGTCCGCCGCGTTTCTCCCTAGCAAGGACACTGCACTTTTATGTCTTCTCTTGCGACACCAGGATCTGCCGAACCGCCGGTTCGGCCCCCGTCTCTGTTCCGGGACCGGGACTTTTTGCTGCTCTGGGCCGCGCAGGCCATTTCCAGTCTGGGCGACTGGGCGCTGATGATTACTATTCCCGTGACGGTCTACAATGCAACAGCGAGCCGGACGGCGCTGTCGTTCGCGTTCGTGTGCGAGACGCTGCCGCTGCTGGTGCTGGGTATTCTGGCGGGCGTGCTGGTGGACCGCTGGGAGCGGCGGCGGCTGATGATTGTCTCGGACCTCGGGCGCATGGCGGCGACTCTGCTCCTGCTGACTATTCCGAACATCGCCCACTTAAACCAGGGCGGGCTGTGGATTATCTACGGCGTCGCATTTGTGACATCGGCGCTGGGAAGCGTCTTCAGCCCGGCCCGGCAGGCATTGATGAGCGACCTGCTGCCACGTGAGCAGCTCATGCAGGCATCCGCGCTGTCGTCGTCGAGCCAGCGCGTGACCGCGCTGCTCGGCCCGGCACTGGCCGGGATTTTGCTGCTGTGGCTGCACCCACGCGGCGTGTTCGTGTTTGACGCGGCAACGTTCGCGGCCTCCGCGCTGTGCGTTTTTCTGGTGCGGGACCCGCGCAAGGCCCGTAAGGCGGTGCGCGGCCTGGAAGGTTTCTGGACGGATTTGATGGAAGGTCTGCGGCTGTTTGCGCCGGGCACAATGCTGGGTCTGCTGATTGCGCTGATTGGTGCGGCGGCATTCGTGGGGGGCATTTACAACACGCTGGAATATGCGTTTGTCCATGATGTGATGAAGCTGAACGGCCCCGGCTTTGGGGCTATGATGTCGGCGCTGGGTCTGGGGGCGCTGACGGCGGTTCCGCTGGTGGCCGGGCCGCTGAAAAATGCCGCGCCGGGCAGGCTGGTCCCGGCGGGGCTGGCGCTGATGGCGGTTTCGGTGTTCGGGCTGGTGCTGTCCCACACGATTGTAATGGGCGCAATCTGGTTCTTCGGTTTTGGTCTGGGCAACATGATTATGTATCTGCCGGTGGTGACACTGTTTGCGATGGCTGCGGCACCGGAGGTGCGGGGGCGGGTTTACGGCACGGCGTCGTCGCTGGGGGCGCTGTTTGCGGCTTCAGCCTCGCTGGCTTCAGCGGGTCTGGTACTGGTCATTCCCGATCTGCGAATACTGTTTGCCTGCCTCGGCGCAGTGTTTGCGATGAGTGCTATCATCGCCCTGCGGGGATTGAACCGGGAGCCTGCCGATGCCGACGAAGCCTGAGCGGATAGAGCCTGAATCGACAGAGCCTGAGTCGTTTGGCCCGGTGACCCCATTTTACGATGCGCTGATGGTGGGCGTTCCGTACCGGGCGTGGATCGATTACCTGGCCCGGCTGTGGAAGCGGCATGGCCTGGCCCCGCAAAGCGTGCTGGACCTCGCCTGCGGGACGGGGACGGTGTCACGCCTGCTGACCGGGCGCGGGCTGTCCGTGACGGGTGTGGACCTGTCGGCGGGAATGCTGGCCGTCGCCCGCGAACGGTCGGAAACCGCGCATCTGGCAATTCCGCTTTATGAGCAGGACGCCGCCGAGCTGGATTTGGGAGACTTGCGCTTTGACGCCGCCGTCTGCCTTTTTGACAGCCTGAATTATATTTTAGACCCCAAGCGCGTTCAAACGGCGCTCCGGCGCGTGTTGGCGCATCTTGAGCCGGGCGGCGCGTTTATTTTTGACGTCAACACCGAGTACGCGCTGGCCGAGGGAATGTTCAATCAGTCGTGTACCCGCAGGGACGAGCCGCTGCACTACCGCTGGCGCTCCCGCTACGACCCTGCGACACGCCTTTGCACCGTCCGCATGAGCTTCTCCTATGATCCCGGCGATGGCGTGCGTCAGCCGTTCACCGAAGTGCATCGGCAGCGGGCATACCCCAAAGAAGACCTGACAAGCTGGCTGCGGGCGGCAGGCTTCGCCGAGGTGTTTATCTACGATGCCTACTCCACCGACCCCCCCCGCAAACGTTCCGACCGGCTGTTCTTTTACGCTGTTAAGGCCGCGTCGCCTGCTTGAAGGGAACGCTTGCCCCCGTTTGTGTGTAATAGGTTTATGAACTCAGAAAACAAAACCGCTTCGCTCGTGCTTTGCGCCGCCGCTGTGTGCGCCGTGTCGCTTGCCCCGGTGCGGGCACAGGGGCCAAAGATTGTGTCCCTGGCGTCCGTGAAAGCCTCTCCGGCCACGGTCGCGCCCGGCGGGCATGGCACCCTCACGGTGACGCTGACTGTGGCCCCCGGCTACCATATCAACGCGCACACACTGAACGACCCGAGCCTGATCCCAACCTCGCTGACGGCCACGTCCGCCGGGGCTGTCTTTGGAGCCGCCCGTTACCCGGCGGCAAAGACGATCAAAGTCAGCTACACGCCGAAGCCGATTCTGGTGTATGAGTCCAAAGCGACGATTCTGGTACCGTTCACAATAGCGAAGTCAGCCAAGCACGGTAACAGCGTGCCGGTGACCGGGACGCTCAGCTTTCAGGGCTGCAATCAATCATCATGCTTTGCCCCGACCTCCCTGCCGATTCGCGCCACGGTGGGGGTAAAATAGGGGCATGATTACTCTGCGACTGCCCCCCTCCTGGCGGCTGCTCCTGCTGGCCGCCCTGATTGCCGGGGCCGTCGGCCTGCTGTCCCTTCCCACGTCTGCCGCGCCGGTTCCGGCGCACTTCACGGTGTCAGTGACGCCCACGCCCGCCCGTGCCGGGGAAGCGGTCACTGTCACGGTGCAGGCGACCGTGGACCCTGGCTGGCACATCTATTCGGTCGTCCCGGTCAGTGACGGCCCTTCCGCGACCGAAATCAAAGCCTTTGGCGACGCCGTTCCGCTCGGGCCGACTACGGAAGACGCGCCCACGAAGCTGTTTGATGCTAATTTTCACCGCGAAGTTAGCTTCCACGAGAAAACCGCCACATTCGAGCGCCGCTTCCGTGTCACTGGGGCAACGCAGGGCGTGACGCTGCACTATCAGACCTGCAATGACCACGTCTGCCTGCCGCCGACCGACGTTATCCTGCCGCTGTCCGTGCCAATCGCGCCCGGCGCGGCGCGGGCTGAGTACGCGCCGACACCCACTCCGACCACGACTGCGCCGTCTTCGGGCGGCAAGGCCGCTGGCAGCGGCCTCGGCCTGTTTCTGCTGGCCGCCCTCGGCGCGGGGCTGGTCGCCCTCGCCACGCCCTGCGTCTTTCCGCTCATTCCCATCACCCTGACCTCGTTTGTCAAACAGGCGGGCGGCGACAAGCGAAAGCTCGTGCAGCTCTCGGCAGGCTATGCGCTCGGCATTGTGCTTCTGTATGTCGCCCTCGGCGCGATTGTGACGGCCACCGTGGGGGCCACCGGCATCAACAATGTCGCGTCCAACCCTTACGTCAACCTCGGCATTTTTATTGCCTTTGTCGTCTTCGCCCTGTCGTTCTTTGAGACCATTCAGCTCACGCTCCCCGCCAACCTGTCCGCCCTGCAAAGTACGGCCAAGCAGCACGGCGGGCTGGTGGGGATCGGTCTGCTGGGTATCACCTTCGTGCTGGCGTCGTTTACCTGCACCGCCCCGTTTGTGGGGACTCTCTTAGTGGCCGCCGCCGGGGGGGAACGCTTCCGGCCCCTGCTCGGCACGCTGGTGTTCGCGCTGGCGTTCGTGTCGCCGTTTCTGGTGTTCGCCCTGTTCCCGCAGTGGATCGCCCGCATTCCGAAAGGCGGCTTGTGGCTGGCGCGGGTGAAGGCGACGCTGGGCTTTGTGGAGCTGGCGGCTGCGCTGAAGTTTTTGTCCAATGCCGATCAGGTCTGGAACTGGCAGATTCTCACTGGCCCGGTGCTTCTCGCGGCATGGGCGATTTTATTCTTCTGCGCCGCGCTGTACCTGTGGGGCACGCTCAAATTAGGGGTGGCGGGGGAGCTGGAACAGCCGGGCGCAAAAGTGCCGCCGGTGCGGGCGGGCTGGGCGGCGCTGTTTGTGGTGCTGGCCGGGTACTGCTTCTGGGGCCTTTCGGGGCGGGCGACGCCGCTGCTGGCCGCCTTCCTGCCGCCGACAGGCTACGGCACGGCTTCCGGCTCCGGCTCAGAAGACGGCCTGATCTGGCTGTCTGATTACGGGGCGGCGCTGAAACAGGCCAAAGCCGAAGGCAAGCTGCTGTTTATCGACTTCACGGGCGTGACGTGTACGAACTGCCGCTGGAACGAGAAAAACGTGTTTCCAAAGTCAGCGGTCAAAGACGCGCTGGCTAATTTCGTCCGCGTGCGCCTCTACACGGACCGTCCGGGGGACGCGGCCAATCAGAAACTGCAGCTCACCAAATTCGGCGATGTGGCCCTGCCGCTGTACGGCGTTGTGAACCCGGCGACGGAAGCCGTGGTGAACAAATACGCCGGAACCATCACGGATGCCCCCGACTTCACCCGGTTTCTGACCACCGCGCATCAGTCCGCCGGTGTGGCGCCCGCGCTCGTTCCGGCAGCTTCTGCCCTTGCGCCCTGGGCGATCTACTCCCCGGCGTCCCTTGTGGCGGCACAGGCGGCGGGCAAACCGATTATTGTAGACTTCACGGCGGACTGGTGCGTCAATTGCAAAGAGATCGAGCATGACGTGTTTGAGAACCCCGCTGTGGCTCCTGGCCTTGCCGCCAATTTCACGACCCTGCGCTCGGATTTGACCAAGTGGAGCAGCCCCGGTCCCGCCGCGCTGGAAAAGCAGTACGGGATTGCCAGCCTGCCGACGATTATTCTGCTGAAGCCCGACGGCACGGAAATTAAGACTCTGCGGATTACCGGGCGGCTGTCCGTCGCCGATTTCCAGAACCGTATGAAGCAGGCTCAGGCAGCTAAATAACTATGGACCCCATTTACAAAACAATCAGCCTCTCCGCTCTTGCCTTCGCACTGCTTGCCGCTTACGGTCCGGGGCGGGCGGCCCCGCCGGTCAAGCCAGCGGCTCCCGCCGCCGCGCCGCGTGTGCTCATACTGAGCGGTGGCCCGGACCTCAAGCACAACCAAGTTGCCATTGAAAGCAATGTCCGCTATCTGGCCCGCCTCCTGCCGCCAGAGGCGACGGCGCGGGTGCTGTTCACGGATGGCAGCCGCACGACCAGGAACGTGCTGTATGAAGATGTACGGGGCCGAGAGAAATATCGCATCCCACAATTACCCCGGCTGGATGGGCCAAACACGCTGCCGCAGATCAAAGCCGAGTTTCAGACCCTGGCGGCTGGCCCGGCAGACCGGCCCGTGCTGCTGTATGTGACCGGGCACGGCAGCCCCAGCCGCGAAACACTGGACAACAACGCGTTTGATCTCTGGGACAACGGCGACCTGAGTGTCCGTGAGCTGGCCGCACAGATGAAAACCTTGCCTGTTTCTACGCCCGTGACAGCCGTTATGGTCCAGTGCTTTTCAGGAAGCTTCGGCAATCTGCTGTTTGAAAACGGCAGCCCGAAAGCCCCGATGACGGGCCGCGATTTCTGCGGCTTCTTCGCCAGCATCTCTGCGCGTCCCGCCGCTGGCTGCACGCCCGCCGTCAACGAGGCCGATTACCACGATTTCACCGGCTACTTTTTCAGCGCCCTCAGCGGTGTGTCCCGCGTCGGCCAGCGTGTGACCGGGGCCGACTACAACCATGACCGCCGGGTCGGCATGGACGAGGCGTTCGCGTACTCGCTCATCCACGATGATTCGATTGACACGCCGGTCTGCACGTCGGACGTATTTCTGCGCCGGTTCGTGCCGGAGGCGGACGATGCCTGGGCCAAGACAGGCTGGACCGACATCCGCGCCTGGGCGGCACCCGCTCAGAAAGCGGCGCTGGATGGCCTGTCGTCCGACCTCGCGCTGAAAGGCGATGGGCGGCTGGCGGAGAGCTACGCGGCGTTCCGCAAAATCCGCCTGGACGCCGAAGACCTGCCCACGGTGCATTTGATCCGTTTGGTGCGGCTGGCCCATACGGTGATTTTGGCCCGCCGCCTGCTGACCTCAGACGCCCCTGCCGACGTGCCGGTCAAAGCCCGCTACCTGCGGCTGACGACGCTCGAAGCGGGAAGTTATTTGCATCTCCCCGCCCTTCCTTGACCTCCCCCGGCCCCTCCTCCAGAGGGGGGACAGAACAGGAACAGAGGGGGACAGAATAGGAAACGGCCCAGACGGGTCTTGTCCTCACTCCCCTCTGGAGGAGGGGCCGGGGGAGGTCAAGGAAGGGCGATGGGACATAAAAAAGCCCCTGCTGTCACAGCAGTGTGACAGCAGGGGCTTTTCGAATTACTTGCCACACTACTTGGCGGCGGCTTCGTGCCGCTGCAGGGCAAGTTCGGCGCGGCGCAGACGCTCACGGATTTCCTCGGAGCTGTCCGAGGTGGAAGCGTGGCGCAGGTGCTCGTGAACTTCCTTCAAGTGCTGGTGCTGCTGATCCAGCGTCTGATCTTCGACTTTGTCGGCGGTGATGTTCTGAGTGGACATGATACCCTCCTCTTTGAGTTATCTTCCTAGATATACCCGTTAGCCGAGCGTTTCAAACGAATCGATCAGCGCCGAAACGACGGCGAAGCCGCCGCGCCAGAAGGCGGGGTCGTCCAAATCCACGCCGACTATTTTGGCGAGGGTGTGCGGCGTGTCCCTGCCCCCGGCGCTCAGCAGGGTCAAATACTGCTCGGCAAACGCTGACCCCTGCTCCTGCGACTTGCGGTATAGGGACAGCGCAAACAGCTCGCCGAACGTGTACGGATAGGAATAGAACGGCGAGCCGTAGAAGTGGGGAATGTAGCTCCATGACAGCGGCATCCGCTCGGACATTTCCAGCGCGTCGCCGTACAGCGCGGCCATCTCGCCGCGCCAGTGCTCCGAAATCTGCTCCGGGGTCAGCTCGCCCCCGGTGCGCCGCTGCCGGTGCAGCGTTTTTTCCAGCCGGTAGCGGCCTGTGGTGGACATGGTGCCGACGACGCTGTCCAGTTTATCGGCCAGCATCGCCCGCTGGGTTTCTGGGGAGGCTCCGGTGCGGAGCTTGTCAAAAACCAGCATTTCCCCGAACAGGCTTGCCACTTCCGCCATCGGCAGCGTGCCGAACATATTGAAATAGAGCTGTCTGCGAGACAGCATTCCGTGGACGCCGTGGCCCATTTCATGCGCCAGGGTCATCACATGGGGCAGGCGGCCCAGAAAATTGGTGAAGATATAGGGGTGCGTGTCCGGGGTCGAGTAGGAGCAGTACGCGCCGCCCTGCTTGCCGGGGCGCGGGGAGGCATCAATCCAGCGTTTCTCAAAAAACTCCGTCGCCAAATCGCGCAGGGTGGGGGAGAAGGCCCCAAAGGCATCCAGCACAATCGTCTGCGCCTCGGCAAAGGTGAACGCTTCATCGGTTCCCGGCAGCGGGGCGTACAGGTCATAATCTTTAAGCGTGTCCAGCCCCATCGCCTTTTGTTTCAGCGCATAGTAGCGGTGTGCCAGCGGGTAATGCTTCACCGTCACATCCGTGACCAGTTCCACTGTGGCGCGGGACAGTTCGTCGCGGCGAAAGCCGGTTTCCTCGGGCGTGTCGTAGTGCCGGATTTCATCGGACACGGCCTTGTCCTGCATCAGCGTATTGAGGATAAACGTCAGCGTTTTCAAGTTCGGCGTCGCGCCCGCCACAAACGCCTCCGCCGCCGCCTGCCGCACAGCGCGGTCAGGCGATGAATACAGGGCGGTCAACTGCGGCTGATTGAGTTCCGGCGTCGTGCCGTCGGGCAGATGGGGCTGGAACACGGTCCGGGCGCGGACTTCCGTGCCAAGCCGCACAAAGGCGCGGGGTCCAGTCTCCGAGAACCGCGCCAGCAGGGTTTCCTCCACCTCGGAAAGCTGATGCGGTCGCCCCAGCCGGACCTGCGTGATATAGTGTTTGTAGTCCGAGAGAGCCGGGTCCGCGAGAAGCGGCTGAATGATCTCGTCGGCGATGTGCGCTAGTTCTAAGCGAAAGAAAACCAGCGGCAGGCCAAGCCGCGTGGTTTCCTCGCCAATGCGCGTCATCAGCGCCCCGCGTGCCGCATCGCTTGTGTCGGTGGAATAGGCCAGCCGTGCATACATCCCCGGCTTGCCCGCCTCCATCCACAGTGCCTCGTAGTCCTGAATGGCTTTGAGCAGCGTCTGAGCGGTCAGGTCCGGGCTGTCAATTTGGCCCACGTAAGTGTCTGCAAACGCACGGGCGCGAGCAGCGGCCTCGGCCAGCGTGGCATCAATTTTCGGGTCATCCGGTCCGGCGAACAGGTCGCTCAGGTCCCAGGCAATTTCTTCTGTGTTTGGCATAATTATTTTTCCGAAAGCGTGTCCAGCAGCCGTTCGGCCACTTCGCGCTTGGTCAGCAGGGGCAGGGCGATTTCCGCGCCGCCGCGCCCCAGCAGGGTGACAATGTTGGTGTCGCCGTCGAAGCCCGCGCCTTCCTGCGTCACGTCGTTGGCGACAATCCAGTCCAAATTCTTGGCTTCTAACTTTTGCCGGGCGTGCGCCGTTACGGCGTCGGTCTCGGCGGCGAAGCCGACCAGGGTTTGACCGGAGCGCTTGCGCTGTCCGAGTTGGGCCAGAATGTCATCGTTGGCCGCCAGCGGCAGAGCCATCTCGCGGGCCGTCTCGCTCTTCTTCATCTTCTGCGCGGCGGCCTCGGCGGGCCGATAATCGGACACGGCGGCGGCGGCAATAATCACATCGGCGGTCTCAGCGCGGGGCAGGACGGCGTCCCGCATCTGTGCGGCGGTTTCGACCCGCACAAACTCGACGCCGCCCGGCGCAGGCAGGGCGGTCGGACCGGACACCAGTGTGACCGTTGCCCCCCGCAGACGCGCCGCCTCGGCGACGGCGTAGCCCATCTTGCCCGAGGAGCGGTTGGAGAGGTAGCGCACGGGATCGATTGGCTCGCGGGTCGGTCCGGCGGTGATGAGAACGCGCTTCCCGGTCCACGAGTCGCCCCGTGCCAGCAGGACGTGAATGGCATTGAAAATGGTCGGCACGTCCGCCATGCGCCCCACGCCCTCGGTGCGGCAGGCGAGGCGCCCCGTGGTCGGCTCAACAAAGTAACAGCCGTAATCGCGCAGGGCCGCGAGGTTCGCCTGCGTCGCCGGGTGGTTCCACATCCCCGTGTTCATGCCGGGAGCCAGCAAAATCGGCGCGGGGCAGGCCATCGCCGCCGCCGTCAGCATATCGTCGGCGAGGCCATGCGCCAGCCGGGCGATGACGTTCATCGACGCCGGGACAATGGCGAACACGTCGCAATGGCGGGCCAGCCAGATGTGGGCGATCTCGCCGGGGAATGGCTCCTCAAAGGTGTCGGTGGGGCAGGGGTGGTGGGTCAGGGCGCGAAGCGTGGCCGGCTGCAAAAACCGCGCCGCGCCCGCCGTGATGACGGGGTAGACTTCCACGCCGCTTTTGACAAGCTGCGAGGCCAGATCGGCGGCTTTGTAGGCGGCCACGGAGCCGGAGACGCCCAGAACCACGCGCTTGGGGTCACTCATAACGGTTACTCATCGTCTCGCGCCTTCACAATGCGGCAATGCTCGGCGCGGATGATGGCCCGGATGGTGTCTACGGCCTCGTCCACGGAGTCATTGGTGACGGCGTAATCATAATGCCGCCGCTGGGCCATCTCGCGGCGGGCGTTCAGCAGGCGGCGGGCGATCTCGTCGTCGTTCTCGGTGGCCCGTCCGCGCAGGCGGCGCTCTAATTCTTCCAGCGACGGCGGCTGCAAAAAGACCAGCACGGCATCGGGCATCTTTTGTTTAACGGCCCGGCCTCCCTGCACGTCAATCTTCAAAATTACATCGGTTCCCGCCGCCCGTTCCTGCGCGACATAGGCGCGGGGCGTCCCGTAATAGTTGCCGTGGACTTCGGCATATTCCAGCAGGGCATCTTGGGCCACCAGCGCATTGAACTCGGTGGCGCTGACAAAGCTGTAGTCGATGCCGTTCCGCTCCAAAGGGCGCGGCGGGCGGGTGGTGGTGGTGACACATTTGCGGAGCGGGGCGTGCAGGGCGGGGTCGTCACAGGACAGAAGCGCATCCAGCACGGTGTCTTTGCCGACGGCGGACGGGCCGGAGACGACCAGGAGCAGGCCACCCCGGTCGGATACCTCGTCGCCCACGCGGGTGGACGGCTCCGGCAAAGCAATGGCGGAAATTAGAGGGGTAATCACACACAGAGTATAGCACAAAATGTGCCTGCTGCCTCCACCGGCCACAGTGTTTTACTTTTACTCCACGCAAGACGGGGATAGGGTACAATTCCCCACAGTCACGGCAGGAAAGGCGGATATGACTGGTGAATATGCTTGATGACTTCGATGTCGTGGTCTGCACCATCTGGCGCGAGGGAAACTACCTGGAGCAGACCCTCAGCAACTTGACGGTCGAGCGCCCCCTCCGCGCTGACCTCCCCGTGTCCCTTGTCCTTGGTTCGCCCCTCTCCGGGTATGTGGACCAGTACCGGCAGGTTTCCGGGGTCAGCGTTGTCGACATGGGGCCATCCACTGGGGCCTGGATTGAAAGGCTGCCGCTGCGCCACCGGGCGACCTGGAACTACTACCGCTGCCTGACTCAGCCTGCTTCCACGGCGCGTGGAACGTTAGTCATTGAGGATGACGTCCGGTTCGCTCAGGGCTGGTTGGCCCGGCTTGCGGTTACCCTTGCCGCACTGGAAGCTTCTTCGGTGGAGGATTTTGTTCTTTCTTTGTACTGTCCGTCAGACTTTCCGCTGGCAGGGTACTTCCGGGGAGAGCTTTCTGTCGAGTACCCGCTGGGATGGTTTTATGGCACTCAGGCCGTTTACTACACCGCCAAAACGCGGCAGGGGTTTGGAGCCTATTTGAAGAAGCACGGCGTGGTCGCCAATCGAGAGCCGTATGACGTGCTTCTCTGGCAATATCTGTCCGAGGCGGGTCTGCCCCTGCTTGCTACCGCGCCCAGCCTGGTGCAGCATCGGGGAAAGCAAAGCACCGGCCTGGGCGGCTGGCACGAGCCCCCGTGCTTCTTTGAGGACGTCACCAGGCCCCTGCCGGAGACGCCATAGCCAAAGGCCGCTTCTGCATCAGGAAAAAATTAAAAGTATTTTCGCTTACCCCTTGACAAAAGTCGCGGGGGGGGGGGTAGAGTATTCATACCCAATCATTGTCAGATTTGGTTTTTCCCTTCCCGTGCTTGTTCTGCCACTTCCGGTAAGTCACTAGTAAGGTTCTGCAAGAAATGCCGCTGGCGATTGGTACTCCCCTGCCGTCTTTTGAGGGCGCGACACACTGGCTAGAGAGCCAGCCTGACGTGCTCGGTCCGGTGCGCTCCAGCCCTCTGCTGGTGCAGTTCTGGGCCGTCTCCTGCCCGATCTGCAAGCTCAATATGCCTGGCGTTCTTTCCCTTCTTGACACCTACCGTTCCCAAAACTTGCAGCTTGTTTCCGTGCATCGCCCGCGCATGGAAAGCGACATGAATATAGAAAAGGTCCGTGCCGCCGCGCAGGACCTTCAGCTTGTCGGCCCCTGCGCGTTGGACAACGACCATTCCGTCGGCGATTTGTTTCAGACGGCCAGCGTTTGGCCGTGCTACTTCTTTTTCGATGCCGAGCACAAACTGCGCTCCCGTGCGGCGGGGCAGTTGGGCCTGAAAATGGCGGAGAACTCGCTGAAGCGGCTGTTGGCCCCCGAGCTGTTGTCTATTTGATTGCCACTATTGCGCCCTAAGACAAGGAGAACAAACCGCCCCATGCGACTTGAAGACCGCGAAGAGTATGTAGACATGGTCGCCCAGGCCGTGATCGACCGGATTGAAGAGCGCGACCGCCTCGCCGGACTGGTGGACATGGTGGTGCATCGCGTCGTTGAATTACAGCAGCAGCAAGCCAAACTCGCGGCAGAAGCCGCCGACTCGTCAGCCCAAGACCCACCACAGGAGACACACGATGATGGAAACAAACACACCGACCCCGCCGGACTCGCCGACCCCGCTTGAAACCGCGCACGAAAAGTTCGAGCGGGAGCGCCTGACCCGCCGCCAAGCCCTGAAAAAGTTCGGCATGACCTCCGCCATGGCAACGTTCGCGCTGTTCAGCGTGGACGACTTGGCACGCATGGTCGGCGGGGCGATGGAGCGTCAGGCGAGAAACAGCAAAATCGCCACGCTGGTCGCTCAAGAGTTTCAGCACTCAGGGATTGTACTGGGAGCAGATATGCCTTACTACTATAACACGCCGCCTCCCTACTATGGCACTCCACCGCATTACAACATCTGCTCCTCGGGTGCTTGCGGCGCATGTTGTACCCAGAATACGAAAGACATGAATCAATGCTCGACAGATTTAACAAATTGCATAAAATACAAGTTGGGCGACTGTGCGGGCAACTATGATATATGTCTAAGAGCTGCGGCTTCTACGACTAGTGCCTGTTTAAACCCCTCAAATCAGACGCCATGCCCATGCACTTGCTGAGAGTTCTGGCAACGTTCCGAGGACATTATGATGTTTAGAGGCAAAAGTCCGATTATTCTCTTGGCGTTACTGGGCTTGACTGTGGCTGGTTTTCTTTTGAATGCATTACATTTTAGTAGGCAGCAGCACCAAGTCAGTACGCCTTCAGGGTATACGACGCAACAGACAGTGGGTAGTTTTGATCACGCCCCAACCTTGCAGGGCGAACAGCGTGCTTACTTGCAAGCTGAACAACGTGCTTATAAGTCACTAGGTGATCGTCTTTTGCAGGAAGGAGCTTTATGTGATAAGTTGCATCTTAATAAGGAAGAACGGGTGAAGCGTATTGACGCAGTGAGCAAGGCCGGAATGGTTGAAATGGATCGTGTGCGTAAGACACACTTTCAATCACCATACAATGCCAACTTTCCGGTAACGCAAGTTGTGGGAGATGGTTCTTAATCTTGTGCGCTTTTGTTTGATTAGGATGTAGCACACATCTCCGCTGAAGGGTGATGTAAAGCATTGATGCACCTTCGGAAAGACATCAAGAAGTTACTGCTATGCGTTTGACCCGCCCCGCCGCCCGCCTTGCTATCCCAAAAATCCTGCACCACACCTGGATTGGGGATGACCCGCTTTCGGAGGCGGCGCTGGAAATGATTGCAAAGTGGCGGCGGCATCACCCGGAGTGGGAGATGCGTCTCTGGACGCGGGACAACCTGCCGCCGCTTCAAAACCAGACCATCTATGACGGCTTCAAGAACCACGGCCAGCGGGCGGACATCCTGCGCTATGAGCTGATGTACCAGTTCGGGGGCGTCTACGTCGATATTGACATGGAATGTCAGAAGCCTTTGGATGACTTGATCGAAAACTGCGAAGGCTTCGCGGGGCGGACGGAACCCGTCTGGCAGATCGTCGGGACGCAGTACCTGGAAATTGCGATACTTGGCGCGGTCCCCGGTCATTCGCTCTTTGCGCGGGTCATCGACAAGCTGCCGGAGTGGTACGAGGCGCACCCGGATTATTCCATTCCTGCCCGGACCGGGCCGTACTATTTCCAGAAGCAGTACCTCGCCTGGCGCACCGAGGGAGAGCAGTATCAGGGGCAGCATCGGGACTTTCGTTTGTTCCGGCCTTTGCTGTTTTATCCCTACATCGGGGCGATGGGGGCCGGGCCGAACAGCGACAGGGAGTACCCGGAGGCGTATGCGATCCACCGCTGGTGGACGTCCTGGTATCCTCCGAACGGTTTTTAGCGAGGATGACTCCATGAGCACATTTGCCCGCGTCGGCCTGCCTGCGCCTGAGTTTGCCGCCCCCGCCGCCTTTCCCGACGAGACCGCGCAAGCCCCGCTCCAAACCGTGTGCCTGGCGGACTATGCGGGCCGCTGGCTGGTCTTCTTCTGGTATCCCCGTGACTTCACCGTGGTCTGCCCCACCGAGATCACCGCGCTCTCCGACCGGATGGACGAGTTCACCGACCTGGACGCTGCCGTGCTGGGGGCGTCCACCGACTCGGTCTACTGCCATCGCGCCTGGCAGCGAACGCCGCGTGCGGACAACGGCATTGCGGGCGTCCGCTTTCCCCTGCTGGCCGATGGTCTGGGCCGGATCGCCGAACGCTACGGCGTCCTGTCCGAAGACGGGGACGCTTTGCGCGGCCTGTTTATTCTGGACCCGGACGGCGTAATTCAATACTGCGTCACGCACAATTTGAACGTGGGCCGCTCGGTGGACGAAACGCTGCGGGTGCTGGAAGCCATTCAGTCCGGCGGGCAGTGCGGCTCCGACTGGAAGCCGGGGCAGCCGTCCGTGCCGCCACGCTGATTTTTTCTGCTCTCGCCCCTCGCTCCTCCTCCCGCGAACGCACTTTTTCCCTCTTGCCTTTTTTTCGCCGGTATGATATGATAGCGCAGACTTCCCGCGCCAAAAGCCAGTTCCGTCTACCGTTTGCTTCTGTTTTTGCTTTTAAGTGTTTCGCCCGCCCTCGGTGCTGAGGCGCAGGGTGCTTCTTTTGCACTGCCTGAAGGACTCCACCGCATGAAGAGTTTCCGCCGCGCCGCCCGTGTTCTGGCCTGCCTGTGTCTGCTGACAGTCGCCGGTATTCCGGTGTCGGCGCAGACGCCTAAAGTCAAAATCGACCCGGAAGCCGCTCAGAACTACAAAACTCTGGCCGCCGGGATCAGCCCGGCGCGGCTTGCTAAAACCATCGCGGACCTGTCTGCCATCAGCTACCCCGTCCCCAATCAGCCCGCCGGAGCGCCGGTCACGGCTCATTCGCGCCTGGCGGGAACGCCGGGCGGCGACCAGGCGCGGGCGTATGTCCGGGCCGAGTTCCGGAAAATCTTTGGCGCAGGCCATGTCGCCGAAGAAGAGTTCCCCGTCACTATTCCTGTAGACAACGGCGCGTCCGTCAAAGCGCCCGGCCTGCCGCGCCCGCTGGCCCTTCAGCCGCTCTGGCCCAATCTGGTTCGGACGTCCACCCTGCCGTCCGGCGGCGTGGACGGCCCGCTGATTTATGCGGGCAAAGGCGACCTGCGGGCCTTCCGGGGCAAGCCCGTCGAAGGCAGCATCGTGATGCTGGACTTCAACTGCGGCCTGGACTGGGAAAACGCCGCCCGGCTCGGGGCGAAAGCCATCATTTTTGTGGAGCCGAGCCAGATACAGCGCGGCGAGGGCGAAACCAAGTTTCTGCGCCTGCCGGTCAACATTCCCCGCTTCTGGATGGGGCGCGGCGATGCGGCCCTGCTGCAATCCGCCGCGCTGACGACCCCGAACTTCGCCGTGCATCTGGACTGCGATAACCCGTGGAAGACTGGCACGAGCGCAAACATTGTCGGGACTATCCCCGGCACGGGGCCGCTGGCCTCGCAGCATATCGTCATTGAATCGTACTACGATTCTATGTCCATTGTGCCGACGCAGGCCCCCGGCGCGGAAGCCGCTGACGGCATTGCGTCCCTGCTGGAGCTGGCCCGCGCCTACAAGGCCAATCCCCCGGCGCGGACGATTGATTTTGTGGCCTGCGGCGCACACTTTCTGGGCATTCAGGGCGCACGGCTTTATGTGGATAAACACATCGATTCGTGGCGGCCTGTCTCGGGGCTGGACACCCTGAAACACACGCTGTTCAAGAGCGCCCTGCCGGACCGCACCAATGTTCTGCTGTTTTCCGGGCTGGATTTGTCGTCGCAGACGGGTTCTGTGGGTGTTTTCTACAAAGGCTATTTTTACGACTACCGCGAGGATATTCAGGGCGATTTCTCGGACATCGGGCGCACATTCCGCGAAAACGCCGAAAAGATCGGGCAGACGCTCGGTTTCGACCCGTCCACGGCATTTGCTGACGGCATCAATGGCGTCAACGGCAAAAGCTGGCGCAATTACCTTCCGGGCGCCCTGGCCTTTGACGCGGAAGCGGCCACAATGGCGGGCGGCAAAGGCATCACGTTTGCCACGACTGATGATGGCCGAAACCTGGTGGACACGCCCCGCGACCTGCCGCCAGCGGTCAATGTCGTCAACCTAGCCGCGCAGACACGCCTGCTGGCCTGCCAATTCTGGCATGTCCTGCATGACACCAATGACCCCAACAAAATCTCTGAACGCAGCACCGCCTCGCTAATGCCCGTACCGGGCTGGCCCGCCTGGACCCGGCAGGGCCTGCGCCTCGGCTTCAGCCGCCTGACAGGCCGGGTCCTGCTGTTTGATCCCAAAACCAACTTTGTCCCCGATAAGCCGATCACAGAGACCCTGGCTGTCATCGGCAACCGAGAGGAGACCATGACCGGCGTGCGCGGCGCCCTGGTGCAGGCGACTGCGCCCGGAGATGCCCGCTTTGATTTCCCCGGCCTGCCGCTGGTCATCTCCAACGGCGTCAGCGGCCTGCGCTATGGACCGGGCAACAACATTCATCTTGCTGCTTACCGGCTGCATTCTAGTGATGACGCGACCGGCAATCGCGGCGACGTAGATTACGCGCCGGATCAAGGCGTCAACGGCTCGCAGAACTATCCGACTGAGATTGACCTCACCTCAGACGCCAAAGAAACACAGGTGATCGTGTTTCCCTGTGTCGCCACCACGGTTTACGACCTCTTAGATCAGGCCGCCCTCAAGCGCCTGGGGGACATCAATATCTACGACGGGGCCTCGGACAGCGAGCCGCGCCAGTATGGCCTGGTGCGCGGCGAAGGGCAGCTTGTGCTGTTTTCGCCGCCGGAGGCCACCACGCGCCTGAAAATCGTGGCAGGGAACGGCCCATCAATTCGCTTTCTGCTGATCAACGCGACTCAAGACCATCCCACAGGCATTGGCTACGCGGTCGGCACGCCCGCTGCCCGGCAGGCCAACTATACATCGCCGCCTGACCCGAACATCCCGGATGATGCCGTCCGCAATGGGGCCATCAACAACACGGCCCTGCGCGTCGCCCGCGATATGTGGACGCTAGACGATTTCCGCATTCGCAACCTCGCCAAGTTCCGCATTGTGCAGCTTGGTGACAAGACCAACCCGCTGACCTTCCTCCATGACGAGGCCGCCCGGCAAATGTCGCTGGCCCAAACGGCCTACGCGGGACGCGATTACGAGCTGTTTGACGCCTTCAGCCGTCAGGCCTGGGCCAACGAATCCCGTGTCTACCCGCAGGCCCAGCAGACCGCCAACGACGTGGTGCAGGGCGTTATCTTCTACCTGTTTCTCTTGATCCCGTTTGCGTACTTCCTGGAGCGGCTGCTGTTCGGCTATTCAGACCTGCGGCGGCAGCTCACGGCGGCGTTTGGCATTTTCATCGTGATCTTCGCCATTTTCTCGCAAATCCACCCGGCATTTTCGATTGGCTCGGTCAATCCGCTGATTATTTTGATCGCGTTCGTCATGCTGGCCCTGTCGGTCATTGTGTCGCTGCTGGTCTGGGGCAAGTTCGAAGAGCAGCTCAAGCAGTTCAACAAAAGCGTTTCTGGCGTGCATAAGGCCGATGTCGGCAAGGCGTCGATTGCGTTTGCAGCGTTTGCGCTGGGCATCTCCAATATGCGGCGGCGCAAAGAGCGCACTCTGCTGACCTGTCTGACGCTGGTGCTTTTGACGTTCACCGTGCTGTCGTTTACGTCCATCGTCAACACCATCCGCTACAACGACGTGCCCGCGCCGGGGCGGGCGGTTTACAACGGCCTGCTCCTGCGCCTGCCGACCTGGGGCAAGCTGGACTTCACGGCTTACCGCCTGTTGAACGACGAATACGGCAGCCGGTACGCCGTCGCGCCCCGCGCCTGGTTCTTCGGCGCACAGCCCGGCCTGCCGACGTTTCTGCACCTGACCCGCGCCCATCTGGGAACCGACGTCAAAGGCGTCAACGGCTTCACGCCACAGGAGGCGCAGGTCACGGGCCTGAACAAGTCGCTGATCGCAGGCCGCTGGTTCGCGCCGGGGGACACCTACGCCGCTATTCTGCCCAAAGGCGTCGCGTCCAGCCTGCAAATCACGCCCGCCGATGTCGGCAAATTGAGCATCAACTTCGGCGGTGTGCCCTATCTGGTCATCGGCATTGTGGATGCCGACGCGTTCAAGGCCGTCAAGGACCTGGACAACGAGACCTTGACCCCGGTAGACTTCCAGGCCCAGCAGGCGCAGGGCAATGCGGCTGCAGGCGCGGCGGGCGGGGCCGCGCCCAAAGGCTTCCAGGAGTATCTGCACCTGGACCCGGATAACGTGCTGTATGTGCCCTACGACACGCTGATTAACCTCGGCGGCAACCTGGAGTCCGTGGCGATCAATATGGGCAGTGCCGGGACGGTCGGCACGGAGCTGAAAAGCCTGATGCCGCGCCTCGATTTGAACCTCTATGCCGGGCAGGACGGGCAGAACCACCGTTTCTCGGCGATTGGCGCGACTTCTTCGCAGGGCCTGGTCAACATCATCATCCCGATCTTGATTGCCGCGCTGATCGTCCTGAACACCATGCTGGGATCGGTTTTTGAGCGGGTCAAGGAGATTGCGATTTTCTCGTCCATCGGCCTGTCGCCGTCGAATATCGCCATGCTGTTTATCGCCGAGGCGCTGGTGTATGGTATCATCGGCGCGGTGTCGGGCTACCTCATCGGGCAGGGGCTGGCGTGGCTCATCGCGCACTTCCATATCCTGCCGGGTCTGTACCTGAACTTCTCGTCGACGTCCGCCGAGCTTGCCATCGGACTGGTCGTGGTCGTGGTGCTGCTGTCCACCATCTTCCCGGCCCGCAAAGCTTCGGAAGTGGCGACCCCTGCCGTGGACCGGACCTGGAAAGTGCCCGAGCCAGACGGCGACCAGTGGCGGATCACCCTGCCGTTCGCCGTGGCAGGCGCCCAGGCCCCCGGTATCAACCAGTTTTTGGCCGAATGGTTCCGCTCCTATGAAGAGCAGTCGGTCGGCGACTTTTTGACGCAGGATATTCGCACCGGCGTCGAGACCATGCCCTCCGGCCCCGGCTATCGCCTGTCGGGCCGCATCTGGCTGGCCCCCTTCGACCTCGGCGTCTCCCAGATGATCGCGCTGGACACCGCGCCGACCGATCTGGAAGACGTGTATGAAGTCAGCCTCAATTTAACCCGCGTGTCCGGCGACGTGTCCAACTGGAAGCGCGTCAACCGCCGCTTCCTGAACGTCGTCCGCAAACAGTTCCTCATCTGGCGCACCCTGTCCGCCGCCGAGCGCGAGCGGTACCTGGAGATCGGCGGAGCCGCCGCTGCCGGGACGGCCACACAGGCCGAAGCCGTCGCTATAGGAGCCGGAGCCGTCGCGCCTGCGCTGTAAGCCACCATAACTGCTGTTTCTGGGAGAGTGTTATTATGTTCTGTCGATCTTGCGATACTGAGCTTGCCAACGGCGCGTATGCCTGCATCAAATGCGGCATGGCCCCGCTGAACGGAACGGCCTACTGCCCCCAGTGCGGGCAGACGACTAACCCGCAGGCGATCATGTGCGTCTCCTGCGGGGCGGGTCTCGGCCAAATGTCCCCGGTCGCGGTCGCCGGCGCAAACAACAAGCTGACGGCGGGCATCTGCGGCATCCTGCTGGGGGCGCTGGGCATCCATAAGTTTGTGCTGGGCTACCAGAAGGAGGGGATCATCATGCTGCTGATTTCCGTGCTGGGCAGCCTGGTCACCTTCGGAGCCGCCGCCGGTATCATGAGCATCGTCGGTCTGGTGGAAGGCATTATCTACCTGACCAAGAGCGACACTGACTTTGCCAACACTTATGTCGTCAACCAGAAGCCGTGGTTTTGACGACTGGCCGAACTCGGAATGCCGCTGACACGATGGGCTGACAATGAGGCCACGGGTTGAAACCCGAGGCTGGGAAGTGCCCGCCGTCCAGGGGGCGCGAAATTGACGGACTATTTTATTATGGTGCAGACACTGATCACGCGGGACGAAAACATTTTAGGTGGTATTTCCGTGTTCACCGGAACGCGGGTTCTAATTAAAACGCTGTTTGACTACTTGAAGGCCAACCATCCGTTAGACGATTTTCTCGATGACTTTCCAACCGTCGCCCGCAGTCAGGCACAACAGATTTTAGAAGCGGCTTTATTGCATTTGTCGAAAGGCAACCATGAGTCTCAAATTTAATGTCACTTTAGACCGCGACGAAGACGGGGCGTGGGTCGTGGAATGTCCTGCGATCCCCGGCTGTGTTAGTCAAGGCGGAACGCGGGAGGAGGCACTTGTCAACATTGAAGATGCCATTCGCCTGTGCCTGGAAGCCCGCGCCGAACTTGGGCTGCCGCTGACAAGAGAAACCCATCAAGTCGAGGTCGCCGCGTAATGCCTGTTGTTCCCCTACTGAGTGGGCGTGATGCGGTCAAAGTCTTTGAGTCATTCGGCTGGCGGCAGATTCGGCAGAATGGCAGCCACATCATTTTGACAAAGACAGGCCGGGTGTCAACACTTTCCGTTCCTGACCACAAAGAGGTCGCACGGGGAACTTTGCGTAGCCTTATCCGTGATGCCGAGCTGACAGTCAGCGAATTCATATCCGCAATTTAAGACAAGTATAACCCTTTCATTTCAAGGAGAAACCGCCCCTTTGGCAGCAGACGATCAGAATAGAAACGGTGACCCGCCTGACGACATTGCCGCCGCACGGGAGCGGTCGGCGGACACGTCCGGCGATGAAGGCGGGCAGAATATCCAGTTTGAGAACGGCTTCACCGGCAAGGTCATGATCGGGGCGCTCTTTGTGTGCCTCATCATGCTGCCGGGGGCTATTTATCTCGGGCTGGTCGCGGGGCAGGGCCTCGGGGCGGCGGCGCAGTGGGTGACTATTGTGCTGTTTTCGGAGATCGCCCGGCGCTCGTTTCTGCCCCTGAAACGTCAAGAAATCTACTGCCTGTTTTATATGGCGGGGGCGCTGGCCGGGACTGGCTTTGGGGCGCTGCCGGGCATCTCCGGCGGGCCGTTCGGGGCGTTTATTGCGACGCAGTATATTATGCAGTCGCCCGCGATGGCGAACGTCGTCTCTTCGCTGCCGCACTGGATCGGGCCGCAGCCCGGCTCCCCGGCGTATGCTCATCGCAGCTTGATTGACCCGGCCTGGGGCATTCCTATTCTCGTCATGGTGCTGGGGCAGATTTTCGACCGCATGAAGTGGATGGGCCTCGGCTACCTGCTGTTCCGGGTCACCTCGGACATCGAGCGGCTGCCGTTCCCGTTCGCGCCGATTGCCGCGTCGGGGGCCACCGCGCTGGCGGAAGCCTCCACGAAAGAGGACTCGTGGCGCTGGCAGGTATTCTCGACAGGCACGGTGGTGGGCTTGATCTTCGGGTTTTTCTACCTGGCAATCCCGATCTTTACGGGCGTTGCGCTGAACAACCCGATTACCATTCTGCCAATCCCTTTTGTGGACCTGACGCCGAACACGGAGCGCATCCTGCCGACGGCGCTGACGGGGTACAACCCGGACCTGAACCTTATTTTGCTCGGGTTCATCCTGCCCTACTCGATTGTTCTGGGCGGCTTTATTTCGTCGGTCGGAGCGCAGATATTTGGCAATGTGGCCCTCTTTCATTACGGCGCGGCGCATCTGCTGAACGGCCAAAACGGTATTTTCCCGCACTGGGTTCCTGGCTCGCCGACCATTCAGACGAAAGCATCCCTGGATTTTGACTTCTGGATGTCGTTCGGCATCGGCACGCAGCTCACCATCGCCGTCTTGGGGCTGGCCGCCGTGGTAGCGGCGGTGGTCAAAGCGCGGAAGACGGAGCGGACGGCGGAGCGGGGGAGTCTGGGCAAAGTGCCGGAGGGACGCGGTGACTTCCCGTGGCAGCTTGCCTTCGGCGCCTGGTTTGCGGCGACGATTGGCTATGTGTTCCTGAACCACTGGCTCGTGCCGCTGTTCCCGATCTGGATTATCATTTTCTACGGCCTCGTGTGGACGCCGCTGAACTCGTATGTCTCGGCGCGTCTTGTCGGCCTGACCGGGCAGGGGGTTTCGTTTCCGTTCCTCAATCAAGCCGTCGTCCTGCGCTCCGGCTATACGCGGCCCGACATCTGGTTTGCGCCGCTGCCGCTGAATGACTACGGCGGGCAGGCACAGAAGTTCCGCGAGATTGAGCTGACCGGAACCAAGTTTACCAGCATTCTGAAGCTCGAGATGTTCATGCTGCCGCTGATTCTGGTGACGAGCTTTGTCTACTGGGGCTTCCTGTGGCACACGAATGACATTCCAAGTGCTCAGTTCCCTTACGCACAGAAGTTCTGGCCGCTGTCGGTCATTCAGTTGTCCATCTGGACGCAGATCAACACGGGCAACGGCGCGAACTGGGCCTTGCACGCGATTAAAGGCCCGGTGATCGGCTACGGCGCGGCACTGGCCGCTACGATGTATGCGGCGACGCTGATCTTTAAGTGGCCGGTCATGTTTTTCTATGGCTTCATCGGCGGCATTGGCAATATCCCGCACAACACCATTCCGACCATGATCGGGGCTTTGCTCGGTAAATACTACTTCTCCAAGCGGTTTGGTCTGGAACGCTGGCAGCTCTACACCCCGGTCCTGCTGGCGGGCTTCGCCTGCGGCACGGGCCTGATCGGCATGAGCGCGATTGCGCTGGCCCTGATTGGCAAGACAGTGAACTTTTTGCCGTTTTAGGAACCTAACCCCCCAGCCCCCTTCCCTAAGAAGGAAGGGGGAGGCAGAAATTAGGAGAAAGCCTTATAAAGCTTTCTTAACCCTTCCCTCTTAGGGAAGGGGTGGCGAGGAACGAGCCGGGTTAGGTCTCCGGCACTTCCGGCAGCATTATTCGCGTACCAAACTATTGTGACAACACTGGAACAGACAGGCAGCAAAAAACAGAGTGGGGGCCGGGCGGGCTGGAAAACGATGGGCTGGCAGGGCGTCCGCTTGCGTGTCCCGCCTGCGTGGAATCTGGTCTCCTATGGCGGGGATGTCAAAGCGGGCAATCTGCGCCTCGACAACGGCGAGCTTGGCACGAAAGGCGTGCTGGGTCTGGATGTGCGCTGGATACCGATCAAGGGCAGGCTCACGGATGCCGATATTGAAAAGCGGCTGGATCAATACCTGGGCAGCATCGTCAAAAGTGCGAAGCGGACCAAGTCGCCCGCGACCACGCAGAGCAAGCCGCTGGAAGAAGCCGCGCACCCGGAGCGGGTGGGGACCCGGTCGTTTGGCTGGAAGGCGGACCGCAAGGCGGTCGGGCGCATCTGGCACTGCGGCGAATGCGGGCGGGTTCTGATCGCACAGGTGGTCGGGGACCCACGCGGGGACTTTGGCAGCGTGGCAAACGACGCCCTGAGCACGCTGGAATGCCACCCGGAGGACTCGAACTGGCGGACATGGTCGCTGTATGACCTGCACACGGCGCTGCCGTCGGATTACCAACTGGGTCCGAAGCTGCAATTGATGAATATCTATGTGCAGCTTCCATTCGGGCGCGGGCTGACGCAGGACACGCTGACGGTGGAGCAGTGGGGCGTCGCCAATGTGCAGCTTCGCGGGGCGTACTTAGATCAGTGGTTTCGGGACAAGAACCGGGCACAGGAAGGGCAGATCAAGTACGAAGCCCGCGAAAGCGAAGCGCAGGGCCACCCGGCATTGTCGCTGGTGGGGCGTCGCAATAGCCTGGCATTCTGGGCCGGGCAGGGAGTGCCCCAACTGGCACGCCTGCAAAAGCCCGCGACGTATTTTGAGGCGCGGGTGTGGGAATGCCCGGAAAGCAACAAGATTTATCTGGTCCAGTCGTTCAGCCGCCGCCCGCAGCCGGATGTGGTGCAGGAGATTGTGGAGCGCACGCGCTGTCACGGACCTACCTTCCTTGCTTCGCAGGGTCCTTCCTAAAGGAAGGATTAGGAACCGAGGCGAAGGGCTTGCGTGTGCTGTCTGTATCCTTCCTTTAGGAAGGACCCTGTGACCAGATACGCAGTAATGCCGAAGGCATAGGGACGAGGGAACAAGGTGGTAGGTCTCCGGGAGCTTTTGACACAGAAACTATGGCACGAAATAAAGTTTGGGAGATTGTTCAGGAGGCCCTGCCGTTCCTCGGAAAGCGGCGAGACGGGATGCCGCGTGAGCGGCTGCTGGCTCTGCGCCCGGCCCGTGCGGGGGAAGTGACCTGGGAGCGCAAGCCCGAGGATGCCCCGGCCCCCGGTGCGGCGCTGACCGTGCCGCGCCGAGAGCAAGGGCTGCGGCGGGTGGTGGCCCGCGTGCTGAAAGTGCCCGCCACACGCACGATTGAACTGGATGAGTTCGGTGCGAAAATCTGGGAGCAGTGCGACGGGACAAGCACCGTCGAGCAGCTCGTTCAGTTTACCTGCCGGGAGTATACGCTGAACCGGCGGCAGGGCGAAGTCAGCGTGGTGGCCTTCATGCGAATGCTGGCACAGCGGGGCCTGATTGGCTTTCCGGCGGGCGGCAGCATTCTGGGTGGCCGAGAGACGATAAAGGAGACGGCGCATGGCGACAGCCGAGACGACAAACACGGGCGGAACGGGCGGGCGGCTCCCAAGCGGCGGCGGCGCTTCTAAAGGCAGGGCAGGCGTTCGAACGCAGGCTAATCTGTCGTGGGCCAAAGCCATTCAGATCGCCATGAACTCGCTGAAAATCCGGTTCTGGCGGTCGATGATCACCGGCGCGGGCATTTTTCTGGGCATCGCGTTTCTGTGTTTTTCGGGTTCGCCGATCCTGATTCTGTACGCGCAGCATAAGCTGGGTGTCAGCGCGGATTTGAACCGGCAAATCTGGCTGGTCATCATGGCGCTCCTGGTCTGCACGGTCGGCATCACAAACTCAATGCTGATGTCGGTGTCGGAGCGGTTCCGCGAGATTGGCACGATGAAGTGCCTGGGGGCGCTGAACTCGCTGATTGTGCGTCTGTTTTTGATTGAAGCCCTGTTCATGGGCTTCGTGGCCTCGTCGGCGGGCTGGGTGCTGGGCTTTGTGGGCTTGGTGCTGGTGCGCTGGGCCATGCTGGGCTGGGCAGACGGGGTGGGGGCCATGGGCGCGGGGGTCGTGTTTGGCTCGCTGGCGGCTTGCGTGGTGATCGGCGGCTTGCTGACGCTGATTGCGGCTCTGCTGCCCGCGCAGCGGGCCGCGCAGATGCCGCCCGCTGCCGCGCTCAGAACTGAAGTTTAAGAGGAGAAATTAAAGTTGTCAGCAACGGAATATATTGTCCGCACCAAAGATGTCGTCAAAGTGTTTACGCTGGGCGAAGAAAAGCTGCGGGCGCTGGACGGGGTCAACGTCGATATCAAGCGCGGCGAGTACATTTCCATCATGGGGCCGTCCGGGTCCGGGAAGTCCACGCTGTTCAACGCTATCGGCGGCCTGGACAAGCCGGACAGCGGCAGCGTGTTTATTAACGATGTGGATATGGCCCAATTAGATGCCGGAGAGCTGGCGTACCTGCGCTGTCATACGATTGGCTATATCTTTCAGACGTTTAACTTGATCACCGTGATGACGGCCCTGGAGAACGTCACCCTGCCGACGATCTTTGCCGGGACGCCATCCGAAGACGGCATTGCGCGGGGCATGGAGCTTCTGGATATTGTCGGCCTCGGGCACCGGTATCACCACAAGCCGTCGCAGCTTTCCGGCGGTCAGCAGCAGCGTGTCGCTATTGCCCGCTCGCTGGCGAACAACCCGAGCATTATTCTGGCCGATGAGCCGACGGGGAACCTGGACTCCAAGACCGGCGAAGAGATTATTGCCCTCCTGCGCCGCCTGAACAAAGAGCAGGGGGTGACGATTATCACGGCGACGCATGACTATAAGATGGTGGACGTGTCTGACCGGGTGATCTGGATCAAGGACGGGCGGGTGGAGAAGATTGAAAACCGGGCCGACATCAAGCTCAGCATCGGCGGCATGGCTGGAGAGAGCGAGCATCTGGCAAGCATGGTGGAAGTGGATGCGGTGGGGGTGTAGAGGTGACCGGCACTTCCCGTGCCGGGCCTCCTCAGCCTAACTTGTATACACTCAGCGTTCCATCGCCGGTATACACCAATAGCATCCGGCCATCGGCGGAAAGCTTTGTGTCCCGAATCAGGCCCGGCAGGGGGTAGCTCTGGCCGATGCGGCCCTCACGGCTGAGGCTGTACAGCGTGCGCTGGCCGTCGGAAACCAGCATGGAGCCGCCCGGCCCCAGCGCCACCAGCGTTGGCGAAAACAGCAGACCGCCGCGCTCCCAGAGAGTATTGCCGGCGCTGTCCAAAAGCCGCAGGCGGTGTTCAGACAATGTCTGGCCACCTCGGACAAGTTGACGCAGGAACGACACGGCCACCAAATGCCCGTCGCGGCTGATCTGGGCGCGGGGAAAGAACGCATCCGCGCCGAGCGCCGACTGCCACTGCGGGCTGCCGCCGCCGTCGGAGCGCCACAAAAAGAGGGTGGGGTCGCCTTCGCGGATGTTGCCCGACGAGATGCCCAGAATGTAGCGGCCATCGCCGGAAATCTGGGCGGTGAACAGCTTGTCGGCCATTTTCTGCTGGCTGACAGCGTTCTCCGGGTAGGTCCACAGGCGAACGCCACGCGGGGTGTAGCAGGACACGCCGCAGACGTCCCAGGTTCCGGTCACGAGGTAGGAGTGCGCCGTCGTGAACTCCACTGAGCCGCCGATGCCGTCCAGCGGCCACTTCTGGATGCGCTTGTCCTGGTCTTTGTAAGGCTGATCACTCAGCACATAATGGTACAGGGTTCTGCCGCCGGTGACGACGCCCGCATAGCAGCCGTCGGCGGACAACTCCGCGTCCCACACCGCCCCATCCAGCGTTCGGTGCGAGAGCGTCGCCCCATCGGCCCCGCGCAGGAGCGTGAAATCCGGCTGCGCCGGGTCCAGGGGCGACCACGCAGCGACAAACGCCCCGGAGGCGCTGACGGCGACTTTGGAAGCGTTCGCGGCGGCATGAACCCAGAGCGGCTGCCCCGGCTGCGTGCGCCAGTGCCAGAGCGAGACGGACCCTTTGGGTCCGCTTGCCAGCGCGATCAGCTCTCCCTGCGGCGACAGGGCCGCGCCCCGGAAGCCTGCCACGGGACGGCTCCACAGCAGGGTCAGTGGCGCGGCAGTCGGGACGGCTTTGACCACGGCGGCCCGCGTCCGGTCGGGCCGGACCAGCGCCGCCGTCAGCCCCAGCACTCCCAGCGCCCCCAGCGGCGGCACGATCAGCCAGCGGTAGACTTTTTTCATAGCGTGTCTATTTCAGAGCAGGCTTAAAAAGAGCGCATGAACCCGGCTGTCCCCCGACAGCTCCGGGTGAAACGCGCTTGCCAGAATATTTCCCGTCCGCACAAAGACCGCCCGCCCGTCGTGCGCGGCCAGCGTTTCCACGTCCGGCCCGACTTCGGCGGCATAGGGGGCGCGGATAAAAACCGCCCGCACCGGCTCCGGCCCCAGCACGGGCACGTCCAGCGCCGCCTCAAACGAGTCCACCTGCCGCCCGAAGGCATTGCGGGCCACAACTATGTCCAGCAGCCCCAGTGTCGGCTGCCCGCCGCGCTCCCCGGTTCCAGCTTCAATGGCGCGGGCCAGCAAAATCATCCCCGCACAGGTTCCGTAAATGGGCTTGCCCGCCCGCGCCGCCTCCTGAATGGCCGTGTCCAGCCCGTAGCGGGCCATCAGCTTGCCGATGGTGGTGCTTTCGCCGCCGGGCAGCACAATCCCGTCAGCGCGTTCGATGTCCCCCGGCATCCGGGCCGCATAGGCATCTGCGCCGAGGCTTTGGAGCATGGTGATATGCTTCTGAAAGTCGCCCTGCATGGCGACGACAGCGATTTTGGGGCCAGTCTTTAGGGCACTCTGTTCGGGCATGGGGATAGTATAGCACGAAAACACCCCTCCCGCTCGTTCCCTGCTCCTTCCCCTGTGAGCGGGGGGCCGGGAGGGGTCCTAAAAATGCGGCGTGTCTCGGTCCCAGGCGCTGGTCTGCCAGTTGTCCGGGGTGTCGAGCATGGGGAGCCACGGGGGGATGGAAAATATCAAGAGGTCGCCCAGTGCAGTTACATACGGCTCATACAGGCCGCGCAGCTCCGCAAGCTTCACGTCATCCTCGGGGCCATCGCACAGGGGCAGACCCGCGCCAGCCAGCGTCTGCCGCAGGGTCAATAAGTCCTGAAGCGGAAGGCGGTCGGGCGCGTCCTCGGCGGGCGGTTTGTTCACCACATACGCCAGGTCAATGATGGCATGGCGGCACATCGCCAGCGTCATCCGCGCCTGCCACTGCACCTCGTTCTTCCATTCGGCGTGGCCGGGCACGCCCACCAGCAGGAGGGCGCAGGTGTCCATGATGGCGGTCAGCGCACTGAGCCACGATTGGTGGTCGTGCTGGGAGCGGTAGTACGTCAGGACAGGGTACGACAGGTGCGATTCCAGCAGTTCCGAGGCCCATCGCTCCCACTCGGCCAGCAGAGTTGTCAGGGCCGCCATCTGCCCGTGCTCGGCATGGCGGCGCAGCATCTCGGTGGCCGAGGGCGGCGACGACGCACGGGCATCCAGCAGGGAAATGATCGTCTCGCGCCGCGAGAACGCCTGATACAGCACCGGCAGGTAGCCGATGACCACGGCCAGAAAGCCGAAGCCGACCCCGGACTCGGCCACAGCCAGAAACCGGGAAAGGTTAGTGTGCGGGAGAACGTCGCCGTATCCCAGCGTGAAAAAGTTGGTTCCGCTGTGGTACAGCGCCGTCTGAAGTCGCGTCATGCCCTCCACCCGTACCAGCGCATGGGGCAGGGCATACTGCATCAGGCCAAAGCCCGTCACAAGCAGGGTGGCCCAGAAGACCAGCAGGAGGGGGAGGGAAAGCGGCCCAAAGTACGCCAGAAGCTGCTGCTGCCTCCTCTGCGGCGTCCGCCGAACGATAGCGGCAAACCCCGGCCATAGCGACCGATAAAACCCCCGCGTCAGCCGAAATCCCCGCGTGACGGATCGGGGCAGAATAATCGTCTCAAAGCCTTCCCAAATCACGAGCAGAACGAGAAACACACCAAACAGGCCCACAAGACAGGACAAAAGAGTCATGCCCTATAAAATGCTTATAATTGGATAAGGTTCCCCTGCCAAATCTGACAGATACTGCACACATAAAAATGGCCCGGCTCTGAAAGAGCCGAGCCAAGCGAAAGTGGAAGTATAACAATTTATTGTTGTGAGGGAGCGACAGTGACAGTGAAAGGAACTTGGTAGCTAGTGCCACCAGATATGAAGGTTGCAGTCACCGTAGCGTCTCCAGTCGCTTGGTTTGCAGGGTTAGCATAAACCTTCACAGCCCCTGTTGCGCTTGTAGAAGCCATGTCTGATTCTACGTCCTGTGCAAAAGAAGCGGGGCTGCTTCCGGGCAAAGATAGAGGCTGACTTGTTTGTACATAGGACCCACCATTTGTTGATACAAAGGTGAAAAGATTGCGAGCTTGTTGCCCCAATGTTCCTCGGAAGACCGTTGTGGCTTGGCTGTCGTTACCATTTTCTTTGTTGGTCAAACGAAATTTTGTCGAAGGACCAGAGCTGCAATTAATAGTTGTTGCCTGCGCGGCGTCGTTATTAGGTATAACTGCCGCCACAGAGCCGAGGAGGATAAAGGTTAAGCCCGCACGGGTCAATCGCTGAGAAAGTTTCATAGGGTAGGGTTCCGTTCACGAAAACCGGGGACAGCGGAAGGCTGACCGTCTGCGTCCTTGCCAAAACTGCTGGTAGGTGCATCTATTATACCAAGCCTGCACCGAATTGCAACAGTTTTTTTGCATAATGGGCTGAGCGATGAAAATTAGTTGGCGGGTGCGGAGGCATCAAGCGGCGTTTTAGAAAGTGGGCTGACAGAACGCGGGGGGGCCGCCTACTTCACCTGCACCGTGCGCGAGACAATGTACGGGCGGCTGAAATTGTCCCAGTAATGGGCGGTTACCGTCACGGCAGACACGCCGGGGGAGACATCGCCCTGCCAGCCGGAGCGGAGGGGGTCTTTGTTAACGGTCAGAAACGTCGGACTGGTTTTGTCCAGGCGGCCTGTGGGCGTGGTCCAGACCGTGCCCGGCGCGGTGGCCCGAAGGCTGCCGTCGGGGGCGCGGTAGGTAGCCGTCCACAGAACCCGTGTGCCGGGTGCGACCGGGCCAGACGGAGCGGCGGTCAGGTTCAGCGTGCCGCGTGGAACAGCCGCGCCGCCCGCACGGAGGCGGCTGCCGATGCCCAGCACCAGCAGCGCGGCCAGAACGCCTGCGCCTGCCGGAGCAAGAAGCGCGGCGGGGCGGGGGGCGTCTTCGGTGCTTCCCTGGGAGAGGGCGACGCCGATGCCCATCCAAACCCACCACAGCGACGACACGCCGGGGAACGTATACGACGGTGCGCCGACCATATCCACGGCCCCCGCCATCACGGCAGCCAGCGCGGCCATGAGCCGGGGGCGGTCTTCGCGGTCGGCGGAGCGCAGGGCGCTCAGAAGCCGCCCGGCAAACGCCGCCAGCACTGCAATTTGCAGGGCCAGCCCGACCCCGCCGGTTTCGGCGGCCCACTGCACCCAGAAGTTGTGGGCCAGGTTGGAATGGCCGGTGCCGGACGCCAGCACTTCGGGCACATCGTCGCCCTGATGGGTCCACCGGCCCTGCGCCACCGGCCACGCGCCGAGGCCCCAGCCGGTGACGGGCCGCTCCGAGACCATCCGGCAGGCGGCCCGCCAGCGGTGCAGCCGGTCGGCCAGCGACGTATCTTCCACGCCCTTTGCCAGGGTCGCCGCCCGTGTCGAGACCAGCGGCGCGATCTGACTCACGCCCAGCAGGCCCACGAACGCCAGCAGCACGATCAGCGCCGGGCCGATAATCAGTGCTTTATTGGCCCGGTTCAGCTTAATCGGCGCATAGCGCAGGGCCAGCAGAGACAGCAGAACGCACCCGGCGGCGGCTCCCGCCCAGGCCGAACGTGTCCGGGCCAGTAGCAGGGCCGCGCCCAGCACCAGCGCCGCCCCCTGCGCCAGCAGCAGCCGTTTGTCGGCAGTTTTCGTATCCAGCGCCAGCGCCAGCGCGGGCACGAACAGCAGGGCCAGAAATGACCCGAACTGCTCATGGTTGCCGAAAAGGCTGGTCACCTCATCGCCCCGTGCTTCCAGCCCCGCGCCGAACTGAAATAAGCCGCCAGCGGCTGCCAGCGCCCCCGCACAAATCAGCGCCAGCGGCAGCGCCCGCGCCTCACGCGGGGTCAGCGCGTAGCCTGCCGCAAAGTAGACCCCCGCCCCCAGCAGCACCCGCAGGCCCTCGGCCACGGCAAACGCCCGGTACGGACTGAGCAGGGCGCACGCGACGGCCCACGCCAGCAGGCCCAGCAGCCAGCCGTTCGGCCCGCGCAGGTACGCCCGCAGGGGCCGCGCTTCGGCAGTCCCGGCGGCGGCAATCCCCGTAAACAGCGCCACCACGGCGGCCTGCAAAAGAAAGGTCCGCTGCGGACGCGGTATCCAGGGCATCTCAGCCAGCAGGGCCACGAGCAGCACAGCCAGCAGGCCAATCAGCCGGGCGTGGTCAATAGCCCAGCGGCCCGGCCCGGCGGGCGCGGGCGGCGGGCGTCGTCGGTCGGAGCGTCGTATATGGTCATCGTTTCGTAAATTGGGCATGGGCGGTACCTTGCTGCGGCAGAAAAGCCACGGGTTAAAACCCGAGGCTGAAAAGT
>CAXUKS010000022.1:0-13037 GCA_964251675.1 uncultured Armatimonadales bacterium
GCTTTGCAGGGTCCTCCCTAAAGGGAGGATTAGGAGCAGAGGCGGATGGCCTGCGTGTTTGTCCTAATCCTCCCTTTAGAGAGGACCCCAGCGAAGCGGGGAAGGTAGGTCGCCTATCCGCTGTACCCCGCACCATAATACCCACCGCTCTCCTGCACCGACAGCGGCGCGTCAAATAGGGCGGACAGCACCGGCGAAGTCAACACGTCGGCTTTGGGGCCGTCGGCAAAAATCGCGCCTTCACGCATCACAATCACGCGCTCGACTTCGGGGATGATCTCTTCCACATGGTGCGTCACCAAAATCAAAGTCACGCCTGACCGGGCCAGGGGCCGGAGAGACTCTAAAAAGCGGCGGCGGGCAATCAAATCTAATCCCGCCGTGGGTTCGTCCAACAGCAGGGCGCGGGGGCGGGGGGCGAGGGCGCGGGCAATCAGGATGCGGCGAGCCTCGCCGGTGGACATCCGGGCCAGCGGGTGGTCGGCCAAATTGGCAGCGTCTACCGCATTCAATGCCTCTTCCGCATATGCCTGCATCGTGCGCGTCACTTCGTGGTGCGCGGCCAGGCCCTGTGCGGCGAAAAAGCCGGACAGAACGGTTTCCAAACCCGTCAGCGTCTCGTCGCTCGTGAAATCCTGGTGCAGGTCGGCAGAGACAATGCCAAGCAGGGAGCGCAGCTCGGCGATATGCCACCGCTCACGCCCAAAAATGCGTAAGACCGGCGGGCCGTCGCTGGTGCGGGCGAGCGGGTAATGCTGCCGGGTGAGCAGCTTGATCAGCGACGATTTGCCGGACCCGTTCGGCCCCAGAATCGCCGTGTGCTGCCCCTCCGGGATGGCCAGACTAAGATTGTCTAAAAGGCGCGTGCCATTTTTCACCAGCGTTGCGCCATTGATTTCCAGCAGGGGCGAACTCTGCTCCTTACGCATCATCGCACTTCTACCACTTCCACCCTGTCCCCCACGCGCACCACGCCCGGCGCGGCGGGGATCAAGTTCTGGCCGAACAGCACTTTGCCGCTGTCCGCACGACGGTACCCGGCCAGCGTTTGCAGCGGCTCCGGGCCGTGCTTCTCGCCCGTCGCCTGCTCCACCGTGGTCATCGCGCACCGGTCGCAGGGCTTGACGACGTGAAACAGTACCTCACCCACACGCACCTGTTTCCAATCGTCTTCGGCATAGGGGGCAAACCCTGTGACGACCAGATTGGGCCGGAAGCGGTTCATCGGCACGGGGGCAGTCAGCTTCGCGTTCAAGTCGTCCAGCGAGCTTTCCCCAATCAGCAGCAGGGGGAAGCCGTCGGCGAACGAGACAATGCCCTCCCCGGCTGCGAACTCCGGGCTGACTGTGCGCCGCGTTTCGTCGGGCATATAGACCAGGCGGCAGGGCATTTCCAGAAACGCCGACAGCCAGGCGTCCGCCTCCGCCCCGGCACTGACCGCCGCGCAGACGCTCCGCCAGACCCGCACCGTTGCCCTTTCACCCTCGGGCAGACGCGGCACACGCAGCGGCGTACACCCCGGCGCATCCAGGCGCAGCGTATTGGATTCCAGTGCGGTCGCAATCAGCGCCATGCGCGGCCAGTCCCGCTGCGTCAAAAAGCCGCCGTCCGGCCCGACCACCATCCAGCGCCGGTCCCCCGCCAGCCCCCGCGCCTCGACCTCCCGCTCCTGAACTGCAATGCCGCCCGCCGACTTGACGGGGTAAACCATAATTTCTGTAAGACGTGCCTGTGTCATGGCGGCTATTGTACCCTACCTTTTACAGAGCCAGCAGCCGCCTTCCTGCGAAAAGAACAGGGCAAGATGTCCGGGGCGGTAAACGCCCCGTCTAGACAGCACCCTTCAGGTGAGGAGAAAACGCCAGCGGCGATTATTCTGCGCCCTGTATTTCTTCGTCCGAAGGACGCCTCCCAGACGGGGCGTTTACCGCCCCGGCTTAAGCGGCGTGAAAATGGTTACTTTCACGACATCCGCCAAGTCTAAACGCTCGAAGCACGCTTGAATGGTGTTTGTCTCCCGCAGGTCGTCCACATCGAAAATGCGCTCCCAACTGGCCGTCATGCGGGAATGCCAGGGTTCCGGCAGGGGGCGGCTTCGGTACGGGTCTAGGCCGTGCTGTTTGAGTTCGGCCTCCCAAACCTCGCTTTCGCGCTCATATTCCGTGTCTTCAGCAGGCTGCGGCAGATAGGAAGGCATCAGAACGGAGTGCCATGCGCCATAGGCTGAAAGCAGCACTCGTTCGGGCGAGACGGCAAGCTCCAGGCGAGCGTGCCGTTCGGGGCTGTCAAAATTGCGGTGGCGCAGGTCCGGCTTATATTCATACGCCCACCACGGATAATGCCCGGCGTAGTCAAGCAGGCGGCGGCGCATCTGATCGCGCATCCAGTCATAGGCAGCTTGAAAATCCTGAACAAACTCTTGCTGGGTAGGGTCAGAATGCAGCGTTTCCTGCTCGCATAGCCGCTCCCAAACCCAAAGCGGCTGAATTGTCCACAGGCGCAATGTGCCGGGCCGCGCCCTGCCGACGGTGCGCGTGACCGCCCGCACCCCTGCGTGTTGTTGTTTGTCTGTCATCAGAACTCAGGATACCCCGCTGCCGAATGGGTATACTCTTTCTTATGGGGCCGCGTGTCAAAATCTGTGGGGTGACGAGTCTGCGCGATGCCGAGGCAGCGGTGGACGCCGGGGCGGATATGCTGGGGTTCCGGGGGGATGCCCACGGGCCGCGCTCCGTGGGGCCGGACGAAGTGGCGGCGATTGCCGCCCGGCTGCCGGAGCACATTGTCCGGGTCGGCGTCTTTGACCGTGCCCCGGACCCGCGCTGGCAGAGGGCGGGGCCAGAAGCGTTTGGCGTGTTCCACCAGATACAGTATTACGACGACGCGCTGTGGGCGGAGACCGTGCGCGAAAACTGGCCGATGGGGCGCAAGATCAAGGCGTTTCATATCGGCAGTGACCGAGACCTCCGCGCTGTCGCCAATTTCAGCGGCACGGTGCAGACCTATCTGCTGAACATCAACGCCCGTGCGCCTGCAAACTACCCGGACGGGGACGCCTTCGGCTGGGAGCTGGCCCGTGAGACGCATCAGTACGGCAAAAAGATCATTCTGGCCGGGGGCTTGACCCCCGAAAACGTCGCCCGCGCCATCGCCCGTGCCCTGCCTTACGCCGTCGATGTCACCGTCGGCGTCGAGTCCGAGCCGGGCATCAAAGACGCCGCCAAGCTACGCGCCTTCATCCGGGCGGTCCAGGGCGTCTGAGGCCAGCCCGTTGAGTTCCAAAAGGCGGTGGTAGTTGTGCCGCCCGGCGGCAAAGTTCGGGCGGACAAACTTCGCCGTGGACCGGCGGAACTCCCCGTAAGAAAACCGCCGCGCCAGACGGACCACATAGCCTTCCATCTCGCTGCCTTCCCAGTGGGGATGATACAACTCCCAAATACGCTTCTCGTCCCAAAGGCCCCGGTACAGCACCGGAACAAGCGTTAAATCCAGCATCGCGGCCCAGTCTTCGGTTTCGTCCCAGGACAGGCATTCATTGCGCTCATTCCAGATGGAAAACAGCAGAAAATAGGACGGCAAATTTTGGTAGAAAATCGAGTGTTTGGCATACAGGTTTTCGCCGCACAGCCGCCATCCGGCAGGGATGTCGTGCCTCATCTCGGCGTGGAGCGCCTTCACCCGAGCACTGTCCTGACCGACAAGCGGCTTGACTGAGCGCCCGTGGATGTAGTCCGAGTACAGGGTCACATTCGCACCGTCCATTTTGACGCTGACCACCACGTCCTGCCCTTCAAAGGCCGCCGTGCTGTCCAGCATCCGGTCGTCTTTAGTCATAGTTGACCACGGCAGGTGGTAGGTGCGCTGATAGCGCGTGTACGGCAGGAACTCCCCCAGCACGCCTCCCTGCGCGAGTATTTTCTGGACGCTCTCGTCGTGAAACAGCTCCCCGCGCAGGCGTGTCCCATTCGGCTCGATTTGATTGCCCCATTTATCGTACCGGGCATCGTCATACAGATGCGACGGCAGAACAACCCGCGTGATGCCTGCGGCAAAGCGCACCTCTTCGCAGGAGAGGGTCGTCTCCTCGGCTTTTACGTGATGCGCCGCGCACAGCGTCGCCCCGTTGCTTAAAAAATAGCCGCCCGCTTCGGCAGGCGCGGTAAACAGACGCCGCTCCAGAATGTGGTGAGCGTCCTGCCCGGCGGTGCGGCAGAGGACACAGACCTCACGGTCGCGGGCAAACACTGCGTCGCGGAACTCGGCACGGGTCAGCAGTTTTTCCATAGGCTCTCTCGGCACAGGGCAGTCAGGGGCGGTCTTTAAAACTGTCTTTGAGCGCGGGGACCGGCCACGAAAGTACGTCGGTACCGTTTGTCGTGAACCCATAGAGCGTATGCCCGTCGGGGGCAAAGGCCAGCCAGCGCAGAGGCTCGGTCGTCTGCCCAAGCTGGGCCACGGGCAACCAGGAGCGCAGGGAATATAGATAAATCGAGCCGTCGTCGCGGCTCACCGCCAGCCAGCGATTGTCCGACGTGAACGCGGCCCGTCCTGCTGCTCCCCCACTCCCGGACGGACCAGCGAACGCAATCAGTTGGCTATGGGTATCCACCCGCGTCCCTGAAAGCCGCCCGAGCAGACGCCCGGTGTCCGTATCCCAAACCCGGAGGCCGCCGGTGTCGTCAGCCACTGCCAGACGCTTTCCATCAGGGGAAAACGCAGGCTGACCAAATGCACCCTGACTGCCGGTGTAGGAGCTGCTGGGAAGCGTTGCGGCCAGCGTTTTCAGTACCCGCCCGGAGCGCGTGTCGCGCAGCTCCAGCTTTCCGGCGGTTCCGAGAGGCGCAACCGGGCGGCTCCCCGGTTTCTGAGTGGCGAATTCGTTCCAGAGTACCACTACCGTTTGACCATTTGGTGATACCTGCGCCCCGGCCACTTGAAATGTCTGGCCGCCGACGCTCTGCTTGGCGGGAACCACCGTTTTTTCGTCCGCAAACTGCCCCGCCGCGTCCCAGCGCGTCAAAACAATGGGGCCGTCTTGAAAGTCGCCTGTTGAAACAGTCGTCACCATCTGCCCCAGCCCATCGAGCCAGACCGGCTGCCCCACGTCGTGTGGGGTAAAGCCCTGTCCGCCGTTACCCAAGTTTTGGATTGGGGTTGTCAGGCTGATATGGCTTGTTAGGTTCAGCATCAAAATGCCATACTGCGAAGAGCCAACTACCTGCGTGCCGTCTGGCGAGACCCCGAGGCGGGTGACATTCGAGATCGCCGCCCCCGTCTTGACCGCCCATGTTTCCTGGCCGGGATGCCATACCTGCACGCGCCGCTCATCGCGTGACGAGTCCTGCCCGCCGCTGGCAGCCACCCCGCCGTCCGGCAGTACTACGGCATCAAACAGGGGAGGCGAGTAGCTGTTGTTACTGCCAAAGGACATTATGGACTGCCCGCTGTCGGTGGAGATCAAGCGAGACGGCACGGCGGGTGCAGGCTGGCCCAGGCGGTAAAAGCGCAGCAGACCGCTTTGTGCGGCATAGGCAAAGTGGTTTCCGTCCGGGGCAATCGCCAGATGCCCGCTGCCGGGGCCGCTGTCAAAAGTCGGGTTTACGAGGGCGTCTGCGGCGATGTCCAGCAATGCCCGTCGTTTTCCCGTCTCCAAATCCCAAACGGTGCAAGTTCCGGTTTTGTAGGCCACATCGGCTGCCATGAGCCGCCCGTCAGGGGAAAACGCCTGCGGCGAAGCGTCAAATGAGCGAACAAGACGCGTGCCGTCGGCGGACCGCACCTGCACCACGGATTTCCAGTGCATCGGCGTTCCTTCAATGCCAGGGATTAACAGCGTGCCATTCTGCCTTTCCGAGACCCAATTCGCCTGCCTCAGACCCGTCGAAACCGTCGTGGGCTGCCCGGAAGGCAGAGACCAGAAGTGCAGGACGCAGTCGTCTCCAATCCCGTAAGCACGCGTCCCGTCGCGTGTCACCCCAAGCGAGCGCAGCGGCGGCAGGCCGGTCAGCACGGGTCTCAGCGACGGCAGGAGCAGCAAGCGCGGATGCGGCCCGCGCACGGACAGATAGGGACCGGCGTGCCGCAGGCGAGCCTCGTCTAAATAACCGTTTTTCAAGTCGAACTGACCGATGACGCGCCCGGTTGCCACTTCTACCACCCGTCCCACTTCGGGCCGAAGAAAGGTGTCATGCCCCGGCAGTGCCAGAATCTCTCGGACGCTGTCTGCGACCGTCATCAGCGAAAAGTCCGGGCGAACGTCGCCAATTTGGCCGGTCCATCGACGCAAAACGTGTCCGGTAACGGCATCGCGCAAAAAGCTTTGGCTGGGACCGTGCAGAGCATAATCAGTTTCCAGCAGCCGCGTTCCGTCCTCCGACAGCCACTTCTGACCGACCCCGCCGGGCCACTGCCGGACGATCTGCCCGGTGCTGGCATCCCGAAATGTCACCATTGGGTGGGCCGAGTCTCCCTCAGTTGTCATCAAAAGCCGTCCATCGCGGGTAAACTGTATGGCATCAAGCGTCCCTAGCGTCTGCACGAACAATGCAGGCCGCAGCGGGGCCGTGCTTTGGCGATAGTGAACGACACCCAGCACGGCCAGCAAAGCCGCAAGGCCGAGGCCGCCCACCACAAACCAGCGGCGGCGGATGGTTCGAGAGGCGGGCTTCACAGGCGGGGCGAGTGGCTCAGTCATAGCACGGGTTCCTTTGTCATCATTATAACCGATAGCCTAAAATATAGAAAGTGTGAGCGCCGTAACACGGATTAAAATTTGCGGAATTACCAATTTGGATGATGCGATAGTGGCGGCGGAGGCGGGAGCGGATGCACTCGGATTTATTGCCGTGCCGGGGTCGCCGCGCTTTGTGACGCCGGAGGCGTACCAGGCCATGTCCGCCGCGCTGCCGATTTTTGTCAAGCGCGTGGTGGTCGCCCAGCGGCCCGAAGACGCTGAAGAGTATCTGGCGGAGTATGTGCAGCATTACGAAGATACCGCCGAGAAGACGCCGCTCAGAACCGGCGCGGGCTGGCGCATCCGGGCGTTCCGCATGAAAAACGCGGCGACGCTGAAGGAGATTGCGGCCTACCCGGATGCGGTCGGTGCGGTGATGCTGGACACATACCACAAAACGCTGCTGGGCGGCTCGGGGGAGACGTTTGACTGGACGCTGGCCTCGCGGGCGAAAATGCTTACCAATAAGCCCATTATTCTGGCGGGCGGGCTGACGCCGGACAACGTCTGCGACGCGCTGGACTCGGTGCGGCCCTACGCCGTGGATGTGTCGTCCGGCGTCGAGTCTGCGCCCGGCATTAAAGACCACGCCAAGCTGCGGGCGTTCGTGCAGGCGGTCCGGGAATGGGACTGGGGCCGCTGACCTAATTTGCCATGTGCTGTCACGGGGCTGAACCCCCGTGCTTTAAAAGTGCAAGCCCCCGCCTTCGCGGGCGAAGACAAATTAGGAGCGGCCTCTCCTATGCCCGCGCAGGCGGGGAATTGCCCTTCAAAGCACGGGGGTTCAGCCCCGTGACAGCACATGACAAGCAGGTCAGCGTTGACACCCCGCCCGTGCCGGTGCTACAATGGCGCACGCGATTTGCCGTACCACTTTTAGAAAAGAAATACACCCGATGGCAGCACAGACGCTAGACAGGCCGATCCCAGAGACCGCCGCGCACACTCCCCTCGACAAATATGTCGCCGACGCCCAGGGACGGTTCGGCGGCGAGTTCGGCGGGCGGTTCGTCCCCGAAACCATTATCCCGGCCCTCGACGAGCTGACCGAAGCTTACGCCGCCGCGAAGGCTGACCCGGCGTTTCAGACGGAACTGGAGTATTACGCCAAGAATTATGTGGGACGGCCCACGGCGCTCTTCTTCGCCGAGAAGATGACCCGCGAGCTGGGCGGCGCGAAGATTTACCTGAAGCGCGAGGATTTGGCGCACACCGGGGCGCACAAAATTAACAACGCGCTCGGGCAGATTTTGCTGGCCCGGCGCATGAACAAGCCCCGGATTATCGCCGAAACCGGCGCGGGGCAGCACGGAGTCGCCACAGCCACGGCCTGCGCCCTGTTCGGCTACGAGTGCATCGTTTATATGGGTGAGGAAGACATCGCCCGGCAGGCGCTCAATGTCGTGCGGATGAAGCTGCTGGGGGCAACCGTGCAGCCGGTGTCTTCAGGCACGAAAACGCTCAAAGATGCGCTCAATGAAGCCATGCGGGACTGGGTCACGAACGTTCACAACACGCACTATATCATCGGCACGGTGGCCGGGCCTCACCCCTACCCCACGATGGTGCGGGATTTCCAGTCGGTCATCGGCATTGAAGCGCGGCAACAGATGATGGAAGACACCGGCGGCCTGCCTGATGCCGTGGTGGCGTGCGTCGGCGGCGGCTCCAATGCGATGGGCATTTTCTACCCCTTCGTGCGCGATGAAAGCGTCAAGCTCATCGGCGTCGAAGCGGCGGGCCACGGGACGCACACCGCAAACCACGCGGCGACGCTGACCGCAGGCACTAAAGGCGTCCTGCACGGCTCGGCGTCGTATGTGCTTCAGGACGACTACGGGCAGGTGATGCCCACCCACAGCATCTCGGCGGGGCTGGATTACCCCGGTGTCGGCCCCGAGCACGCTTTCTTCAAGGAGATTGGCCGGGCCGAGTACGTCTCGGTCACCGACGACGAGGCTTTAGACGCCTTCCAGTGGACGGCCCGCTCGGAGGGCATTATCCCCGCGCTGGAAACCTCCCATGCTTTTGCCTATGTCCGCAAGTTGGCCCCGACCATGTCCCCGGAGCAGACGATTGTGGTGAGCCTTTCGGGCCGGGGCGACAAGGACGTGGACTCCGTCGCCGAGCGGCTGGGGCTGGTGCCAGCCAAGTGACAAATCGTTTAGACATGACATTTGCCCGGCTCAAAGACGCCCACGAAGGGGCGCTGGTGACCTTTGTGTCGGCGGGGGACCCGACGGTGGAGGGGACGCCCACGCTGGTGGCCGCCCTGGCTTCGGCAGGCGCGGACATCGTGGAGCTGGGCATCCCCTACTCGGATCCCCTGGCCGACGGCCCGAGTATTCAGGCATCGTCGCAGCGGGCGCTGGACCGGGGCCTGACGCCGGAAACGGTGCTGGGCATGGTGCGGGATATTCGCGGATTGACGCAGGTTCCCATCGTCCTGATGACCTCCTACAATCTGGCCCTGCGCTACGGGCTGGAACGGTTTGCCAAAGCCTTCACCGAGGCGGGGGCGGACGGGGCGATTTTGACCGACTTGCCACCCGAAGAGGCAGGCCCGTGGAAAGCCGCCGCTGACGGCGCGGGGCTGGCGACAATCTTTTTAGTCGCTCCCACCTCCACGCCCGCCCGCATCGCGCTCATTGCCCACAACACGACCGGGTTTGTCTATTGCGTCTCCCGCACCGGCGTCACCGGCGCACGGACGGAGCTGCCACCGGAGCTGAAAGAGCTGCTGGGCCGCATTCGGGCCGCGACGGACAAGCCCATCTGCGTCGGCTTCGGCGTCTCCACCCCGGAACACGTCCGGACAGTCATTGAAACCGCCGAGGGCGCGGTCATTGGCAGTGCGCTGGTAGACTTCCTGCACCACACCCGCGAAGACCCCGCGCAAAGCGAGACGCTGGCCGCGCTGGTGCGCGGCTGGAAGGCCGCCACCAAAGCGGAGTAGGACCCCAGATGTACACCAAAGAACAATTCGGCAAGACCATTGACAACACCCTGCTGCGGCCCACCTCCACACGCGGCGAGATGCTGCGGCTGTGTGAGGAAAGCGCCGAGCGGCACTTTGCCAGCGTGTGCATTCTGCCCTGCTGGGTGGGAGCCGCCGCCCGCGCCCTCGCCGGAACCGATGTTAAAATCTGCACCGTGATTGCATTCCCCTTTGGGGCCGCCACGAAAATGGCGAAAGTGTACGAGATCAAAAACGCCATCGCTAACGGCGCACATGAAGTCGATGCGGTGATGAACCTGTCCCGGTTCAAGTCCGGCGAGTATGACGCCGTGCAGGAAGATTTGCAGGGCATGACCGACGCGACCCACGCGGCAGGCACGGCCTCGCTCAAAGTGATTATTGAAACGTGCTACCTGACGGACGATGAAAAAGAGCGAGCGGCTCGCCTCGTGCGGGACGCCGGGGCGGACTTCGTCAAAACCTCCACCGGCACGGCAGGCGGCGGCGCGACCGCCGACGACATCCGCCGCCTCCGCCGCGCCCTCGGGCCGTCGTCCATTGCGATCAAAGCCTCCGGCGGCATCAAAACCGTGGAAATTGCCCTGCAAATGCTGGACGCCGGAGCCAGCCGCCTCGGCACCTCCACCGGCGCGGCGCTGTACGACGCCTACGAGCCGGGCCGCTACGAATAGCCGCTTCTGACTGTCAGACGCCGACGCCCTGCGCCGCCAGCCGCCACAGGGCGTCGTTGACCGCCCGCTCGGTCGGGAACCGGGCGGCCACATCCGGGTCCAGTTTGTGCTTTGCATAGAAGTCGCCACGGGTTGCAACCCGTGGCTGCTGCTGACGCATTTGGAATGCCCCGTAGAACCTCACCCAGCCCTCTCCTTCAGCAAGGAGAGGGAGCCAGAGTAGAAGTAGGACTGATAAATGTAGGGGTAGGGATTGTCCCTGCCCTCTTTTATTCTATCGTGCAGCAGTATTATGGAACCATCCAGGGGCTTGCTATTAACTTGGTGACAACTCCACGCTGATAAATCAGCGGGCTTCTACGCTACCACGGTAGCGAGGCTCTGTTGTCCCAGAGCCTTGATGTTGACGGCGGCATTGGTGTCTCGGTCAAGCACGAGACCACAACTGAGACACCGATGCGTTCGCACCGACAGGGACTTCTTCTGAATGTTTCCGCACCCGCTACACATTTGCGAAGTGTACGCAGGATTGACGGCAACGACCAGACGACCAGCACTTTCAGCCTTATTCGTCAGGACAGAGCGAAACATTGACCAAGAAGCATCAGAAATAGATTTTGCAAGACAATGGTTCTTGACCATATTCTTGACGTTCAATTTCTCCACGGCAATCACGCCGAAGCGATTGACCAGCCTACGAGCGGTCTGGTGAACGAAGTCATGGCGGCGGTTACGGATGCGCTCGTGGATACGAGAAACGACTTTGCGGGCTTTCTTCCGCTCACGGCTCCCGCGCTTTTGTTTCGAGAGTTTGCGCTGTGCTTTTGTCAGTGCCTTTTCTTCTTTGCGGAAGAAGCGCGGGTTTTCAATGTTCTCGCCGTTGGACAGCGAGGCAAAGGTTTTCAGGCCAGCGTCAATGCCCACCTCCTCATCGGACGGCGGCAGAATGTCAGGCGTGTACTCTGCCGTGAAACATACGAACCACTTTGAGTTGATTCGCCGAACCGTGCAGGTTTTTATTGAACCGTCAATGGGGCGATGAAGCCGAATGGCAACGTCGCCAATCTTGGACAGGCGAAGTTTGCCCTGGTGGAACCCGAACCCCGACTGGGGATAGGTGAACGAGTCGTACCCGTCGCCTTTGATGCGCGGATAGCCTGGTGTCTCACCGTCCTTGACCCTGCGGAAGAACGCCTGGAACGCGAGGTCTACTCGTTTGGATACGTCCTGCAAGACCTGGGAATGCACGTTTGAGAGTTCGGGGTGGCTCGGCTTCCATGCCGTAATAGACCGCTTCTGTTCTATCCATGACGGAGCCTTGCCGCTCACCTCGTACTGAAACTTGCGGTCATTGACCAGCGAGTTGTAGACTTGGCGGCAGGTTTCCAGTGTCCATGCCAGTTGAGAGGCTTGGGCCTTAGTGGGATAGAGGCGATAGCGGAGGGCTTTAAGCATTTTTCTTCGGGCGTGGTTCCGAACGCTGTTGATTCTGAATGTATTGTTTGACCAGGGAAAGCGGCGCACCGCCGACCGTCGAAATAAATGTGCTGTGTGTCCACAGGGTTGGAAGTCGGGTTTTCAGAGCAGGGAACTCCTCACGCAGAACGCGAGAGGAACGCCCTTTGCACATACGGACAAACTTGGCAATGCCGTAGTGCGGAGGCACTTCAACCAGTAGGTGAATATGGTCGGGCATGACCTCGATTTCCAGCACTTCCGACTCGGACTCGACGGCAAGTTCCTGCACGAGAACTTTATTAAACTACTCACGAGACATCAATTTTGCGGAAGGGATTTGTCGTCTTCGGAAAGACGACGCGCTATCCATCTCCTCCATAAATGGAGGAGGCTTCCGCGCTTTTTGCTAAACGCTGCCCGCCGCCCACGCATCAATCAACTGCCGGGACAGGCTGACCGCCGGGGGCAGGTCCGGCAGCGTCTCGCGGGTGAACCACGCCGCCCGCTCCAGCTCCTGGCCGTCCACGGCCATCTCGCCGCCCGCATACTGGGCGGTGAAGCCGACCATGAGCTGATGCGGGAACGGCCAGGGCTGGCTGCCCGCATACTTCAAGTCAGTCAGTGCAAAGCCTACTTCTTCCAGCGTCTCACGGCGCACGCAGTCTTCCAGCGACTCGTTTGGCTCCACGAAACCCGCCAGAATGCTCCAGCGCGTCCCCCACCCCGGCTTCTGCGCCAGCAGCAGGCGGGGGCCGTCGTGGACCAGGATCAGCGTGGCGGGCGAAATGTGCGGGTAGCTGACATGGCCGCAGTCCGGGCAGCGCCGCCCCCAATCGCTCTCTTTCGGCTCCGTGCGATGCCCGCTGACGGGGCAGAACACACTGGTTCTCAGCCAGTACAAAATCTGCGAGGCATACCCAGCCAGCCCGTACTCCGCCTCGCTGACCTGCCCGAACAGCGCCCGCAGGCTCACGGCCTGCCAGCCCTCCGGCGGCCCGTCGCCGCCCAGATCGGCGTCAAAGGCGAGGCACGGCATCTCCCCCAGAGTCCCCAGATAAATCGGCGCGTGCACCCCCAGCGCATCCACGCTGTCCCGGTCGCCCCGGTGCAGGGCGATGGCCGTTTCGGAAGCGGGGACCAGAAGATTGCCCCCGGAGAAGGGCAGCCAGAGGGCGGGGCCGGGCGCGGGGCGGCG
>CAXUKS010000022.1:13047-17270 GCA_964251675.1 uncultured Armatimonadales bacterium
GTAGGCCCGCACAAAAATATCAGAAGTATTCACAATACGGCTTTCTGGGGAATAAGAGACTACCACACACTTAAATGGGAGACAGGCCACAATGGAAGAAACGTACAACGAACAAACTAAGCTCGGCGGCGCGGGCATTTACGAGCTTGCCACAGAGCTGGAAAAGCGGGACAAGGCCAGCAAGGGCAGCGTCCAGAGCGGCACTCTGGCCGGAGCGGGTGCGGGCGACCCACGCGGCTACAGCGTCGTCACAGCGGCGGGTGAGAGCGTCGGCAAGGTCGAAGATTTGTATCTGGACCCGCACACCCGTAAGCCCCACTTTGCTCTGCTGTCTCTGGGCGGCCACACGCTGGGCATCGGCAACCGGCACGTTTTGGTGGCGTTCGACGACCTGACCATCACTGGCAGCAAGCAGGTTCAGCTTTCGCGGGCGACTGGATAGACCGAAAGCCCCTCCCCCATTCGGGGAGGGGCCATTTTAGTTTTCCGGCAGGTCCGCACCGGGGCGAATGTCCGAGCCGCCCACCGAGACGCTTTCCAGCGTCTTTGTCTTCTCGGCATCGGGAACTTCGCTGCGGGCTATATCGGCCAGCGACAGCATGCCAATCAGCCGCCCGAACTCCACCACCGGGATGCGGCGAATCTGCCGCGTGTTCATCAGGTGCAGCGCGTCCTGCACCAGCAGATCCTTCGTGACTGTGTCCGGCTGCACCGTCATGCACTCGCTTAAGCTTGTGTCCGGGTCGCGGCCCGACGCGACAGCGTTGATCACAATATCCCGGTCGGTCACCACCCCAATCAGCGCCTCGTTGGCGTCCAAAATAGGCATCATTCCATAATCATGGTCACGCATCATCTGCGCGGCTTTTTTAATCGTATCGTTCTCCGTCAGCGATTCCGGGAACGCGGTCATCAAATCTCCAACAGTCATGGCACTGGCCTCCGGCTATTTTGTACCCACGCCGGGCGGGCATTAAGCCTTCCCCGTGAAAAAGGAGGGCCTGCGCGAGACCCTCCTCCGACAGCCGTTTCTGGCCTTGCGGCCGGCTAACTGCCGTCCGTCCCCAGCCCTTTTCCGGCGCTGACCAGCGTTTCGCCCAGCTTTGCCAGCCGCTCCCCTGGCGTGCCTTCGGCGTGCGCCGCCGCCCGCTCGGTGGCCTCCCCCAGCTTCACCAGCAGCTCGCCGACAACCGGGCCGTCCAGCGTGCCGCCTTCCAGGTGGTGACGCAGCGTGCCGAGGTCGGTATGGATGGTTTTGGCGCCGCGAAAGTCGGCGGCTTCCAGGTCGGCTTCCCACTTGCCGATGATCTCCGCGCCGTGCTTTACGGCAGCGTCGGTGAGCTTGCCGGTGAGCAGGTGAATGGTCGAATCGATTTTGGTTGACATCTTTGTGCTTTCTAAATGTTCACTCAGGAATGGGCATATCACGACCTTGCGCCGACACTTTTTGCCGCACGGCAGCCGTCTTCACTGTCTGCCCATTCTCCCGCCAGAATAAACGCGAAGCTGCGGGCCGGTCTGTTTTCTCGGCTGTTCTTCATTTTCGGGTACACTGGACAGGATGGAGCGGGTGCTGTCACAATTTGAGAATGTCGTGTCCGTGCCGACGGGAACGCCCGGCGCGGCGGCCTGGACGGCGCGGGAGCCGAACGGCGGCAGGCCGGTGCTGGTCAAGCGGCTGGCGGGCGATGCGGGCAAGGCGCGGGCGACGCTGGCGCTGGCCCTGCGCCAGCCGCGCATTGTGCCGACTAGGCGCTGGCTGCGCGACGGCGACGGCTTTTTCGTGGTCCGCGACTGGGTTCCCGGCGCGAACCTGCGAGCTACACTGGCCGACACCTCGCTGCGGGCCTTTGACCGTCTGCACGCCCGGCTGCTGCCCCTGCTGGACGCGCTGGACTCGGCCCATGCGGCGGGGCTGACCCACGGGGCGCTGACACCGGAAAACGTGCTGGTAGACAGCCGCGTCCCCGGCTCGGCCCTGCTGTCGGACTTCGCCACTGTGCCCGCCCCGCCGTCCGCCCCGCCCCGTGAGGACCTGGCCGCGCTGTGCAGGCTGTATCAGGAATTCCTGCCGACCCGCCCCGGCGACGACGAGGCCGGGCAGGCGGCCCGCGCCCGGCTTTTGCGGAACCTGTCCGAAACGCAGCAAACCGCGCAGTCTTCGGAAGAGCTGCGTTATAAGCTGGACGCCATCGCCCGCATGGCCGATCTGCTGGGCTTCGGCAGCGCGTCGGAAGGACAGCCGTCCTCGCAGGCGCTGCGCGTGCCCCGCCTGGTCTGTGCCGTGTCGCCGCCTTCGCCCCTCGTGGCCCCCGGCGGCGGAACCAGCCTGACCCTGCTTTTGGACAACGAGGGCGACGCCCCCCTGCATATCGAATCGGTCAGCTCCGATGTCGTCTGGCTCAATCTGCCCACCCGTTTTGTGCCTGTAGACCTGGATCCCGGCACCGGCGGCGATTTGATCTGGAACATTTCCGGGGCGCGGCTGGACCCTGGCACGTACCGGGCGGCGCTGACGGTGCGCTCCAACACCGGCCTGTCCACCACGTCTCCACGCGGCAGTGCGGCCTGGCCGGAAACCGTGGTGACGGTCCCCGTTCTGGTGCGCGGCCTGCCGGAAGCCGACGACGACAGGGTTCCGCCGCCGCCAGAAAACGTGCCGCTGGCCGAAACCCTGCCGCACGCCGAGATGCCCGGAATTGCGTGCGTGCAGGACCCCGACCCGGTGGTGGTCGCGCAGGGCGGCAGCGGTGTCCTCCGGGTGGGCCTGCAAAATATCGGCCCGCAGCGACTCCGAGTGGACAAAGTGCGCGTCCGGCCCGCGTGGCTGTCCTACCCCGGCGACTTTCAGCCGCTTTGGATCGAACCGGGCCAGACACAGTTTTTGGGCTTTGTGGTGCAGGCGGCGGGTCTGACCGGGGGCGATTATCAGGCCGAGGCGGTCTGGACAACCACGGTGATGGCCGACTCTATGACCGGCCCGCGCCCGGTCTGGCGCGAGATGCCCTGCCAGGTCCGTGTCCGTGTTGTCCGCCCCGCCGGCGACGCCCTCCCCGGCGGGGCTGCCTCCCGTGCGGGCTGTGCGACTCTCGTGCTCACTGTGTTGTCCGTGGTGGGCGTCTGCATCCTGGCTTTCACACGGGGCTGACCCCTCGTGTTTCCTCTGTTTCTTTGAGGCCCAATGAACCTGTTTGCTAAACTTTTGCTGGCGACGCTCTTGATTGCCTTAACTGTTCCTGCCCAAGCGCAGAACGCCGCGCCCCTGTCGCCCGCGCAGATTGCGCGGCAGATCAAGCCGCTGGCGCACAAGACGCTTGTTCTGGTCTTTGATGTGACCGAAAGCACCCGGCACGGCGGCGTCTTCACGCAGGAGCGCGACGCGGCGGCGACCCTGCTGCGGCAGGGCTGCTCGCCCGGCGACCGGGCCATCCTGCTGCCGTTTGGCACGGGCTACACGACGGCGCTTGACCAGAAAATCACCGACAGCGACAGTGTGGACGCTCTGATTGACAAAATCCCCGACGCCCCCTCCCCCGGCCACGGCACGAATATCCGCTGGCCACACCATGAGGCGCTGAAGCGGATTGCGCGGGATGACCTATGCCCCGCTGTGGTCGTGCTGCTCACCGACTCGTTCAACGACCGGCCCGATTTGACCGACCCGAATTATCCTAAATACCGGGACTACTACACGCTCCGCAGCCTGACCGACTACCCGGACACATCGGAAAACCGCGACTATGAGCGGCTGCTGCGAACACTGACCGCCAAAGGCTGCCTGCATCAGTACGGCGTCGGCGTGGCAATCGCTTCCACGGGCCGCCCGGTGGAGCGCCTGCCGGTCGGCCCCAGCCAGGGCGATGACGACACTGGAAGCACCACCGAAGCACCGACCGTGCTGGCTCCATCCGGCGGTGTCCAAAAATCATCCCCCCTCCCCTTGCTGCTGGGCCTGCTGGCCGGATTGGCCCTGCTGGCGCTTTTGGCCTGGCTCCTCCTGCGCGGCAAGCCGACACCGGTGCGCCTGAAGCTCGGCGAGCGCGGCCTGCCCCGCGACTTCCGCCTGCCCCCTGGCGGACGCCTGGCTTTGGGCGGTCAGCCCGGAACCTCGCCCGGCTACGCCGACGTGTTCCCGCTGGCGGGCCTGCCCGCGCCCCTGGCTGCCATCGCTTCTGACCGGGGCGGCCTCACACTGACCCCCACCCCGCCCGCCGAGGGCGTCA
>CAXUKS010000022.1:17280-32912 GCA_964251675.1 uncultured Armatimonadales bacterium
TCACAATGGAATGCGTCTGGAGCAGCCCGCCCCCCTGCGCGTCGGCGACGAGCTGCGCGTGCTGGTCCCCGCCACGGCGACCGACGCCGAGCGCGAACACCGCGTCCGCGTCGAGGACCCCCGCGCCCCGCTGTTTTAGGAGACCTAACCCCCCGGCCCCCTTCCCTGAGAAGGAAGGGGGAGTAAGAACAAGAGCGAGACCCGTAGGGGCAGGGCTTGTCCCTGCTTTTCTTCTCTTTTCCGACTCTTTATCCGGCTCGCCTCTGAAGGAGGGGCGGGGGAGGTCTCCTCAAGGCTGGCAGTCTCCCCGCGAACCCTTTGCAACTTTTTTTCCGTTCCTGTGTCACAATAACAGAGAAGAAGCCGTAGAATTACTATTCGTGAACTACGTGCTGTCCGGGGACACCCCCGGCTCGCCCCGAGGAGGCCGCGCACTCTTGAAACACGTCTTAAAACACGCTTTGACACACACCCGAAAACCCGTCTCGTCTGCCCCCCTGTCCCGTCTCTTTCTTGCCCTGAGCCTGCTGCTGCTGACCGCAGGCGGCGCGTTCGCCAAGGCGCCGAAGCTGGAAATTGTCAGTAACAATGCACTCCCCACGGAAGCCAGGCGCAATGAAGTCCTGGCGATGTCTCTGAAATACACGGGAGACCCGGCCACCAAGCTCAATATGGTGGTGCTGACCCCCGACGGGGAAACCGCCACGGTTCCTGCAAAAACGCCGGTCGGCGACCCGGCCAAAGGCGTTCTGGTCACCTGGCCGTATACGCCAACGGAAGCCGGGCAGTACCGCTACCATTTTGAGGCACAAGCCGGAGATTTCGGCAGTGTTCGCTACCCGGATTCGCCCGCCGATGATTATCAGTTTGTCGTCGCCAACCCCGCCACTCGCTACATCGTTCTGGGCCTGGGCCTGCTGGTCTGCCTGTTCCTGCTGCCGTTCGTGTCCTACACAGCCACACGCGGCCTGAACCAGCGGGGCGACCCGGCGGCGGCGGCGCGGATTGCCCTGCTCATCGGCATCGTGGCTTTTATCGGCCTGACGCTGTGCGTTTTGACGCTTAACAGCGTGGAGTACGTCAAGTGGCTGAGTTACGCCCTGGGCGGCGTTCTGGTGATCGCCGTCCTCGTCGGCCTGTTCAGCCGCCGCCGGGCGGTGTAGGGGCGGGATCCCCCGCCCTCCTGTCTTTTCTTTCTCCGGCTCCTTCTCCTTGCTTAAGGAGAGGACTGGGGTGAGGTCTCTTCTTCAGTCCCCCCAGCATTGGGGGTAAGGGGCCATCCGGCTTTTCCTGTCAATTTCACAGCACAGCATGGAAATCTATCCCGAAAATCTGGGGCCGGAACTGAGCGCGGCGGTACAAAAAAAGCGCAGTCTGCGACAGCAGCAAGAGCCGTCTGTCTTTTCTTTCTCATTAGCGGGATTTATACTTGTAATGCTGGTAAGCACCGTTATAGCCATAGTACTTCGGGCAGTAGGGGGCAGTGCAGCAATTTCAATGAGTGTTCTAGTGCTTTTATTGACTTTGTTTGTTTTTGGGCAGGGCTTGGTTGCACCCGCTAGGGTCCGGGCAAAACAGAGATGGAAACAAGCCCGTTTAGTTCCGGCAGAGGTGTCAGCTTTGGATGTCATTCGAAGTGACACACTCCTGCACAGATACTTGGATCTTGTCGTTGAGGTCGCCCAAACTGACCTTCCTGACCCCAACGCGCAGCGGGAAATCCGCACTGCCCTTCAAACGCTGGGAACCACCGTTGTCTCCCTTCCCGCCGAGGAGCCGCGAGCCGAAAGCGACGATCCCGCCCGCCTGCAAGTCGAAGCCGCCCGCCTCTTTGACGAAGCTGACGCCGAGCCGGACGCGGTCATTGGGGCCAGCCTGCGCCGCCGGGCCGAGTCGCTGACCCGCCGGGCAGACACGGCGGCCAAAACGCTCCTTCTCCTGCGCCGCAATCAAGCCTTGCGGCAGGAAACCGCCGAACAAATGGAAGCCCTGAAAACCAGCCTGACCGCCTTCCGGGTCGGCGGTCAGCCCTCCGTGCCGGAATTGGCAGATTTGGCCGCCAGCATCCAGCGCGTCGCCCGTGAGGCCAGCGCCATCACCGACGCACGGGCAGAAGTCGGCACGCTGCTGGCCGCGCCGGGCCGTCTGCGGGAAGGTACGGAGCCAGTTCAGCGGCAGTCAGTAGGCGGGTAAGATAGTCTAGGCCACCAAAACAAAGAGCCACGCATTGAAATGCATGGCTGAGGAGCCTGCGGCTGAACGTCCCTGCGGGACGAAGAGCAAGACAAAGAAGGTATAGAGTTGTCGGCATTGCCGTCCCGCAGGGACGTTTGGCGTCTGCGCCCTTCAGCCATGGATTTCAATCCGTGGGCCGCAATCCGTGGGCCGCAATCCGTGGGCCGTAATCCGTAGTTTACACGGCAGTTTTGACAATCAAGCAAGGAGGCGAAATGGGACACGCACATCAGGAGATTTATCTGCATCTGGTTTGGGCGACACGGGGACGGGAGCCGCTTTTAATCGGGGAAGCCGAGCGGCGAATACACCGCTGCCTGCAAAGTGAGGCCGAAACGCTGCGCTGCACCGTGCTGGCGGTCAATGGAATGCCGGATCATGTGCATCTCGCGCTAAGAATGCCGACTTCGCTGTGTGCAGCGCAGATCGTGAAACAGTTGAAAGGGGCCTCTTCGCGCCTGGCAACGAAGGAACTGGTGGGTCACGAAGCCCTCCTGCCGTTCTTTGGCTGGCAGGAAGGCTACGGCGTGTTCAGCCTGAGTCGCCCGCATCTCACGCAGGTGGTGACTTACATCCAAAACCAGAAGCGCCATCACCAAAGCGGCAAGCTCTGGCACGCCTGGGAGAAAACCGAAGCGGAGGCTGAACCAATCGGCGCTTCGTAATCACCGGCATTCCGTCCCGCAGGGACGTTCAGCCGCAGGCTCCTCAGCCACGGATTTTAATCCGTGGCCTTGATACGGACGAAACCAATGAACATTTATTCCCAGGACCTTGCCCCGGCAGACACAGCGCGTGTTTAGCAAGTGCGCGGTCTCCTTGCCGGACCTGACAATGGGCAAGGCTCTTTTACAATTCTGGGAGCCATGTATGGTATGGCATCGGGTAGCGTGGCGAATCTGGTGGGAATTACATGGCTACACGTCATCCCAGATCTTCTCGGCTTCCTGACCGCAACGGGAGGGGGCAGCGTTTTGGGTTTTCTCGGCGGTTCCTTCGCAGAGCGCAGCGCCCGCAAGAAGTTACGAGGCAAACCGACTTCAACGATAGAAATTGAATCAATCTGCAAGGACGAAACTGACCCATTGCGGCTGGAATACTTGAGCCTTCTTTCGATGCTGGTTTCTAAGCAGTATACGCAGGAGGCATCTGAGGCCGCGAGTATCCGCGCCGCCGTGCGGGATATTAGTCTCGGCATCGCAGCCCTGCCGGGGCAGCCGCCGAACGACCTGCTTCTGGATGCCGGGACGCTGAACAAAGAAGCCGCCCATCTTGGCGCGGAGGCGGCAGAGGAACGCGACCCGGTTGTGTTCGCCAGCCTGCACCGGCAGGCACAGGCTCGCCGTCAGCGGGCGGAGGCCGTCGGGCGCAGTGCCGCCCTCGCCCGCCGCAATGACACCCTGCGCCGGGAGATGCTGGAACACGTCCGCGCTCTGAAAACCCTGTGCAGTGCGGCGGCACTCGAAGACGGCGGCGGGAGTTATGACATGACGGCATTGGTTGAGAATATCAGGCAGGTCGCCAGCGAAGCGAAATCTTTGGTCGAAGCCAGGCAGGAACTCGCGGCGGCTTTGCCGCAGCCCGAAACGGCGACAGTCGCTTTGACGAACGCGAATTAGCAGACTGCTATTATGCGCTGTACACTGACGCCAGCCACCTTTCACGAGGCAGCGGACTGCCGGATAATGTGGGCGGCTATTTTATCTTGTGTCCTCCGGGACCAGGCACTTAAAAGCCTCAGATTTCAACCCGTGGCCGGAAGGAACCTCACCCCAGCCCTCTCCTTCGGAAGGAGAGGGGGCCGGATACTAGATAAAGGTGTAGGGGCACTGCTTGCTGCGCCTCTTTGTCCTTTCCGTATTTATCTGGCTCCCCCATTATTGGGGGCGGGGGGGGCCTCTGGCGGCTTCTCAGAGACAGGCACACACAACGCGGCAAATAAACGTAATATAAAACCTATGGCAGACACAACACAACAAACAACGACAGTAGTTAATGGCGTCAATGGCGCGGCGTCCACGACGGGCGCGGGGGCGGATGAGGGGCGGTTGCGGGGCATCTCGCGGTCGCTGATTGTCGGGGTCGGCGGGACGGGGCATGGCATTATGCTGGACATCCGCAAGCGGCTGGTGGAAAAGTATGGGGCTTTGGATAAGCTGCCTATCGTTTCGTTCCTGCTGCTGGACACCGACCAGGCGATTTTTGGCAAGAACCCGGATTATGACGACGCGGTCAACTTAGATAATGCCGACAAGATTCATACATCGGTGCATGGCGTTGACTCGCTGCGGAAGAGCCTGCGGGAGCATCCACACCTCAGAAACTGGCTGGACCCGCGTGTCCTGACCGGCGATATTGACCAGGGCGCAGGGGCCGTCCGGGCGCGGGGACGGCTGGCGTACTTCTGGAACTATTCGCAGATTGCGCGGCGGCTGGAAGAGCAGATGCTGCAAATCACCAAAGATGCCAGCAAGGAAACTGCTATTCGAAACGGCCTGCAGGTCGGCGAGGGTATCACGGTGTATATCGTCGGCTCCCTGCTCGGCGGCACGGGGTCGGGGATGTTCCTGGATTTGGCGTACACTATCCGCAACAAGTTCAAGCAGCAGCGGATGCTGGAAACTGTCGGAATGTTTTCCATCCCGCCGAACTCCGAAGCGGTGGCGGTGGACAACCGGCCCAATGCGTATGCCGCACTGATGGAGCTGAACCACTACACGGACCCGACCACGACGTTCACCGCGCAGTATCAGGCGGATATTCCGCCGATGGAGGATTCCGACCCGCCGTTCCGGTACACCTATCTCGCGGACACGTCCTCCCCTGCCGCGCAATTAGACTCGGTCAAAGATTTGGTGGAGATGATCGGGCATTCGATCTTTCTGGACCTCACCTCGGAGTTTCAGCGGCAGAAAAAGTCCAACCGCAACAATTTTGACCAGTTCCTGATCACCTCTGACGGCCTGGGCTGCCCGCAGAACTATCTGGGCTTCGGGCTGTCCGCCATTCAGTTCCCCAAAGACAAAGTCATGGCCGCGTGCGCGAACCGGCTGGCCGGGGACATCGTGCGCCGGTGGACCACGCCGCTGGAGCGGACGGTCAATCTGGGCGGGTTTACCGATCAGGAATTGGGGCGGCTGGGGCTGACCCCGGAGGCCGTGCAGCGGCAGGCGCTGCTGGGCAACTCGGAGACCGGCGAGACCCTGCGCGACAACGCGCAGGCGTACTGGCAGGCGGTGGACCGGCAGTATGCGTCGGCCTATCCCGGCCACGCCAGCGTGGTGGGCTATCTCTTATCGCGGCAGAAAGAGTCGGAGGCGAAAGTCGCCGACACCGACCCAAACCCCGATCTGCTGGCAAAACGCCGAACCAATCTGGGCGAATCGGTGTTTCAGATACAGCAAAATCTCGGCGCGGCCATTCGCGCCAAAGACACGGCCCTGCGGCAGTGGGTGTCTCAGCAGGTCAATGACCCGAACCACCGGCACACCGTCGCGGCGGCGGCGTTAGACACTATGCAGGAGCGGTTCCGGGCCTACATCGCGCAGATGGAAAAGCGGCAGGAAGAGCTGAAAGGCGGCGCATTCCCACTGACCGAGGCGCGGGACAAGTCCCTGGCACAGATCGAGCGGCACGCGGGGGACTTCATGCTCAGCCTCATCGCCACGGCCAAGCGGCGCGAGATTGACGAGCAGAAAGACGCCTACCTGACCGCTGCCCGGCGGCTGGATGCCGAGGCGCTGGACTTCAAAGCGGCGGGCGCAGCGATTGTGTTCTACCAGCACCTGATGGACACGGTGACGGCACTCCGAGCCGATATGGACCGCTACGTGGAGCGCATGGACGCCCTGCGGGCGCGGTTCGAGCGGGCCGAGCGGCATGCGGTTCAGGAGCCAACGGATGTCAACGGCGAGGTGCTGTTCACGCCGGGGCGGCGCGAGACGGACCCGGCGACCGGGCAGGACCGCTACATCGGCGGGGACATCGACGACCGCTACGGCTTTTATGTCGGCAATGCTTCAGACCCCGCGAACCCCGTGGTCAATAATCTGGTGGCCGATATTCTGGACACGCTGGGCACGCACAACGACATCTGGGGCATCCGCGACGGCGAGCTGACCCGGCTGAGCGGAGTCATCTACGGCAAGGCGCGAGATGTCTTCGGGCCGATCTCCGACGAAAGCGTGCTGGACAAGTTTTACGCCAAATATGGCGTCGACTCGGACCGCACCGTGCAGACCCTGCGCCGGGTGGTGTCCCTGTCCCGGCCTTTTCTGCACTTGCAGGAGAACGCGCCGAACTATACGCACAATATCAACAAAGAACAGACCATTGTGGGCGTCCTGCACGGGGCCGCGCCGCGCACGGAAAACGAGCAGCGGTTCGGGGCCATGCTGACCGAAAGCGTGCAGAACGTCAAAGAGCAGCAGATCACAAACTCTAATGAGCCGGATCAGGTGCTGTTCCTGCACGAGCGGGCGGCCTTCCCCCTGCGGCTCCTGCAGGGAATGGATTCGTACCGGTATGCGTATGATCAGGTGAAGTCGCAGGGCGCGGCGGCGAACCCGATCCACACGCGCACGGATGTCAGCGACTGGGTGCGTATCTCGCCGCCGTCCGCTGAAGACCAGAAAGCGGCGTGGCGGACCTTCGTGATCGGCTGGGCATCGGGCGTGGTCTCGGAAGAAAAAGAGTCCCGGTATACGAGTGTCGGCACACGGATTGAAACCCGCTTTGTGGCAAACTACGTCGACCGCTTCGGGATGCCCAAATCCGACGCGCTGGGCGGCTTCAACCAGGTGGAAACTTCCCCGGCGGGCCTGAAAGCCGAAGCGGGCGCGGACCGTCCCCCCCTGCAAGCCCGCGACATCGTGCAGCGCCTGTGCGATGACCGCCGAATGCAGGAGCAGATACGCCTCGCCAACGATGAGCGCCTGCGCCTGGAAGGCGCCAAAGTGCTGGGCGACCGTCTGGTGGCCCACGCGCAGGCACAAAAGCCACAGTGGCCGCCGTCGTTCTACGACTCCTATTATTCGGTGCTGACCGAATACCTGGAAGAGATCAACTACGGCGGCGCGGCCATGCCTGCGGCTCCCACGCAGGCAACCGCACCGGGGGCCGTGTCCACGGTTCCCGCCGTCATTCCAGGTGAAACGGCCTCGGCGGTTCCGACGAGCACGCGCACCTTGAAGGAGCGTCTGGCATCTTTAAAGGAGCTGCTGGACGACGAACTGATCACACAGGCTGAATACGACGAGCGCCGCAAAGCCATTCTGGCGGAGGTTTAGAGAAAACGGCCCCATTTGGAGACCTACCTTCCCCGCTTCGCTGGGGTCCTCCCTAAAGGGAGGATTAGGAGGGTAGCAAAAGCTTGCGCTTTTTGTCTGTATCCTTCTTTTAGGAAGGACCCTGCGAAGCAAGGTGGTAGGTCTCTTCTCTACCTCCTGCAAGGCACAGCCAAACCAACTAGAAACGAGCACTACAATCGTGAAACGAAACGCAAAATCTCACCTGCTGCCAGGTCTCATGCTGGGCATCGCCGCCTCCGCCACTGTGCCGGCCTCAGCGCAGACGCTGCCCGCGCCGCCGCCGATGGTTTTGACGCAGCATGGCAACCTAGCCCGCACCGGCGCGAACCGGCAGGAGAGGATGCTGAACACCGCCACTGTCAACCCGGCGTCATTTGGCAAGCTGTTCACGCGCACGGTGCAGGGCTATTTGTACGCGCAGCCGCTGTATGTTCCCAGTTTAAAGATGGCCGATGGCAAAATACACAATGTCGTGTTCCTTGCCACGTCGCACAACAGCGTGTATGCGTTTGATGCCGATGACCCCAAAGCGGCAAAGCCTCTCTGGGAGATCAATCTGGGGCCGTCCATACCCGCCGCCGAAGTGTATACGACGCGCTGGACGGATATGCGGGACGAAATCGGGATTACGTCTACGCCCGTGATTGACCCGGCCACGGGGACGCTGTTTACGGTGGCGAAAACCAAAGAAAACGGAACCTATGTGCAGCGGTTCCATGCCCTCAGTATTACGACCGGCAAAGAAAAGCCAGGCAGCCCGGTGGTGATCAAAGCGAGCGTCCCCGGCACAGGCGCAGGCAGCAAGGACGGGCAGGTGGCCTTTGACCCCGTCCGGCAGCTTCAGCGCACCAGCCTTCTGCTGATGAACGGCGTCGTTTATGCCGCTTTCGGCTCCCACGCCGATGCGGGCATTTTTCACGGGTGGATTTTGGGCTACAGCGCCAAAACGCTGGCGCAAACGTGTGTGTTCAACACGACGCCGGACGGCTCCGACGGGGCCATCTGGCAGGCCAGCATGGGGCTGGCGTCGGATGGGGCGGGGAATCTTTTTGCCGCCACAGGCAATGGGACGTTTTCTGCAAACTCGGGCGGCAAGGACTATGGCAATTCGCTGATGCGGCTGCGGCCCGAGGGCAAGACGCTCAAAGTGATGGACTACTTCACGCCCTACAATCAGGCCCAGTTAAATGTCCATGATACGGATTTAGGCGCGTCCGGCCCGCTGCTCATCCCCAACTCGCGCCTGATGCTTCAGGGCGGCAAAGACGGCTGGCTGTATTTAGTGAACCGGGACAAGATGGGCGGATACAGCAAAGGCTCCAATGACCAGATCGTGCAGTCGTTCGCCATCACGCAGGGCAACATCCACGGCGGCCCCGTCTACTGGGACGGGCCGGGCGGACCCTGGGTGTATGTCTGGGCCGAGTACGACCACCTGAAAGCATTCCATCTGGCGGATGGCAAGCTGGACCAGTTTTCCTCGTCGCAGTCTGAGTGGCAGGTTCCCGACGGGATGCCCGGCGGCTTTCTCAGCGTTTCATCCGATGGCAGCAAAGGAGGCACAGGGATCGTCTGGACCAGCACGCCGTATGACGCCAACGCCAACTGGGACACCGTGCCGGGGATTATCCGGGCCTACGATGCCGCCGACCTGACTCACGAGCTGTGGAGTTCCAAGATGAATGCAGACCGTGACGATTCGGGGATGTTCGCCAAGTTCTGCCCGCCCACCGTGGTCAATGGCAAAGTCTACGCGGCGACGTTCTCGGGGAAGCTTAATGTCTACGGCCTGCTGGCCGCGCCGACCATTGACAAAGTGACCGCCACGGCGGGGCATGTGATCGTGCGTTACAGCAAGCCCGTTCAGGCGGCTTCTGCAGCCCTCCCAGCGGCGTATGTGCTGGACCAGGGCGCTCGGGTCCTGCGGGCAGCCTTAGATGCCGACGGGCAAACGGTTTATCTGGCGACGACGCCGCTGAAATCCGGGGTTTCTTATACCCTGACAGCAGGCGGCGTGCGCGATCAGGCCGACCCCAGACTCATGCTGCCGCCCGCCACACACGCCTGGCTGACGGTGGGCGGGCAGACGGCGAATCGTTAGAACAGCAGCTTCAGAACAGCAGCTTCAGAACAACAGCTTCCAGCCGGCGGCGGCGGACAGGGCGGTCACGACAAGCGCCGCAATCTGCCATGCTTTCCAGAACCGACCTGCGGGTTTAATGACTGGTTTGGGAGCAACAGGGCGCGGGCCGAACTTGGCGACATACAGCGCCTCTTCGGCCTGCGGCAGGCAGCACTCTCCGTACATAATCGGTCCGGCAAGCCACAGCGGGGAATGCAGCTCCACGCGATGCTTGGCCGGGCGGGCGCAAAGCTGGCAGACGCCTCCCATTTCCATCCGCAGCGTGCGGCTTTCGTCCGCCTGTCCCCCGTAAAAAGTTGTGCGGGGCGAGGTGCTTCCGCTTTCTCCGCGCTCCAATGTTTGAGCTGACATGATTTTCTCCTTACTTGTGTCGCTTCGTCCCTAAAACGGTGCCTGAAACGGTGCCTGAAACTACGCGGCGAGGCAGTCGCGCCTGGTAGAACTATCGGCACGGCACGGCAAAAACTGGAGTCCGCACGAGGCAGGCGAAAAATGGGTACAACAGCGGCGTAAGTCTCGATTTAGACAGGAACTGCCCCGCCGTGTTCGTATCCGTACCCTCCCATCCCGCCCTGCACGTCTGCGTTATTATTCCCGTCCGCAACGAGGCGCTCGGGCTGATGCGGACACTCGCTGCCCTTGCCGCGCAGACAGATGCCGCAGGCCTGGCGCTGGACCCCTGCTGTTATGAAGTGCTGCTGCTGGCGAACAACTGCACCGATGACACCGCCGAAATCGCCCGCACCTTTGCCCGGCAGCACCCGGCGCTGGCCCTGCATATTCTGGAAGCCACTCTGCCGCCGGAGGAAGCCAATGTAGGCACAGCCCGGCGGCGGCTGATGGACATCGCCTTTGCCAGGTTTGAGCAGCTCGACCGCCCGCATGGATTGATTGCCTCCACCGACGGCGACACCCGCGTCGCCCCCGACTGGGTATGGCAGATGCTCACTGCGCGGATGGGCGGAGCACAGGCGGTCGGGGGCCGCGTGCTGGCCGAGCCAGCCCCGGCGACAGAAGCGGCGATGAGCCGGGGTGTTCGCCTGTTTTATCTGCGCGACACGGCGTACCTGCACGGGCTGGCCCAGATGGAAACCTTGCTGGACCCGGCGGCGCACGACCCGTGGCCGCGTCACCATCAGTTTTTCGGGGCCAATCTGGCCGTGACCGCCGACGCCTACTGCCGCGTCGGCGGCCTGCCCCGCGTGCCGTTTCTGGAAGATGAGGCGCTGGCCCGGACGCTGCGCCGGGCGGACGTGCGGGTGCGGCATTCGCCGGACGTGCGGGTGTGGACCTCGGCCCGGCAATGCGGGCGTGTGGCCTGCGGCCTGTCCACCACACTGAGCACCTGGGAAGAGATGAGCCGGGCGGGCCTGCCGCAGATTGTGGAGTCGGTGGAGGCAGTAGAAACGCGCCTGCGGGCGCGGGCCGCCCTGCGGCGGCTCTGGCAGGACGCGCAGGCCGGGCGGATGGCAGACGCCGGTGCGCTGGCCGAAACGCTGGGCGTTCCCGCCGCGTGGTTTGACGATCTGGCGGATATGCCGTTTGGGGAAGTGTGGGACCGCGTGGCGCGGGCGCATTTGATCGATGACGGCCCGTGGGCCTTGCGCTGGCCGCGTGTAGAAATTACCGAAGCCCTGCCCGCGCTGCGGGCACGGCTGGCAGACTTGGAGCGCGTTTAAACGCGCTCCAGCACGTCCAGCCGGTACTGCGCCTCACGGTGGCCGTGCAAGTGGCGCAGGCCCGGCAGGGCCAAAAAGGCGTCATGGACCTCGTCACCCGTCAGCGGATAGTCCGGCTCGGGGGCGGTCCAATGGACAAGCATGAGCTGCCCGCCCGGCTGCAGCGTTTCCAGAATGCGGGCCTGGGCGCGGGCGAAGTCGGTGGGGGACCAGTAATAGCCGACTTCGGAGACCAGAATCAAATCAAACGGACCATCGGGAAATGTCGCCGGGACAAGCATCTGGGCCAGACTTACCTGGGGCAGGTCGGCGCACCGGGCGCGGGCCATTTCCAGAGGGGCCGCGCTGCCATCCACGGCCAGCAGGGCATCGCACCGGGGGGCCAGCGCGGCGGTCAGAACGCCGATGGAACAGCCAATTTCGAACACGTTTTCATAGTGCGAGCGCGGCAGGGAGCGCAGCGTGTCGGCGTACTTGTCGCGCTCGTATTCCCGCGTCTCGAATTCCCAGTAATCGGGCTTGATCGCATACAGCGCATCAAAGTATTCGGGCATCAGCGACTCAGGCTGCGTGATATTTACCATGACACCACTTCCAGATAGACTTCCCACGGGAGGGCGAATTTGGCGAGCATTTCCGGGGCCAGCAGGCAGAACTCCGGGGCGTCGTCAATCAGCCGCGTGACCTGCGACTCATGCGCGGCCACGGCCCCGGTTTTCTGATCAACCACGGAGGCGATGTCCAGCCGGAACGGCTTCACCTCGCCCAATTTCGGCAGAGCGTTGGTATCGGCCCGCTCCCAGGCCCAGATGGGGTATTCCAGCACGCGGGGCGGGTGCGCCGTGCCATGAAGCGCGGCCCGAACAATCTCACCCGTCGCCCGGTGGTCCGGGTGCGGGTCCCGCCGCCAGGGCAGCAAAATCGTGTCGGGCCGCAGGGCCGCCAGCGCCGCCCCGACCGTCTGCACAGCGGCGTCAAAGGCCGCCGCGCCCGGCGTGGGCAGCGCCCCGTCGGGCAGTCGCAGGAACACGGCGGCGTCTTCGGCGACGCCCAATCGCCGCAGGGCCTCGCGGCTTTCGGCTTCCCGCAGGTCCCGCAGGGCCGGCGGCGGGTATTTTTGCGAGCCGGGGTGCGAGGCCGCGCCGTCGCTGACAAACAGCACCGACACCGGCTGCCCCAGACCGGCCAGCAAGGCAATTGCCCCGCCGCAGCCCAGCGTGTCATCGTCCGGATGCGGAGCAATCACTACAGTGCAGCCCCAGTCTGCCACAGTCGCCGCAGGCCGCAGCGGCAGGATCGAAGCGTCGGCCAAAAGGCCATCGGTTTGCCAGAGAGAGGCCCCCCCCGCCCCCAATTCTGGGGGAGCCAGAAAATTAGGAGTTGGCCCCTCCCATCTTAATCCGGCTCCCCCAGAATTGGGGGCGGGGGGGGCCTCCCACAGCGCGTCCACCGTGCGCGGGCTTTCCAGGACGTACCGTCCGGCTTCCGGCAGGGCCGCATCCGCACCGCCCTGACGCAGATACAGGGTCAAATCCCGGTGCATCCGCTCCAGCGGCGCCGGGGACAGCAGGCCGCGTGCGCCCACGGAACGCTCGGCGAGGCGCATCACTTCCAGGCAGGCGTCTTCCACCACGGCCCGCGCCTGTCCGGTATAGGCGATCACGGCCTCGGGCGTGACATCCGGGCGGTCCACGAACGCCCCCGCCGCGTCCAGCCACAGACGGCCAGATTCAATCAGCATCGCCATCCGGCCCGCCCGGTCCCGCTGAAAGGCATCGCCGGTGCGGCCCAGACCGCGCAGGAAGTCCCGCGTGGCGGCTAAAATGGCCTGCGCCCCGCCAAGCTGCACGGCCATGAACCGAATACCGCCGCCGCTGAAGGCGGGCTGCTGGTAGTAGTCGCCGGGGCAGCCCAGCAGGTCCTCCGGGCCGACCTCCATGCCGGAGAAGTCCATGTGGACGCTGACCGTCGGGCGCATCCCCAGCGGCTTCCAGAACGACGGGTCGGCCTGTGCCTGGGGCAGCCGCTCGGTGGGCAAAATCAGCATCTGCCAGCCGCCGTCGGGCAGTGTGCCCGAGATCAGCGGGCGGGTTACAAAGTGCGCCCCCGAGGCAAACGTCTTCGCGCCTTCTATTCGGTAACGGCCATTGGGCAGGGGGCAGAGTTTTATGCCGTCGGCCCCCTCGGTGTTCCAGACGCTGAAGAGCCGCCGGTGGTCGCGGGCGTCTGCCGCCCAGCGTGCCTGTTGCTCGGGGGTGCCGAACGTCTGCACCAGCAGAAGCGCGTTGACGTGGCCCTCATAGACCCGCCCTACCGGCAGGCTGCCGCGCCCGATGTGCCGCAGCAGTGTCAGTAAATCCGCCGTCAAGCCCGGAACGCTGCCGAGGCCCGGCCCGCCGAGGGCAGGAGCCAGCGGCGCGGCCAGCAGGCCCGCCTCGGCGATCCAGCCGAACTCTTCGGCAGGAAACCGTGCCTCGGCATCAACGATGCCCGCGTGCGCGGCACAGCAGTCAGAAATTTCAGTGGCACGGGCAAGCATTTCGGAAATCGCAGGCGTTGTCATCTGTGAAAGGCCGTTCTAGGGGATTAGTGTATTGCGGAGGCAAGAAAACTGTTAAAGCCAAAGTACCCCGGAGATAAACAGAGCAAAACACAGATTTGTAGGCTAAGACGTCAGTTTTTAATCAATTTTGCAAACTACTTTGTGAAATAAAGTATTAAAGAGGGGTAAACCGTTGACAGTCCCCTGCCAAGCAGGTATCATAAAACGAATGTATTTGTTCTTATGCCGAGAAAGAAGCGCCTCATGATGGAGAGCCAGAACAGCGGCCACGATGCCCTGCTCCCAAATATCAACAGCCCCGCCGACTTGAAACGCCTGTCGTTTGAGCAGCTTCGGCAGCTCGCGCAGGAAATCCGCGTGTATCTCACCGAAACTGTCGCTAAAACGGGCGGGCATCTTGCCCCGTCGCTGGGCGTCGTCGAGCTGACTCTGGCCCTGCACAAAGTCTACGATATTCCGAAAGACAAGCTCATCTGGGATGTCGGGCATCAGGGCTATGTGCACAAGATACTTACCGGGCGGCGCGACCAGCTCCCAACCATCCGGCAGCACGGCGGGCTTTCCGGGTTTTTACGTATTGACGAGTCCGAGTACGATCTGTACGGCGCGGGCCATGCGTCCACGTCTATCTCGGCGGCGATGGGCTTTGCCAAAGCGCGGGACTTCCGAGGCAGCAAGTCGTCGGTGCTGGCGCTCATCGGCGACGGGGCGCTCACCGGAGGCATGGCTCTGGAAGGGCTGAACAATGCCGCCGACGATGGCACAAACATTACCATTGTGCTGAACGACAACGAAATGTCGATTGCAGGCAATGTCGGGGCGCTGGCGACCTACCTGTCCAAGCTTCGCATGGAGCCGCTGTATCAGGCCGGGGAAAATACGGCCAAGCGCATGATTGCGGGCCTGCCGGTCGGCAGCGGCATTATGAAGAAAGCGGCCAAAGCCGCCAAGCACACCGCCACGCACTTTGCTACGCCCCCTCACACGGGCCTTTTGTTTGAAGAGATGGGCTTCACGTACATTGGCCCGGTGGACGGCCACAATGTCGAAACGCTGACCAATGTGTTTCAGCACGTCAAGCGCCTCAAAGGTCCGGTGCTGGTGCATGTGCTGACTGTCAAAGGCAAGGGCATCCCCTTTGCCGAAGCCAACTCCCGCACCTACCACGGTTTGGGCCGGTTCAGCCCGGATGATGGGCGCACCGAGCCGAAAGCGCCGGGCGTGGTGTTCACCGATGCGTTTGCTGAGACTTTGAACGACCTGGCCGAGACCGACGACCAAATTGTCGGCATCACGGCGGCCATGCCGGACGGCACGGGATTAAGCAAATTCGCCAAAGCCCACCCGGAGCGGTTCTTTGATGTGGGTATCGCCGAACAGCACGCCGTCGTCTTTGCCGCCGGGCTGGCCGCCGAGGGCTTCAAGCCCGTCTGCGCGATTTATTCCACGTTTTTGCAGCGGGCGTATGACCCGATTATCCACGATGTCGCCTTGCAGCACCTGCCCGTGCGCTTCTTTCTGGACCGGGCCGGACTGGTCGGCGACGACGGCGGGACCCACCACGGGGTTTTAGACCTGGCCTATCTGCGCTGCGTTCCCAATCTGGTGATTGCCGCCCCGAAAGACACCGACGAGATGCGGGCCATGACCCGCTTCGCGCTGGCCTACGATGCTGGCCCCATCGCTGTGCGCTACCCACGCGG
>CAXUKS010000022.1:32922-65040 GCA_964251675.1 uncultured Armatimonadales bacterium
CACGCGGCGGGCAGGAGGCGCTGGCAGGCGAGACGCCCGAAGTCGTACTGGGCCGCGCCGAAACCATCCGCGACGGCGGCGGTGTGGCTCTGATTGCCCTGGGGGCGGGCGTGAAAATCGCCCTGGACGCCGCTGATAAGCTGGCCGAACAGGGCGTTCTGGCAACGGTGATCAATGCCCGCTTCTGCAAGCCTCTGGATGCCGAAACAATCCTCAGTGCCGCCCGCCGCTGCGGGACGGTGGTGACGGTGGAGGACGGCGTCGTCTCCGGCGGCTTCGGCTCGGCGGTGCTGGAGCTACTGGCCCTGCATAACGTTCTGGTTCCCCTGTCTATGGTTGGCCTGCCGGATGAGTTTGTGGAGCACGGACCCGTCCCCACTCTGCGCGAACAGGTCGGCCTGACCGCCGAGGAAGTGGTGCATCGCGCTCTGACGCACCTGCCCGCCCGCCCTGCCGCCCCCCGCATCAACGGCAGCCGCAAAATCCCAATGGAAGTGACAGTTTAATGGCACGTAAGACTCGCCGCGCCCAGCCCGCCCCCACCCTCCGTCCGCTCGGCCACTGGGGAGGCTACCTCACCGTTGGCCTCCTGTGCCTTGCCCTCGGCATCGGCGGAACCTATCTGGCCCTGCGTCCCACATTGGCGCAGGCCGCGCAGACACGCACCGTGTCGGCACAGTCCGCCCGCGACCAGGGCAACACCGCCGAGGACGCGGGCCGCTGGGCCGAGGCCATCACGTTCTACGATCAGGCTATTGCTGGCGGCATCGACAACGCAGACATCCGCACGGATTTAGGCGTTGCCTACTTCAAGTCCAATCAGCCGCAAAAAGCATTAGCGCAGTACGTGCTGGCCCGCAAGATGGACCCGCATCACGAAAACAGCCTGTTCAATCAGGCTGCCGCCTACGCCACGCTCGGCGACAGCAACCGCGCTATTGCCTTGTGGAACGAATACATCAAAGAGTTCCCGCAGGGCCAGCACGTTGCCGACGCCAAAAGTTTGATTACGCAAATCAAGAACCACCCGCCCGTGCCTGTCGGCCCGGCGAAAACGCCTTAATGTAAAATTGTTGCGATTTTATTTCATAGCGGGTATCCTAATGAAAGTTCTCTTTCTTTAGGAGCCGCCATGAAGCGCACCGCCGGAACATACTTTGCCAGCTCGACCGGGCCAGAGCCATTCCAGACGTTTGTCCCCGCCCCGCTTCCCCCAAACCCGCCGCTGGAAATCACGCCAGAATTGCAGCAGCTTTTAGAAACCGCCAACCGCGCTCTGGGCCGATTGGACGGACTGGGAACGCTTCTGCCCGACCCGCAACTTTTCCTATATTCTTATATCCGCAAAGAAGCCTTGCTGTCGTCACAAATTGAAGGCACGCAGTCGTCGTTTGCTGACCTGCTGCTCTACGAAAGCCACGAAACACCGGGTGTCCCGCTGGACGATGTGGAAGAAGTGTCCAGTTATGTCGCCGCGCTGGAACACGGTCTGCGGCGACTCCGCGAGGGCTTCCCGCTGTCTTTGCGCCTTCTCCGTGAGGTGCATGAAATCCTGCTGTCCACGGGCCGGGGCAGCCATCAGTCGCCCGGCGAGTTCCGGCGCTCCCAAAACTGGATTGGCGGCTCCCGCCCCGGCACTGCCCGCTACGTCCCGCCCCCGCCGGAGCGCATGACCGAGTGCCTGGGACAGCTCGAAAAGTTCCTGCACGACGACCCTGCCCCCACCCCCACACTCATCAAAGCCGCGCTGGCCCATGTGCAGTTTGAGACCATTCACCCCTTCTTGGACGGCAATGGCCGCGTGGGCCGCCTGCTAATTACGCTGATTTTGTGCGCCGAGGGGGCACTGACCGAGCCGCTGCTCTATCTCAGCCTGTATCTGAAAACGAACCGCGCCGCGTATTACGACCTGCTTCAGCAGATGCGAGACACGGGAGATTGGGAGGAATGGCTGCGCTTTTTCCTGCAAGGCGTGCAAGAAACAGCCGAAACGGGGGCGCAGACGACACGGGCCATTCTGGCTTTGTTCGCCGAAGACCGGGCGCGGGTGGAAGAATTAAAGTCGGGGACAACCTCTGCTCTGCGCGTTTTGCAGCAGGCTCAGCGGTCGCCCCTGCTGACCGCCGCCGGAGCCTCCGAGGCTTTAGGCGTCAGCCTGCCTACCACTCGTGCCGCCATCCGCGCTTTGGAAAGCCTTGGCATCCTCCGCGAGCAGACCGGACGGCAGCGCGACCGGGTGTACGTCTACAGCCGCTATCTGGCCCTGCTCAACGCAGGCACAGAGCCGCTGCGAGTTTGACGGCACATCGCAAAAGCCACCTTTTGTGCTAAAATAAGCCAAGAACTATTCCCAGAGCCAACCCATGACCCAAGCACAGCTTATTGAAGGGACCGCCGAAGAAGTCAGCCGCCAGATGCAGCTAAACTACGCTGGGCAGCGCGTGCGCGTCTTTGTTGAACCGGAAGAGATGGACGCTCTGGCCCCAGACTTGATCACCGAACTCCCCACCCCACCGTTCACCGTCCGCAGCCGCGAACATCTTGTAGAACTGCTGCATGAGGGTATGAACAGCCCAGTCACTGAATTCACTGACGACACCCTGGAGCAGATGCGTTTTTGTTTGCGCTAATCGATCCTCTTAATCTTTCCACAAGTCGCTCAAATTGAGCAGGCTCTATCCATCCCCCTTGCGTGCTTAAAGACGGAGTTCTTTGCCCCTGAAACCTAACCACTGTAATGAATGGAAAATGTTCAAGTGGCTTTGGGTAAAGTTCTTTTCTCAGCAAATCTCGCCAGGGCGCTCGTAAGACTACAATCTCTTTTTCTTCATTTATCGCATTCAGTACGAGATGGAGAGAATATTTTTGGGTCGAAAAATGCCTTGCAACTGACGAGTTGAACTTATTGGAATGATAAGGAAACAACTGCACACACATCACTTTCCTCAGCACCTCGTCATGTACCTCTGGCGGAAATTGTGACAAGACATCCTTAAGTCTATCATGCCACCACTTATAACCCTCTGTCTCCTGAAAACGTAGGTCAAGATAAGGATGAATTGTATGATGCTCTAAACTTTACCGAAACGCCGCCCGAAACGGAGTATTTCTTTGTTCCTTATGGTTTTCAAGAGCATATCCGGGGTTGCTGGCAAGAACCAAAAGTTCCGCTTGCTCAGGAAACCCAAAGAACGGAAAAGGTAGCAAATCCTTTTGCACTTCATAGTCGCCGATGAGTTTGCCTGCGTATTTTTCCAATGCCTCTTCATCGTCAAGATGAATATTCGCCTCTCCTAATTTCGGCCAGGGATTTTCCATTCTATGCCTCCGTCATGTACTTTTGGAATGCTTCATCGTCTTCGACGGATACATAATCTTCCTTGCGCCAAGTGTCAATAATTTCCGCAAAGCTTTCAGGCAAAATATCCTTTCCGTGCAACGTGAAGGTAAGACACTGACCGGGTGTGTTGAGAAAGGGTGGGTGTGAAAACGCGCCCAGTGTTACAGGTTGTCCTCCCTTCCTGAAATCACCGGCAGCCCAAGCAAGAAATTCCAGAGAGCGCCAGCCTTCTTCAGTATGGTCTACTTCCAACCCAACCCGCCACTGCCCTTCAAGCTCTTGATAAGGCTTTGCATCAGCGTGGCCGCCGCAAGAGTCAATCGTGTTAAGCCCAGGAAAGCGGTTAATCACTTCCACTAAAGAGCGCACGTTTGCGTCTATGTCATCGTAGGGAACAGGGTTTTCCAATGTTTATGGTCTCCTTTGCGTAGCTGTTGATGGCTCAATTCACCGTCTTCGGCGCAGGCTGGATGCTGAAATCCTGGGCGCCGGGGGTGCGGTTGAGGGTGGCGAGGAGGGCGTGGCCGTCGTCGCGGTTCTGGGGGGCGAGCAGGAACAGGACGCTTTTGTCGGTGAGCGTTTCAAGGCCGGGGACGGGCGGAGCGGGAGTGTCGCCGCAGTCGAGACGCAGTTTAAGGAAGCGGGGCAGGAGGTCGGGCTGCCAGGAACCGTGGGCAAAGGGCGGCTCGCCGGGGCGCTGGTCCAAGACAAACATCCGGCGGCGGGTGCGAAGGCTGCCACCGGCGTAAAGGGCAAACAGAGACACGGCGCGGACGGGGTGTTCGCCGGCCAGAATGCGCGTCGCCAGCGTCTGCACCTGCATCAGTGTCTGGTAGGCGTCAGCGGGGGCGACGAGACGGTGCGAGACGCCTGCGCCGAGCGCCCCGGCGAACTCTTCGGGCATTTCGGCCAGCTCGTAGTAGCCGCCGTGTGGGGAGACGACGGCGCGGGCGACTTCGTTGGCGTACTCGGTCCCCGCGCCGACTTTCTTTTTGATGTAGGCGATGGTCAGCCCGTGCTTGTCGTGGTGAGCGGCTCGCAGGGCGGCAAATTCAGTGGTGTTTTCAGTGTGCAGCATACTTGGTTTATAGGTGCAGGTGGCCCCCCGCCCTGACAATGAGGAGCCGGATTTCGGACAGGATAGGAGAAGAAAAGAGGGCGCGGCAAGCAGCGCCCCTACTCCTGATTGATGGCGTTTGTTGTTACTTAAAGCTCGGCAAAATCACGCCGCGCAGGATGACGTTCTGGGCCAGAACGAACACCAGAAGCGTCGGCAGGGCGGCGAGCGTCAGCGCGGCCATCATCACAAACATAGGCGCCCCGCTCGATTGCAGCTCATACAGCCAGACCATCAGGGTCCACATGTGGCTGTCCTGGCAGATCGTCATGGCATACAAAAAGCCGCCGTAGGCCGCTGAGAACGCGCCGAGGCCAATCACCGCGAAAATCGGGCGGCTCAGGGGCAGCGTGATGGTCCAGAACATTTTCAGCTCGCCCGCACCGTCCAGCGTCCCCGCTTCGTACAGCTCACGCGGCAGGCTGTCAAAGAAGCCTTTCAGCAGAAAAATCGAATAGCCACTGGCCGCGCCGGGCAAAATCAGCGCAGCGTAAGTGTTCAGCAGGTGAAACTGCTTCAAGAGCAGGAAGTTCTGGATCAGCGAAATCTCGCCGGGAAACGACATCGTTGCCAGCAGAAACAGCAGCACGGCATTGCCATACGACAGATTATACCGCGAAAGAGCATACGCGCACAGCGGGTTGACCACCAGCGTGGTTAAAATTGCCAGGAAACAATAAATGACCGTCACCCACACAGCCCGCCCGTGGAGCAGGATGTACTGGAGCACAAGGCTGTAATTGCGCCCCATGAAATCCTGACGCAGAGACCCGGCGCTGGCCTGCACAAAGGCCCAGTCAGATGCCTGCACGGGCAGGATGGCCTCGTCCCCGTGCGCCGAGCGCCAGCGAGTTTCGGGGGTGTCGGCAGACAGGGCGCTGGCGGGGGCGACTTTGAGGAAGCCGATCCAGTCCAGCAGCTTTGGCCCCGCTGCGGGAAGAGTGTCCGGGTCGGGCAGGGATGCTGGAACAGGACGCGGCGCACCGGGCCGGGCTTTCAAATAAGCTTGATACGCAGGCAGGGCGGCGGCGTCCACGCGGATGTCCCGGAACGGGAGCTTGGTGCGGACGAATGTTTCCCAGTCCCGCTGCCGGGCGGCATTGCCTTCGGGCTTGGCGGGAAGCCGAAACTCGCCATAGGATTTGGCCGACGTACTCCAGGCGGCGTTCAGCGCCGCGAGGTCCGGGTAGGCTTCTTCTTTGAGCCACTGCTGATACAGCGGGTCCGCGCCGACGACAATGAAATAGTTCGGGGGCAGGGCTGACTGGAACACCTCCCAGTCACGCTCTTTGGGGCCGGTGCGAGGCGTCCAGGTGTGCTTGGCCGACTCTTCAAAGGGCGGGAAAACGGTCAGAAAATCGGTGTCTTCCTCGGTGTAGGCCACATTCAGCGCGTGAATATCACCATGAAAGTGCGCCCTCAGAAACTCGTGGTAGCGATCCAGCAGGGGCGACGGGCTGAACGCGGCGGCGGCCCCGCCAAAGCCCACGCTTTTGCAGCGCGGCGGCAGAGCGGCGGCAAACGTGTTCCATTGCGTCACCTCGGCGGCGGGGACGGACGCAGGCGGCATGACATCCTGCAGGGCACTATAGTTCGTGCCATACGCCGCGTTGATGGCGTTGATGTCTCCCCGATACTTGTCTTCGGCGTACTTGCCCAGCAGCGCCGTCGGCGAATGCAGGTAGCGGGGGATCAGATCATACGAAGACTTTTCGTACTGCGACTCCACCGACGCAGACAGCATGACCAGGAACGGATACACCATCGTGATCGCGCCCAGCGTCAGCGTCACATAGAGCGCGGCAATCAGAGTACGTGAACGCCAGGTGCGGCGTCCGACCAGAGGAATCAGAGGCATAGGCTATTATAGCGGCAACCGGGCGGGAATGCAAGGCAAAAAAACCACCCGGCGATAAATGCCGGGTGGTATTCAGGTTTCTTCCTGCTCGGTTACGCGAACCGACAGCAGCAGAACCAGGGGATGTTGAAAGCAGTAGTAGATAATCAGAGGCGGATTTCGCTCCGTGCCCTGCACAGGCCAGGCATACACGGGCAGAGGGGAGGACCGGCCTGTCGGGATACCCTGTTCGGGAAAGTGACGCAGGGCAAAATATAGGCCAATCAGAATATCTTCGGCGATTTCTTGTTCAGGAATAGCGGCCCTCAACTGCTCGTTGAAACGCTCCTGCTTCTTGATTTGGTAGGTGAGAGGTTCCATCCATGCTCCCATTTAAGCGCGAAGAAGCTCTGCAACGCCTGTTAAGTCCAATTCTTGCGCCCATTGTTCTTCCTGCGCGGAAAGCTGACGCTTGTGGAGCAGCGCAGAACTGTAGGGAATGGTTTCGCCTTCTTCGGCAAGCTGCCAGCCGATAAAATTGTGAGACTGCTCGCTGATCTCCATGCCGGTATGGCCCTTGAAGTTACGCAAAACTTGGTTGACGGTATCAATTTCCTGCACCGTGAACAGATTAAGATTGGCTTCGCGCAGGGCGAGTGGCTTTTTTTGTGACAGGCCATAGTAGTTACGCTCGGCCATCGCAATCTGCGACTTTGACTGCATCTCTTTGAGCAGTGGAAGCATCAGGCGCGGTGCGGGTCCCTGCGGCAGCTTCTGATACTCCTGTCCGGTAATAGCAGTGCCGTGCCGAATGTAGAACAAAAAGTCGCTGTAAAATAGCAGTTTATTGAGCTTAATAGACCCAAAAGCTTCGTCTCCTTCAGAAGCCGCGCAAATATAAAGTACAAGCTCACGCAGTTTATCACTGCCGGCAACGCTGTTTTTGATTTCGTTTGGCATAATATGCTCCTGTAGCTTGTATTATACACCAGTTTTGCAGCTAAGGGACATTTTCATCCTACCCCAGCACCCTACCCCAGCACCGCTGTCAGGGCTTGAAGCTGGGCAGGGGAACCGAGCGCAATCAGAATATCGCCGGGGGACAGGCGGCGGTCGTCGGGCGGGTTTGGGATGAAGCCGCCGCCGTGGCCGGGGCGCAGGGCGACCACCAGAGCGCCGGTGCGGCGCTTCAGCTCGGCGGCTCCCAGAGTGAGGCCCGCGCAGGCGGAAGTCTCGGCCAGGGTCACTTCGCGGACGGAGAACTCGGCGTGGTCGGCTTCGGTGATGGCGGCGACCAGATCGGTGACGGCGGGGTTGATGGCGGTAATCCCCATCCAGCGGCCTCCGAGGATGTGCGGGGAAACGACTTTGGAGGCCCCGGCCCGGACCAGTTTGGCCTCATTCTGCACCGAGTCGGCGCGGGCGACGATGAACAAATCAGGCCGCAGGCCGCGTGCGGACAGCACAATAAACGTGTTGACGGCATCGGTGGGCGTGACGGCAATCAGCGCAGCGGCCCGGTCCAGCCCGGCCTGTTTCAGCACGTCGTCATCAGCAGCATCGCCTTCTACGAATGGAACACCGCTGGCCCGTAGAATTTCCAGCCGGGCCGGCTCCTGCTCAATGACGACATGGGGGACACGGTTCTGCCGGTAGCCCTGCGCGATCTGCTGGCCGATACGCCCGTAGCCGCAGATCATATAATGGTCGTGGAGTGAGTTTACCAAACGGTCCATCCGTTTCTTTGACAGCAGCAGCAGGGTCTGCTCGCTGACAAACGTTTCAATCACCGTGGTAAACAGCCACGCCGCCGTTCCCAACCCGAACAAAATCAGTGCAATGGTAAAGACTGTGCCCGCCGTGTCCAGCGGCTTGACTTCCCCGTAGCCGACGCTGCCCAGCGTGATGACGGTCATAAACAGGGCATCTAAAAAGCGGTAATGCTCCAGCAGCATATAGCCCGCCGTGCCGCCGGTGAGGATAAAGACGCCCAGCAGCAGCGCCAGCCGCAGCCGCAGAAGGGGGTTGCGGTAAAAGTCTTCGAGGCGCGGCGTGGCGGGTATTTTCATGGGCGGCAGATTCGAGAACCGAAGGGCGGAAAGCGGCCAAGCTGCCACGGGTTGAAACCCGAGGCTCGGAAGTGCCCAGTGTCCCAGAGGACACAAGACGAAGGCAAGCGGGCTGCTTCTTTGTCCTGCGTCCCCTGGACGCTGGGCTTTTGACAGCCTCGGGTTTCAACCCGTGGCTCCGTCGGTGGACAGATTTCTGGCCGTCTCACTGCCCCGGCGTCACCATCACTTTGTTGGCCTCGCCCACGGCCACGTCATAGGATTTGCCCCGGAAGTGGACACCTTTCACAGTCAGCGCCGTCCAGCCGGGCGGCAGGTGCGGGTCGGCATAGAGGGCGGCTTCGCTGTCCCCAGCGATCCTGGTCCCCTGCCCCGCCTCGCCTGCTTCGACGACGCGCAGGCCCGCGAAGCCGTACATGACGCTTTGCAGGCAGCCGCCCATGCCGGTGCAGAAGTAGACCCGATTGGACGTGCGCTTTTCGGCGAACGCATCCCAGGGACCGCGCATAAACGGACGATAGGAGTCGTGAAATAAGTCCAGCGACTGCTGCGCCCGCCCCAGACGGGCGGCGACAATCGCTTCCATGCTGGCCGTCATCGCCGGGCCGTTTTTGATGGTGTGGACGGTGTAGAAGTCCAGCATCTTACCTGCCGTTTCGGCGTTCAGACCCGGCGCATTCAGCGGATACAGCAGCAGCAGCGTGTCGGCCTGCTTGGCCGCAAAGCGGTCGGTCAGCGGTGCGGCGCTGCCACTCGGAATATGCCGGGTCGGGTCCATCGGGATTATTATGTTGGCCGCCACCGTGGCCCAGCGCGGGTTGGGCGTCCGCCCCAGTGCTTTGGCTGCCCGGCCCGCCGCGTCCAGGCAGGCCCGGACGACGCCGTTGGTGTAGGCATCGTCATCCACCAAATCGGCGTTTTCGTCTGGCCCGATGACGCCGTTGATATGGTACTTGCCGTCTACGCCCTTCGTGACCCGCGACACCCAGTAGTCCGCGCAGGCGGTGAGGATCGGCCCGCCTTCTTTGGCGAGGTACGCTTTGTCGCCCGTCCAAAGATAAAATTGCCACGCCGCCCAGCCGACATCGGCGGTGATATGGCGCTCCTGAGCGAACTCGGCAGGGGCCACTTCTGCGCCGGTATCCGCGCTTTCCCAGGCGTATTCGGCTCCTTTGAAGCCATGCGCGGCGGCGTTTCGCTTGGCCTGCGCCAGCGTCTTGAACCGATAATCAACAATAGATTTGGCATACTCCGGGTGCTGCACTAAAAGCGCGGGCATCATCCACACTTCGGCGTCCCAGAAGATATGCCCGCCGTAGATGTCCGACGACAGCCCCATCGGGGGGATAGAATGGTCGGAGCCGGGATAGGTGGAAGACAGCAGGTAAAACAGGTTCGCGTGCGTCACCTGCTGCGCTTCGGAGTCGCCCTGAATAATGACATCGGAGGTCTGCCAGAGACGGGGCCAGTCTACGCCTGCCGCTTCGCCTTTTTCGTATATCTCCCCTTGAAAGACTTCAGGGCTGGTTACAAACGTCCCGGTGTGCATATCCAGAGTTTGGGTATGCGGCCCTTCCGCGCCCTGCGGCTTCTGATTACCAGGGACGGCAGTTCGGGCGGCAAGCTGCCCGTTGACGTAATCTCCGGCTTTGAACTCTTGCGTGATGACACCGCTGCCGCTGATAAGTCTGGCCTTCGCGCCGCTGCTTTGATAAAGCGAAATGGGGTTGGCCGGGTCGCTATTAGTCAGTATCCACGGGTCGAAGGTCTTCTGGTTCAGGAACAGGGCGTTGGCCTGTGCGGCCTCTGCGGCAGGCGTGAGCGACGACGCGGGGGCGGGCGCGGCGGGTTTGTGGCAGCCTGCCAGCAGTAAAGAGGCGGCGGCAAGGGCGTACAAATACAAGTTGGGGATAGAGCGGGCGGTCATGCGGGTAGAATACGCGAAGCAGGGCGGAAAATCCTGCAAACGATTGAAGCGAGATGAGGAACCCCTCCCGCTCGTTCCTCGCTCCCTCCCCTGTTAGGGGAGGGTTAGGATTAAGACCAGAAAGATGGGCAGGGGCAAGCCCTGCCCCTACAGGTTAGGTCCTGCTAATCTTTTGCCCTCCCCTAACAGGGGAGGGAGCGAGGAACGAGCGGGAGGGGTCTGTCGGTGTGAAGGAGACACGATGGCGGACACAGCAGCAGAGACAAAACAACAAGACATCAAAAAAGTGCGGTGGGGCGTCATCGGCGCGACGGCGCGGATTGCCCGCGATGCGATTATTCCAGCGATTATGACCAGCCCCTACGCGGAGCTGGCCGCTGTGGCGTCGCGCAGCCGGGACAATGCCCAGGAAGTGGCGGCGCAGGCGGGGCCGGAGGTGGCGTCGTATGGGGATTACGACTCGCTGATTGCCGACCACAATGTAGACGCCGTGTACCTGCCGCTGCCCAACAACCTGCACCTCGGCTGGGCCGTGGAAGCGATGAACAATGGCAAGCACGTTCTGTGCGAAAAGCCGCTGGCCCTGAACGCCACCGAAGCCGAAGAAATGCTGGAGACAGCGGACGCGAACGGCGTCGTGCTGTCCGAGGCGTTTATGTACCGCTACCACCCTTTGCAGCGGGAAGTGCAGGCGCTGGTGCAGGGCGGGAAGCTCGGCGATGTGCAGCTTGTGCGGGCGTCGTATTCATTTGTGCAGACGGATTTGGGGGACTACCGGCGCGACCCTGGCATGGGCGGCGGGGCGCTTTTTGATGTCGGCTGCTACTGCCTGGACATTGCCCGGCTGGCGTTCGGCACGGAGCCGACGGCGGTGACAGCGAAGTCGATTTATGACCCTAACACGGGTATTGATACGACGACGACCGCGCTGTTGGAGTTCGATGGCGGCGGCATGGCGCTGATTGACTGCTCATTCTCGCTGTCGTTCCGGGCGACGTATGAGATTGTCGGCAGTGAAGCGTCGGTGAGTGTGCCCCGCTTCCTGCTCGGCGGTCTGCGGGCAGGCAACAAGCCCGAGGCGGGGGATTATTATGTCTCACGCGGCGGAGTGGACACGGAGCATCAGTCGCAGGCGGGCAATATGTATGTGGGCGAGGTAGAAGCCTTTTCGCGCCGTCTGCGCGGCGAAGACACGTTTCTGCTGCCCGCCTCCGACGCCTTGAGCAACATGGAGGCACTGGACGCCGTCGCCGCCAGCGCCCGCTCTGGGCAGAAGGTGATGCTGTAGCGAACGGGAAGAACGAGGGATTAGGACGAGCGGTTTTAACCCCTCGTCCTAATCCCTCTCTCTCAGCTATTTCCCCGCCTTCGATACCGGAAAATGCCCTTCGGCCCGCAGCGCCTTTGTGATACGCACCGCAGACGTGGCCTTATTGAACGTATACAGGTGCAGACCGGCGACGCCGTGGGCCAGCAGGTCGCGGCACTGCGCGGCGGCGTAAGCTATGCCACGATCTTGTACCTCTTTGTCTGTTCCATCCCCCAGTGTTTCCAGCAGCGCATCAGGGATTTGCTGACCACTCAGTTGATGGATACGCTCCAGCTGCGACAGCGAGGTGACCGGCAGGATGCCCGCAATCAGCGGAATGGTGACGCCCGCACGGACGGCATAGTCCCGGAACTCGTAAAACGCGGCATTGTCAAAGAAAAGCTGCGACGTGGCGAACTGCGCCCCCACGTCCTGTTTGTGACGAAGCCAGCCAATATCATGGTCCAGCGTTTCCGCGTCCGGGTGCTTTTCCGGGTAGAACGCACAGCCGATATGGAACTTGTAGCGGGCGCGGGCGAACTCAATCAGGTCGCTGGCGTGGGCGAAACCATCCGGGTGCGGCGTGTAGGACGTGTCAGTGTGCGGGGCGTCTCCCCGCAGGGCCATTAGGTGCCGAATACCCGCGTTCTGAAGCGTGGTCAAAATCTCGGAGATTTCGGCCTGCGAATGCCCCACGCAGGTTAAATGCGGCACCGATTCAATATCCAGTTCATGCTCAATGCGGCTGACCAAATCCACCGTTTTCTGCCGGTTGGAGCCGCCCGCGCCGTAGGTGACGGACACGAAATCGGGGAACTGCCGGGCCACTTCGCCGAGCGTGGAATACAGGGTCGCCCACCCTGCCGGGTTTTTGGGGGGCGAGAACTCATACGAGAGTGTCGGGACGCCCGCGCTGAGCTTGTCACAAAAAGTCATCGGTCGGTTCTTTCCAATTTCAGTCACGCCCCAATCCCCAGCAGCGTCACTTCGACGTGTTCGCAGAGGGCATGGAGCATGAGCTGATGGCATTCCTGCACGCGCATGGCGCTGGGGCTGACACTCTCCACAATCATCTCATAATCGGCCAGCCCCCGGCACTGCCCGCCGGTGCGGCCCAGAAACGCCCCCGTCACCAGCCCCCGCGCTTGGGCGGCTTTGAGGGCGCGGGTCACATTCTCCGAGTTGCCGCTCGTCGTGAACACCACCAGCACATCGCCGGGCATTCCCAGAGAGTGTACCTGACGCGCAAACACCTCGTCAAAGCCATAGTCGTTGCCGATACACGTCAGCAGCGTGCCGTCAATTGACAGGCACAGGCCGGGCAGGGACTTTCGCTCCCGGTAGAAGCGCCCGGTGAACTCTTCCGCCAGATGCGCCGCCTCCGCCGCCGAGCCGCCATTGCCGCAGGTGAGCAGCTTGCCGCCGGTGTTAAACGAGTGCAAAACGGCATCAGCCAGCCCGCGCAGGGCGGCTTCATGCACGGCCAGCCCGCGCAGGTCTGTTTGCAGTTCTTCGATATGTTGTGTGAGCATAATGTGTGGTAAGAGGCCCCCCGGCCCCGAGGAGACCTACCTTCCTTGCTTCGCAGGGTCCTTCCTAAAGGAAGGATACAGACAAAACACGCAGGCCTTTCGCCTTTAATCCTAATCCTCCCTTTAGGGAGGACCCTGCGAAGCAAGGAAGGTAGGTCCCAGCCCCTCCGCTAGCAGCGTGACCGGATGAACCACCCGGATGTCCGGCAGGCCGCGCTCGCGCAAGCCCGCGCCAATCCACGACAGACAGCCAGGGTTGCCAGTGGCGACGACGGACGCGCCGGTTTGCAGAATGTTGTCTAATTTGCGCGTTTGCAGACGCCGAGCCATGTCCGGCTCGGTAAAGTTATAAATCCCCGCCGAGCCGCAGCAGACTTCGCTTTCGGGCAGGCGCACCCAGCGCACGGTGGGCAAGCGAGAGAGAAGGGCGCGGGGGGCATCTTTCACTCCCTGCCCATGTACGAGATGGCAGGCATCGTGGTAGGTCATGGTCAGCGGCGTGGCAGAGACTTCTCGGAGCGGCGCGATCCAGCCGAGGGCGTCCAGAAATTCGCACACGTCCTGCACTTTAGCCGCAAACGCGGCGGCACGTTCGGCATAGGTAGGATCGCCGGCCAGCAAGTGCCCGTAGTCTTTCATCTGACTGCCACAGCCTGCCGAGTTGACCACGATAGCGTCCAGCCCGTCCAGCGGCGTGAAGGCATCCACCAGCGACCGGGCCAGCGCTTTGGCCTCTTCGACATACCCATTGTGCCCGTGCAAAGCTCCGCAGCAGCCCTGACGGCGGTTGGCTAAGACTTCGCAGCCGTTGGCGGCCAGCACCGTCACCGTGTCCGCGTTGACATCCCCGTACAGCACGCGCATCGCGCAGCCGAGCAGCACGCCGACACGGGCGCGTTTGGCCCCCATCGCAGGCGTGATGGTCGGCGGCAGGGCCGGGGCCAGACTCTGCGGCAGCAGCGGCGTCTGGGCACTCGCGTGTGCGTCGCCCGACAGCAGGCGCACGGCGGGCGCGGGAACGACGCCCCCGGTGACGGCCTGCGCCATTCTTAGGGCCACGGTCATGCGCTTCGGCTGTGCCAGTGTGCCCAATAGACCCAAACGGGCGGCGTCCGTGCCGAGAGGGCGGACACCGGCGGCATTGATCTGGGCGCGGGCGACTTCCAGAATGTGCCCGTAAGGCACGCCCGACGGGCAGGCAGTCTCGCAGGCGCGGCAGCCCAGGCACAGGTCGAGGTGCCGGGTCACATCCGGGTCCGACGGCGACAATTTGCCTTCGTGCATCTGCCGCATCAGCACAAGGCGCCCACGCGGGCTGTCCGCCTCGCTCCCCGTTTCCAGATACGTCGGGCAGGCGGGCAGGCACAGGCCGCACTGGACACAGGCCATCAAGTTTTGCTCGTGCGTGGTCATCGTGTCTTGTAGCCCCGAGGACTGGCACTGGAAGTGTCAGCCTATTAGTAAAAAGAGAAAGTATGCCGAAGACGGCATTACTGCGTATCTGCTCCGCGACTCAAGAAAAGATTACGTTGACGGGTCCTCAGTGTCGGAGACACTTTTTCCGTTTGCTAATAGACCGGCACTTCCAGTGCCGGTTTCCTTATTGCGCTACTTCTCAGGCTGTTGTGGGTCGCTGGTATCAAACTCTGCGGCTTCATGCAGACCGATTGACTGCCCGACCGCAGAAGGGGCGATAAGAATGTTCTGACTTGTACCGCCACGTTCAGCAAGCAGATGTGCGATTGCTTTAGATTGCTCGCTGACTGTCGCCCCCTGCACAAAAGATTTGTGGTTACGAAAGTCGTAGGCGTTTACCCAGTAAGGGCCTAAGTATAGTTCAGGTTTATTTTGGCCCACCATCACCTGAACAGCGATGACCGAACCGTCCTGGGACCAGACAGCCCTTTCCATTCTTAATTTGCCGTCAGAGGTATAGGGACCACCCACGCGCAGTGGTTTTGTTCCCCATTTGGCCGGGTCCCGCACAAAGAAGTAAGTGTCGCTGCCAGCAAACGAGCCAGCGTCTACCAGAAAGAGAGCCACGCCTTTGTGGGCTTGGCTTTTTGTTTCCGCCAGTACCCATGGGGAAAGAGTGTCAGCAAAGCGCATCCAGCCATAGCTTGTGCCGAGAATACCCCCCAAAGCCAGCAGAAACCAGAGCGCGATTTTTTGCGGCTTTGCCATGCTTGATTTCTGAATCCCCTTCCGTCACAATCCGCCCACAAATCGCCCAGGGTTCCACATTCGGGCCGGGTCCAGAGCGGCTTTGACACGGGCCATCAGGCCGAAGTCGGGAAGCAGGGGCGACCAGACAGGGACGGCCTCGGCCCGTAATACGTCAGGCATTTTTTCCAAGATAAACGAGCCGCCGCAGCGGTCAGCTTTGTCTTTCAGGTCGGCGTAAAAGACAAGCCAGTCGGCGTCAGGGCGGGCCGGGGCAAAATGCGCGGTCATCAGGCCAAGCGCGGCGTCCGAGGCGACGGCGGCGGTGAACCCGGCGCGGCGGGCGGTCCATTCCACCATGCGCGAGAAGGCGCCAACCTGCGACGACAAAATATGGAACGAGGCGGTCAGCGGGGCGTCGTCCAAAGCAAAGTCGCGCAGGCGGGCGCGGACGGTTTGGGCGGTGTCAGCGGCGAGATGACCCGCACCGAGCGTCTCCACCTGCCAGGCGACGGCTTCCGGGTCGCCGTCAAAGCCGACGGCCACATACTGGGCATCTTCGGCGTCCGGCACGATGGCTTGCGCCGCCTCGGGGGACAGCAAAAACAGGAACGCAGGCGACAAATCCGAGCCGAGCAGGGCGTCCAGAACATCTTCGCTGTTGTGGTTCGCGTCTAGCGGCAGCAAAGCCGTGGCCGACGCGGGGGGCAGGGGCGCGACCCGGAAGGTCACTTCGGCAATCAGGCCCAGCGTCCCGAGGGAGCCGCAGTAGAGTTTGGGCAGGTCGTAGCCCGAGACGTTCTTGACCACCCGCCCGCCGCCCTGCACTCGCTCGCCCGCGCTGTTGACCACGGTGACGCCCAGCAGCAGGTCGCGCACGCTGCCCGCACTGAGCCGCCGCAGGCTGCCCGCACGGGCGGCGACAATGCCGCCGAGCGTCTGCCGGTCCGGGCGGGCGACATCCAGCGGGAGCCACTGCCCCTGCGCGGCCAGCGTCTCCTGCAAAGCAGCAACCGTGAGGCCCGCGCCGCAGGTCACCGTGAGGTTTTCGGGCACGTAGTCCACGATGTCCGTGAGCCGGGCCGTGGACAGGGCCACGTCATAGCGGGCGGGGGCAAAGCCAAGCGCCTGCCGCGTGCCACCGCCCCAGGGCACCATCGCCCGGCCCGCCGACCGGCGCACAGCAGCCTGCGCTTCGGCAACCGTAGCCGGGCGTTCCACGAAGAGAGGCGGGCGGCCAAACAAAGAATAAGAGGCAGGGGACGGCTCCGTCATGGAAGGGAGTATACCCCGGTTCGGGGGGGCGGGGTCAACAGGGAGGGCGGGGTCAACAAGGCGGCTGGCTGATGCCCGTCCAGGGGGGAACAGGGTCTTCGTTCAGGGCAGACACCATTTCAGGCAGGAAGGGTGTCAGGGCGTCCATCGCCTGCACCAGCAGCTCCTGATTGGCAAAGCCTTTGGCGTGTCCCGGCAGGTTAATCAACAGCGTCTTGCCGCGCATTCCCGAGGCGCCCCGCGAAAACGCGGCTTCGGGGCCGCCGAGATGACGCAGCACGGAGGTGATACCGGGCGCATCGCGCTCCAAGACAGCGCGGGTCGCTTCAGGCATCACATCAGACGGCGAAAAGCCCGTGCCGCCGACGGTTAAAATTAAATCGCAGCGATGCGCGACATTGGGCGTGTCGCACCAGTCCCGCAAAATCCGCTCCAGCTCCGCCCGGTGACTGCGGATCACCACAGCGCGATGCACGACATACAAATCATCTGCTGAGTCCATAAGCGCCTGCTCCACCGTCGCACAGCCCGCCTCCTCCCAGGAGCGCAGGCCCACTTCGGCAAAGGTGCCGTCGCGGCGGGCTAGTCCTAAAATTCCAACTCGGATGAGTGCCATAGGTCCCGTTTCTCGCTCGTTTGCTCATTGCACGAGGCCTTTTGTTACCTTCATGAAAATATCTTCCAGGTCCGTCTCCTGCTCGGCAAAAGACAGCACCCGCAGGCCGCTCCCGACCAGCCTCGTATTTAGCTCCGCCTGCATAGCCGGGTCGCCCGTGAAATCAATCTGAAGCGAGGTCTCCATCTGCCGCACGGCGCGGACACCAGGGGCATCGCGCAGCATGTCCGCTGCCTGCTCCCAGCCATCCAGCAGCCGGATTTCCAGTGTTCGCCCGCCCGTCACCTGGGCCATGATGTCCTGCACGTTACCAGAGACCAGCATCTCGCCGCGCTCAATGATGCCGACTTTATTGCAGAAGTCTGCCAGCTCCGGCAGGATGTGCGACGAAATAATTATCGTCTTGCCCATCGCCTTCAGCTCTTTGAAGAGTTCTTTGATTTCAATGCGGGCACGGGGGTCGAGGCCCGAAGCTGGCTCATCCAGAAGGAGAACTTTGGGATCATGGATCAGCGTTTTCGCCAGGCACAGCCGCTGCTTCATGCCGGTAGAGAGTTCTTCAACATAGCTGTCCTTTTTTCCTCCCAAATCTGTAAGACTTAATACATCATCAATAATCCGGGGGCGCTGCGGGCGGGGCAGGCGGTACGCTCCGGCGAAGAAGTCCAGATATTCCCAGACCCGCATATCGTCGTAAATCCCGAAAAACGCAGGCATATAGCCGATACGCCCGCGCACGGCTTCGGGGTATTCAACCACATCAATGCCATCAATTTCGGCTTTTCCCGAAGTCGGCTTGAGCAGCGTCGCCAGCATCTTGATGGTGGTGGTTTTGCCTGCGCCGTTCGGCCCGATAAAGCCGAAGATGTCCCCGGCCTCCAAGTCCAGCGAGAGGTCTTTCACGGCGGTCAGCCCTTTGTATTCTTTATTCAGATGCTGTATACGGATCATCATTTGCCTTTCGAAGACCTACCCCCGCACCGCACGGGTGTAGCGGCGCACCATCAGTCCCAGAAACCCGGCGAGGGCCAGCAGCGTGAGAAAAAAGTAAACACCGATCACCTCGCCGCTGGCCGCGTTCATCGGGTCGTATCCACTACTGTCGGACGACGACAGGAGCCACTCTTGCAGCGAGTTCATGGCATAAAACGGATTGATCCAGAGCACCGGGGAAGTGCTGCTGCGAGAGCTGCCCACTGCCAGCATATCAATCACGGCGCTGATCACCACAGTTCCGAGGCACAGCAGAATGGTCATCGTCAGCGCCGTTGCCGTCGCCCCCGCCGAGCGTTTGCCGCCGAACGAGCACAGCAGCCCGAGCGCCCCGTAGAAGCCGCTCGTGACAATCAGAAACGCCAGAGTCGTCACAACCAAACTTGCGGGAAGCTGCCCGCGCACGGCGAAGCCGATGAGAAACGGCAGAGCGATCAGAATAATCAGCCACGGAATAAACTGACGCCCCAGCCACTTGCCGCCGATAATCTCCGCCCCCGTCAGCTTTGTCGCCGCCAGCGCGTCCCACGTCTGCTGCTCCCGCTCCTGCGTGATGGCCGTCGACGACAGCGCGGGGGCCAGCAGCACAATCAGTGTCAGCGCCCCGTACACGAACAGCCCCCACAAATCCCGTGCATCCCGCATCGGCCCGTAGCTAAGGGCAATCAGCCCGCGTGTGTAGAAATACAGCGCCACCAGCGCAATCGGGGCCGCCGTCCACAGCGCCGCTGGTCCCCGCCGCTTCAAGCGCAGGCGCCCGCGCACTTCGCGCTCCAATACGGGATTATTGGCAAAAATGCTCATAGATTGATTCGGCTACCGGTGTATATTCCGGTATATATTATTCTATCTCGGAATATGCCGAAATCGTGGTGAAGACGGCAGCGACTGCGTGGTCAGGGACGCAGGCAGTGGCAGGTGGACGACGACCAGCGTGGTGGAGTGGACCGTGACGGCTTGCCCGTCCACACGTGGGAGCGGCCCGGCCAGCGCGGGGTCGTCGCTCCACCCGACCAGCAGGGCTTCATTTGGCGCGGGGGCGAACGGGGCGCGGGGCTGTGACATTTCCTGATAATTATAGATGCTATCGGGCTGGCCCAGCACACGGGCGTAGTCGGATAGCGCGGCCTGCATCCGGGGCGTGACCGATTGGTCCGCACTGCCGTTGACCAAAGCGGGCGACATCTGCGGCAGCGGCAGGCCAGGCGTCTGCGGATTTGTGTGGGACACGGGAAACAAGGACACCTGCGCCGTGCCGCCCGGCGCAAGCGTCCCCGCCGAATAGCTCGTACCGCCTCGGATGACCTGGCAGTTAGTCAGCGTGTGCGGCGTGTGGTTGGTGACGCTGAGCGCGTTTCCTGAGACGCTGACATCGACCATGCCGCCCAGGTCGGTGCTGCTCTGGAAATCAAAGGCTCGCATGGCCCACATACTGACTGCCGCGTCCAGCAGGGACGCGCCGCCGGGGGTCTGCACCAGCCGCGTCTGCCCCGTCGGCTGTGCGTCCCCCCCGCTGCCAAAGCGATTCGACAGCACAGATGGCAAGGCAGCGGATAGACCTGCCCCAGACAGGGTAAGGTCGTAGGAAGTCCGGCGCGGCGAAAACAGGCCCAGCGCCCCGCGCACGCCCGCCTGTGTCTGCCCCGCTGCCGTTTCCACAATCGCAGCCCGGTTGACAAACACACTCCCACCTTTGGCGGCGTAGCCAACGCCGAAGGTCCCGACAGCAAACAGCACCACCAGGGCCGGGATGGTCGCCCAGGCCAGCTCGCGCCGGTCCAGACGCTTGAGGACCAAATAGTTGATGGGAACCAGAATGACAAGGTACGCCAGCAGGAACAGGCCGATGACCCAGGTTCCCGGCGCATCCAGTGACGGCCCGCGCAGAACCGCCGACGACAGCAGCGAAGCGTCGCCGTTATATCCATAATAATCATGCGCCAGCGCCGTGTCATGGGCGGCGGCGGCTCCCAAAAGCGTTCGGGGGGCGGTCAGAATCGCCGCCCAAAAAGCAGGGGGAAGCGGGGCGGCAAGATCGCGTGTGGTGACAGACACCCAGCCCGCGCCATAAGGACCGGTGACAAGCAGGGGAGCAGAGGTGTGGACGCCCGACAGGGGGCGCGGGGTCAGGGTGAGCGTCCCCTTGCCCGTCGCCTGCACAGTTGCAGGCAGGAGGCCCTGGAAGAACGCAGTGGCATACGGGCCAGGGTCTGCCCCGGGGCAGACGACGACCAGATGCCCGCCGCCCGCGACCCAGTCTTTGAGGGAGTCCGCCTGCGCCTCGGACAGCGCATCCAGCGGGGCATCCCCGCGCAGCAGGAACGCATCCACGCCGGTATAGCCCACAGGCCGGTCGGGCAGGTCGGCGGGCAGGATGGAAGCCACCTGCATAGTTCCTATCGGCAGCCCGCCCGCATTTGGTGGCAGACCAGGATTTGGCGGCAGACCAGATTGCCCCGGACCAGGCACCGGCGCTCCTGCCCCCGCGCCGGGCAGGTGGACCAGCCCTGTCTTTTGCCCATTCAGCCCACTGAATGCTCCAGGATCGCCGCCGAAGCCCACCAGCAGCAGGTCTGTATCGGTGACGGGAACTCCCGTCACGGCAGGAAGGGAATTCCCATTTGGCGCGGAGCTGCCCTGCGCCAGAATGCGCCCGTCGCCGCGTGTGCGCCCGTCGGCCACCTGCACGGTCACGCTGCCCGCGCCGGGGTCAAGGCTCTGCGTGTAAAGCTGCGTCTGCCCCGTCCCGCCGCCGGGCACGGAGAGGGGCCGGGAAAACAAGGCCGCGCCCGCATTCACTGTCGGGCGGCCAAAGCGGCCCGCATTCGGGTCTGTTTCCGAGAGCGCCTGCACCTGTCCGTCCAGCGCGTCCGCGCCGGGATTGTGGACTTTGACGATCACAGGACACCACCCACCGGGCCGGTAGCGCCCGCCGAGGCCAAACACAGCGGTGACAGTCGGGCCATCAGCCCACGCCGGGGCGCTTGCTGCCCCGAATAAACAGGCAAGCATAAGGCAGGCAAGCAGTGAGCGGGCAGGCGAGGCGGGCCGTGTCATGAGTGGCTCCAGTGTCGCACGGAACGGAAGGAACACGGGGCTGAACCCCCGTGCTTTTCTTACCCCCGCTCAGCGGCTTCCATCTCGGCATCGGAGATGTCGAAATTGGCGTAGACTTTCTGTACGTCGTCATGGTCTTCCAGCAGGTCCATCAGGCGGATGACTTGGCTGGCTTCTTTTCCGGCCACCTCCACGCTGGTGTGGGGAATCATAGTCTGCTCGGACGACACATAGGCGATTTTCGCATCTTCCAGCGCCTGCATCACCGCTGTCAGGTCGTCCGGCTCGGTGGTGATCTCAAAGCCGCCGTCCTCGGTGGGCTGCACGTCTTCCGCACCGCCTTCAATAGCCGCTTCGGTGACGGCATCTTCGGTAGTGACGTCCGGGTCCACGATGATCACGCCTTTGGGCTGGAACAGGTAGCCGACGCTGCCGGATTCTGCCAGCCGTCCGCCGGTCTTGTTGAAGAACGAGCGCACGTCCGAGACGGTGCGCTGCTTGTTGTCGGTCAGGCAGTTAACCATGATGGCGACGCCGCCCGGCCCATAGCCTTCGTAGGTCAGGTCTTCATAGTTCGCGCTGTCTTCACCGCCCGCGCCGCGTGCGATAGCCCGCTTGATGTTGTCCTGCGGCATGGAAATCGCCCGCGCCCGCGTGATGGCGGCGCGGAGGGTGATGTTGGAATCGGGGCTGGGGCCGCCCGCTTTGGTGGCCACGATGATCTCCCGTGCCAGGCGGGTAAACAGCTTGCCGCGCTCGGCATCGGTTTTCCCTTTCTGGTGCTTGATACTATGCCATTTGCTATGCCCTGACATCTCTGCTAATCCTCTGCTTTGCTAAGTAATGGTGTTATTTTGTCAATTGAACGGCCCGCGCCCTGTAAAGGGTTCGCAGCGGGCGAATTATTTTGTGTGTCTATTATACCGGGTGAGAGCGGGCGAACGTCAAGGGCAAGGTTTTCGACGCAGACGCAGACCGAACACGCAGGCGCGGAGGAGCCACGGGTTAAAACCCGAGGCTGTGAAAAGCCCGCCGTGCCGGGCACGCAAGACCGGACAACAGCGGCGGGCCTGTTCTTAGTCTTGTGTCCCCTGGACACTGGGCACTTCTTAGCCTCGGGTTTCAACCCGTGGCTCCTCCGCGCCTGCGTGTTCGGTCTGCGTCTGCGCGGCATCCATAGCCGCTAGTTATCCTCTGGCTCCCAATCACGCCAGATGTTCTTTTCCTGATGCCGCTGTTTTTGCGTCTCTACATACGGCACAGCCGCTTTGAGGTGCGGGCGGCTCAGACTAAAGCCTGCGTAACCTGCCTGCCAGCGAAAATCAATGCCTTTGCTGTTGGCAAACCGGGTAGAGGCACCTTTCAATTGCTTTGCCACCTGTGCCGGTGCAATCATAGCCGGGGGTTCCACGACCAGATGGATATGATCCACCAAGCCGCCAAGCGCCAGCACATTGCAGTGCATTCGCCGCGCTTCCGCCCGCAGACAGGCATAAATCAATGCTTCCGTGTCGCCAACTAAAAGCGGCTCTCGCTGGTACGTTGTCCAGACAAGATGCAGATAATACTCCAACTTGCTGTGTCCCATATTCCCTCCGTGGTTATCTCTTTTGCGTTCTACATCTTTTTCTTCCGTCCGCTGGACGGTGGGCACTTTTTAGCCTCGGGTTTTAACCCGTGGCTTCTGGCATTCTGCGCCTGACCTTCAGCTCAGTATCCTTCTTCGCTCAGGAACTCGGTCATCAGGTCCAAGAAAAGCTGGCGCAGGGTGACATTGCCGTGGTCCAGGCAGTAGCGTTTGGTGCGGTGGAACAGAGCAGTCGACATATCCACGGTGACTTTAGCTCCGCTGGGGTGGTGCGTCTTGGTGGCGAGGGCAGCCTGGACACGCTCGAAAAACGCGGCCGTGCGCTCGGCTTCGAGGTCGGCGGCGTTTTCGGCAGGCGGCAGCGGGTCAGCGGACTCGCTCAGGTACTGAGACAGCACCAGATCGTCTTCCCGTGCAGCAGGAACCGGAGCGGGCGCAGCAGGCAAGGGCGCGGCGTCGGAAACCGGAGCGGCCACGACGTCCGGGACGGGCGCGGCTTCAGCCGCAGGCTCGGCGGCGGCGGGTTCGGCGGACTTTTTTTGTTCGCGCAGGTTGGCGAGGCGAAGCTCGGCAAGCGTAGTCATCGGGGGCGGTCTCCTGGGCGGGTTCAGTGAGCTTTATTCAGTGAGCTTATTTGGCAGATTTAAGCTGAACGGGCCATTTCTTTTCGCGGCTCATCTCGCTGAGCGTGCGGGCAACCAGGGCCGGGGTCATCACGCGCTGGTCGCGGACGTAGCCGTTGACAAACAGCGAGTCGCAGAGCACGCAGACGTCGCGGGGGACGCCGCGTGTGATGGCATGAACATCCGTGAGGGCCTGCGGCTCAAAGTAGGTGCCAATCGCGCCGCCGCCCGCCGTGGTGATGCGGAAGGCAATCATCTCGGTCATCTCTTCCAGCGAAAGCGGGTCCAGACGGCCCACCACGGCGATACGCGAACGGAAGGCGTCGTGGCGCTCCAGCTTCTTGGGCAGGTTGTCCTGCGCCAGCATGACCACGGTAATCAGCTTTGTCTGCGAGGTCTGGAAGTTGGTCAGGTCCGAAATCGCATCAATCACGCGGGACGTGACATTCTGGCCTTCGTCAAGCAGCAGGACCGGGTGACGCCCGGCGGTGTATTCATCCAGCAGGAACCGCTCCAAAGCCTGACGGTTCTGCGCCTCAGTGCGGAGGGCGGGCGTACCGAAGGCTTCCAGGATGAGCCGCAGAAACTGGCCGGGGGTCCGCACGGGAGCGCCGGGCAGGAACGCGACGGTCTTGGTCGGGTCATCGTCCCAGGTCATTTGCAGGCCGTTGGCGATGGTGGTCTTGCCGGAGCCGACCGGGCCGGTCAGCACGGCCAGGCCTCGCTTCTGGTCCACGGCATAGCGCATCTTGGCGATGGAAACTTTATGCTCCACGCTGGGGAACGCATACCGGGGGTCAGGCTGCACCGAAAAGGGGGTCTCGCGGAGGCCGTAAAACTGTTCATACATAGTGTGTGTTCGCTTTAGAGAGGCAGTCAAGAAGCATTGTAAAACATTATAAGGCGAATCGCGCCGAAAATCAAGCGATGGTCTGAAGGCAAGGAGACGAGGAGTTGAAAACTCCTCGCTAGGAGAGGCGTCCTTCGGACGAAGGAGAAGAGGTTCCGTTTAATGGCCTATTCTTCCACCCGGAGGGTGCCTCTCCTAGCGAGGGGTTTTCACCCCCTCGTCTTTCGGCCTACGAGGCGCGTTCACCCATGCAGCACATAGTCCAGCAGCCTAGCCATCTCAGCCTGCTGAAATGCCTGCAAGTCAGCGTCAGCCCCACGTCCTGCGGTGCGGCAGCGGGCGACGAAGGCTCCGGGGGCGGCGGGGTCGGGGCCGTACACCTCGGCCAGAAGGGGCAGGGAGCCGACACGGCCAAACCAGTAGCGGGAATTGCTGTAGTCGCCTTCGCGGCGATGAATAATGGCGTGCCAGTAATCGGCGATGGGGTTGCCTTCGAGTTCCTGCGACAGCGGATGGGCCGATTCTAAATCGTCGTTCAGGACGTGCAGGCTGATAGTAACCAGCGCGGGCGCGTTCAAAGCGTCGATGGCTGGGGTCAGCGCGGGGTCATACACAGCCACAGGAACGAGCGGAGGCAGCGGGTCACGGGCCAGCAGGCGCTGCGTTATTTCAGACAATTTTCCAGAAAGCGTGAGGGACATGGGAGCAATTATACCCGCAAGCGGTCGGCTCTGCCTCTTGCCAAGACTAAATGTGTTGGGGTATCCTGCGGACTATGGTTGATATTTTGCCGTTTCGCGGCGTCCGTTACGACCCCGCCGCCGCCGGGGCCTCTCTCGCGGACCTGACCGCGCCCCCCTATGATGTCATTTCGCCGTCCGCACAGGAGGCCCTATACGCCAAAAATCCCGCCAATGTGGTGCGGCTGATTCTGGGACGCGAGGACGACAGGTACGCGCAGGCGGCCCAGCTGTTTCGGGAATGGCTGGCCTCGGGCATTTTGAAGGCCGACGATTCCCCAGCGGTCTATGTGTACCGCCAGAACTTCGCCGATCCGGGCACCGGAAACCCCGTGCCGGAGCGGATGGCCCTGCTGTGCCTGCTGAAGCTGGAAGAGTACAGCGCGGGCCGCGTCCTGCCGCACGAGAAAACCATGACCGGGCCGAAAACCGACCGGCTGGAGCTGCTCCGCGCCACAGAGGCTCAGTTTGAGCCGATTTACGGCCTGTATTCCGATCCCGACGGGGCCGTGCAGGCGTTCGTGGGCGAATACGACGACCGCGAGACGGTGATTGAGCGCGTGGATGATTTAATCGGGTCCAGCCACGCCGTTGAAAAGCTGACCGACAGCGATGCCCACGCCGTTCTGCGCGAGATGATGGCCGACAAGCAGGTGTTTATCGCCGACGGCCACCACCGCTACGAAACGGCCCTGAACTATCGGCGCGAGGTCCGCGCCGCGCATCCCGACGTGTCTGCCGAGACTCCCCTGCCCTGCGACTCTATTTTGATTGCCCTGACGGCATTGGAGGACGCCGGGCTGCTGGTGCTGCCAACGCACCGGCTAATCAAAAATGTTCCGCAGGACACGATAAACGCCCTGCCGGATACGCTGCGGGAGACGTTCACGCTGTCGCCCGGCACTGCGGAGACGGTGGAAGCCGAAATCGCGGCACACGCTGCCGGGGGCAAGCTGGCCTTCGGCGTCGTCCTGCCGCCCGGCGAGGTGCATCTAGCCGTGCTGAACGGTCCCTCCGCCGACCCGTCGCTGACTGCCGCCGAGCGCCTGCCGGTCAGTCTGCTGGGAAGCCTTATCTTAGAAGGCTGCCTCGGCATTGATGCCGCCGCCGTCACTTCAGGGGCCAATGTTTCCTACACCCGCGAGCTGTCCGAGGCCGTGGACGCCGTAAAGACCAGCACGGCGCAGGCGGCCTTCCTGCTGGGGCGGCCTACGGTGGACGAAATCAAAGCCGTGTCCGAGGCGGGCGATGTGATGCCGCAGAAGTCCACGTTCTTTTACCCGAAGCTGCTGTCCGGCCTCGTGCTGCGCGACCTGAAAAACGACAATCCCGCCGAGGCCCTGCTGGCGGAGGCGTAGAGGAACACAGGTTTAGCCCCCGCTTCCTTGCTGGCACAGAATTGGCATTGCGCTTCACTGTTTTTATGAGGAGTCACACCCAATGGCGACACGGCTGACACTAGACGATTTGGACCACCTTTCCACGGGCAAACGCGCCCGCCTGCACCGGATGCTTTACGGGGCCGGGCCGGGCAACGGGACGCTGTTGCTGCTGCCGATTGATCAGGGGCTGGAGCATGGCCCCCGCGACTTTTTTGCTAACCCCGACTCAGCAGACCCCAATTTTCAGTTCAAGCTGGCAATTGAAGGCAAGTATTCCGGCATTGCCCTGCAATACGGCCTGGCGCAGAAATATGGCAGAGCGTATGCCGGGAAGCTGCCGCTGATTGTCAAGCTCAACGGCAAAACAGAAATCCCTTCGGACGACGAGGCGTTCTCGTCGTGCCTGGCGTCTGTGGAAGACGCCGTCGCCCTGGGCGCGGATGCCATCGGGTACACCCTCTATGTCGGCTCGCCCGCGCAGGACCGGGACTTCGCGCAGTGGGAAACCGTGCGCCGGGACGCCGAGCGGCTGGGCATTCCAGCGATTATCTGGGCCTACCCGCGTGGCGAGGCCGTGGAAGCCAAAGGCGGCAAGGAAAGCGTCTACGCGATTGACTACGCGGCCCGTGTTGCCACCGAGGTCGGCGCGGATGTGGTCAAAGTCAACTTCCCCACACAAAGTCCGACGCCAACCTCGCCGAAGCCTTATGACACACTGGCGTTTAGCCCGCAGGAAGGCATCGACCGGATCGTCAAAAGCGCGGGCAAAACGCTGGTGCTGATTTCGGGTGGCGAGAAGGAACCCGATGACGCGCTGCTAGAAAAAGCGCGGCATTCGTTCGCTGCCGGAGCCACGGGGTTGATCTTTGGACGCAACACCTGGCAGCGGCCTTATGACGATGCGCTTAAGCTGATGCACAATTTGCGCGAAATCGCGCTGAAATCATAAGAAATTCGTTTGACAATCTCCCCAAACCTGCGTTATAATGCGGACAGCCCTCACCGGCTGCCCGCATTTATACTTTCATAACGCCTTTATCACTGGAGAGACCCCGCCGACATGACACCCACCCCGCGCCGCCCTCGCGGCCCGCGCCGTCCCCTCCCCGCACGCCGCCCTCAACGACGAACCAAAGGCCGGATGCTTGGCAAGATTTTTGGAACCGCTGCCCTGTTGACTTTGACCGCCGCGTCCCTGTACGGCGGCTACTTATATCGCACAAGCCACGTCCTGCCGGGCCTGATTGGCTCGATTATGGGGCGCAAAAGCGTCGCCGATGTGTTCCCACATCAGCAGGCTTTGAACCTCATGGTGATTGGCCGGGACCGGGACTATAGCGATTCGGACCAGATTTTGAAATCACGCGGGCGCTCCGATATGCTGATGGTGGCGCATCTGGACTTTGACAAAAAGACCGTCGCGCTGCTGTCCATTCCCCGCGACACGCTGGCGCAAATCCCCGGACATGGCACGACCAAAATCAATGCCGCCCACAAGTACGGCGGCCCAGCACTGTCCGAGCAGACGGTGCAGGACAATTTCGGCATCCCGAGTGAAAAATATGTCGCGCTGGATTTTGACGGCTTTGAGCAAGCCATTGACATCCTGGGCGGCGTGGACTTAGTTGTCGACAAGAAGATGGACTATGACGATAACTGGGGGCATCTACATATTCACTTAAAGCCGGGCTGCAGCATTTGAACGGCCAGCAGGCGATGGGCTTTGTCCGCTTCCGCCACTCGGACAGTGATTTGGTCCGCACGCAGCGTCAGCAGACGCTGCTGGCGGCGCTCAAATCCAAGATGCGCTCACCGGAAACGCTGACCAAAATTGGGCCGCTTTTGGATACGATTGATAGCCATCTGGAAAGCGATCTGTCGATGGACCAGAAAGTGGCCCTGGCCCGGTTTGTCCATGACACGCCCCGCGAGGATGTCCACATGACCACCTTGCCATCACGCGAGGCGGGAAGCAATGTGGCAACCGACTGGCCGAAAGCCGCGCCGGTCATTCAGAGCATTTTCGGCGTTGCGCCCGACGGCCTCCGGGTTGCCGATGCGGAAGAAGGCAGCAGCAGTCACCGGCGGCGGCATCGCCGCCATTCTCAGCGAATGGCCGAGCTGCCGTGACCTCTGCGATTCGAGTGCTGGTAGTGATGCGCCCCGCGCAGGGCGGCATTCGGCGTCATGTTCTGTCCCTCCTGGACGGGCTGGACCCGGCACGGGTGACCCTGTCGCTGGCCGCGCCGCCCGCGTTCGTGGCCGAGGTGCTGCACCACCCCAATCTGCACGCGACCATTCCGCTGGATATTGCGGGGTCGCTGTCCCCGGCGCGGGACCTGCTGGCCGCCCGGCGTCTGGCCCGCGTCCGGCCGCAGTTTGCGGACCTGGCCCACGCCCACGGCCTGCGGGCGGCGTGGGTGTGCGCTCTGGCACAGCGTCACCGGGCATTCCCGTTCGTCTTCACCGCGCATAACCTGCCGAGTTTAAGCCCTCTGTCGCGTTTGGCGACGGCCTATGTTGGCGCACGGTGCGCCCGCGCCCTCGCCGTCTCCCCCTCGGTCGCCGACGGCCTCGCCGCCTGCGGGATTGCGCGGGGCAAAATTGTCGTCGTCCCGAACGGCATAGACCTGGACAGCTTTTCCGCCGCTCATCAAGACCGCGCCGCCGCCCGGCACCGCTTCGGCCTGTCCGAGAATGCCTTTGTGGTAGGCGCGGCGGCCCGGCTGTCCCGCGAAAAGGGAATTGACACCCTGCTCGCCGCCGCCACGCAGCGCGGCGGCATGACGTTTCTCGTTGCCGGGGACGGCCCTGAGCAGGCCGCTCTCGCAAAGTCCGCCCCCGCCAACGCCCGCCTGCTGGGCCGCCTTGACGACATCCGCCCCCTGCTCGCCGCCGCCGATGTCTGCGTGATCCCCTCCCGCCGCGAAGGGCAGGGCCTGACCGCGCTGGAAGCCATAGCGGCGGGCGTCCCCCTGATTGCCTCCCGCGTCGGCGGCCTGGCCGACATGCTGGTCGACAGCGAGACCGCCCTGCTGGTCCCGCCGAGCGACCCCGACGCCCTCGCCGCCGCCCTGAGCCGCCTGCAAAGCGACCGCCGCCTCCGCGCCAAGCTCGCTGAAGCCGCCCTCCCCGTCGTCCACTCCCGCTATGCCCTCGCTCCGATGCTGGACGCTGTGACGAAGATTTATGGGGAGGTGAGTGGAAATGCCCCGGAACTTCCAGAACAAGAGGAGTAACAATGACCTTCCCCGAATGGGTTATCTACAATTTTGATCATCCGGTCACAGAACCAGCATGGTACTGGAGCGACGAAGGTGACTGGGAAGCACCCGACTTAGAAATGCCCCAGATAGCCGCCTATTTGACGCGGCTTTTCGCCGAATCCGGCACTGTACTGCTGCCGTACTCGGATGCCCAAGTCGGGCAGGGGTTGAATGTATTGATTAACAATTGCCTCTCCGACGACATTTTTTCGCTTCTGGCGCCAGAGGTTCCTTTAGAAGACCGTCTGCGCGGCATTCGAGCCATGGAAGCCGTGTTCCGAGACTGCTTCGCCCGGCGTTGCTCGCCGCATCTGTCACATTTAGACGAACTGGGCGTAAGCCCTCTCAACGGGATCTGTTATATGTGGTGGGATATCCTGCCAATTACGGCTGAGGCGCACTTCCAGCCTGAGCGCCCGGACAGCGTGGAGATTGACCGGATCTGCCTGGACATTATGCAGAGGACGCTGAAGATCGACTCAATCGCCTGCCGCGAAAGTGCCCTGCATGGCTTAGCCCATTGGTCACACTACTACCCCGAAGTAGAACGCATCATCGATGCATTTCTGAAGCGCCACCCCACCTTACGACCTGATCTGCGTACTTATGCAAAGGCGGCACGGCATGGGCGAGTGCAGTAATCGATCAGGCTTGTATATCGAAAGAAAGAGGTCGGCACGGTGGTGGCTAAACTTGCAGAACCGTTATGATCTCATTGAGGCACAGCGCAAAGCCCCCAATCGCTTAGAGCGGGTCGTTCCGTTCGTGGGATCGGAAGCTGCTTAGGCATTTGGTTCGGGTAATTTGCCTGTGCTGTTGTCTTGGATTAGTGATACTGGTCCAGATAGGTCTCAGCTCTATCTTTGAAGTTTTGGTCCCTCGCCTCCACGATTTCCATGTTGGATACTTTGGTCCACTCGGCTTGCGCCTTCATGATGTTTCCCATGTTGTAGTAGGCCATGCCTAGGTTGAGACGCGCATTGGCGTTGTTAGGATTTATCTTGAGCGACTTTTGATGCTCTGCGATGGCTTCTAAATACTGCTTTTTTTGAGCGTAGGCCACTCCCAGATTATCATGAGCGCCGCTGTCATTAGGCTCAGCTTGAATTGCTTTTTTATATTCTTCTATTGCAGCGTCTACCTGACCTCTTCCTCGCAAGATTGAGCCGAGGTTGTTGTAGGCATCTGAACTTTTGGGGGCAAGACGAATGGCCTCCCTAAATTGTGCGATTGCAGCATCAATTTTCCCTTGAGAGGCAAGCGCGTTTCCCAGATCGTTGTGGACTCCAACCTCCTCTGGCTTTGAGCGCAGGATTTCTTGGTACTGAGCAATGGCTTCTGGCAGGCGGCCTGCATCATGGAAAGCGTTTCCGAGGCTTTGACGAGCCACAGCGTTACCAGGCTTGAGATTTAATGCCTTATTAGCCTCTGCGATAGCAGCGTCATAACGACCTATTCGCCTCAATGCATTGCATAATGCAATGTGGGGGTCGGGATCGTCAGGCGTAAGGCGGGATGTCTCCTGCAATTCGGCTATCGCATGATCTATTTGCCCATCTGCGGCATAAGCCACCGCCAAATCTGCGTGTGCGCTCGCACGTTCGGGCTTGTATTTGATTGTGGTTTTGAATTCCGCAATTGCCGCTTTGCGATTAGTGTGAGCAAGTGCTTGGCCCAGGTTCTGATGTGCAGAGGCCATATCAGGCTTGAGTTTGATTGCCTTTCGAAACTCAGCCGCCGCCGCGCTGTATTGATTCCGAGAGAACAATATGACTCCTATATGATCATGGGCTAATGCATAATCCGGTTTGAGTCGGGCGGCTGTTTTATATTCCGCTAATGCTCCATCGGTTTTGTTAGTGTGGTTCAGGATGCGCCCAAGCATATCGTGAGCTTCTGCGAATTTTGGGTTCAAGCGGAGTGCTTCATTGCACTCGTCCTGCGCGGCACTATACTGCTTGTTAGCCAGCAGGGCATGAGCCAGATTATTGTGCGCGTCGGGATAACTGGGCTTAAGAGCAATTGCTTTGCGACACTCTGCAATCGCTTCATCATATTGATTGGTGTAGATTAAAGCATTGCCAAGCTGGCTGTGTGCATAAGTATAACTGGAGTCCAGTTGGATAGCTTCACGAAGCTCTGTAATCGCACCTTTTACGTCATCCTGATGAAAGAGTTGATCAGCATGGATTGCGTGCTGACGAGCGTTCTCGGGAGTGGGTGTTTGAGAAGCTCCAGGAAGTAAAAGGCAGGTACAGCAAACAGGAAGGAGCAAAAACGCAGCGAAGGCTGGGCGCATTGTCTTATGTTTCATAAGGAATACTTTCTTATCTGTTGTCATTAGAACGATGGTTGATGCTAATATAGAATGCTTGCTTTGGGCTTTGTTGCATAAATCAAATAGCATAGCTTTGTGGCATTCCCAGCGCGGTCA
>CAXUKS010000023.1:0-1585 GCA_964251675.1 uncultured Armatimonadales bacterium
AAGTCATTCCTCTGTCGCCTAAAGGCGAGACAGTCTCCTGACTTGATATTATGAACGTTTCGATATTCAAAGGGCTGGCATTGTGCGGCCTGAGCCTGGTGCTTGCCGGAACAGGCAGCGCCGCCTCCGCCCAGAGCTACCGCCATTCCCCCGATCAGACCCACCGCTCCACCGAGCGGGCGGCGATCCAGCGGCAGAAGGCCGCTTATACCCGCGCCGTAGCGAATGGCCGCTACCGCGCCGCCGAGCGTGCTCACAAGCGGGCCAGCGAAATTCGCCGTGACATCCGCACCCAGCGGCAGACGCATACAGCCTACCGTCGCTAAGCAGCCGCCGGGCAGAGTTGTCAAAAACACAGGGCGGGCCAGGCATTTTTGCCTGGCCCGCCCTGTGTTTTTCTAATAGACCTCTTGCATAAGTCCTCACGCCTTTACTCCCAGAATGGATTCTGGGGCTGCCGAGTGCGATTGCCCGCCTTCGCGGACATAAGAGGCGGACACAAGAGCCGGACAATCGCACTTGGCAGCCCCGGACTTTACTCCGGGCGGTAGGGCTACGCACTTACGCAAGAGGTCTAATCTCTGCTATACTCTCTGCAAAGCGGCCATTAAATCTTCCAGCCGGGCTGTCGCCAGTGCCACTGTGGTGTCTGCCGCGCCGTAATACAGCCAGACGACCCCGTCTCGAAGTGTCGCTCCCGTGGGGAATACGACGCCGGGCTGCCCCACACGCAGCTCATACGGCTCAATTGGCCCCAGCACCCAGGTAGGCACTTTGGCGATCATCCTGCTGGGGTCTTCCAAATCCAGCAGGGCGATTCCCACCCGATACAGCCAGCCGTCCCCCTGCCGCATCACCCCATGAAAGATCAGCAGCCAGCCGTCGGGCGTCTCAATCAGCGGCGGTCCCGCCCCCACTTTGCCGCTGTACCAGCCTGGCTGATCGGATTCTTCCAGCACGCAGCGCGGGTGGCCCCAGTGCTGCAAGTCGTCGCTGCTCGAAATCCAGATATTCTCCAGCGGCCCTGCTGTCGGTCGGTGCAGCATTAGATAGCGCCCGCCGATCTGACGGGGAAACAGCACAGCGTCTTTGTTGTACGGATGGATAATCATGCCCCGACGCACCACGGTCTGGAAGTCATTGGTGAGCGCCAGGCACACGCCCGCCCCCTGTTCCGAAGCCCCAACATAGACCACGGCCCAACTTTGAATTTCCTCAATCCACGTCAGCCGCGCATCTTCGCACCCCAGTGTTTCGTACCAGAGCGGGTCCGGGCAGGGGGCCAAGAGCGGCTCCGGGGCAAAGCGCCAGCCGTCGACACCGTTGGCCGAGCGGGCGACAACGAGGCTGGAATGGTCTTCGGGATCAATCACCCGCAGCAGCAGCAGTGTTTCACCGTCCACGGTCGCGGCGGCGGGGTTGCAGACGGCCTTGCAGGGGAAGGGAATGTCCGACGCTTTAAGAATGGGGTTTGCCGGGTTGCGGGTAAACAGTTCTAAATCAGCCATGCGTTTTTATACCCTTGCCTCTTCCTGCATTAATCCTCCTGCATTAATCCTCCTGCATTAATCCTCCTGCACTAACC
>CAXUKS010000023.1:1685-62288 GCA_964251675.1 uncultured Armatimonadales bacterium
TCCTGCATTAATCCTCCTGCATTAATCCTCCTGCATTAATCCTCCTGCACTAACCCCTAGCGTACCGCGACGGGCGCGTGATGGCCTCCGGCGGCCTGAATCAAAAAGAAGCTCAGGCCCGCGACCAGTGCCGCGCCGGGCAGGGTCAGCACCCAGGCCGAAACCATCCGCTGCGCGATGGGCCAGCGCACTTCGTTCAGCCGCTTGGCGATGCCGACGCCAAACACGCTGCCGACCACGATATGGGTGGTGCTGACTGGCATCCCGAAATAGCTGGCCGTTGTCAGAACCAGGGAAGCCGACGTTTCCGCCGCGAACCCGTTGATCGGCTGCAGGTCAATAATGCGTGTTCCCAGCGTCTTGATAATTCGCCAGCCGCCGGACAGCGTTCCCAGCCCCATCGCCGTCGCGCAGGAAACAATCACCCAGGTCGGAATCCGCACATCCTTGCCGCCGGGCATGACGTGGAAGGCCACTAAAGCCAGCGTGATTACGCCCATCGTTTTCTGAGCATCGTTCTGGCCGTGGCTAAAGGCCACCAGTGCCGCCGAAATCCGCTGAAGCCACGAGAACAGCCCGTTGACTGCGGCCGGGCGGGTGTCTTTGAATAGCCCGAAGAGCAGCGTCATCAGCGCAAACGCAATGGCGCAGCCGATCAGCGGCGACAGGACCATCGGCAGCACGACTTTATCCATGACCCCGGCCCAGAGGACGGCATGGCTTCCGGCAAAAACCACGGTGGCCCCGACCAGCCCGCCAATCAGCGCGTGCGACGACGACGAGGGGATGCCGAAGTACCAGGTCAGCACGTTCCAGGCGATTGCGCCGATGATCGCCGCCAGAATCACTTCCTGCGTGGCCGCGTGCGAATCGATTAATCCTTTGGCAATGGTTTTGGCGACGTTCTGCGAAAAGAACGCCCCGGCAAAGTTCAGCACGGCGCACATCACAATGGCAAAGGTCGGCGGCAGGACCCGGGTGGAGATGACCGTCGCCACGGCGTTGGCCGTGTCATGGAAGCCGTTGGTGTAGTCAAAGAGCAGCGCGAACGCCACGATGACGATAAGCAGGAGGGGGATGTCATGCATATTTCACCACCAGACTTTCCAGAATGTCGGCAACATTCTCGCATTCGTCAGCGACGATTTCTACGCGGTCGTAGACTTCTTTCCACTTGATAACAATGATGGGGTTCGCCTCGGAGTCGTTTAGCAGCACGCCCAGGGCCTGCCGGTAGAGCTGATCGTTTTCGTTTTCCAGATCGTGAATGCGAACAAGGATGGGGGCCAGGGTCTTGTGGTCTTTGAGATGCCGCAGGTAGGCGACACCCTCGCGGGTTGCCTGAGTGATTTGGACCAGCCGCTCCGTCATCGGGGCCAGGTCCGGGCGGGTTGTCGTAAGCTTGTAGAGCCAGATGCGGGCGACGGCGGCTTCCAGGGTGTCGGTGATATTGTCCAGAGCCTGGGACAGTCCATGCAGATCGCCTTTGTCCAGCGGGGTGATAAACTTGGCATCGGCCTTCTGAACCAGCTCATGCGTCAGGCCATCCGCCTCCGTTTCCAGTCGTTTGAGGGTCTCGGCAACGCGCTCGCTCTGCGTGAAGTCCTGAGCCAGTGAGTGAAATGCTTCCGCCGCTTTGTGAGCCGCGTCTGCCTGCGTTTCGAGCAGGTCATAAAAGACCGGATCGTGTCCAAAAAAAGCCATGTTGATTCCCTTCTTTGCCGAATCATGTTCTGACAGCAGCATTATACGGAAACGAAGTTAAGCAAACATTAAATGTTATTTTGGAATTATGTTGTTGTTTCAGTCACCGTGACGCTCTGACACGGAATGACTATCTGTGCTTCCACCTGTTCAAAGACAATCTCCAAAAATAGGCCCCCTGGCGCGGCCCAATAGTCATGCTTTCCAGAATGGTATGCGAAAAGTCCGGCAGCGGGGGCACTTCATTAAAAAGTGGACGCTGTCTCTGTCATAACGACCAGTCTTCCGCCCGGAGGCCGGGCACTTTGCCGAAATCTTTCAAGTTGCGCGTCAGCAGCGTAGCATCATTTGCCAGGCAAATGGCGGCAATTTTCAAATCATTTGTGCCAATGCGAATGGAAGCCTTCCGCAATCGCTCGTAATGGAAAGAAGCCGCTTCATCAAAGGCAGACAGCGTAAAATCGGCGAAGGTGTCAACGTGCTTACGCAGAAGTTGATAGGTTGTGATCATTGCAGAAGGTGTGCGAGACTGAGCGGATTTAGCAAGCCAGCCGCGCATTTGCTCTTCGTAGTTGACAATGGTTGTGTCTACATCCGCCACTGGAACTTGTCCTAAACGCATCTGCAAAGCAAGCGCCGCGCTGCCCCCACGCTCCAAAATCGTCAAATGGTCTGTGTCCAAAATCCACATCAGGCAGGCTTCTCCTCCTCGTTCGGGGCATCTGCCATCCGCCACTCACGACCCAGACGCACCGCTTCCTCAAATTCCGGGTCATCTTGGAAAATGCCGACAATGCGCTGCCATCCGCGTGGGGCGTCAGATAATTTATCCGGCTCCGACTGCTGCTTGAGCTGTTTAAGTTCGGCTTCCAGAACTGCGACGCGCTCTTCTAAACTTGGTGTTGCCATGTGCTGCTTCCCCCGGTGAATTGATACGCCAAGTATACCCCGCATGGGGCGGACACGCAAAAAGGCCCCGGACACTTTTCCAAGCGTCCGGGACCAGCGGTCGTGCCTACGACTGCGACTGGCTTTGCTCGCCAGCGGGCGGGGCAGGGGCATCTTCGGGCTGGGCGTCGTCGGGTTTTGCCTCGCCAGTGAGGCCCTGATTTTTGGCTTCTGCCTTGACGGTTTCGACGGCTTCATGCACGGCGGTCTGGGCCACGACCGTGACTTTCTGGGTCAGGTCCGAGGCGGCGTCCTGCACCTGGCCGACCAGCGCATCGCGCTTTTCGCCGAGCAGCTTGTCTTCGTAAGACGTTTCCGGGACGGAGAGGCCGAGAGCGGCTCCGGCAATCAGGGCCATCGCGCCGATGACGAGCGGGCTTTCCTGCAGGGTCGTTGCCAGCCAGCCCTGCCCGTGCTGGGCCTGCTCTTTGACCTGCGTGCCGAGCGTGCCCAGTGCGGCCTGCGCCTGACCGGCGGCGGTGCCGACTTTTCCGGCGGCATCGTTGAGGCTGACGGGGGGCACGGAGGCCGCCGACTGATTGTGGCGGACGAGCCAGATCAGGCTGCCGATAAAGACAAGCGCCTGCAGGGGAGACCGCTGCACCAGGGTCCAGAGAGCAGTCCCTGCGCTCTGTGCGCCGGAGGTCGTGGCCCCGCCGATCTTGGCGGACAGGCTTTTGGCCTTGTCGGCGGTCTGCACGGCGGTGTCTTTGACGGTGTCGCTGGCGTCGGAAACGCTGGCGGCGATTTTACCGGCGGCGTCTTTGGCTTTATCAGCCACATCGGCGGCAGTGTCTTTGACCTTGTCAGCCACATCGACGGCAGTGTCTTTTGCTCTGTCTGCGGCGTCGCCTGCCGCGCTTTTTGCCTTGTCGGCGACGCCCTGCACGGCGTCCTGCGTTTTCTGTGCCACGTCTGTACCTTTATCTCCTGAAGTCAAACTGCTAAAATCGGGCATTGCGCCGACTGAGCTGCGCGGGGCGGTGTAGTCAGCGGGGTCACGCGGCCCTTCGCCCAGCGGGACCGGGTCCAGCGGGCCGTCGGCCAGCACGATGACGCCGACTTCAATCGTGTCTTCCAGCGGCGTTTCTTCTTCAATAATGATAGCGGCCACCGGCTCATGCCACTGCGGCTTGTTGTTTTTGCTCATGATGTTCCTTTATGCCTCTCTTTAAGCCGGTGCGCCGGAGCTTTTCAGGAAGCGGGCGGCGAGAAAGCCAAGCAGGGCGGCCACGCTCAGAAACACCACGGGCTGGGTGCGGGCGAACTGCTCGGTGTCCTGGAGGACTTCTTCCATGCTCTTGTCCTGAATGCCGCTGCCGACTTCACTCAGCTTGCTGGCCGCCATGTCCAGATAGGGGGCGGCAAAGACGCCGACGCCCTGATCTTTGAACGAGTCGCCGTTCTGCTTGAGTATCTGGGCAATGTCGGTGATGCCGGTTGCCAGGGCGTCTTTCTGCAGGGTGGCGGCGTCCTTGACGCGGGTGCTGATCAGCGCCGCCGCCTGACCGGCATACTGCTGGCCCTGTTCTTTTACCTGGTCCACTATTGGGGCTGCTTCCTGGGCTGCCGCTTGAAGCACTTTTGTTTTATCTGCCATCGGGGGTCTCCATTGCCTGTGAGTTTGGTCTGCAATGCGCCACTTTACCCGGCACACACGGGCATTAAACGGGCATCCGTTCGGGGAACCAGTTTTTGCGGGGATTTGTTAAGTGTATTGACAACTATAGGCTCAAGTGACATAATACTTTACAAATAAGATGACTTGCCGGGCGCAAGAAGGGCACAGTGACAATGGCCGTAGACTATAAAGATTATTACAAGATTTTAGGGCTGCAAAAAGAGGCGACCGAAAAGGAAATCAAAACTGCCTATCGCAGTCTTGCCAAAAAGCATCACCCGGACGTGAACCCTGGAAACAAGGCGGCGGAAGAGAAGTTCAAGGAAGTGGGCGAAGCCTACGAGGTCCTGTCCGACACCGAAAAACGGGCACAGTACGATCAGTATGGCGATCAGTGGAAAGCGGCCAGCCAGGGCGGCGGGCCGAGTGCAGGCGGCGGCGCAGCGGGCTTTGATTTCAGCGGCTCCTCCGGCGTCGGTGGGGGCAGCGGCATGGGCGCGGGGGGGATGGACGACTTCCTGTCATCGCTTTTTAGCGGCGCGGCAGGTGGCGGGCAGAGGAGTGGCTTTGGCGGGTTCAGCGCGGGGCGCGGCGCACACGGAGCGCGGCAGGCCACGCAGGACCTGGAGTTTCCGCTGGAAATCAGCCTGGAAGATGCGTTCAAGGGTGTCACGCGCACCCTGACGGTCAATGTCCCGGAGACATGCGGGCGCTGCGCCGGGGCGGGGGCAGTCACAACCGGCAGGTCCTGCCCGACCTGCGGCGGCAGCGGCAAAGTCAAGGGCGGGCGCGGCCTGTTCGGCAACAATGTCTGCCCGCAGTGCAGCGGCACGGGGCAGGCGACCCAGGTGTGCTCGGAGTGCCGGGGCGAGGGCAGCGTGACGCGGCCCCGCAAGCTCTCCGATGTGAAGATCCCCGCCGGGGTGGGGGACGGCCAGCGTATTCGTCTGGCCGGGCAGGGCGCAAGCGGCGGCGATCTGTTCCTGAAAATTAAGCTGCGCCCGAACGCCAAATACGAGCGCACCGGCGATGACCTAAAGACGGACTTCCCGGTTCCCTGCACCGTGGCCGCGCTTGGCGGCGAGGCGGTGGTGGAGACGTTTGCGGGCCGCAAGACGCTGAACATCCCGGCAGGCACGCAGAGCGGTCAGTCGTTCCGGCTCGGCGGCCAGGGGATGCCGAAGCTCAAAGGCGGCGGCCAGGGCGATTTGTATGCGCGGGTGAAGATCACGGTCCCGAAAGACCTGTCGCCGCGTGAGCGGGAACTGCTGCTGGAGCTGGCAAAGCTGCGCGAAGACAGTGTGAAAGTGTGATAGATATGGCTTATACTAAAGACCGCAACGAGCCGATTTACACCATCAGCATCGCCGCCAAGCTGGTGCGCCCGCCCGCGCATGGGGACGGCGAGGGCGGCGACGCCAAGCCTATTCATGCCCAGACTCTGCGGATGTACGACCGTCTGGGCCTAGTCCAGCCGCGCAAAGTGGGCAAGAACCGGTTTTACTCCGACCGCGACATCGAGCGCCTGCAGCAGATACAGCACTTGACCCAGCATGTCAAGGTCAATCTCAGCGGCGTGGCCTATATCATCTCGCTGTTGGACCAGATGCGCCGCGCCGATCTGCTGGCGGAGCAAATGGAAGCCATGCTGCGCGAAGCGGAAGAGTGCGCCGGTCAGATCGAGCAGAAGCGCGGCGTGAAGGCGGGGAGTGAAGAGTAGACCTACCTTCCTTGCTTCGCAGGGTCCTCCCTAAAGGGAGGATTAGAACAAAAGGAAAGATGCGGCGTAGGGGCGGGGTCTCCCCGCTCTCCTGTCCTGTTCTCTCTGTATCCTTCCTTTAGGAAGGACCCTGCGAAGCAAGGAAGGTAGGTCTCCAACTGAATAACGAGGCATGACCATGTTTGAAAAATTTACCGAGCGAGCGCGGAGCCTGGTGCAGTCGGCTCAGGACATCTTGACGCGCTACAAACACACACAGCTTGACATCGACCATCTGCTGCTTGCCATGCTGGAGCAAAACGACGGGCTGGCCGTGCAGGTTCTGCAAAGCCTGCATGTCGATATGCGGAGCCTGACACAGAATGTCGAAGACGCGCTGGCGCGGGCGCCGAAGGTGCAGTATGCCGATGCGGGCGCACAAATCTATATCACGCCGCGCATCAAAAAAGTCTTTGACCTGGCGCAAGAGGAAGCACAGAGATTGCAGGACAGCCACATCGGGGTCGAGCACCTGCTGCTGGGCCTGCTCAAAGAGGGCGAAGGCGGCGCGGTGCGGATGCTGAAAAACGCAGGTGTGGACGAGGAAAAAGTCTATGCGGCCCTGCAGCAAATCCGGGGCAATGCGCGGGTCACCGATGAAAACCCGGAAGAAAAGTACCGGATGCTGGAGCGGTTCTCGCGGGATTTGACCGCGCTGGCCCGTGAAGATAAAATTGACCCGGTGATCGGGCGCGACGAAGAGATCAAGCGGACGATCCAGATTTTGTCCCGGCGCACCAAAAACAACCCGGTGCTGATTGGCGACCCCGGCGTGGGCAAGACGGCGATTGCCGAGGGCCTGGCCCTGAAAATCGCCAGAGGCGACGTTCCCGAGAACCTGCGCGGGCGGCGTCTGTTAGCATTGGACATGGGCGCACTCGTCGCTGGCTCCAAGTTCCGGGGCGAGTTTGAAGAGCGGTTAAAGGGCGTCATGGACGAAGTGCGTAAGGCTGCCGGACAGGTCATCTTGTTCTTGGATGAGCTGCACACCGTCGTCGGCGCGGGCGCGGCGGAAGGGGCGATGGATGCCTCCAATATGCTCAAGCCCGCTCTGGCGCGGGGCGAGCTGCAGTGCATCGGCGCGACCACGCTGGACGAATACCGCAAGAACATCGAGAAAGACGCCGCGCTGGAGCGGCGCTTCCAGCCGATTGTGGTCGGCGAGCCGTCAGTGGCGGACACGGTCCTGATCTTGCAGGGTCTGCGGGACAAGTACGAGGCCCATCATGCCGTCACTATTGACGACTCGGCGCTGGTGGCTGCCGCCGAGCTGTCGGCGCGGTATGTCACCGAGCGGTTCCTGCCGGACAAGGCCATTGACCTCATCGACGAAGCCGCGTCCAAGATACGCATTGAAAAGTCCTCTATGCCGCAAGGCTTGAAAGACCAGGAAGCGCGGCTGACCCAGATGGTCACCGAGGGCCGCGCCGCCGCCGATGCGCGGGACTACGAGAAAGCCGCCCGCCTGCGTGATGAAGAAGTGGCCCTGCGCCGGGAGTTCACCGAGGCGCGGGAGGCGTGGATGCAGGAGTCCGGCGTGAACAGCGTCGTCAGCGAACAGGACATCGCCGAGCTGATTGCCAAAACCACCGGCATCCCTGTCTCGCGGATGTTCGAGGAGGAAGCCGATAAGCTGCTGGCAATGGAAGAGACGCTGCATGAGCGCGTCATCGGGCAGGAGGCGGCCATTGACGCCGTCTCCGAAGCTGTCCGGCGCGGACGGGCGGGCCTGAAGGACCCGAACCGGCCCATCGGCTCGTTCCTGTTCCTCGGCCCCACCGGCGTCGGCAAAACCGAGCTGGCCCGCGCTCTGGCGCAGTTTTTGTTTGACGACCCGGATGCGATGGTGCGGATTGACATGTCCGAGTACATGGAAAAGCACTCGGTCGCCCGGCTCATCGGCGCCCCGCCTGGCTACGTCGGCTACGACGAAGGCGGACAGCTCACCGAGGCTGTCCGCCGCCGCCCGTACCGGGTGGTGCTGCTCGACGAGATTGAAAAAGCGCACCCGGATGTCTTCAACATCCTGCTGCAGCTTCTCGATGCGGGCCGCCTGACCGACAGCTCAGGCCGCACCGTGGATTTCAAGAATACGGTGATTATCCTGACCAGCAATTTAGGCAGCCAGTTTATCGAGGCCATGCCCGTCGGCGCAAGCCAGTACGAGCAGGATGCGCTCTATGAATCGATGAAGGAGAAAGTGACGCAGGAATTGCGCCGCCATTTCCGCCCGGAGCTATTGAACCGCATCGACGAAACCATCGTCTTCCATGCTCTCAACCAGCCTCAGATCACGCGCATCGTGGATTTGCTCTTGAAGGGAACCGAGCGGCAGCTTGCCGCCCGCCACCTGCATCTAGAAGTCACCGATGCGGCCAAAACGCTGATTGCCGAGTCGGGCTTTGACCCGCTCTACGGCGCTCGCCCCCTGCGGCGCACCATTCAGCGGCTGGTGGAAAACCCGATCTCCAGCGGCATCCTGCGCCGCGAATTCCGCGACGGTGATACGATTGTGGTAGACAGCGACGGCGAGAAAATCACCGCCCGCCTCAAAGTTCCTGCCGCGCCCCGCGAAAGCGCAGCAGTCTAGCGAACACGCTCACGGGGGTGGCCAGATGGCCGCCCCTGTTTTTTGTTCGCGGCAGGTATAATTCTAGTCAAGCCAATGACACCAACAAGCACACTCATTGAAGAACTACAAGAATGGTCACAGAACAGCGGCCTTGTTGAGAAAGCCATTGAAGGTGGCAAAGTTTTCTTGGAAAACTCAATAGAAGACGACAAAAGACTGCGGTTAATTGGTCGCTGGCAGTTGAGTGACATTCAGTTGCGCTTTGATAAGCAGTCACTTGTCTTCAAAAACGATATTCTTGACTATCCCTATGTCGACACGCAGATTGGGCTGTATGTCGCGGATGACAGCAAAGCCTGGTTCCGAGACTTGATACCGATTGGCACATACCGCTTGATCACAGCACTGGACGGGGAGGTAGTAAACGACTATCTGCAAATGGAAGATTTTTACAAATGATTACCCCCGCCCAAATCCAGCGCGTGAGCGACGAGATCGCCCGCAAGTTTCAGCCAGACAAAATTATTTTGTTCGGCTCCTACGCCTACGGCACGCCCACCGAAAACTCAGATGTGGACTTGCTGGTCGTTATGCCATTTGAGGGCCGGAAGGCGAAGAAAGCCACAGAAATCCGGCTGGCGGTCCGAGGAGGGTTTGCAATGGATTTGATTCCTATCACGCCGGAAAGCCTCCAATACAGAATAGAAATTGAAGATTTTTTTCTGCGGGAAGTGGTTGAAAAAGGCAAGGTGCTGTATGAAGTCGGTGATACAAAAGTGGATTGACGCAGGAAAGCATTTCCGCTCTTTGCATTAAGGAGAACTGCGATGAGACGTGACCCGTTTGCCGCCGCGCCGCGCCCGTCTGCGCCGAATGCGCTGGAATACTTTACCAACCGCGAGCACTTTCTGGAGGCGTTTGCCCGGCATCGGGACACGCCGGAGGGGGAAGACCTGTCGGTGCTGGTCTTTTATGGCGTCGGCGGCATCGGCAAAACGACGCTGATTCGCCGGCTCAGCGCGGACCTGACTGCGTCTTTCCCGGCCCTGCCGTTTGCGCGGTTTAATCTGGAAAATATCAGTGAGCAGGCGCTGGCCTACCGGGATGTGCTGACGCGCCTGCGCTCGGACCTGGAAAATGACTTTCGGATCAAGTTTCCTCACTTTGACCTCGCCCTCGCTGTGCTGCTGGCGAGCGAAGGCGGAGAACGGCCGCCGCTGCTTAAAATCAGCCCCGGTCTGGATTCCGTCTTTAACGCCGCCCTGGAATTCGCGCCGAGCGTGGTCAAAGCGGGCTTGAAAGCCGCTGGCGTCCAGGTGAAAATCGCCGTGCAGCGTTCCGAGGCTGTCGAGCAGTGGGTGCGCCATGTCGGCGGCACGGACGCGGTGCTGGCACTGAGCGAACAGTTTGCTCAGGATGACCAGAGCATGCAGGACGAGCTGCTGCGCCGGTTCGCGCAGGACCTCAGCGAAGCTGGCCCGGCCCGGCCCGGATACGCCTGCCGGGGCGTTTTGTTTTTGGACACCTACGAGGCCCTGTGGACCGGGCGCGAAAGCAGCCGGGCCGCGCAGTCGCGTCTGCTGGACGGCTGGGTCCGCACACTGGCGGAGTACCTGCTCGGCGCGGGCGTGCTGCCGGTGATCGCCGGGCGGGACCGGGTGGGCTGGGGGGACACTGACCCGGACTGGAATGACTGTCTGGACCAGCATCTTCTGGGGGGCGTCTCGCTGCCGGACGCGCAGCTTTTTCTGGCGCGGCGCGGCATCGGCGTTCCGCCCCCGGCGGCCCCCGACACGCTGCAGTCGGCCATTCTGCGGGGCGCGAACACCGCCGCCGGGGCAGAGGCAGTGCCGTCGTGCCATCTGCTCGCGCTGGCTCTCAGTGCGGACATCGTGGACAACACGGCGCTGGCGGGCAATGTGCCGGACCCGAGCCTGTTCCGCGCTGTGGCCCCGGCGAAAATGGCCGAAACGCTGGCGACGCGCTTTCTGAAATCCCTGCACAACCGTAATCTGGAACTCTGGGTGGAGGCCCTGAGCCTGACGCCGCGCTTTGACGAAGCGGCGGCTCTGGCGCTGGACACGGAGCGTCAGTTCCTGGTGGGCCGCGCCGGCTGGGAACAGCTTTTGCACTACTCATTCCTGTCGGCCCAACCGGATGGTTTTTACCGGATACATCGCACCATGCGCGAGGTGCTGCGTCAGCGCACGCCGGAAGCCGACCGGCACGTTCTGAACACCTGGTTTGAAGCCTATTGGCAGGGGCGGGAGCAGGCCGCGCTGGCGTTCTATCATCGCTGGAGCCTTCAGCCAGTCGAGGCCCTGACGGCCTGGACTGAGGCGCATACGGCGGCGATTGACGGGGTGCAGATGGGCGAGGCGCGGGCGCTGCTGACACACTGGAACGAAGTGGGGCTGGACGATGACGACCGGCATCTGCTTCCGGACCCGGTCTGGGCGCAGACGCATCTGGCCCTCGGAGAAGCCCTGCAAAAGACGTCTCTGTCGCCGCACGAGGCGCGTCTGCTCCGGGCCGGGGCGCACTGCCGGGCGGCTCTCAGCGTGTGGACGGAAACGGAGTTTCCCGAAGAGTGGGCACTGGCGCAGCACACCCTGGGTATGGTTCTGGAAAACCTGACTGGCGGGGATCGCACGCACACGCTGCACCAGGCGGCAGCCTGCTTCGAGGCGGCAATGCGCGTTCGCACAGAACACACGCACCCGCTTCTCTGGGGCGCAGCGATCAGCCATCTGGGCGTCACGCACGCTTATTTGCCGACGGGTGACCGGGGACAAAACCTGCGGGCCGCCAATGACTGCTTTGAGGCATCCCTGGGCGTCTTTACGCGAGAGGCCCTGCCCCAAAAATGGGCAAGGGCGCACAGCAACATCGGCTGCAATTATATTCTCATGCCAAGCGGCGACCCGGACGAGAATATGCGTCAGGCGGCAGCCTGCTTTGAGGCCGCGCTGGAAGTGCTGACGGAAGCCACGGATGCTGTCACCTGGGCACGAACACAGCACAATCTGGGGATCGTCTACTCGGAGATGCAGGCGGGAGACCGTGCGGGCAGCCTGCGGCGGGCCGTCACGCACTTTGAGCTGGCGGTGCGGGTCAACACGGAGGAGGACCAGCCGCAAGACTGGGCGGAGTCGCAGAACAGCCTGGGCTACACGCACCTTCAAATGGCTGACCTTGAAATAAAGGATAGGAAACGGGCCGAGATTTTGCGCCACGCGATTGACCACTTGCAGGCCGCACAGCGGGTGTGGACACGCTCCGACAATGCCGAACGCTGGGGCCAGGCCGAGTCCAATCTGGGGGTTGCCTACACTGCCCTGCCTGGCCCGGATCGCCCGGCAATTTTGCAGCAGGCGCTGGCCTGTTTTCACACCGCTCTGGAAATCCATACCGAACAAAACTTCCCCGCCGACTGGGCGCAGGCACAGCGCGGTCTGGGGAAAGCGTATCTGGCTCTGGCCACTGAAACTGGGGATGCGGCAGCACGGGAGCAGGGCATCACCTGCTTCCGGCTGGCCCAGCACGGCTTTTTGTCGGTCGGCCACGAAATCGAGGCGGCAGCGGTGGATGCGATGCTGGCGGCAGCGGCAGGTTAAAGATTAAGGCTTTTCGTCGTAGATGACTTTTGCCATCACGTCGCCGACAGCTTTAAGGCTCTGAGCACTGCATTTATCGGCGGTGTCCTGAAGCGTGTGCCAGTAGGGATATTCCCAGCCAATGATGTCTATGGCAGGAATGCCGGCATTGTTAAACGGCAGGTGGTCGTCGCCAATAGCATATTTGGCTGTGTCGGGAAACTGCGCCCCGTAGCCGAGTGCTTTGGCGGCGTTCCAGACTTTGTCGTTGATGTCCGGATGGCGCTCCTGCGAGTATTGTTCGCGGTAGAAGGGCACACCTTTTGCGCCGATCATGTCCAGCAGAATGGCGTAATCAGGCTTGTAGAGGCCGGGGTTCGCGGCAAAGTAGATGGAGCCTAAATACATCCGGTTCTCGCCCGGTCCCCAGTCTTCGCCGTCCACAAACAGCAGCACGACACCGACATCGGGGCGTTTGGCATGAAAGACGCGGGCCAGCTCCAGCAAAGCCGCCGTGCCGGATGCGCCGTCATCCGCGCCGATAATCGGGCGGTCTTTGTGCTCCAAATCCTGATCGGCAGTCGGGCGTGTGTCCCAGTGGGTGAACAGCAGGACTTTCTTTTTGGCGCTGGGATTAATAACACCGATGATGTTGGTCAGCGCCAGCTTCACTTTGCGGTCGGAGTCGTAATAGGGAAAATCTTGCGTGTCCACTTTGTCAACGTAAGGCGTGAGCTGTTTGAGGATATAAGCGCGGCACTTGTCGTGTGCCGCCGAGCCGGGCGGGCGCACGCCGAGGTCGCACTGCGCCTGAAGCATCTTGTAGGCGTCTGCGCCGTCAAACGACGAGCGCACGATGGGCGCAGGCGGCGGCGGGGGCGCGGCCTGCGAGGAAGCAGTCCGGCAGCCTGCCAGAACCAGAACCGGCAGCAGGGACAGCAGAAGCGACGGGTGCGGGCAGCGGTTGAAAATCATGCAGGGTCCTACCGATTGGTAATCCGGTCCTCGGTCTTGACGTCCAGAGTTTTGTGCGCGGCTAGATAGCTGGTCAGACTCTGGGACAGCGGAATGCCGGTGTCCTCGGTGATGTTTTTTTTGTCAAAAATCTGGAAGTATCCGAGGCTGCCGCCCGCCAGCGAGCGGGTGGTGGCGATGCGGTAGGTCTTGTCCGCCGAAACCTCGCCGCCGCCGATGCCGACCAGGGACACCCGCTTGCCGGTGGGCTGGCCGGGCGAATAGCGGATTTGCAGGCCGGACACCTGCAAAAAGCCGTCAAACGGCTCCGGGGCGCGGGAGACGGACCGCTCGGCGACTTTGAGAAGCTGGGCGCCCGTCAAATTCAAGATGACCACGGTGCTGCCGGGGTCGTCGCCGTCGCTGAGAGCCGACAGCAGCGCCGCCGTGTCGGCTTTGCCCGCCGGGACTTGCAGGCTGGCGTTGATCTCATCGGCGGGAACCAGCGCCGCCTGTGCGTGGCCGGTCTCGCGCATGGCATCGGCCACCAGATTGCCTAGATTGGTTTCCTGCGAGGCCATGCCCGTGCCGGACAGGGCCGTCCGCACCTGCACCGGGTCTTTGGAGGCCAATGGATTGGCGGCCAGCACGGGAGCCGCGCAGGCCAGCGCCGCGCCGAGTGTGAGTAAATGCCGAATATACATAATTAGCTTCTAAGCTTCTTAATTCTCTAGTTTCTGCGTCTGCTGCCAGCGCAGGTAATCGTCGATAAAATCGTCAAACTCGCCGTTCATCACCCGCTGAATGTCGCCTGTTTCATGGGCGGTCCGGGTGTCCTTCACCAGCGTGTACGGCTGAAACACGTAGTTGCGGGTCTGATGGCCGAAGGCAATATCGGTGCGTACCCCGCGCAGGTCGTCAATGCCCGCCTTGTCTTCCAGGCGGGCCAGCGCCAGCAGCTTGGACTTGAGGATGTTCATGGCGATGGTCTCGTTCTGAAACTGAGACCGCTCGTTCTGCACGGCCACGACCAGCCCTGTCGGCAGGTGCGTCAGCCGGATTTTCGAGCTTGTTTTGTTGACGTGCTGCCCGCCCGCGCCGGAGGAGCGGATGGCCTCGCGCTTCAAGTCTTTGTCCGGGATGTCCACAGACTGTACTTCTTCGGTTTCGGGCACGACATCGACGCCCGCAAACGACGTTTCGCGGGTCTTGTTGAACGGCGAGATACGCACCACGCGGTGCACCCCGCGCTCGCCCTGCAGCAGGCCGTAGGCGTTTTTGCCTTCCACGCGCAGGGTGGTGCTTTTCAGCCCGGCCACATCGCCTTCCACCTCGTCCTGGATTTCCACTTTAAACCCATGCCGCTCGGCCCAGCGTAGGTACATCCGCTGCAGCAGCGAAGTCCAGTCGTTGGCGTCCGCCCCGCCCGCCCCGGCATTGATCTCTAAAATGGCCGGGGCGCCGTCGTGCGGCCCCGACAGCAGGGTTTCGACTTCCAGCGTGTCCAGCGCCGCTGTGATGGCCGTCAGTTCGCCCCGCAGCTCGGGCGCATAGTCTTCCGGGCTTTCTTCCAGCACAGCCATCTCGGCCAGCGTCTTGGCATCATCGAGCCGACTTCGCACGGCCTGCCACGGGGCGAGGCTGTCTTTGAGGGTGTTCAGCCGCTGCATCTGCGTCTGCGCCGCCGCCGGGTCCTCCCAGAAGCCCGGCTCGCCCGCCGCCGCTTCGAGGCCCGCGATTTCTTCCCCGCGTCCCTCTAAATTCAGCGGGCCGCTCAGGCTGCCGAGCCGCGCTTCCACACTGTCTATTTCTTTGACGACATCTTCCAGCACAACGTTCCCTCTGTGTTCTCTCTTGGAGGAGAGTATACCCTATCGCACGAAAACCGGGTACGCTGACGCTTTGCCGCCGAGTGGGAGTAACCTTATTGCCAGAAAGTGGGACTCTTGTTTTAAGAAAGGCAATTTTTGAAATGCAAACCTTGCCGCAGCTTGTCCTCAGCGCCCGAAACGGCGATTTGAGGGCTTACGACCAGATTGTTGTTCAGTTTCAGGACAGGGCTGTCAGCTATGCCTATTCACTGCTGGGTGACTTTCAGGGGGCGGAAGATGCCGCTCAGGAGGCATTTATGGAAGCGTTCTGCTGCCTGCCAAGCCTGCGAGAGCCGCTGGCCTTTCCCGGCTGGCTGCGGCGCATTGTCTTCAAGCACTGCGACCGATTGACGCGCAAAAAGGAAGTCCCGACGCTTTCGCTGGAAGCCGCCTGCGGAAAAATCAGTTTCCATCAGGAGCCACACACGGTGCTGGAAAAGCAGGAAGCCGCTCGGCAGGTGCGTGATTTAGTTGCTCTGCTTCCTGAGCGGGAGCGAAGTGTGACACTGCTGTTCTACATGGCCGAACACTCACAGGCTGAGATCGCCGAATTTCTGGAAGTGCCCGTCACAACTGTCAAAAAGCGGCTGCACACCGCCCGCCAGAAAATGAAAGAAGGGATGATCGAAATGATGGCAGAAGAATTACAGGGGCAGTGCCCCTCGCGCACCCCGGAGTTTGCCGAGAGCATTCGGCGGTTTACGGCTCAGTTCTCACAAATGATTGACACCGGGCAGTCTCTCGTGCGTTCTCTGGCCGCGCTGGTAGAACGGGAACCGGATGCAGGACTTCGCCGGGTCTATATGCAGATGCAGCGAGATATTACTGGAGATGGACAAGAGGGCGCGACCCTTTCCGAAGCCATGTCCCGACACCCAGAGGTGTTCAGCGCGTCTTATATCAGTGCCATTCAAGAAGGCGAAGTCAGCGGCAGTCTGGCGGTTACCTTGCAGCGTCTCGGCTCTCTCTAGCCCCCTGACGCCCCGAAGAAATAAGAGATTATGCTATGACCGACGACCAAAAAACAGACAAGCCAGAAGGTGTATTTCCCAGCAGCGGCAACGTGTTTGCTGACCTGGGCCTGCCCGACCCCGAAGCGCGACTGGCAAAAGCGCGTCTGGCCCAGGCAATCCGTGCCCGTATCCGCGAATACAGTCTGAACCAGACGGAAACCGCCGCCCGCCTGGGCACGACACAGGCCCGCGTGTCCGAGGTAATGAACGGCAAAATCGGAAAGATGAGCTACGAACTGCTGCTAGATTACCTCCTTGCTCTGGACTGCGATGTGCAGATTACCGTCCTGCCGCGCTCTGAAACACGCTCTGCCCGCGAACGCGGCCATGTTCTCGTAGGCACGTTCTAAGAGGCATGGGGGGTGCTGTCGTTTAACCCGCCCCTCTCACCGGGAATACTTCTTGTGTTTTGGACAAAGGAGATTCATACTATGGCAGATTTGAAACCGGATGCCGCTGCCAGCGGCACGTTTACACTGGGCGGCGACCTGACCGTCAACCGCATGGGCTTTGGCGCGATGCGGATTACCGGCAAGGGTATCTGGGGTGACCCGAAAGACCCCGCCGAAGCAAAGCGCGTTCTGAAGCGGGTGGTGGAGCTGGGCATCAACTTTATTGACACCGCCGACTCGTATGGCCCGGAAGTCTCCGAGCAGTTGATTGGGGAGGCTCTCGCCCCCTATGAGGGCGGCGTCGTGATTGCCACCAAAGGTGGCCTGACCCGGCAGGGGCCGGATGAGTGGAACCCGGTGGGGCGGCCCGAGTACCTGAAGCAGTGCGTGGAACTAAGCCTGCGGCGGCTGAAATTAGAGACGATTGATTTGTACCAGCTCCACCGCTTTGATGCCAAAGTCCCCAAAGAGGACACGCTGGGAGCGCTCAAAGAGATGCAGGAACAGGGCAAAATCCGGCACATTGGCCTGTCCGAAGTCACGGTAGACGAGCTGACAGAAGCGCAGAAGATTGTAGACATCGTCTCCGTGCAGAACCTCTACAACCTGACCGACCGCAAGGCCGAGGCGCTTTTGGACCACTGCACCGAGAACAACATCGGCTTTATCCCGTGGTTCCCCGTCGCGGCAGGGGACCTTGCCAAGCCCGGCGGCGTGCTGGACGAAGCGGCGAAAAAACACGAGGCGACTATCGCGCAGCTTGCGCTGGCGTGGCTTCTCAAGCGTTCGCCCGTGATGCTGCCCATTCCGGGCACGTCTTCGGTGGCCCATCTGGAAGAGAACACGGCGGCGGCGTCGCTGACGCTGACTGACGAAGAGTTCGAGTCCCTGAGTGCCCTGTCTCCGAAGCCAGCGTAAGTGCAGGCGCAGCACAGCCCTCCGGCTTTCGCTGGAGGGCTGTTGTTCTATCTGCGGGCAACGTCATCATTGATGTGCTGGATTTAGGCGGGGGTAATCATAAGGGTAACCCAAAGCCGCCTCGGATCGTATCGCGTACCGCCTCACAATTTTCCTGGGCTACTTTGGCTTCCTGCTGGCTTGCACTGTCGCCGGGATAGCGATAGCGAATGGCATAGTTTTTCAGGAGACGCATCGGCTGCTCCAATGCAGCCCAGAGCGGCTCTACCGGCACGACCAGACCCAGAAGCAGCACCAGGTCATGTGTTTTGGGGAAATCCAAAGTGGCCTCTTGCAGGCGTGCCTTGAGATACTTCTCCGCACACTGCTGGCACAAGAAGCAGACCAGATCGTAGTTGGGTTTGCTTGGCGCTGCGATCTCCCGATTCAGCGAGACCCAATCGCCTTCCGCCTTGTCAATCCACTCCTGCGTAATCGGCAGCATACAGCGTTTCTCCTTTTTCCGTGATTTCGCGCAGAAAAAAATCGTTCCAGGCGATGCGCTCCCGCAACCTCTCCGGCGTGTAAACAAGCAGGTCCATCGCAAAAGGAGGGCGAAGCGTCTCTTCAATTTCAATCGCCTTGTAGATACTTTTGCCTTCAAAGGGCATGACCACCAATAAATCCACGTCAGAGTCTTCGGTGGGCGTGCCGTAGGCGTAGGAGCCGAACAGGATAATTTTGTCGGGACTAAACTTGCGGGCGATCTCGTCGGTGACGTGCTGGATTTGGGCGGGAGTGATCATAAGGGCAGCCCCAAACTCAGCCGCACTGTCTCCCGCACGGAGCGGCAGAGTTTGACGGCCTTCCGCGCTTCTTCCTTATCTGCGCTGTCACCGGGGTAACGAAAATCCACTGCGTACACACTCAGCGTATCCAGCGCAAGCTGTAGGGCCGCCCATAGGGAATGCGTTGGCAACAGCAGGTCAAGCAGTTTGCCGAGGTCATGGGTTTTTGGAACTGGAATGCTTTCTTCCTGCAATTGCCCTTTCAGATACTTTTCGGCACATTGCTGGGCATGAAAGCAGGCGGCATCATAGTTGGGAGACTTTCGGACACGAATCTCGCGTCCGGCGACTGCCCAATCCCCCTCCGCTTTGTCAACCCATTCCTGAGTTACCGGCTTCATACAGTACTTTGCCCCTTTCTACAACTTCCCGCAGAAAAAAGTCCTCGATTTCTATTCTGTGTTGGAGCCGTTCCGCTGTAATCGGAATCAAATCCATTGCAAATCTGGCAGAGATAGCACTTCGGATTTCAATGGCTTTTTTCGCTTTCCTGCCTTCAAACGGCAGCACGACCAACAAATCCACGTCAGAGTCTTCGGTGGGCGTGCCGTAGGCGTAGGAACCAAATAAGATGATGCGTTCCGGCTGAAACTTCTGGGCGATCTCGTCGGTGACGCGCTGGATTTGGGCGGGAGTAATCATAAAGTCATGCCTCGGGGAAATTATACCTGCCAAACAAGCATCAAAGAGCAGCCCGTGAGAAATACCGGATTTTTGAGTGGACCGGGCGGGTAAACAGAAGGTTACAAAGGAGAAAGAGGGGTCGTGCCGGCGAGTTTAAGGCGGTACAGTAAAGGGGACACCTAACCCCTGTGCGGGTTCCTGCCGAAGATGGCTTCATAGCCGAAGACGCAGTTAAGAAGCCGTGCGAAATAAGCATGAAACATTCGCGGGGTTTACTCTGTCAGAGAGGGGACAGCGAGCATTGAAACTTGCTCGCTGCCGCTCATGTTAAATAAATACAAGCAATCGTTGTTACTCTTTGATCTATTTTCTGAGGCCTCACCCATGATGAACACTGCCGTTCTTGAAACACGCTCAAACGTTTCTGATCTCAGCTCGCTGGAGATCATCCCGCACACTGTCCGGGACTTCGGCGTCGAAGCCCGCAAGCCGGGCCGCGCCTGGGAGGCGGCCTTCAATGGCCCCATTCAGTCGTGGCAGGAAGAAGTCACCGGCGAGACGACCTACGGCGTTACCGTGCGCCTGTCGCGCATGAAGGACCCCGTGACCCGCGAGCTGTACTCGGTCAACCTGCTGTTCTACATGAACGACGACGAGATGCGCGGGATGCACAATGTCTATGACATCGCCCGCCGCCTGCCGTTTACCCGTATTCGCGGCCCCCGCACCCCCGTTCCGGCCTGCCCGGCACGGGTGGGGCGGCTGTGGTACGATGCGAACCCTGAAGGCGTCATTATGGAAGACCTGCGCCTGACGCCGACGACACTGCCGCAGGGCGGGCCGGGCTTCTTTGTGACCGGGCAGGGCTACCGGGGCAAAGTGGTGTTCCCGGACGGGCGCTTTATCCACGATGTCGGTGTCTACGGCGGCTATCTGGACCCCGCCGCCCGGCCCGGACAGTTGGAATTGTCACACTTATTTGGCGGCATTGAGTTCAAAGACGGCGCGGAGGAAGGACTGACCGAGCTGGGCGATGATGTCTGGGTCAAGGGCATTGCCGAAGGCGCGTCCGGCAGCCCCCACGTTGAGTCGTATAAGAATTCGGTGCGCCTGCCCTCGCCGGAAGGCTGCCCGTCCGGGCGCAAAACTTTGATCGGGGCGCGTTCCATGAGCGAGACCAAGCAAATCGCGTTCTTTGAGAGCGCGTCGGAAGACGGCCTGAGCGGCTTTCATCTGGGCGGCATGATTGACGGCCTGGGCCGGGCGCTGGGAATGCACATCTGGGACCGGGTTCACCGGGTTGGCCTGGGCAGCAACTTCGTGGAGTGCCCGGAGCTGGGCGGCTACATCGGCCTGATTCACGTTGTCCTGGAAAAGAATAATCCGAACCATCCCGAGACGCTGGATGCGGCGCATCCGGGCATTGACGAGCAGTATGAGGGCTGGGTGGTCTGGCTGACCTTTGACGGCGAAGGCCGCCCGCAGATCAAATCGTGCGTTCGGGCTATCACGCCCGATGATGTGCCTGCGGGCTATGAGGGGCTGGGGGAGCTGTTTGACACCAAGCGTGTGGCCTTCCCGGTGTCCCTGTATCGCCGGGGCGAATGCCTGTCCGTGGGCTACGGCTGGGGTGACCGGGCGCTGTTTCAGGCGGAGTTCGATTACGGCACGGTGACGGCGCAGCTTGCCGCGCACGGCTCACACTAGAAGCGACGCAGAGAAACGCCCCGGCCAGAAATGGCCGGGGCGTTTTTTGTGTCACAGCTCCATCAGCGCGGCGCGATTGGAGCCGGGGGGGGCGGGGGCGCGGCGGTTCCGGGCAGGGCGTGCGGCGGCATCGGGCGGCCTGTAGCGCTGGTCGTTCCCGTTCGGGGCGAGCCTTGCCTTTTAAGCGGTGTGCCGGGCATGCCCTCTCCGGCAGCATGGTAGCCAGCGGCTTTGGCTTCCGCCGTGGAGTGGAAGATCACCCGGTTCTGCGGCGCGGGTAAGGAGCCGTGGTCTCCCGCGACATGGAAAACATGGGTTTTCTTATTGCCGATAATCTGGCCGACGGGAACCGTGTTATTGCCCGCCTTCGCGGGCATAGCCCGGTGCATCGGGGTCACCGGCGGCGGGGGCGGAGTCTGCGCCCCTGTGTGTGCTGCCGTCGTGAGCGTGAGACCGGCGGCCAGAAGGAGCCGGAGGGGAGTTTGCATGATGGATTGCCTTTCGGTTTCGTGTGCTGGAAGCACTATACCCATTTGCGCCATCCGCCTTGACAAAGCCCGGCCCCGGCGGCTATCATACACGCGCCCTCGCTTCTTTCAGGACCAATTCCAAGCCGGAGCCAGCACTACCCGGCAGAAACGGAACTCTTTCTTCATGACAGTTCAGACACAAACCCTTCACACCGGCTGGCGCGTGCGCGAAATCCCCCCCGTGGGCCTGCCCGTCCACAACACCCTCCCGTGGCTCCCGGCCACCGTCCCCGGCTGCGTGCATACCGACTTGATGAACGCAGGCGTGATCCCCGACCCGTTCGTGCGGCTGAACGAGCATGGCGTGGCTTGGGTGGACGAGCGCGACTGGGTGTATGAAACGACGTTCACGGTGGACGGCCCGCCACCCGCTCAGGCGTTTCTGAAATTTCACGGCCTCGATACCCTGGCTGAGATTGTGCTGAACGGCGAAGCGCTGGGCACCACGCAGGATATGTTTGTCGCCCACGAGTTCCCCGTCGGCGGCCTGCTGAACACCGGTGAAAACACGCTGCAAGTGACGTTCCGGGCCGCCCTGCGCGTCGGTGCGGAGCGTCAGGCCGCGTGGAACGAGTCGGGCGAGGACACGCTGCCCTACCACCGGGACAATTGGAACGAGCGGGCGTTTGTCCGCAAAGCACAGTATCAGTATGGCTGGGACTGGGGGCCGGTCCTGCGCGGCTGCGGAATCTGGCAGCCCGTGGAGCTGATCACCGTGCCCGTGGCACGGATCACTGACTGGAAGCATTCCGTCGAGTTCACCGAGGGCGGCCAATCTGTTGTGACCGTCACGGTGGATGTGGAGCGGATGCCCGGCGAGGAAAACACGCCTCTTCTGTTCCTGCCAGGCATTATCCAAGAGGATGAAGAGCGGGCTGGCGCGGGTCATGTGCCTATGGAAGTGCCGATGGGCGCTGGCACGATAACGATGCGGGGCGAGCTGACTCTAGACTCCCCGGAACGCTGGCAGCCCAATGGCTTGGGCGAACCTGCGCTGTACGATCTGCACATGTCGGTCTATAGCGCAGATGGACAGACTACTTATGACGACCTATGGGCAGAAATCGGCCTCCGCACCGTGGAACTGCTCCACGAGGCGGACGCTGACGGCAAGGGCGAAGGGTTCAAGTTCCGTGTCAACGGCACGGACCTGTTCATCAAGGGCGCGAACTGGATACCCGACCATGCCTTTCCGTCCCAAATCACTGCCGAGCGGCTGTATGAGCGTATCAAGCAGGCCGCAGACGCCGGGATGAATATGCTGCGCGTTTGGGGCGGCGGCTTCTACGAAAGCGACGAGTTTTACAAAATCTGCGACGAGATGGGCCTTCTGGTCTGGCAGGATTTCGCCTATGGCTGCTCCTACTACCCCGACACCGGCGCGTATGCCGACCTCGCCCGCGCCGAAGCCACCGCTGCCGTCAAGCGCATTCGCCATCATGCGTCGCTGGCGCTGTGGTGCGGCAACAACGAAAATCAGATGATGCACGACGGCAACTGGACCGGCACGCGCCCGCCCCGGCTGCTCGGCGACCACCTCTACCACGAAGTCCTGCCCGAAGTGCTGGCCGCCGAAGACCCGCACACGCCCTACTGGCCCGGCTCACCCTATGGCGGCCCGGACGGCGACTCCAACTCCGCCGAGTACGGCGACTGCCACAACTGGGATGTCTGGCATGGGCGCGGGGACTGGCTGCATTACCCGGAAAACGACTCGCGGTTCTGCTCCGAGTTCGGCTTCGCCGCCGCGCCGGGCATGGCGGCGTGGGACTCGTGCCTCGCCGAAGAGGACAAAACGCCGCACTCCGCCGCCGTGCGCTGGCACGACAAGACGCGCAAGGGCTACGACACCTATCTCGGCTACATCGCCCTGCACTTCCCCGCCCTGCAAACACTGGAAGACTTGACCTACTACAGCCAGTGCAACCAGGCCGAGGCTCTGAAGTATGGCGTGGAGCATTACCGGCGGCGCAAAGGCCGCAACTGGGGCACGCTTTACTGGCAGCTCAATGACTGCTGGCCCGTGCAGTCGTGGGCAGTGATCGACTCTGAAGGCGAGCCGCGAGCAGCCTACTATGCCACTAAACGCTTCTACGCTCCCGTGCTTCTGTCTCTAGTCCGGGATGGCGACACAGTCACGGCGTACGTCGTCAACGACATGCTTTCGGCCCTCAATGGAACAGTGACGCTGACCGTCAGCACGTTTGACGGTGACACGCTTTCCGAAGAAACGGCGTCGGTATCCGTAGACGCCAACGCGGCGGTGTCTGGCCCGGTCTTCTCGCTGTCTGCGGCAGTGGGCCGCGAGCGCGACGTCTTTGTCCACGCCCGCTTTGTCGCCGACGACCCCGCCGCCGTGGCGGAGAACTTCCTGCTGCTGGCCGAGCCGAAGGACCTGCGCCTGCCGTCCCCCGGCCTGACGCTGACGGTGACTGACGCAGGCGACGACGGCGTCACGATCACCGTGACCGCCTCGCGCTTCGCCCCGTATGTCTGGCTGCACCGTACGGACAACGTAATTCTGGACGGCCTGCCCGACAACTACTTCCACCTGCGCCCTGGCGAGACCCGCACCCTACGCCTGCGCCGCCCTGACGACCTGTGGGACCACCCGCTCCCCGCCGAGGCTCTGCGGGCACGGCTGACGGCGCGGACGCTGTAAGAAGCTCTCTCACGCCGCGTCTTTGAGCAGGCTTTCGGCGCGGTGCTGAAAGCCTGCTCTAAAAGGTATTTTCATGGACATCCGCCTTTCTGTGCTTCGCCCCGTTCCTGCTCTGGCCGCCTCTTTCGCGCTGGCCGCCTGCGGTCACACCGCCCCCCTGACTTCCACGGCGCCCGCGACGTTCCGCAGCTCGTTTCAAAACTTCATCACCCGAAAGGGGCCGTGCCTCGAAGACGGCGGCAGGGAGTTTCGGTTTATTGCCCTGGAACTCGGCGCGGTCCACCGCAATGAATCCGATGTGCGGCCCGATGAGAGCGACCGCTGGCCGAACGAGTACGAAATCCGGGACCAGTTCCGAAGCGTCGTCCAGGCCGGGGGAACAGCCACGCGGATTTACACGCTTGCGCTGGGAGAAGACCCGCGTGCAAACCATGTGCTGGGCCTGGACAAGTACAGCGAGGACGCGTTTCGCACTCTGGACAAGGTTCTGCAGATTGCGGATCAGGAGCATATCCGCGTGATCTTCCCGTTTATAGACCAATATAAATACTGGGGTGGGGTGCCGCAATTTTCGGCCTGGTCCGGCGTCACCGACACAGAGTTTTATTCCAGCCCGCAGTGCCTGGAAAACTACAAGAGGCTGATTTATTATGTGCTGAACCGCCGAAACACTTACACGGGAGTCCTGTACAAAGAGGACAAAACAATCCTCGCCTGGCAGCTTGGGAACGAGCTTTGGTCCACGCCGCCCTGGGAAAGTGCGGTCGCGGCTTATATCAAAAGCGTGGATCACCACCATCTGGTCGCGGCGGGCGAGCACAACAGCCTGAAGATGCTGGATGACCCGAACGTTGATATTATGGACGCGCATATTTATCAGTACTGGTCCAAACAGACCGACCTGGCGAAGCTCTGCCGCGACTTCAAGCAGAAGGCCGGGGGCAAAAAAGTGGTCATCGTGGGCGAATGCGGGATGGGCGACACAAAGAATGTCGTGGCCCTGTACGACGAAGTCATTCGGGACGGGACGAGCGGCTGCCTGCTGTGGAAGGCACTGGGACATAATCGCAGCGGCGGCTTCCGCTTTCACGCCGAAGACGGGGGCTATTCCAGCTACCACTGGCCTGGATTCGTCTCTACGGGAACGCCCGAAGAGGCGGCGCTGCTGGCACAAACCCGCGTCAAAGCGTATCAAATCCGTGGACTTGTGCCGCCCCCTCTGCCGAAGCCATCCTCGCCGACACTACTTCCCATCACCAGTCCTAGGACCCTCTACTGGCAGGGATCGACGGGGGCACAGGGGTATGAGGTTCAGCGGGCCGTCAGCGTGAACGGCCCCTGGGTGACGCTGGCGGCTGATGTCTCCGATGAGCGGGAGTATCCTCAGCCTGAATACGTGGATGCGTCCGCCGTGGCCGGGCAGAGCTACTATTACCGGGTCCGAGCCAGAAACTCGTCCGGGATGTCAGAATACTCCCGCCCCATGGGGCCAGCCAGTATTCCAACCCGGTAGAGGTTCCCGCCCCAATTCTGGACCCACTGGACCCGGTGGGGTGCCTAATCCTTACTGTTGTTGACAGCACCTCCTGCGTGTGATACCATAAGTTACGACTATGGCACTCACACACAACTCCCCCAAACCATCCCCGCCGGAGGGCTTGCCGACCCCGCCCCGGCCTGCCGGTGTCAGCGTCCGCGCCGTCGTGCTGGGTCTGCTGCTCATCCCGCTGCTGATCTTCTGGCTGGAATACACCGAGATTGTGGCCTCGGGGCCGGACCTTGCGGCGATGTCCCTGCCGATGATTGTGCTGTTTGCCCTGCTGGTGCTGGTGGGCTTGAATTTGATTGTCAAGCGCCTGCGCCCCCGTGTCGCGCTGACGCAGGGGGAGCTGCTGACGGTGTATGCCATGACCGCTGTGGCGATCCCCATTGGCGGCATCGGCATGATGCAGTTCTTGACGCCTGCCCTGGTCGGCTGGCAGCACTACAAGACGCCCGAAAACCACTGGGACGGCTGGGTGCATTACATTCCGTCCTGGGCGGTGCCCGACCCTGCCGTGATTCCCGCTTACTACCTCGGCAAATCATCGCTCCTAGCTCCCGGCGTGCTGGCAGGCTGGGCGACTCCGATTGCGGTCTGGTCCGGCTTTCTGCTGCTGCTGCTGGGCTGCTTTTACTGTATCAATACGCTTCTGCGGCGGCAGTGGGTAGAGCGGGAGCGGCTGATCTTTCCGATTGTGCTGATCCCGCTGGAAGTGACCCGCAATGGCGGGGACACGCCGCTCTGGCGCAGCCCGCTCCTGTGGGGCGGCGTGGGCCTGGCCGCCGTGCTGGAAACCGTGGCGGTGATTCACTTCACGTTCCAGCCGACATTTCCCTATTTCCCCCTCAAGCCGGAGCCTGCCCTGCAGCTTGACCAGAATATCACCACGCCGCCCTGGAGCGCGATTGGTTATACGACGCTGTCGTTTTATCCGCTGGTCGTTGGCCTGACTTACCTGCTGTCGCTGGAAGTGTCGTTTTCGTGCTGGTTTTTCTACCTGTTCTCGAAGCTGCAAAATGTCGGCGCGACGGCCTTTGGCTTCCGAGACCCCGGCGCGGGGCCGACCCTGGCGCATATGCCTTATGTGGCCGAGCAGGGCTTTGGGGCCTTTCTGGGGCTGGCTTTGTACACGCTGTATCTGGCCCGCCCGCAGCTCCTGGAAGCCTGGCGTAAGGCGTTTGGCCTGCGCGGGTCTGAGGCGACCGACGATGCGCGGGAGCCGCTGTCGTATCGGGCGGCCTGGCTGGGGCTGATGGCCTCGGCGCTGGGTCTGGTGGCGTTCGGCGTCGCGCTGGGTCTGTCGTTGACGGTGTCTTTGCTGTTCTTCGGATTATTTCTGCTGGCCGCGCTGGCGATGACCCGTATCCGGGCTGAGGCGGGCCTGCCGTGGGGTCCCGGCGGACAGGGCGGCTGGCCGGGAGCGCATACGGTGCTGGTGGACTACGGCGGCACTTCGGTCTACACCGGGCAGGAACTGACGGCGCTGACGCTGGTGCGCTGGTTTGACAGCGACCTGCGCTGCCTCGTGCAGCCCGCGCAGGCGGAAACGATGAAAGTAGGGGATGCGGCGCATCTGAACCCGCGCCATTTGACGGCGGCGATTTTCGCGGCCACGGTGGTGGGCATCGGGGCGGCGTGGGCCTGCTGCCTGGGGATATACTACCATTACGGCGCAGACAGCGCGACGATCAACGTCTGGCGGACATCGCAGGGCCACGCGGGCTACGATCAGCTTCAAAGCTGGCTGACCGCCGTGCGTCCGCTGGACACGGGCCGGATTGCGGGCGCGGGGGTCGGGGTTGGGGTCGTGCTGCTGCTGGGAGCCTTGCGGATGCGCCTGCCGTGGTGGCCGCTGCATCCGATTGGCTACGCTGTCGGCAGCACGGACACGATGGCCTGGATATGGTTCCCGGTCCTGCTGGGCTGGCTGTCAAAGTCCCTGATTTTGCGCTACGGCGGCGTGAAAATCTACCGGCAGGCGCTGCCGCTCTTCATGGGCCTGGTGATCGGCGACTACAGCATCTCCTGCCTGTGGGCCTTGTACTTTCTCGCCACTGGTCATGCAGGCTACCGGACGTTTCCGATTTAGTGAAACCCTGCCATAAATGGCACGGCTGCCCGCGCCCGCGCCGGAAACTACCGCTTCGCGGCACTCAGACAGATGTGTCCTAGCCCTCTCGTAGCCCCGCGAAGCGGTGCTTCCTAGCCGAAGGCCGATTAGCCGTGCCATTTATGGCAGGGTTTCTCGGAGTATGGTTCCCCGGCAGAAGCGTCTGGGTACATATCGCTCAAAGAGGCAGAGGGGGAAGTGTGCCATGAGTGAGACAGTGGGTTTCGTTGGGCTGGGCGGAATGGGGTCGGTGATGGCCGCCAATGTGCTGGCGGCGGGGTTTGCGCTGCGCGTCTACAACCGGACGGCGGAAAAAGCGCAGCCTTTGGTGGAGTTGGGCGCGGCGCAGGCGGACACGCCTGCGGGCACAGCCGCCGGGCCGGGCAGCATCGCGCTGACCATGCTGACCAACGACGCGGCGGTGGAGGAAGTGACGACGGGCAAAAACGGCCTGGCCGGGGCGCTGGGCGCGGGCGGCATCCATGTGTCCCTGAGCACTATTGCCCCGGACATGGCCCGGCGGCTGGCGGAGGCGCACTTGGCGCACGGTGAATGGTACGTGGCCGCGCCGGTGTTCGGGCAGCCAAAGGCCGCCGCCGAGCGGCTGCTGTGGATAGCGACTTCCGGGCCAGAGGACGCCAAAACGCGTATTCGCCCCTTGCTGGACGCGATGGGGCAGGGCGTGTACGACTTCGGCGACGAGCCTGGTGCGGCGAACACGGTCAAGCTGGCCGGAAACTTCCTGTTCGGTGCGGCCATAGAAGCCATGGGCGAAGCGTTCACGCTGGCGCAGAAGGGCGGTCTCTCGCGGCAGGCCGTGTATGAGATGTTCTCCGAAACGCTCTTTGCCTGCCCGGTCTACAAAAACTACGGCGCAAAAATCGCCTCGGAAGACTATTTGCCGATTGGCGCGAAGCCGTCGCTCATTCGCAAGGACCTGGGGCTGGTGCTGGCCGAGGCGCAGGCCGCGCAGGTTCCCATGCCGCTGGCGAGTTTAATCTATGACCGGCTGACGGCGACGGTCGCTAAAGGCCGGGATGACATGGACTGGTCCGGCTTCGCCCGCGAAGTCAGCGAAAGCGCCGGGCTGTAATCTTTTATTGATAGGAAAGAGGGCAGGGGCAAGCCCTGCCCCTACTCTGGCTCTCCCATTATTGGGGGCTGGGGGGCGATCTGCATCGCGCACGAAGTCTAATCCCGTCCGCGTGCCGATCCACAAACCGCCCGGCACGGGCAGCAGTGCTTGGGCTTCCGGTTCTAGAAAGGATTCTAATGTGGCCCATAAGCCGCTCGCGCTCCGGTGCCAGACCCCGGTGCGAGTCGCGGCCCACACGCCGCCGGTTCCGTCCGGGGCCAGCGCGGTGATATTTGACCCCCACAGGGCCGCCGGGGCGGACCAGCGCGTTTTGGGGCCGCTCCTGGCGGTCCGGCAGTTCAGCCCGCCCACAAACGTACCCGCGCAGAGGGTGGGGCCAATCTGTGCCAGACAGGTAATCCAGTCATCGGTCAGCCCCGCCCGTTCATCGTGCCAGCGCACCGTGCCCGCCGCCCGGCTGACCTCGGCCACAGAGCGGCCCTGCGTGCCGAGCCAGAGCGTACTGCCTTCGGGACACAGGGCGGTGATAATCTGCCCGCGCAGGGCAGGCAGCGTCAGATGGTGCGTCCAGATATGCCCGTCTGTCTCGCTCCAGCCGCCCCACTGCGCCGCATACAGCCGCGTGCCGTCGGTGGCAAGCGCGGAGACGCCCCCGCGTGGCAGAAACGCAAACACGTTCCGTGCCCAGCGTGTGCCGTCCCAGCGGTCCACCACTCCCGACCCGTGCCGCACAAACAGCCGCCCGCCGAACACGACAAGCTGACGCGGCGCGGCGGACGACAGGCTGGGGACCGTCACTTGATGCCATCCCGACGGCGTTTTGATCACCAGCCCCTCTTGAAGCGTGCTGGCATACAGGCAGCCGTCGTAAGACGCCAGGCTTTGAATGTTATGGTCTTCCGGCTCCGACTGGGGCGGCGTCTCCCGCCGCCAGCCGTCCGGCCCGTGCCGCCACAGCCCCGCCTGCCGTGTTCCCACCCAGACATTTGTGCCGCGTGCGGCCAGCGCGGTGATTTCGCGTGCCTCGGGGGGCAGGCCCGGCAGAACAGGCTTCCAGACATCGCCTGACCGTTCCCACAGGCCGTCGCCATAGAGCGCCGCCCACACTGCTGCCCCCTGCGGCAGCAGGGCGCTGACATGGGTTCCCGCCGAAGGCGGCAGGGGCAGATGCCGCGCATCCGGGCCGTCGCCCAGTGTCAGGCCGGTCAAGCCCGCCGTGCAGCGCATACCGTTCCAAACGACCGGTGGGCAGGTCTCGGCGGCAGAAAATGCCGCGTCACTCCCCGCCTCCGGGCGGCTCTGCCAGACGCCCGCGTGCCAGACGGCGGCGGCGCGGGGAAAAGCCGCCTGCACTTCCCCCGCCGCCGACACCGAAAGCTGACGCACTTCCTCTGACGGCAGCCCGTCCTGCCGGGTCCATTTGCGCCACTGCCCGGACGGCGAGCGCCGCAGCACGCCCCCGGTCGTCCCGGCCCAGAGCGTGCCGTCCTCTTCCAGAAGCAGGCTCGTGACCGAGCGCGTGCTGGTGAACACGCGGCTTGCGGCGGGCGTGACCCCCGCCCCAATATGCGGCGGGGTGGGGGGGCGGCGGGCTGTTTCCAACCCTGCCAGCGTTAGCAGGGCGATGGCAAGGAGAAACAAAGAGCGCATGGTGTAACCTGTTTTCTACCGGCTCATGTCCACCGTGATTTGCGTCCGGTTGTGCGCCCGGTCCGTCACCACATAGGTCACCGGCGCGTCGCTGTGCGCGAAGCCCGCAGGGAGCGCCGTGTGGCCTGCGAACAGGTGCGGGTCGGCATCTGACGGAGCCAGCTCCACCCGCTCGCCCCAGGGCAGCAGCGCGGTGACACGGGCGGTATCCGGGTCGGCTTCCAGCGTGAGCTGCACCTGCGAACCCCCATTGCGGCGGGCGGTGCGGCCTTGTACATTCGGCGCGGTCGTGTCCACCCGGTAGTGCAGTGTCAGCGAGTGCCGCGTGCCGTCGGCCAGCACGAACAGCGCGGTGATCGCGTAGTCGCCCTGCGCGGCGTAGCCGGGAATATCAAAGCGCACTTCCCAGCGGGAGGTAACGGGGTTCCAGACCAGCGGCTTGATCTCGCCGCCCGGCATCAGGGCGACCACGCGGCGGGCATCGGCGGGCGCATCAATGGTAATCAGCGGGTCGCCGGCACGGGAGGCCAGCGGCCCGGTCGGGGCCATGCCTTCGGGCAGCTCCACCGGAACCCGGACCGTCTGCGCCGGGCCGCCCGCCGTCACGCGGTCTTCTTCCACGGCCACAAAGCTGGTGAACTGGGTCATCAGGTGGTACTCCACGCCGGTCTGCACGATCTGGTCTTTGAGGTCAGGGGATAAGTTGCCGCTCTGCACCCCGGCCATGTCCTGCGCCATCAAATCCGCGACTTTCGCCCGCGCCCACAGCGACGGCAGGGCGTCGTGATGCGGCGATTCATCATCCGGCGTGACCGTGACTTCGCGTGTCCAGGGTCCGGCGGCGGTCATTCCTTTCACGGTGAACGTTCCAGCGGCGGGGCCAGTCAGCCTGCCGTGAACCATAATCGGCGTGCTGCTGAACAGGTCCGGGATGGCACGCGGGTAGACTTCGCTGACCGGCAGCGTGCCCCAGTTCACGGTGATATTGGTCAGCACGGGGGCCTGCACGCGGGCATAAAACCGCTCGGCGGCCTGCTGGCCGGACTCAGTCAGGGTGACATAATCCGCCGCGCCGCCGCCCATCTGCGCCATGCCGTCAATCAGGAAGCGGTTGACACCCTCTCCGACGCCGAGCGGAAACATCCGCGCCCGGCCCCGGTTCTTCTGGATATAATCCAGCACCTCTATGTCGTCGCCGATCAGGCCGTCGGTCATGTAGCAGACCACGCGCAGCCGGTTCGGGTCATCGGGGAACTTCAGGACATAGCGCATGGACTTCAGAATATCCGTGCCACCGTCGCCCTGAATCGGCTTCAGGTAGCGTTGTGCCTGTGCGATAGTCTGGCGTGTCGCCAGAACGGGTTTCGGAAAGCACGGGTGAACATCGGTGTCAAAGCCGATCAAATTGAACGTATCACCGGGGTTGAGATTCTGAATGCAGTGGCGCATGGTCTCTTTGGATTTTTCCAGCGGCCAGCCTTCCTGCGAGCCGGTCTGGTCAATCACAAACACCATTTCTTTGGGCACGGCCTGCGCGGGCAGGACGCGGCGGGGCGGCTGAAGCGTGAGCGTGAAGTATTTGCCGCGTGTGTCGGTGTAGGTCAGCAGCGAATCGCTGATTTGCTGGCCCGCGCTCCGGTACCGCAGGACGAAGTCTTTGTTCGGGATCGCCGACCCGTTTTGCAGGGTGACCACTGCCCGGCCTGCGCCGTCCGGCACGGCCTGAATGGGGTGCGACGGGCTTTCAATCTCGGACAGGCCCGCGCCGGTGTCCAAACGCACCTGGAGGCTGACAGTGTGCCCGGCCCGCGTTCCCGGCACGGCCACCGGCGGCGAGATTTTGTCGGCATCGGGGACGCCCATGCCGTTGTAGCGCGGCCCGACCACCATCGGGAAGACCCATTGGTAGACGCCGTCTTCGTACTTGAGCGTTTCCACGTAGCTGATGTCCACGACAATGGCCGCGCCCGGCTCGATGTTGGCGACGGACTGGGTGAAGATATTCGGGCGCTCCTGATCCAGCAGCCCGGCGACTTTGCCTTTGGACTTGGCCGTGTTGTAAATCTGCCGCGCCTCTTCTTTGGGCTTGACGAGGCCGACCACCCGCCGCGTTCCGCTGGTGAGAGTCATCTCATCCACCGCCGAGCTATCGGGCAGGGGAAACGTATAGACCGCTTCAATCTTGTTCTTGGCGGGGTTTTGGAACGTTTGCCGGACATGGACCCGCGCCACATAGCCGCTGACATCGGCGGTAACGTCGGTATGGGTCAGCGGGCACAGCCCCGCGCTGCTGCCGTCCGCGCCCCGGATTTCCAGCCGTCCTGCGTCGCTGGCGGAGTTGGTGTCCCCCCGCGCCGGGGTTCCCGCCCCGCGCCACAGCACGCTCCCGGCGATCAGCAGAAGCACCGCCAGCACGACCCGGCGGCTCAGTTGTTTCGTTAGCATCTCACGCCCTACTTTCTGAATAACTACTTATGTAGTTCAATAATAGCACAAGACTATATCAGTAGTCAATAGGGGCGAAAAAATACTTATCGGCTTTCTGGCACCCGCTATCGGGTATAATGCCTCTTGAAATCAGCCGAGGCGGGGGGAATTTATCTCCACGCTTCTAGGTAACTGCTGTCAGACGGCTGTGTTGCAGAAATCGCCAGAGCACCGGGGGTGTAGAAACCCCCGGCGGCACTCTGGCAATTTCTGAACCGTCATAGGAGAACACTTGTTGCGTCACTCTCACACTCGGGCCTTTACGCTCATTGAGCTGCTTGTCGTCATCGCCATCATCTCTATTTTGGCCGCCATTTTGTTTCCCGTCTTTTCGCGTGTCCGCGAGAACGCCCGGCGGGCGACCTGTCAATCTAATCTCAAGCAAATCAGCCTGGCGTTTTCCCAGTACACGCAGGACTATGACGAGACCTATCCCTGTGATGTCAGCGATGCCGGGCTGTGGCAGGGGCGGCACTTTCGCTGGCCGATTATGCCGTATCTGACGCTGGGCCAGAAAAAGAACGCCGCCGATTTCACCGCCGTCGGCGGTCCCAATTCAGCGGCGTTCCTGCACTGTCCCTCGGACACAGCGGGCGGCTTTGATAACACGTCGTATGCCTACAGCGCGGCGTTCTTCCTGGCGAACGCGGGTGACATAATCGACATCAAGTGCCTGTACCCCGCCGCGTGTTCTGGCCCGGCGCTCCAAATCGTGCCGCAGACGCTGGCGCGGGTGGACAGCCCCGCCCGCAAGATTTTAGTCGGCGAATGGCAGAACAACCATGATGGCCGGGCGATCACTACGTGGTGGACCAATGATTTAAGCTCGTCGCGGGACTATCTTTTTGCCGACGGCCACGTCAAATACCTCCGCGCCTCCGTACTGACGCTGTCCCAAACCCAGCCCCAGGGCTACCCCGACCCCAACCTCACCCCCGGCGGCCTCGCGGGCGCGGACGTGCCGTAAGCGTTTAAGGCGCTGCGGACGGCGGACGCGGGACCGCACACAATCAGGGCCGCACCGGGCGGCAGGGTAGGGGGCAGGGCAGAGGGCGCGACCGGGGGACCGTCCGGCAGGCGGAAGGCAAGCACTCGCAGGCCCGCCGCCCGCCAGTCCGCCACGGTGTCTGCCGTCAGCGGCGCGTCCCCGACCTGCACCCGGCCTGCCAGAAGGCTGAGGCCCGGCAGGGCCAGCGGGCGCAGGGCCAGCGCATCGGTCGCTGCGCCGACGAAGGCCCCGGCGGCGGCCTGTGAGGCAGACAGGGCATGGTCAATCGCCAGCGCCTGCGGCAGATGCTCGGCCAGGGTGTCATCGGACAGGCGGGCCACCGTCACCATCTCTGGCTGCAAGCGGCGGGCATACAGGCAGGCCTGAATGTTTGCCAGGTCGTCGTTGGTGCAGGCCACAAACGCGGCGGCAGAGGCCGCGCCTGCCCGCTCCAATGTATCCGGGAACGACGCATCGCCGCTGAGTACCACTGCCCCCGCCCGCAGCGGCCCGGCAAACCGGGAGCGCGGGGCAAGGTCTACAACGACTACCTTCAGCCCCAACTCTGCAAACTGCCGCGCCACCCGGTAGCCCAGATTCCCCAGACCCGCCACGATGATATGCCCGGACAGGCGGCTTGCCCGCCGCTCCTGCGTCTCCTCCAGGCGCTCCAAAGTCGCCTGCGCGGTCAGCCAGGAGAATAAAATCCCCAGCAGCGCCCCGTTCGCCAGCAGGACGGCGCAGCCAAACAGCTTCAGCCAGTCCGGACCATTTTTGAGGCTGATGTCGCCAAAGCCCAGGGTCACCACAAAATACACGGCATCCACCCAGCGCAGATGCAGGGCGGCCTGAAACACAACCACCGACCCCAGCAAAACCAGCATCAGCCCGGCGGCAATCGGCCACAGCCGGGTCGGCACCCGTGCCGCCTTCGGGACCGGCCTGCTGCGCTGCACTCTCCGCAACTTCACTTGCCGCGATTTTGCCCAGGGGGCGTTCCGCGCCGATACGGCCAGCACCAAATCACGCGGCCCGCCGAGGAGCACCCCTTCGCCCGCTGTCAGCGGCCCGTCCGTGCCTGCCTCGCCCATCGCCTGCCAGTCGGCGTCCGCGACTGCCGCTCGCGCCATCACCGCACAGCCCAGATTGGCTTTGACCTGCGCCGGTGTCAGCCCGGCCAGCGGCGAGCTTCCGCGCACCGTCAGGCGGCAGAGAGGCACTTCGCCGTCGCCCAGCCGCAGCGTCTCCAGCACGGCGTCCCCGCAGGCGGCGGCCACAAACGCCGGGGCGGCCAGCGCGGAGACGCTGTAGGCCCGGCGGACGCTGCCGCTTTGTTCGAGCTGGTCCGCAAACAGTGGGTCAAAGGCCCGCAGCACCATGGGCACTTCGGGAGCCAGCGCCCGCACGGCCACCGTCGCCCGCAGGTTCTCCCCATCATCTTCCGAGAGCGCCAGCAGGCACGCCGCCCCGGCCAGCCCCGCACGGGTCAGCGCGGCAGCCTCGGTCTCCGTCCGCAGTTCCAGCAGGCGCACCTCCGCCCCAAGCTGCGCTTGCAGCGGCGCGGCCTCACCCGGCAGCCGCACCACCGTGACGCCCGCGTTTCCCGCCGCCAGCGCCCGCGCCACCCGCACTGACAGCCGGCTCAGGCCCCAGATCACAAACCGCCTGCCAGTCAGCATTTGTTTGATCCCCTCACAGAGCGCGAGCCGCTTTCTGCTGCTCCCAGTGAGCGCGGGCCTCCTCAAACGAGACCGTCCGCCCGGCGTCTATATCCGCAAGCCCTTCGGTGATTGCTTGGCACGTTTCTTCATGTTCTTTCCAAGACGCTCGCTGCTCCGCCTGATCTCGCAATAGCTCCTGCGTCTGTGAATTGCCACTGACAGTCATGGCCTTACTTCCTCCCCGCTGTTAATCTCACTGCTGATAGTATAGCCGTCTATCTGTCTGGGCGAGCCGTCCACCGTTTTGCCGTCTACGGACAAATACTCGCACTCCAAAGTATGGATTGCCGCCCGGCACAGGAACTCGGTTTCCGTTGCCAGAGCATACCAGCGCGGTCGGCCCAGCTTTTCTGTAATCCTGTCCCACCATGTCTGACTGAACGTATATTTCACCTGCCACGCCCGGTACTCCACGCGCAGAGTGGCGGCCTGAATTGCCTCGGTGGGGATGCGCTGCCGCCGCAAATGCTCCGCCAGCCAGCCCTGCATGACCCCGGAAATGTGCAGCGGCAGCACTTCTCCTTCGGCCAGGCATTGCCCGGTCAGCACATCGATTTCCAGCACCACCCGCCTGCCTTGCGACAGCGGTGTGAGAATATCCTGCACATCATAATAGGATTGATGCCCGATAGGATTGATGCCCGACAAACATCTGGCACAAGTTGTTGGCAAGCCCTTGAAGTGCTTTGCGGCGCATGGCGATCCTTGAAGCGCGAACGCAGTTTAATTAATGATGTTACGCAACTCGTGCCCCCAGAATGAATTCTGGGGCTGCCGAGGGCGATTGTCCACCTGCGTGGACATAGGAAGTGCCAAATGACATTTCTCTTATGTCCGCGAAGGCGGACAATCGCACTTGCCAGCCCCGGATTTCAATCCGGGGGGCACATTCAGTCCAGCTTTGTGTTATAAGTGGTCGGAGGGCAGGGGCAATCCCTCCCTACAAGGCTTCTACGGCTCCGACCAGCTCATTCACATCCGTGACGCCGTTTTCCTGTAGCCATCTCTCTAAATCGCGCACGATGTCGGTGGCGGCGGTGGGGTTGACGAACGTAGCCGTGCCGATGGCGACGGCGGTGGCTCCGGCCAGCAGGAACTCGACAGCGTCGGTGGCGGTCATCGCGCCGCCCATGCCGATGAGCGGGACGTTTGGGAGGGCGCGGTGGACCTGCCAGACGCAGCGCAGGGCGACGGGCTTGACGGCGGGGCCGCTCAGGCCGCCGGTGATGTTGGCGAGACGGAACTTGCGCTTTCGAATGTCAATAGACGTGCCGATGAGCGTGTTGATGAGCGACAGGGCATCAGAACCAGCCTCGACGGCGGCGCGGGCGATGGGGACCAGGTCGGTGACATTCGGGGACAGCTTGGTGATGAGTGTCAGATCGGTGACTTTACGGACTTCGCGGACCAGCTCGGCAGTCAGCGTTGGGTCTGCGGCAAAATCGCAGCCATGCTTGACATTGGGGCAGGAGATGTTGATTTCGAGGCCATGCACGCCACCCGCCGCCGTGAGCTTTTCGGCCAGATGCACATAGTCGCCGACTTCGTAGCCGACGAGATTCACGATAATCGGCACATCATACTGCCGCAGGAACGGCAGCTTTTCGGCGATGAAGTTGTCCACGCCCGCGTTTTGCAGGCCGATGGCGTTGAGGAGGCCCGAAGGCGTCTCCACGATGCGCGGCGTCGGGTTGCCGAGGCGCGGCTCGCGGGACGTGCTTTTGACGACCACCGCGCCGAGGGCGTTCAGGTCCACGATGCCCGCCATTTCCGGCCCGAAGCCGAACGTGCCCGAACCCGTCACAATCGGGTTCTTCAGTGTCAGCTTTCCTATTTTAACTGCCGTAGTTACCATTTGATTTCCCCCGCCTCAAACACCGGGCCGTCCACGCAGCAGCGGACGCGGCGGCCATCGGTCAAATCCAGAACGCAGCCCATGCAGACGCCGATGCCGCAGGGCATCGCCACTTCTACTGAAAGCTGACACGGCACGCCGAGCGAGAGGCACAACTCGGCGACGGCCCGCATCATCGGGGTCGGCCCACAGCAGTAGACCGTCACTGGCAACTCTGCTTTTTCTTGGAGCAGCGGCTCCAGCGCATCGGTGACTTTGCCGGGCGTCCCGTGCGAGCCGTCTTCCGTCGCCGGGCGGGCGTCAATCCCCGCTTCCTGAAGCTCTAATTCGCACAATAATAAGTCTTTGCGGCGTGCGCCGACAATAAACGTCAGCCGCGCCGGGTCCGTTCCGGCGGCCTGCAATTCCCGCGCCAGAAAGACCAGGGGCGGAACGCCGTAGCCGCCGCCGACCAGAACATGCGCCGCGCCGGGGCGGGTATCCGGCTGGAAGAGCCGCCCGCCGAGCGGGCCGACAAGGTCCAGCGTGTCGCCGGGGACTTTGCGGGCCATGCCCTGCGTGGTCGCGCCGACAATGGAATAGAGCAGGCTGATGTTGCCCTGATCCCGATCCACCGTGTAGATCGAAAACGGCTTCCGCAGCAGCGGGTCGGTGCGCTCCGCCGTCAGGGCATTGACAAAATGGCCGGGCCTTGCCTCGGCGGCAATCGCCGGGGCATGACAGACTAAAACTTTGTGGCCTTCAATGATTGGCTCATTAGAAAGCACAGGTGCAAATACTTGATGGGGCATGGGCAGAAATTCCTAATTGTTGTGTGGCAGTGCCAGCAAGTAGTCAGACATCTCGGTGAACGTCGTGACACGGGGGCAGTCGGCGTCCGGGGTGCGGTTTGCGTGATCAAAAAGCAGCGCCGACATCCCGGCGGCGTGTGCCCCGGCGACGTCCAAAGCGTACCAGTCGCCTACGTGCAGGGAGGTTTCGGAAGAGAAGCCTGCCTGCCGCAGAGCCTCCTGAAATAACGCCGGGGCGGGCTTGGTGGCGCCAACCAAAGCCGAGACGGCGAGGGCGTCCAGAAAGGGATTGATGCCGAGGTCGGTCAGCAGGGCCGGCAAGGTGTCTTCCCAGTCAGAAATCGCGCCCAGCACAAAGCCCCGCGCTTTGAGTTCGGCCAGCAGCTCTAACCCGCCGGGGGGAACATAGCGGGTGACGGAGATTTGAGCAAACGCTTCGGCCAGAGCTTGCCAGTCCGAGTCGCCGAGCGGCGGCAGGCCCTGCGTCCGCCACATTTCGGCCACGGTCTGGCGCATCGAACCGGGGGCATCCCACGGGATACCGCGCAGGTATTCGGCCAGGGCGTAGTCCTCGCCGACCCGGTAGGCGGCGGTCCCCAGGGTGACGCCGAGCGTTTGTGCGGCCTGTGCCAGCCGTGCAGGCAGGGGCGGATCGTCGAAAACCAGCGTGTCGCCGATGTCAAAGAAAATAGCGCGGACGGGGGACATACTGTATTGTACCCCGGCCTGTGCGCGAAGAGGAAATGTGGGCCAGGGATTGAAGACGAGGGGTTAAAGACGAGGGGTTTTAACCCCTCGCACTCCGACAGGCGGCTTTACTGCGTCGCCGCTTTGATATTCTCTTCCACGGGGTCAAAGAAATGGCCGGTGATTTTTAGCCGTATCGCCATCTGTACGGCGGCCTTGGGCCAGTCGGCTTCGCCGAGATGCCCGCGCAGGGTGTCGGCGAGAGATTTGGCCTCGGGCGAGGGCAGGGGACCGTCGACGAGGCGCGTGACCAGATCACGCAGCGGCTCTGGCTGGGTCAGGGTTTGCGGGTCCAGCGGCGTGCCCAAATCTAAGTCGGGGATGTTCAGAAATTCAAGGACAGTTTCGGTGATGGGGTTCATGTCCCTGTGTTACCGACAAACGCGGGCGTGTCAAACGTGCTGGGTGGCTTTCGGTGACCTACCACCTTGTTCCTTCGTGCCTCAGTCACAGGGTCCTTCCTAAAGGAAGGATTAGGAACAGAGGCAGACGGCTTGTATGTTTGTCCTAATCCTTCCTTTAGGAAGGACCCTGCGAAGCAAGGAAGGTAGGTCTCTGACTCCCCCAGTGTTGGGGCGGGGGGCTATTCTACAAAACGCGGGTGCGCTTGGAGAGGGCTTTGCGGGTTTGCAGGGCGGGGATATGCTCGCGCACGAAAGCGTTTTCGACTAGCCGGAAGAAGGCGTCGCGCTCCGGGCCGCGCACCACGGCCCGCTCGTGCGCTTCGGCCAGCGCAATGGGGTAGCCCTGGCCTTTGCGGGCCTGATCAAAGCAAAGCTGATGCACCCGGCGCGTCAGGTCCGCGTCTTCGGCCACCCACAGTGGGATTTCGACGCGGGCGATCTCGCCGCCTGCGTTCAGGTAAAAGAAGCAGACCCGATGCTCCGCCGGGTACAGGCTGAGGCTGCGAGCACGACTGCCGTAGACCGGCGAGCGGTCGCCGGGGGTGGGGAGCAGGCGATGGAAGAGCTGCGCGTCGGTCAAATGCGCGAGCTTGCCGCAGAGGCTTTGCGGGTTATGGTCACAGCCCGGCTCGCAGAGGGTCAGGCGCAGGGCGCCGACCACGTCCCGGTGCGCGGGGCGGCTGATATAGCCCGCGACAGGCGTGCCGACCGTCTGCCCCGCCGTGAGCATCTGGCAGAAACCGTCAATGATGCGCCGCTGCTCCGCCTCGGATTCGCCCTGCGGGGTCCAGACAATCAGCGGGTCGTCTACCAGTGCAATTGCGTGGCGGTCCTGATGTGCTTCAATCAGGGCCGCCAGGGCCGCGCTTTCGGCCAGCAGGCGGCGGTTGGCGATGATCTTGTCCGACAGCGGCACGGGGTCGCCCGCACCGGTAATAAACAGGTCCTCATCCCGGTAGTGCAGGGTCGCTTTGGTTCCCAGATGGGGCCGCTCGCCCGTGCCATAGTGCAGGACAATCTCACCGACATTGAGCAGGTAGCAGGGCGCGACCGCGTGCCGGTCCAGCGGGATCTGGGAGCCGTCGGTGGCAAGTGCGGTGTACTGGTCCGGTGTGCCGTCTGGGAGGTGTTCGGTGGCCGACGGCGGCACGTCCCGGCAGTCGGCAGCGAGCCAGGGCGGGGCGGGCAGGGCTTCGCGGGCGGCGCGGGTCTCGGCCCAGGCGTCCGTATCGAGCCGCGCCTGCGCCAGTGCCGCCTGCATCTGTGCTTGCGTGCGGTCGCCGCGCTTTCTCGCCTCGGCTCCCATTTTCTGGATGTCGCTGATGACCTGAGATAGTTCGAGCATGGGTTATTATAGCGCATTGCGGCGGCTTTAGGAACCTCCCCCGGCCCCTCCTTCAGAGGGGAGTAAGAGAATCAGGAAAGAGGCGGAAAGGGTCGCCCCCTAGCCCCCAATTCTGGGGGAACCAGAGAGTTAGGAACAGAAGGTCCATATCCTAACTTCTGGCTCCCCTCTGAAGGAGGGGCCGGGGGAAGTTCCTACCCTTTCCAGCCGACGGCTTCCAGACGCTTGCGGAGGTCGGGGTCTTGCGACTTCTTCATCAGAATAGCCGCCTGCGCGGCGGCGTCTGCCGTCTTCTTTTCGCGGCTCAGGACTTTCCACAGACGGTAGCGGGCTTCGACGGCTTCGGTGTCGCTGTCGGCGGCCTGACGCAGCAGCGGCTCAGCCTGGGCATCGCGGCCCTGCCCGGCCAAAGCGACGCCGCGTGCCAGCAGCTCGCCGCTGTCCGGGTACGGGGCCAGCATCCAGAACAGGCGGGCGACGGAGGAGTTTTCCAGCAGGTCTTTGCGCTCATCGGCCTTGTGCGTCTTCGCGCCCCAGTCTCTCCAGTAGCCGCCCCCGGCGGCGTCATAGACATGGTGCGTGGCGAAGGCAGCGTTGCGGCGCACGGCGTTCAGATAGGTGATGTTGTGATCGACTTGGTAGAGCTGAATAAGCGATTCGCAGAGCAGGTGCGTAAACTTGGCGTCATTCTGAAAGCGGCCCGTATCCGGGTCCTGCCACTGCTTGAGGGATGCCTCGGCGAGGCGCTCGGCGGCGGCAAGCTGCTTGGGGTCTTTGGTGATCTGGTACATGATCAGGTCAGACTGGATCATCAGGGCCGTGTTGTAGGTCCATTTGGTTTTTCCAACCGAGCCGTCCAGCCGGATATTGTCCCAGTAGAGGCCATCGGTCTTGTCCTGCAAATTTGTGTTGGTCCAGTCGCGCAGGCGTATTCCCCAGTCGCGCTGGTCGGGTTCGTTCAAAAGCGACAGGCGCAGTGCCCCCAGGGAGGCCGGGGCGGTGACGCACGTATTTTTGCTCTGGTGCTTGAGGGACCAGTACAGGCCACCGCCGAGCTTGTCATCCCAGCCGCTCAGGACGAAACGCTGCGTTTCGTTGGCCCATTTGAGGTACCTGGGGGCTTTTGTCTGCTGATACGCTTCTTCAAACCCCAGCACCAGCCAGGCGTTGTCATCGTAGTATTTGTCATCGCCGCCCGGTCCGGAGCAGTAGGCATTGAAGCCGGGGTTCGGCCCGACGGGGTCCCAGTAGTATTTCTGCAGAGCGTCGGCGAACGCATCCAGAATGGGCGTGTATTTGGCGGAGTCGTAGCGTGCGCCGTCCACCAGAGCGCGTATCTGCACGCCGTTTTCCCACATAAATGAGTAAGGCAGGCCGCCGGGCTTGTCTGGGGACTCGGCGCGGTAGCGGCCAGATTTGGCGTCATAGAAGTGCGTCTGGATATAATCCATCTGCGCTTCGGCCTTCTGGCGATAACTTCGGCTTGCTTCAGCCAGCGCCGGGAGCGCGGCCCCGAGCAGCAGGCATACGGCCAGAATGAGAACACGAGCGGCAATTTGTGATGTCATAAGAGAAGTTTATCACGGGCGGCGGTGTCTGTCAACCTGGCGGCAGGCGGCTGGCCGCGTTCCGTGCCTTGACACGGTTTGAACGGCTATGGTATACTACCGCGTTCCTTAGCCCGCAGGTTCCTGTGGGCTGAGTCTCATTTTGATGGCAGAACTACTCAGTAACTCAAGTATTCAGTAACAGCAGGGGGGTGGATTGGATTGACGCAGATTCAGGTTCGGCCTAACGAATCGCTGGACAGCGCGTTGAAGCGCTTTAAAAAGCAGCTTCAGCAGACCGGCATTTTGAAAGAAGCCCGCGAACACGAGTACTACGAGAAGCCAAGCGACAAAAAGCGCAAGGCTATCGCAGCCGCTACGCGCAAGCGCATTCGCAACGAAGAAAAAGAGAAAGCCTAACCCGCCGCCTCGGGCGCGTGCCTCTCCCGTCTGGGAAGAAGGGCACGCGCCTTTAGACTTTGTGCCCTATGGCAAAAGATTTTCTAAAACTCACCACAACCAATCCCTTCGGATCGGGGACGCGCCGCCGCCGAAACGGCACGGCCAGCCGCCGCCCGGAGGAAACGCCGGGGCAGCGAGTCGCGGCGTGGACGGCCCGGTTGCTCCATCGGGACTGGGCGCGGGTCACCCTGGCGCTGGCGACGACCCTGGCGCTGACGGCGCTTTTGTCGCTGCGCCTCCTTCCTGACCGCGTTTCCCTGCGCGTCGGCGAGGTCAGCGGCCAGGACGTGCGTGCCCAGCGGTCGGTGCGCTATCTGGACGAAGACACGACCGCTGTGCTGCGAAACACTGCCCTGGCCCGCACCGAGCCGGTGTATTCTTCCGCGCATACCACCTCTGAGGCCGATGAGGCCATCTCCGAAACGTTCCTGCGCCTGCGCCGCGATCAGGTCCAGAACACCGACCCCGTCCGGGCCGCGCAGGAGATACGCCGCGACGTCGGCCTGATTTTGCCCCCTGCCGTGCTGGCTCCCCTGATGGATGCCGATGCCGGAGCCTACCATCTGGATCAGGCCGAGCGGCTGACCCGGCAGTCAGTTCACGCCGCCCTGGACCGTGAAATCCGGGGGGATCATCCCGGCGATCTGGCCGAAGCGCGGGCTGTGGCCGCCACCCGGCTGTCCAACTCCCTGCTGCCGCGCACCCACCTCCCTGCTGCCGATGCCATTGCCCGCGCCGTTATCCAGCCGAACCGCCTGCTGGACCGCGCCCGCACGCAGGCCGCCCGGCAGGCCGCCGCCCGGCTGGTGACGCCGGTGTATGGACAGGTCTTCGCCGGGGACACCGTCGTGCGCGGCGGGCAGGTGGTGACCCCCGGTATGATCGACAAGCTGCGAGCGCTGGGGCTGCAAAACCCGCGTGTGGAGCCGGAAGCCGTCGCCTGCATTCTGGGGCTGGTGGCCTGCATGGTCGGTCTGGTCTGCCTGTGGCTGGCGCGGGACCATGCCGCGATTTATCGGTCCACCCGCACCCTGTTTCTGCTGGCCCTGCTGGTGACGCTGGGCGTTCTGGGGCTGCGTCTGGGCAGCGCCGCGCTGGGAGTGCGGCTGTCTACGGCGCAGTTTGGGTATGTGGGCATGGTCTGGGTGGCGGCGATGGGGATGCTGATTGCCGCGCTGATTCAGCCGCGTATCGCCCTGCTCGTGACCGCGCTGCTGGCGGTGCAGTCGGGGGTTATTCTGGGCGGCGACCTGCGCTTTTCGGTACTGACGCTGCTGGTGACCTGGGTGGGCATCGTTGCCGTGGCCGACATCCGCTCGCGGGGCGATGTGCTGCGGGCGGCGGGGCTGCTGTGCGCGGCGAACGTCGTCTTGAGTCTTCTGGTGGGGCAGCTTCAGGGTGACAGCCGGGCGGATCTGGGGCAGTCTGCCGTTTGGGCCGCCGTGTCCGGCCTGCTGTCGGTGGCGCTGTTCACGGTCAGCGCCCCGCTGTTTGAGCGTCTGTTCGGGCTGACCAGCCACCTAGGGCTTTTGGAGCTGTCCGACCCGAACCGGCCCCTCTTGAAGCGGTTCTGCGAGCTGGCTCCGGGAACCTACACGCATTCGGTCCTGGTTGGCAATCTGGCCGTGGCCGGGGCGGAGGCTATCGGGGCGGATGCGCTTCTGTGCCGCGTCGGGGCGCTCTACCATGACCTCGGCAAGATGGAGCGGGCACAGTTTTTTGTGGAAAACCAGGCGGGCGGCGACAATGCCCATGACCGCCTGAACCCGTCTTTGTCGGCCCTGGTGGTGACGGCCCATGTCCGCGACGGTCTGGCGATTGCCGAGCGCGAAAAACTGCCGCCGGTGGTGAAACAGTTCATTACCGAGCACCACGGCACGAGCTTGATTCGTTACTTTTTTCACCAGCAGTGCCTCGGCGAGGACGGCAGAGACCATTGCGGGGAGGCTGCGCCGGGACTGGAAACGCAGTTCCGCTACGGCGGCCCGAAGCCGCAAAGCCGCGAAACCGCAATTCTGATGCTGGCTGACAGCGTGGAAGCCGCCTCGCGGACGCTGGACAAGCCGACTCTGGGGCGTATTGAAGATCTGGTCACCAAAATTATCGACGCCCAGCTTGCCGACGGTCAGCTTGATGAATGCGACCTGACCCAGCGTGACCTGCGCGGCCTGCACGGCGCGTTTTCCCGCCTGCTTTCCGGGATGCTGCATTCGCGCATTGATTACCCCGACACGAAACTCGACACGAAAAAACCGGATGCTCACACTCTTATTGCAGCGCCGGACGGACTTGTTTCCGTCGCTGAACGCGCCGCAGGCGCTGACCGCCCCGCTGACAACTCTGCTGCGGCATGAGGGCGTCACGAACACGCCCGAAGTCAGCTTGGTTCTCTGTGACGACCTATTTATCCAGCAATTAAACGCCCAGCACCGGGGCAAAGACAGGCCAACCGATGTGCTGTCGTTTGCGCTGGACGACCCGCAATATCTGGGCGACATCGTGATTTCCCTGCCCACCGCCGCCCGTCAGGCCGAGGCCGCCGGGTGGGTGCTGGAACACGAAGTCGCCCTGCTCGGCGTCCACGGCCTCCTGCATTTGCTCGGCCACGATGACGAAACGGCGGCGGGCGCGTGGGAGATGCAGACCAAAACCGAGGCCGCCCTGCGCGGTGCGGGCATCCCCATCCCCGAAGTGGGCACACACCCGTTTTTCGTGGAGGCGGGGGAGCATTAGAAAAGAGAACCTGGCACTGGAAGTGCCGGTTCCTTTGCCCGTCAAACTTTATGCGCCAAGTACCCAAGCCCAAAAATCCGCTCGACTCGTTCCACTATGCCGTGGAAGGCATCATTCATACCTTCCGCACGCAGAAGCATATGCGGTTCCACTTCTTTACCGTTGTGCTGGTGCTGTCCGTCGGCCTGCTGCTGCGGCTGGGACGGGTGGAAATGTGCCTGCTGTTTGTTGTCGTCTCTGGCGTTCTCGTCGCCGAGATGATCAACACGGCCATTGAAAGCGTCGTGGACATGATCACGCAGACGTACCACCCACTGGCAAAGCTCGCCAAAGACATCGCAGCGGGGGCAGTGCTGATTGCTTCAATCACAGCGGCGATTGTGGGCATGGTGCTGTTTTTCGGCTCTCACTCGCTGGCTACCCTGCATCTGGAAATCAAAAACGATCCCAAGCCGATGGTGGTGCTGATGACCGTGGTGGTGCTGATTTTGATTATCACCATGATCAGCAAAGTGCTGGGCGGCAAGGGGTCTATTCTGTCCGGCGGCGTGGTGTCCGGGCATTCGGCCCTGTCGTTCTTTCTGGCCTCCACGCTCATTGCGCGGTCGCTGGACATCTTCACCGCCGTGCTGGCCGTGCTGCTGGCGCTGCTGGTGGCGCAAAGCCGGGTGGAAGGCAAAATCCATTCTTTGCAAGAGGTCATTTTAGGCGGCTTGCTGGGTATCCTGTTCACAGGCGGCGTGTACTACCTGCATATTTTCCCCGCGCCTTAATTCGGCAGGCTGCTTATGGAAACAAAGCTTCGCAAAAAAGTTTTAGTGCTTACTGCTCTGGTACTGGCGGGAGGATTATCAATACTAGGTGTTTTGCGCTGGCGGCATGGGCGCGATGTCTTGCAGAAGCAGGAATTGCTTCATCAGAAGGTGACTGTCAAGATTGGAGCTTATCCTACTCTTCAAGCAGAACAGAAAGCATCGCTTCAGCGTCTTGCTTTGGAACTTGATAAGCACCCGCAAGCAAACGCAGTTCGAATACTCGCCGGTAAGTCGCCGTGGCGTCAACAGGGAGTTATGGGTTTTATCCGAGTATACAAACCAAACCAAACTCACGATGTCTTTTGGTACGATGACCGATTTTTCACCCCCGAAATCAGTATAGTTCCGGGCAAGGTGCAAGGAATACATGCAATGCAGTTGATCTCCGAGGAGCCTATTCATCTAGCGGCCCGTGCGGGAAGCAAAGCTGATGGTGTGTTTCAATGTGATGCTCGGCTCCGCAAACAATTAGGTCAAGCCAGATAATAGTCCTTCAACCTAAGTTTCTCTCTTCCGGCCGAAGTATCTTTAATTTCTCCATGCAGCCTTCCCATATATACGCTCTGATTGCTCTGCTTCTGCTGACCCTGCTGAATGCGTTCTTCACGCTGGCGGAAACGGCGCTTAATACTATCCGCACGGCCCGGCTTCAGGGGCTGATGGAGGCGGGCGACGCGGACTCTGCGGCGATGGGCGAGGCCCAAAAATTGCTGCGGGAGCCGACCCGCGTGGTGGCGACGGTGCAGGTAGGCATCACGCTGGCGGCGTTCGGCGTGGCCGCACTGGCGGCGGCGGCGCTGGCCCCGGACTTCGCGCAGGTGCTTCCCCCGTCGCTGACCCGGCATCCGAACCGCCTCGCCGCCGTGATCGTGACCGGACTGGCAGCCCTCCTGACGATTGTAGTCGGCGAGATTGTCCCCCGCTCCATCGCCCTGCGCCGCCCTGGCCCCGTCGCCCTGCGGATTGCCCGGCCCCTGCGCTTGTTCATGGTTCTGCTGGCCCCGCTGGCCGGGGTCGCGCTGGGGCTGTCCAACCTGCTGGTGCGACCCTTTGGCCTGACGGCAACGTTCGCCGCGCCGATGATTACTGAAGAAGAGCTGCGGGCTTTGCTGGAAGCAAGCGCCCAGTCGGGGGCGATTGAAGAGGATGAGCGGGACATCATCCGCAACGTGATTTCGTTCGGTGACACGGATGTGCGGCAGGTGATGACCCCACGTATTGATGTCAAAGCTTTGGACGTCGAGGCGGGTCTGCCCGCCCTGCTGGAGCTGATTGTGTCCAGCGGCCATTCGCGTATCCCGGTGTATGAGGGCAGTGTGGATCAGATTATCGGCATTGTCCATGCCAAAGACCTGCTGCCCGCGCTGGCACGCGGCGAGCGCGACCTGGATATTCACACGGTCATGCGGACGCCGCTGCTGATCCCGGAAAACTACTTTGTGGACGATCTGCTGGATGAGTTCCGCCGCTCCAATGTGCATCTGGCCGTGGTGCAGGACGAATATGGCGGCACGGCGGGTCTGGTGACGATGGAGGACCTGCTGGAAGAGCTGGTGGGTGAGATCACCGACGAATACGATCAAGAGGAAGTGCCCCTGACGCGCCTGGAGCCGGGCGTCTGGCGCGTGGACGCCCGGCTGGCGATCAACGACCTGAACGAGCAGCTTGATCTGGACCTGCCCCACGAAGACTACGACACCGTAGGCGGCTTCGTCTTCGGCCAGATGGGCCATCAGCCGGAGCCGGGCGAATCGGTGCAGTATGAGGCGCTGGAGTTTGTGATTGAGAAGATGGACGGGCGGCGTGTGGACACTGTGCGCCTGACCCTGCCCGCCGAAAACGGCGGCACGGGAGAAACCGCCGAAGACACTGGCGGGCCAGAGTAGGGGAGACGAAGGCCGGGGGTGTGGAAACCCCCGGCAGAGAAGCACCCTTCGGGTGAAGAACATAACGGTAGGGGCAGGGCTTGCCCCTGCCCTTCTTTCTTTGCACCCGCTATTTTGACAGGAACCGGGGAGCAGGAACCGGGGAGCAGGAACCGGGGAGCAGGAACCGGAGGGTAGGGGCAAGCCCTACTCCTACTTTGGCTCCCCCAGAATTGATGGCCTCTTAGCGAATGCGGCGAGGGCGGTTGTCCTCGTCATCCTCCTCGTCGTCATCTTCGTCATCCCCAAAGCGGTCGTCGTCCATGTCGTCAAGTGCGCCGGACGAATCGGTGTAGTTGGAGATCTCTTCGCCCCGGAAGACCGTGACCAGAAAGTCTTCCCTCTCAAACGAAGGCAGGTACGACGAGACGATGTCGTCGTCAATCTGTGCCAGCAGCTCTTCTTCTACGGCAACGCTCAGATCCGCTTCCAGCAGCAGCGTCGCGTGAACGGTGCGGCTCTCAATGGCATAGTGCAAGTCGATCTGCCCGATGCGGCGGTCATCCTCCCAGATCAGAAAAATCTCGGAGCTTGCGGTCCGCACGAGGCGCGACAGACGGTAGTGATAGGTAGTGTCCATAAGAAGTCAGTTTACCCGAAAGCGCGGCTAAGGAAAAGCGCGACGAAGAAAAAAGCCCCCCGCTCCGATGGAGCAGGGGGCTGACTTGTGTTACTACGCCGGTTCAGGGCGCAGGTTTGGCAGGCGGCGCGGCTTGTCCGGGCCGGGCGCGGTAGGGGCGTTGCCCTCGGTCGGCGGCGGCGCGGAAGGCGCGGCGGGCGGCGCGGCGAAGCTCGGGGCAGTCGCCCCTTCGAGCAGAGCCATGAAGTCCTCGCGCTCCAGCATCTCCTTTTCCAGCAGGACGCGCACGATTTGCTCCATCTTATCCCGGTTTTCGGTCAGGATCTGCTGGGCGCTCTCGTAGCAGCTATCGATGATTTTGCGGACTTCCACGTCGATCTGCACAGCGACGGTCTCGGAGTAGTTACGCTCCTCGTTCCAGTCGCGGCCCAGGAACGGACTGCCATGCCGGGTTCCCAGAACCACCGGGCCAAGTGCCTCGCTCATGCCGTATTCGCAGACCATCGACCGGGCCATTGCTGTTGCTCGCTCGAAGTCGTTGGACGCTCCGGTCGTGATCTCGTTGAAGACAATCTGTTCCGCCACCCGGCCCGCCAGGAACGTCGTGATGTCGTCCAGGAACTCCTGCCGGGTCGTTAGATATTTGTCCTCGGTCGGGAACTGCATGGTGTAGCCAAGCGCACGGCCACGAGGCATGATGGACACTTTATGCACCGGGTTGGCATTGGGCAGCAGCTCCCCGACAATCGCATGGCCGACTTCATGGTAGGCAATGCGCTCGCGGGTGGTATCGTTCATAATGCGCGACTTGCGCTGTGGCCCGGCCACGACGCGGTCCACGCTTTCGTTGAAGTCGTCCACGCCAATTTTAGTCTTGTCGTACCGGGCGGCCAGCAGGGCCGCTTCGTTGACAAGGTTCGCCAGGTCGGCCCCGGAGAAGCCGGGGGTGCGCCGGGCCAGGTTGGGCGCGGACACGTCATCCGCCAGCGGCTTGCCGCGCAGGTGGACGTTCAGAATGGCCTCGCGGCCCCGGACATCGGGCGGGTCTACCGTAACCTGCCGGTCAAAGCGGCCTGGACGCAGCAGGGCCGGGTCCAGAACGTCGGGGCGGTTGGTGGCGGCAATCATAATGACGCCGGAGTTCTGGTCAAAGCCGTCCATTTCGACAAGCAATTGGTTCAGGGTCTGCTCCCGCTCATCGTGTCCGCCGCCCATGCCTGCACCGCGCTGACGGCCCACAGCATCGATCTCGTCAATAAAGATCAGGGCCGGGCGGTTGGCTTTGGCGGTATCAAACAGGTCGCGGACGCGGGAAGCGCCGACGCCGACAAACATTTCCACAAAGTCCGAGCCGGAGATATGGAAGAACGGCACGCCCGCCTCGCCCGCGATGGCGCGGGCCAGCATGGTTTTTCCGCATCCGGGCGGGCCGAGCAGCAGGACGCCTTTGGGGATTTTGGCCCCGAGCGCCTGGAACTTCTTGGCATTCTTCAGGAACTCGACGACTTCCTGCAGCTCCTGCTTGGCTTCTTCGACGCCCGCCACATCGTCAAAGGTGACTTTGGGGACGTTTTCGTTCAGCCGCTTGGCGCGGGAGCGGCCAAAGGACATGGCCTGATTGCCGCCGCTCTGGGCCGAGCGCAGGAAGAACATCCAGAAGAAAAACAGCACCATCGCAGGCAGCAGCACCATCGACAAGATGGCGCTCAGGCCATCCGAGATGAGCGGCGGAGTGAACTTGAAATCAGCCACGCCATTTTTGGCGAGCCGCTGGACCAGGTCCTGACGCAAAAAAGAATTCTCCGGTCCCAGATAGACCGTGAATGGCACGTTGCCTTTGGTCAGGTGTCCGCTGAAGTTATCCTTGTCGATGCTGCCGTCACTGACATTTTTGTTGTCAATTTCCTTCAGAAATTGGGTGTAGCCAACAGGTCTTGGAGTATCGCCGAGACGCAGCCGAGCATTGCTGCTGGCGAAGAAACAAACGACGGCGACCAAAAGGAGAACCGGAACAATGTAACGCGCAAATCGGTTGACGTTCAAACAAAAGCCTCCTTCCCCGCCCCCGGCACTTGCCGAAGACCTGCGGGAAGACTTCTAGTGACTGCGCCGGGAAATCCCGCCGCAGAATGGGTGAGTATAGCACATTCCTGGGTCATCGGCAACTGTGCCTGTGCTATTCGTAACAAAACTTCCGTAAAGCAAAACTTTCGTAACATACTTCTTACGTAAACTCGCCGGAGTGCGTTCCCCGGCTCCTGCCAGGGATGCTAATGAATCTAACACCTGGCATCAGAAAGATGTTCCAAGCGCCAGCCGTCACCGGCACGCGCTCCGGGCACGCACGCAGCCAGCGTCCCCGCGCCCAGCTCCAGCGTGTGCCGCGCCCCGCCTGCCCGCCTCAGCCACCGCCCCGGCGGCGTGCCGGGGCAAAGCCGCATCGCCCGAAAATCGCCGTCCAGAAACAGCAAATCCAGCGCGAACCGCATACCTACCGTGTGCACCGAGGCCACCCCCGGCAGCCACAGCCCTGTGCCTATGGGCAGAGCCGCCCGCCCCAGCACGCCCACATTCCTGGCCCAGAACCCGTTCGCCCGCATCACCGTCGCCACGCAGACGCCCGAAGGCCGATGCACTAACTGGTAAGCGTCGCTCACTCGTAGTCCACTATTCGTAGCCCGAAACTGCGCTGACTGTAACTACACCGCGCCGCTCCAGCCGCAGAGATAACTGATTCGGCGAGCCGCACGACGGGCATTCGGCCAGCCGCGCCTCCGGCCCTTCTTCTTCCAGCGTTTCTTTGCTGACTTTGATTGTCACGGGTGTCCCGCAGCAAAAGCATACATACTCCGCCAACTCCGGCGGCAGGGCCACGGCTTTGGCGGCCTGAAGCCGCTCCCAGCGAAAATGCACAAACAGCCGCCCCCAGTTGTCGCCATCTTTTTCTATTCGGTGATACTGGGCGCGAACTGCAGGCTGATCCAGAAACCGCAGCACCGCTTTCTTGAGCTGGCCGGATCCTTTGCCCGGAATAATCTCCACTTCCGTGGCGCGGGTGCGCGTCGCCTCGTCCATGATACCCGCCAGCGCCAGGTCAATGGCATGGGTGTCGTTATAAATCGGATGCAGGTCAAGTTTCAGCTTCATAGGAATTGTCAGTATTGTAGCACATGGATGTGCGGGGGGCAAGTGCAGGGTAGAATAATGGCAGATTGCAGAGTGAATGACGTCAGTGAATGAAATATAATTACGAAACGCGCTACAACAAAGATTGGATGCCATTCGCGCACCCACTGGGCTTTATCCGACTCATTCTGCTGGTAGAGTGGGACCCTATCAGGATGTTTGGCGAGCCAGGCGCAATGGACGAATACGACAGCTACGCCGTCCAGGTGCATGACCTGCTTCAGTCAGATGCAAGCGTGTCAGACATTGCGGCTTATCTCAGCCGAGTTCAGAGCGAACTAATGAGCATGAAAACAGATTCAGAACGCTTGTTGTTGCTGGCAGGCAAAATTTGGCGCACTTACCATCGTGCCTGCGATGCGGGTGAAGACTATGAATGTGAAAACAGCCAATGATTACCGTCCAAAACTTGGTGAAAACCTACAAAACCGGAGCAATGGATTTGACGGTCTTGAAGGACGTTTCGCTGCACGTCGGGGCGGGGGAGATGGTGACGATTATGAGAATGTCATTCTAACAAGCCAATCAGAGAGCCACTTTGGTTGTTTCGTTTACTTCGAATAGGGTTTTTGTGCTATACTCATCGCGTATGCGCTTTCCAGTATTTATGAGGCTCCCATGTTCCCATCGCCAAATGCCGAAGTTTTAGTGCCCACTGATCAGGACACCCAGCTTGCCCTGGTATCAAGCCGTGCCCTCGCTCCGCTTCTCGAAGATGGCGGCTCATCTTATGCCCATGTCCACCTGTCGGCAGACGGGGCGCAGGCCACGCAGATTGACCTGCCTCTGCCTATTGTCCGCCTCTTGATGGGGGCGCTCAAAGAAATGGCGGCGGGGAACGCCGTGACGCTCCTTCCCGTCCCGGCGGAGCTGACGACGCAGCAGGCGGCAGAACTGTTGCGCGTGTCCCGGCCGTCCCTGATCAAAATGCTGGACGCGGGCAAGCTGCCCTACCGCAAAGTCGGCGCTCACCGGCGCGTGCGCTCTGAGGACGCTCTCTTCTATATCACCAGCGAACGTGCTCGACGCGCCAAAGTCATGGATGAGCTGGTGGCCGAGACGGAGCGGCTGGGCCTCTACGACTGATGCAGAACACGATGCTGCTTGTGGCGGTGCTGGATGCCTGCGTTCTTTATCCGCCCAGCCTGCGCGACCTCTTCATGCGCCTCGCGTCGGCCCTGGTCTACCAGCCGCGCTGGACGGAAGAAATCCATGAAGAATGGATGCGAAATGTTCTGAAAAATCGCCCGCAGCTTACACGCGCCCAGCTAGAGCGCACCCGGCGGCTCATGGACGGCATCAGCGACGAAAGCCTGGTCACGGGCTACGAGGATCGGGTTCCAACGCTCACCTTGCCCGACCCCAACGACCGGCACGTTCTGGCTGCGGCGCTTGCCGCCGACGCGGCGGTGATCGTAACCTTTAATCTCTCCGACTTCCCGAAATCCGCCCTTGCTCCCTATGGCATTCAGGCAATGCACCCGGATAAGTACCTGACCGCGCTTTTCGAGGATGCGCCGGAGCTATTCCTATTGGCAGTTCACGAGCACCGGGCCGCGCTGACCCGGCCTCCCAAGACAGCGGAAGCCTATTTAGAAACGCTGAGAGTAAACCACTTGACGCAGCTTGCCCTGATGCTGGCCGAGCATCTGGAAGAAATATGAACTCAAAATGAAGCAAAACCTGCACAACGCCGCCACGCCTGAACTTCAGAGGGCGGTGTGGGAAGGCGACTTGAAAGTTGTCAAAACCGCATTGATGAGCGGGGCTGATCCCAATTCGCTTGGCGAGTATGGCGATCCTTTGCTGGTAGTTGCTTCCCGTCAGGGTCACCTGTCGGTTGTCCAGGCGCTGCTGGAACAGGGAGCCGAAGTCAACTTCGGAACCCAGAATGGGGTGGCCCTGCGGCAAGCAATTCTCTATGACAACTCTGAGATTGCTGAACTGCTGCTGAAATCCGGTGCGCCTGTAAACTGGCATGATGCAGAGCAAGCGGCCTTATATGGGCGTGTAAAGCTGCTTGGCAGATTTGTAGCGAGTGGTATTTCCGCTAATCAAGCTAATGCTGATGGGGATACATTTCTGATGTCCGCTGCGTTCGGTGGCCATGCCGAGGCAATGCAAATTCTTATTAACGCAGGGGCAGATGCCAACAGAAGTAACAGCAATGGTTGGACGGCTCTGCTTGCGGCGGCCTCCAATGGAAAAGCTGAAGCCGTGCGTTTGTTACTGCAAGCGGGAGCCAACCTCGACGCCGCCAGCAAAAGCGGCGACACTCCAATGAAGATGGCCGCACAGCAAGGGCATCAAGAAATCGTAACGCTGTTGGAAGAAGCAGGCGCAAGGTAATGATCACCGTCCAAAACTTGGTGAAGACTTACAAAACCGGGGCGATGGATTTGACGGTCTTGAAAGACGTCTCGCTGCACGTTGGGGCCGGGGAGATGGTGGCGATTATGGGGCCGTCGGGGTCGGGCAAGTCTACCCTGATGAACATTATCGGCTGCCTGGACCGGCCCACGTCGGGGGACTACACGCTGGACGGCGAGGAAGTGGCGCGGCTGGATGACAACGCGCTGGCGAAAATACGCAACCGCAAAATCGGGTTCGTGTTTCAGCAGTTCAACCTGCTGGCCCGCACCAATGCCCTGCGGAATGTCGAGCTGCCGATGGTCTACTCGGGCCGCGCCGGGCGCACGGCTTTAGCCCGCAAGGCGCTGACACGGGTGGGTCTGGCGGACCGGATGGACCACACGCCGTCGCAGCTCTCCGGCGGGCAGCAGCAGCGCGTCGCCATCGCCCGCGCCCTGGTCAACGACCCGGCCCTGATCATGGCCGATGAGCCGACGGGGGCTTTGGACACGAAAACAGGCGAGGAAATCATGGCGCTCTTTCAGGACCTGCACCGCGAAGGCAAAACGCTGGTGGTCGTGACCCATGAAGAGGACATCGCCCGGCACTGCGAGCGGATTGTGCGCTTCAAGGACGGCGAGATTGTCAGCGATGAGGCGGTCAAAGAGCGGCTGATGGCGTAAGAGGCCCCCCCGCCCCAATTCTGGGGAGCCGGATAAATACAGAGAAGAGAGGAGGGCGCGGCACGCAGCGCCCCTACTCGTACCGCAGCGCCGTAATCGGGTCCAGCTTCGCGGCCCGGAAGGCCGGGTAGATGCCGAAAAAGAGGCCCACGGCGACGGCGAAGCCAAAGCCCAGCTCCGTGGCCCAGAACGGCACGAAGGTTGGCAGCACTTTGTGGGCGAAATGGTCAATCAAAGCTGCCAGCCCGTAGCCGCAGGTGACGCCGATCAGTCCCCCCAGCCCCGATACCACCATTGCTTCCACCACGAATTGCAGCAAAATCGCCCCGCGTGTGGCTCCCACCGCCTTGCGGATGCCGATCTCGCGGGTGCGCTCCGTCACCGACACCAGCATGATGTTCATAATCCCGATGCCGCCCGTAAGCAGCGCCAGCCCACCGACACCGCCGAGGACTAATTGAATGCCGTTCAGAAGGGTGTCGAGCTGCTTCAGAATCCCTTCCTGCGTGTCCACCACAAAGTCTTTGTAATTCAGCGGGTGACGCGCCCTCAGCACCGCCCACACCTGGTCTGCTGCCTCTTCTACACGCGGGATTTCCACGGCCCGTGCGGAAAAACTGGAAATCTTGTCGTCCCCCGTGAACCGCTTCTGCACTGAGGGCAGGGGAGCATAGACGGCGTTGTTGAAATCCTGCCCGCCGCCGCCCCGGTCCTTTTCGGCCAGCAGGCCCACCACCGTGAGCGAGACATCGGAGCCGTCACTGGTCGTACACCGGAGTTCTTTGCCAAGCGGGCTGGCGCTGCCGAACAGGTCTGTTTTGACTTTGTCGCCGATCACGCAGGCTTTGCCGTAGTCGGCCATGTCGTCGGTATTCAAAAAGCGCCCGGCGGCCAGCGGCAGAGACTGCGTCTGGTTGTAGTTTTCCAGCACGCCGGTCAGCGTCAGCGAGCGGCGACTGCTGCCGTACTGGGCCACCACGGAGGTATCCGTGCTGGGGCTGACCGCGCCTACCATCGGGCAGCGGGCCGCGACCGCCCGCGCATCGTCCATTGTCAGCCCCGCAAAGCCGCCCCGCTGCACGGCGTCCAATTTGGGCTGGTACGAGGCGAAAATGAGGTTGGCCCCGTTGCCCGCAAACTGGTCCAAAATCTGCTGCCGGATGCCCTGCACAATGGCAATCATCACAATGACCGAAGTGACGCCGATGATGACGCCGAGCATCGTCAAAAGCGCCCGGAGCTTGTTCGCCCACAGCGCGGCAAGGGCGACCCGAATGGATTCTAGTAAGACCATAGGTGGGTGTCAGCTTGCTCGATAAGCCGCAATCCTGGCCCGCAAGTCGTCCGGCAGGTCGTAGCCTGAGAGGCGGGCCAAAATCTCTTCAATCAGGGTGCGGTTTTCGGCGGTCCGCAGGGCAGCGTCGTGGTGCAGGGCGTCAATCAGCAGCACTAAGGCTTTGTGCAGGCTGACATGGGCGGCCACCGTCCGGGACTGGGTCTCGTAGATTTGCGCCTGGGCTTCCAGCAGACGCCCGGCTAGGTAGCAGCGGCCCGCGTCCAGCCCGCCGCCCATGCTCAGGAGGTCCAGCAGGGTGTCGTCAGGGAGCATCGTCAGCGTGGCGATGTTCAGGCCAGTCATCTGCTTGCACTCGTCGGCGGCGCGGGCCAGCGCGGCCTCATAGCGCCCGCTGTTTTTGGCGGTCAGCATGAACGCGATGACTTCAGCCATTTTCTCGATCATCTCTTCAATATAGCCCTTACGGCTGCGCTGGAACATCGCTTAATTTCCCCCGCCAATCTCTGTCTTGCGCCGTCCTTCGCCGCTCGGCGCGGGGACCACCAGCGTCTCGCCCGCCCGCAGACCCGACACGATTTCGGCGTCAGTGTTATTGCGAAGGCCCGTTGTAACCATGCGCTTTTCCTGTTTGCCATTCGCCAGCACCGTCACCTGCCCTTTGCTGCCGGGGAACGGCACGGCTTCCAGCGGGGCGAGCACGACGCCTTTGCGCTGCTGGCTGATGATGCGGACGCTGGCGCTCATGCCGGGGCGCAGGCGAGGGTCGGGTTGGGTAAAGGCGACTTTGACGGCGAACTTGGAGATGGAGCTGGTGGAGCTGGCCCCGGAAGATGTGTCGGTGAAGGCATTGGTGGAGGCCGGGGCGATTTCGGAAACATAGCCTGCCAGCGAGCCGCCGGGGAGGGCGTCTACGGTGATGGTGGCGGGGGCGTGCAGATGCGCCTGGGCGATGTCTACTTCATTGATGTTGACGCTGACTTCGAGGCGGCTGCCGAGCGTGGCGACAATGGACTGGGCATCGGAAAAGCCGGTGGTCGCACTTTGGACAATCTCATTCGGCTCTTTGTACTTTTTCAGCACAATGCCGGGCGACGGCGCGAGAATGCGGGTGTCGGCGATGTTGACCTGAAGCTGCTGAATGTCGCCGCTGATCTGGGCGACCGCCGCACGGGCCTGGGCGATGTCCGACTTCTTGACCGCATCCTGCCCGGAATTGGCCTCGGCGGCCTGCAAACCGACGCGGGCGGCAGCCACCTGCGTGCGGGCATCGGCCACATCCTGCGGGCGTGCCCCGGCTTTGAGGAGTGCCAGCGCCTGCCTGGCGGCGTCCAGCGTGCTGGCGGCGGTGTCCACAGCCACCTGCGCGGCGTCGGCGGCGGACTGAGAGACAAACCCCCGCGCCAGCAGGCTGTTCTGGCGCTTCTGTGTCCGCTGGGCATCATCGTAGGCGATCTGCGCCCGCGCCACGCCCTGCTGCGACTGGGCCAGCTCCTGGGGACGCGCCCCGGCGGCCACGGCGGCCAGATGCGCCTGCGCGGTTGCCAGCCCTGCCCGCGCCTGCGCGATGGCCGAGGCGGTCTGCTTGACTTGCAGGGCATACTCGGCCTCGGTCTGGGCCAGCCGCGCCTCTGCCTGCTGAAGCTGGGCCTGGTCGCGCTCTAGCTGCGGGTCTATCAGGGAGCGGTCCACGACGGCGATGAGCTGGCCTTTGGTGACACGCTGCCCTTCCTCGATAGGGATAGAGAGCAGCCGCCCGGCGGCTTTGCTTTTGATGTCTACTTTGTCGACGGGCTGAACCGTGCCGGTTTCGGAGACGGTCAGGACGATGTCCCCGGTGCGTGTCTGCGCCGTGCGCGGCACGGGCGGCGGCTTGTGCAGGGATTTGAGGGCGGTGCGCCCGACCAGAATGGCGACGACCAGCAGAGCAGCGATGATGAGCAGGGGTTTGAGAAAACGCTTCACAGGCTGAGTATACCTGCTATGGGAGAGAAGCGGGGATACGGGGCTGAACCCCGCGCTGGATGCCTCGCTTCTCACCGCGACCGCAGCTTGTACAGCGCCTCGCGGGCGGCCTCGGCGACCTCGATGTCCGGGTCCGCTTCCAGCGTCATCAGGGCCGCCCGCCCGCCCAAATCTTTCAGCTCGCCCAGTGCCCACGCCACCGCCCCGCGCACCGGGGGGGCCTCGTCAGTGGCAAGTGCCAGCAGCAGGGGCAAAGCCTCCGGGCCGCCAATCTGCCCCAGCGCCAGGCAGGCCGCGCCCCGCGCATTCGGCTCCGGCCCGTCCAGCAGCGGGCGCAGGGCAGGGACGGCACTGGGAGCGCGGCACTCGCCGAGCGCCATCGCGGCGGCGACTCGCACCATGTCCGACGGGTCATCCAGAACGCCCCTCAATGCCGCCACCGCCTCCGGCCCGCCAAACTCGCCCAGCTCTTCCGCCGCGTCCGCCCGCGCCTCGGCGGGGCCAATACTTTGCAGCGAGACAATCAGCTCGCCTATCGTCAGCTCTTCTTCCGTCACCCGTTCCTCTTAACTAATGCCTAACAATCGTAAAACTCATACGGCTTGAAAAACTCGGTCAGCGCGGCTTCCACCGCCGCCTGCGCTGTTCCGGCGCTGCCCGCTTTGCCGTCTACGACAAACGTCTGCGTTTTTGTGTCCTGCACCCAGATTTTGACGCCTGTGGGCGAGACCACCACGAACACCACCAGCCGGGCGCTCACCGCCGCGCCAATCTTTGCCAGCGCCTCCGGCGACGGCGGCGCTGGCGGCGTCAGCGTCACTTTGAGGCTGTCCAAAGCCGCCGTCACTGCCGGGGCAGGCACCACTTTGAAGCCATGCCCCACAAACTGCCGCCCGAGGCTGACGCGGGCACTGCTCAGGGCTTCGTCCGCCTCCTTGCCACTCGCGCCGCCGACCACCGGCAGCAGCGCCACCCGCGTCTCCTGCGGCACATAGGGCGCAGTGGGAGCGGCGTAAGCACCCACCGCCAGCAGGAAGCAAAGGGCCGTCAGTAAAAATAGACGCATGAAAAACCTCTCCAGGACACTCATAAAAAGGGCCGCGTTCATGCCCTTAAAGAGCCAGTATACCCGCTTCCGGGACCTGGACGGCTTCGTATACTGCGCGTTTTCTGAGGAGGAAACTTCTGCATTGACCAGAAGAAGTTGCCGCAGTGAAGCGAACGTTTGGAGACGAAACGGCACGGGTAGAATTGCCTGTCTACAAACCTGTCCCAAAACAGGGACTCAAAGCGGTGAAATCCACCACTTTTGCTGAAACTAGTCAGGAAATTCCCCCATGTTCATGCGAATCGACAAGCTCCAAGTCGACCTCCCCAAAAACACCGACCCCGACCCTGCCGCCGCCGCCGCCGTGCAGGAGCTGATGGGCGGACGCTTCGGCGAAATGTCCACCCTGAACAACTATATGTATCAGTCGTTCAATATGCGTGGGCGCAACGACATTATCCCGTTCTATGACCTTGTTGCCAGCATCACCGCCGAAGAGTTCGGCCATGTCGAGCTGGTCGCCGCGACCATTAATCTTCTGCAAAATGGCGGCGTGCCGGACGATGCGAAGCCGGAAGACGCGCCGCTCAAGGACCTGAACGGCGGCAACGGCATCCGCCACCACTTCCTCGTGAACGGTCACAATGCCCTGGCCGCGAACTCCCTGGGCGCTCCCTGGCAGGGCGACTACGTCTTCAACAGCGGCAACCTCGTGCTGGACCTGCTGCACAACTTTTTTCTGGAGAGCGGCGCCCGCATGGGCAAGCTGCGCGTTTATGAAAGCAGCGACAACCCGGTCGTCAAGCGCCTGTGCGGCTACTTGCTGTGCCGGGGCGGCGTTCACCAGCTTGCCTACGCGGTGGCCCTGTCCAAGATTACAGGCGTGGAAGTGCCGAAGATGCTCCCGATCCCGGACATCCGCACCGACAAAATCCCGGAGTGCCAGGAGTTTATCGCCAAGAACCTGCACAACACGCTGTACCGGTTCAGCCCCGATGACTACACGCACATCGCCGATGTCTTCAACGGAACCCACCCGGAAGACGGCTCGCCCCTGACGGTGAAGGACGGAACCCCGGACGGTCATCCCCTGGCCGACCTTCCTGCTGCTCCGATCAGCGGGGCGCCCGGCTTTGATATGAATGAACTCCCCGAAATCGCCGCCCGTCTGATGAAGGGGATGTAGCCCCGCAGAGTGCCCGAAAGAAATCGCCTGAGAGAAAATAAGACGCAGTCCCTTTCCACTTTGTTCAGTGAAAAGAGGCTGCGTTTTGTTCTGTCCGCCAGCCACAAAGGGAACCGCCGCCGCAGAAGCCCGCCAAGCCAAAGCCCCCGTCCCCAAAAAGGGACGGGGGCTTGCTGCGTTAGGGGATGGGGGCTTTTCAGTGTGGCGCTTAATTAGCCGCCCTGAGCGAAGATACGCTCCATTTGAACGCGCCATTCGCGGCGGAGCGGTTTTTGCCCCGTCTCGATCTCTGCGATCCGTCCGGGATGGATTCCATGCGGTGCGTTGATGAGTGCTGCTAAGTAGTCACGCGAAAGAAAGTGCATATTTAGTGCCGACCTGACCCAAAATGT
>CAXUKS010000024.1:0-58913 GCA_964251675.1 uncultured Armatimonadales bacterium
ACCACAGGCGGAGTTTCCACAGGCGGAGTTTCCACAGGCGGTGTGACCACAGGCGGTGTGACCACAGGCGGCACAACAACTGGGGGCACAACGACCGGAGGTTCAATCACCGGAGGCTCGACTACCGGTGGCACAACGACCGGAGGCACAACGACTGGAGGCTCGATCACCACAGGTGGCGTGACTACCGGAGGCACAGTCACGGGCGGCACAACAACAGGCGGCACAACAACTGGAGGTACAACGACCGGAGGAATTACCACAGGCGGAGCATTCAGCGAGAAGACTGTGCCTGCCCCGGCGGAGCCGCCGTTGTAAGCCGTTCCATACAGCCGCCCGGCAGAACCGACCAGCAAAACCCCGCTCGGCAGGCTTCCTTCCACATCTCCCGAAAACGCACCCAGTACCGTGAAACCTGTCCCGTCCCCGGCCACCGAGTAAGCCGTCCCGCTGCCGGAAGGCCCGTCCGAGAAGGCCGTCCCGTACAGCCGACCATCCGCCCCGAATTGAGGCGCAGAAAACGGCTCGCTCCCGTCCGTGTCCGCATCAAACGAATACAGGGTCACAAACCCGGAGCCGTCTTTCGCCAGACGGAACAGCGTTCCATACCCCAAATCCCCGCCGCTGACCGTCGCCCCGTATAAAAGCCCGTCTCCGCCAGCCGTCAGGCCCGCCGCCGGAGACGCCCCATCTTCCACACCCTCGAAATCGTACAGCGTGGCAAAGCCCGACCCATCCGGGGCCATCCGAAACACCGTGCCCGAGGCCGACGCGCCGCCCAGAAATGTCGTGCCGTACAGCGCCCCGCCAGAAACCGTCAGCGCGGACAGCGGCTCCCCGCCGTCCGTATCCCCTGTAAATGTGTGCAGAGTCACAAACCCAGTTCCGTCCGGGTGCATCCGAAACAGCGTGCCGTCTCCTGCCGAGTCGCCGCCTCCAGCGACTCCGTACAGGAACCCGTCTCCACCCGGTACCACCCCGGCCGGGCAGAACCCGCCGTCCGCCCCGCCGTCAAACGGATGCAGCACCGCAAAGCCCGACCCATCCGGGTGAAGCCGAAATACCGCTCCCGCCCCGTCCGGTCCATCCGTACTTGTGGTCCCATACAGCCAGCCGTCCCCGCCCAGCGTCAGTGCCCCCATCGGGTTACTGCCCTCTGTGTCCGGGTCCAGGGAATGCAGCACGACAAATCCCGTGCCATCCACCCGCAGACGGAACACCGTACCGCCCCCCAGCGGCCCGCCCGTGCTCGCCGCCCCGTAGAAATAACCATCCCCGCCCTCTGTTAGCCCGCCCAACGGCAGCGCCCCGTCGGAATTGGCCCCTGTCCCGTCCAGCCCACTAAACGAATAAGCTGTCGCCGGCACGGGTACATCCGCCCCCGCCCGCACGCCCAGCATAACTATGACCGCTGCGAATAGTGATAAGCGTAAGTAACTCATGCTCGTGTTATTGGCAGGAGTCCCCGAAATAACCAGCAAATCAGCCCAGCCGTCGGCCAAATTAGCCGTAAACCGGCAGGAATACGGGGTTTGTGGCAGCTCCCCGCTGATCAATCAGCGAGAGCCAAAAAAAGCCGCTGCCAAAGGCAGCGGCTTTTGTGTTCGGAGAATTACTTGCGGCCTGTGTATGCCACGCGCCAGATGGAATTGGACCCGTCATCACTCACCAGAAGCGAGCCGTCACGCGCCGTCGTCACGCCGACAGGGCGGCCCCAGACATCGCCCGACGGGGTCACGAAGCCCGTCAGGAAGTCCATATATTCGCCCTTCGCCACGCCGCCCTTCTGCGGAACCATGATCACCTTGTAGCCCGTCCGGCGGGACCGGTTCCACGAGCCATGCTCACAGGCAAAAATCTGGTCCCGGTAGGCTGCCGGGAACTGCGTGCCCTGATAGAACGTCAAACACAGGCTGGCCGAGTGCGATTGCAACAGCACATCAGGCACCGTGACGTGCCCCGCCAGCTCCGGGTGCGAGTCCGGGCCGTTGGCGTATTTCGGGTCCTGATGATCGCCCATGTAGTACCAGGGCCAGCCGTAAAAGCCGCCCTCCTTCACCCGCGTCACATAATCGGGAACCAGATGGTCCCCCAGCGTGTCCCGCTCGTTGACCGAGGTCCAGAGAAAACCCGTCTTCGGCTGAACTGTGATGCCAACCGGGTTGCGAATGCCCGAAGCATAAATCCGAAAGCCATTCCCGTTCGGGTCTAGAATACCCTCCGGGCTGTACTGCAAAATGTTCGCCCGGTGGAACTCGTCGTCGTTGTCATCATGGTTCGAGCGCGACCCAACCGACACAAACAATTTCTTGCCGTCCAGCGAGAACGCAATGTCGCGTGTCCAGTGCCCGCCCCCGCGCAGCCGCCCGCCGCCCGAAATATCGGGAACCACCACCTGCGCCTCACCCGTGGCTTTCAAATCGCCATTGCGATACGGGAACCGCACTACCGAGTCGGTGTTCGCCACATACACCCACTTCGGGTTTGGCCCCACCGGGTAAAACGCGATCCCGAACGGCTGCTTTAGCCCCTCGGCAAAGAGTGACGTGGTCTCCGGGTGCGCCGCGCCATTGCTGGCCCGCAGGATTTTCACCCGGTTGGCTCCCGACTCTGCCACGAAAACGTCGCCGTTCGGGGCCGTCACCAGTTTGCGCGGATTATCCAGGTCGGAGGCAAACTGCGTCACTGTAAATCCGGGGGGGGCCACCGGCATCGCCCCATCAGGCCGGGGCACCTGATGTGCGCCGTTGTCTACCGACGGCGTGTTGAACGGCTTAGGCAAGTCCGGCACGGTCAGCTTGCGCCGCACGCCCGGTGCGTCCGTCTGCCAGTCTCCCATCGCCGCCTGCCCTGTCAGGAGGGTCGTCGCCCCCGCCGAAGACGGGGCGGGCCGCACGGCCTGCACCGAGGCCGGTTTGGGCTGAGAAAAGAAGTAGGAGCCGCCGAGCGCCAGCGCGGCAGGCAGAAGCAAAAGTGATTTCATACCTTTTAGAACGTTTTTTTCTCAGGTCAGGTTCCCTGGGGAACAATGTTTTAAAACCCGCCGTCACAGAGAGAGCAACGACATTCAAGCGCACCCGGAAAGGCGAACGTTCATGACACGCACCTCAAAATTGACCACTCTCGGACTGCTGGCAACCCTCGCGGCTTCGGCCATCACCCCGGCCCTCGCCGACCGGGCCAGCGATCAAAAAAATAAAAACAATGCCCGGAACCTGGCAATCGCCGGAGCCGCCATCGCGGGCTATGGCCTTCTGAGCCACAATAACACGATTGCTCTGCTTGGAGCCGCCGGAGCGGGCCTCGCAGGCAGCCAGTACGAAAAGGACCGCAAGAACCAGTCCCAGGACAGCAATCGCCGCTACTACTACCGCAACGACAATCGTAACGACAGCCGCAATAGCAGCCGTAACGACAATCGTAACGATAACAACTGGAACCGTGACAACAACCAGAGCCGTGATAATAACCAGAGCCGTGATAATAACCAGAACTGGAACCGCGACAACGACCGCCGCAGCCAGACCTGGAACAACGACCGCAACAGCAACTGGAACGACACTCACACTCAGACGTGGCAGAACGGACGCACCGGCTGGAACCGCTGAGTTCGCCAGAAATGCAGGGCGGGGGAAACCCCGCCCTGTTTTTCTGTCTGGTTTTTCTGTCTGGGCGGCGGGCGAGGCTCCTACAGCGTCACCACGCAAATCTGATTGCTCCAAGACTGATTGCTGTGTCCTACACTGTCCGCCTGGCGGCGCAGGAAGGCAATCCGGCGGCCTTCCGGGCTGAACACGCAGGCCAGCGCCAGCGGCGCATCGGCAGCGTCTGCACGCAGCGTTCGGCGCACCGAGCGCCCACTCGCCACATCCACCGTAAACACACTGCCGTCGGCGGCATACGCAATCCGTGCCCCCACCGGGTCCCACGTAAATGACGACGCCACCGGCCACGGATCGCGCGTCACCTGCTTGAGCGGGCCGCCGTTCGGGGAGACTGTCCAAATCTGCGCGACTCCCGCCGCGTCCCGCCGCAGAAACGAAATCTGCGAGCCGTCCGGCGAGCTTCTCAGCCAGTGACGCGGCCCCGAAAGGCCGGGATATTCCGAGTCTTCCGTGAATGTCACCCGGCGCTGATTGGGGCTGAACTGCCTGATGTCCTCGGGCAAATCCACCACGAACACTTCCCAGAACCGCCGCCCATCTGCCCCCGTCACCTGCCCCTGAAACGCCAGCGCCCGCGTGCCGATCCAGCCGTCTTCCAGCGCCTGCCCGATCTCATCCGAGCCAGGCCGGGGGCTGCTCACCGTGCGCGTCACCAGCACCGAATAGTAGGCCCCATCGTGACTGCGTGGGTGCATTTTGCTGACCGTCACCGGCCCCGGCACGGCCACGCCGACATTCCGCTGATCCCTGTGCGTCAGCGCATCGTTGTACGTGAACGACACCCATTCCCCATCCGGGCTGAATATATGCACATGGGAGCCGCCCCGCAGCGCCCCTGGCGTCCCCGGCAGCGTCAAATCGCGGGCATCCAGGTTGACCGCTTCACCGGGACGCTCCAGCGACACGATCACCCCCTGCCGGTGCGCCGGCGCATACTCCCAGTCCGGCGTCGGGTCCTCCGGGCCGAGGATAAACACCACTTTATCTTCCAGCGGGTGCCATGTCGCCACGCCGCAGCAAGCCCCGCGCCGGGACTCATACACCGTCCTGATTTCCCCGGTCTCGGCATGAACCAGCTCAATCCGCGTGCCGTCAAAGACAGACCCTTCGGCATCCGAGCGCGTGTCATAGACCAGCCACTGTCCACCCGGCGACCAGACCGCGCAGTTCGTCAGAATGCGCCCGCCCGGCCCCGCCGTGAGCTGCCGCTCCGTGCCAAACCCCTCTGTCAAGGCCGCGCCGCCGAGGTCACTGTCACGCTGCTTATACTGGCCTGCGTCAGCGTGTCGTTCTTGTGGCTTGTCACGCAAACCCCCGCCAGAACATTCGGCCCCATCGCAATCGTCGCCCGCCCGCGCTCCGTCCACGTCTTGCCATTCGGTGAAATCCAGCCGACGAACACATCGCCCGTCCGCGTCAGCTTCACCCAGTAGGGGGCAGGGGAGGGCGTCTGCTCCGAGGTCTGCGTCTCGCCGTCTATGCCTGCCCGCCACTGAAACTCCGCGCCTTTGTCGGGTGTCAGCACAATATCCGCAAACTTCGCCCCCGGCGCGGCGCTTTCCCGCACCATGACGCCCACTTTGGTCCACATATCTTTGCGCTCATAAGAAACTACCTGCGCGGCAATCTGCCCATCGCCTGTGAGCGGCTGGTAAGTATAGCGAAACGAGTCCGCTTTGCCAAACATATCTTCGCCCGAGGCTGTGATTTGAAATACTCCCGTCTCGTCGTTATGAATTGTCTTACCAGGCACGCCCACTGCACCAATGTCTGCGCTCCGCCAGAGGTCAGATGGTACTTGGATTCCGCGCCAGACTCCTGGAGGCAGCGGTCTAGTTTTGGCAGGTTTTTTCGGGGCGGGCGGCTTGGGTTTCGCATACGCAGGGCTGTTCAGGCAAGGCAGCGAGAGGGTCGCGCCGAACAGAAGCAATGGCAGCAAGCAAATTGGTTTCATAGGGCATTGTAACACGAGGTGGGTGAGGCGTCAAGGAAACACAAAGGCAAAAAAGCCACGGGTTAAAACCCGAGGCTGTCAAAAGCCCGCCGTCCAGGGGACGTAAGAATCGAATACGCGGGGCTTATCTTGTGTCCCCTGGACATGGGCACTTCTGAGCCTCGGGTTTTAACCCGTGGCTTCCTGACAGGCCGGGGGCTTCACTTTGGGTACACTCACCCCATGACACGCCTTTCGCGCTACCTGTTGGTACTCAGCCTCCTGCTGCTCCTCAGCACCCGCGCCGGACACGCGGCCCCCGTGCCGTTGTCCCTGCCGTCAGCCGCCGCGCCCGCCGCCACGTTTGACGCCCACATCCGCGCCGCTGCAAGCGCGGTCCCGGCGCATCGTCTGCAAATCGCCGCCACGGAGTATCAGGCCGCCCTGCGCCTGCGTCCCGCCGATGCGGATGCCCACTATGCCCTCGGCGGCGTGTGGGAGCTGTTAAAGCGTCCCGCCGACGCCGAGCAGGAATACCGCCGCACCATCCAGCTCAACCCCGCCCATGCCGCCGCGCACAGTGCGCTCGCGGGCCTTTTGGACGACCGGGGCCTTCTCGCCGCCGCCCTGGCCCAGAGCCAGCAGGCATTGACCCTTGAGCCGAACAGCGCCCCGCTCCACTGCAATCAGGCCGACCTGCTTGCCGAGGCCAAACGCTACCCCGACGCCCGCCGCGAGTACGAAACCGCCCTGCGCCTCAGCCCCGGACTCTCTCAGGCCCGGCAGGGCCTCGCCGCCCTGCCCCCTGCCACCGCGCCGAAGGCGGGCAAAGCGAGTGCCCACCAGCGCAGCAACGGGCAAGCCCCAGGCTTCGTCCTAAACCCGTAGGGGCACTGCTTGCTGCGCCCTCCGGTCTTTTCCGGTCTTTATCTGGCTCCCCCAGTATTGGGGGCGGGGGGGCCTACGCCCGCACCTGAAGCCGCTCCACCAAGTCATTGGAACACAGCCCCACGCCCGGCACATACTGCACTCGTGCATCGTCGCACTGACGCACCCAGTCAATCAGCGGCGACTCATCCAGCAGATGCAGCGCCTTCCGGGCATCGCCCGCTCGCACCAGACCCTCCCGCGCCGCCCGGTCACACAGCACCCGCACATCCGCAGGCACCGGGGGCAGGGCGGATACCGGCGGCAGGGCAAACAGGCTGCCTACTTCGGCTTCGGCCCGCTCCAGCAAAGCCTGCGCGTCAGGCTCTTTGCGGCCCAGGGGCAGGGTCAGCACCGGCTCGCCCCACTCGCCGTCCGGCTCCGCGCCCAGGCAGACCGCCGCGTGAAACTCGCCCCGCAGCAGCCGGAACTCGGGCAGCAGCACTCCCCCCGCCGTCACCAGCGGCTCGGCCCGGCGCATTAGCCGCCAGCCCTCCGCGCCCCCGACACCCGCCTGACCCCGCGCCCGCCGCCGCAAAAAGTCTTTGTACACCGCCGCCGCCGCTTCCAGCCGCCGCGCCAGCCGGGGCGGGGACGCCGGGCGCACGCGGGGCATTCCCAGCGCCGTCAGCGCCTCGGCGGTCAGCGTCAGCCGGAACAGCTTCGGGCCGAGCTTCGCGTCCACCCAGCCCGTCACCGACCGCTCGCCATAGCCATGCAAAATCAAGAGCAGGGCACGGGACAGAGTGGTCCCATCACCCGTCAGCGTCACTGTCGTGCCCCCGCCGCCGACCGCGATTTTGACCCCCAGCGCCGCCCCCAGAGCGCGAACGTCGGCGGCTTCGGCAGCCGACAAACAAATGCCGGACAGCGACATCGCTGAGGCCCGCTTCAGCACCGTGTCCAGCGAGTGAAAATGGTACAGCGCCGCCACCGTCTCCGGCGCAGGCCGTGCGCCCCGGCGCGTCAAGAGCTGATTTTCCTCGGCGTCCAAACTCAGCAGTAGGTCCCACTGATGCGGCGTCATCCCAAACGGCTCCGCCAGTGCCTCATACACCGCCGCCCGCCGCGCTTCCGGCAAAAAGCCGCCATGCTGCTCGTTCACAAACGCATACGTCACCGCCCGAAGCTGCACCGGCTTTGTCAGCCCCGCCGCCATCAGCCGCGCCGCCGCGTCTTTGCCGACGCTCTGCGCGAACGTCGGTGTTTCATAGCCGTAGAACCGCCCCAGACACGCCACCACGCCCCGCGCCAGACGCGGATCACCGAAAAAGTCCGTCATCGCCTGCGCGTCCAGGTCCCGCCGCCGCCGCCCGACCCCCAGATCAAACGTCCGCAGGGCCACTTCCAGCCGCGCCAGCATTTTCTTGTCTTTGCCGGTCGTCTTGATCTGATGCGGATACACCGAAGCCGGAGCCGCGCCCGCCCCTTTGCGGGAGGTCTTCTTGAAGTCTTCTAACCGAAATGCCATGCGTTCTGTCTTTCTATGCGCGGTTAGCCCGCCTCAGCCTTTTCCACCGGCTTGCGCTTGCGGGCCGTCTTCACCTCGCTTGTGCCCCGCGATACCAGCTCATACATCCGCGCCCGGCCCGGTTTGGGACGCAGCACGCGCCCCAGACGCTGCACATATTCGCGGGTCGTCGAAGACCCGGAGACTACAATTGCCACATTGGCATCCGGCACGTCCACGCCTTCGTTCAGTACCCGCCCCGTGACCAGCTTGGAATACTGCTGAGAGCGGAACTTGTCCAGAATGTCCCGCCGCTCATCGGCGTGGGTTTTATAGGTAATCGCGGGCAGGCACAGCCGCCGGGACAGTTCGCCGACAATCGCGTTCCACTCGGAGAACACGATCACCTTGTCGTTGACATGCTCCGTCAGCAGCTCTTCCACCGCCTGTATCTTGCGCTCGGCGTTCATCGCCAGCATCCGCGCTTCCCGGTGCGAGCGCAGCGCCTGCCGGGCAGCGGGGTCATGGCCTGCACTGCGGATCAGCGCCTCAAACAGGTTCGCCGCGCCCGTCAGCATCAGCCGGGTGCGGTTCGCGGCCAGATACCACGAAAACTCCGCCGTGAGCCGGTCGTACTTGGCCTGCTCGTCGTCGGTCAAATCCACCGAGATACGCTTGACATCATAGTCCGCGATATGCTTGTCCCGCGCCAGTGTCGCGGGCTGACGCTCAAACACTGTCGGCCCGACCAGACTTGCCAGGTCCAGATGCCGCCCGTCTGACCGCTCCAAAGTCGCCGACAGCCCCAGCCGCAGGGGAGCCGGGGCGCGTTTTGCGATAGTCCGGTACGACGATGACGGTAGGTGATGCGCCTCATCAAAGACCAGCAGCCCGAAGCGGCTCAAGTCGCGCCGGGGCATCGCCGCCGAATCGTAGGTGATGACCGTGATTGGCCGCTCGCTCTTGAACCCGCCACCCACCATGCCCACCTGCGTCTCGTCTAGCCTGAACTTGTCTTTAATGCCGTCGTGCCACTGATGCATCAAATCAATCGTCGGCACGACCACGAGCGTGGACACCTGCGCCTCCTGCATCGCCAGCAAGGCCACCACCGTTTTGCCCGCCCCCGTCGGCAGCACCACCACCCCGCGCCCGGATGACCTGCCCCACGCTTCCACCGCGCCGCTCTGATAGGGCCGCGCCGTCAGCGGCAGCGGCGGCAGCACAAACGGCAGCCCGTATTCCTCCACCACCGCCTCCCGCCACACATCGCCGTCGTCCGCGCCGTCTTCGCCCTCAGTGTCTTCCAGCACGGCGGCAAATAAATCTAATTCTTCGGTTTCAGTCAGCATTTATCTCTCTTATCCAGCCAGCCGGGGGTGTAGAAACCCCCGGCAGGGAAGCACCCTCCGGGTGAGGAAAAACCTGTAGGGGCGCTGCTTGCCGTGCCCTCTGTATCCTGTTATCTTTGTCCAAAGGACATTTTCCTGCCGGGGGTTTCTACACCCCCGGCATCCTTGCCCTTACCTTTGATTTGTCCACGCCGCCGCCCGCTTTGGGCCGACACCCCACACCGACTGTGCCCGGCCTGACCGCGCCGCATCGGCTAAATCCGCCGCCGTTTCGACGCCCAAATCCGCATGCAACCGCCGTGCCAGCGCCGGGCCGACACCGGGCATCGTCATCAGCGCCCCCATGTACGGCGGCAGGTCCGCGCACAGGTCATCCCAAGTCTCCATGTGCCCCGTCCGCACCAGCTCCCGCAGGCGGCTTTGGATGCGATCTCCTAGAACGCCCTTCGCGTGCCATAGGGGCGCATCCGAGTTTCGCAGACGGGCGGCAACCTGCGGGTCCCGCCGCGCCAGCAGTGCCCGCGCCCCGCGCTCATAGGCCCGCACCCGGTACGGGTTATCCTGCCGCTCCCGCAGCAGCGAGGCGATATTAAACAGCGTCGCCGCCATCTCGCGGTCCGTCGGCTCCTGCCGGGGATTTTGGAACAGAGTCAATTGTGTTGTGTTCATGGGGATTTTCTCGCTCAAACAGCCCTTCGGCTCACGACCGAACCTATGTTCTATTATACCCCAAACAGTGCCGCGATGTCTACACAAACAGAGAAAACTGGCTCTGAAGAGCCGGTCTACTTGTAAACCGAAAAAGTCGCTGCGCGACTCAAGAAAGGATTGCGGGCACGGTTCCTAATCTGCTCCTGAGTCGCGGAGCGACTTTCTCCGTTTGCTAATAGACCGGCTCTTCAAAGCCGGGTCTCTTACGCCGGGTTCTATGACTCGCGCCTACCCCCCGAACATCTTCCACGGGTTCGGCGTTTCGGTTTCCTCAGGCGCAGGCGTGAAATTTGTCAGGGCCTCGTCAAAGTCTTCACGGGTCAGCACGCGGGCGGCCCCGGCGTCCCCTTCCGACAAACGAATGAGCGCCTGCAAGCCCGCCTCGTTGACCACCGCCTTCAAGTTGGCCCCCGAATACCGCTCCGTGCGCCGGGCGATCTCGTCCAGATCGATGTCATCCGCCAGCTTCGCGCCCGTCGTCGCCAGCCCTAAAATCTGACGCCGCGCCGGTTCGTCCGGCAGGGGGATTTCAATTTCCCGCGACAGACGCCCGCCGCGCAGCAGGGCCGAATCCAGCATATCCCGCCGGTTGGTGGCCCCGACCACGAAGATGCGCTTGTTTTTAATCAAGCCGTCCATCTCGTGCAGAAACTGGTTGACCACTTTGTCGCTGTACTGGTTGACCCCGCCGGAGCGGGAGGGCAGCAGGGCGTCAATCTCATCCAAAAAGACAATCGCCGGGGCTTTGGCACGCGCCTCGTCAAAGAGCTTTTTGACCGCTTTCTCGCTTTCGCCCAGCCACATGGAATTGATCTCGGCAGGGGAGGTCGCCAGAAATGCACAGTGCGACTCATGCGCCAGCACTCGTGCAATCGTCGTCTTGCCCGTGCCGGGCGGGCCATAGAGCAGCAGCCCGGTCGGCGGCTCAATTCCCAAATCTTTGGACAGCGCCGGGTTTTCCAGCAAAAGCTGCATCTGACGCAGCTCGCGCTTGGTCCGTGCCGGCAGCACCACATCATCCCATGTCAGCGCCCCCGCTCCGGGCGACTTGCCTTCTCTGGCTGCCGCCCGGTCCATGGCCGCCGCCCGCTCCCGGTACGCCGCATCTTCCGGGGACAGCGCCGCCGCCGCCGAGGCCGCCCCGGCTGCCTCCTCGGTGCGCCCCAGGTAACGCAGGGACAGCGCCAGCGCGTGCCGGGCACGGGGATCCTGCGGGTCCCGCACGATGGCCTGCTCGAAATAGCCCACCGACTGCCGGAACGCTTCCCGGTACTGCACAATCCAGTCGGTCTGCCCCAGCGCCTTTGACGCCGCCAGCACGCCCAGACCCAGTACGGATGCCGCCAAATCGCCCAGCCCTGTGCCTTTGGCCCGCTCCGCCTCGCGCAGCGCGGGCGGCAGCAGGCTTTCCGCCCGAAGCTGATAGGTCAGCCCCAGTTGGTAGGCCCCTTCGGCGGTTTCAGGGATGCGCCCTTCGGCGGCTTCAAACGCCGCAATCGCGCCCGGCCATTCGCCGCGTGCGCGGAACTCCACTCCGGCTTTGTAGGCCGGGTCCTGTGTTATATTTGATTGTGCGTCACTCATAGGCACAGTTTACCCGGACGCAGGGCAGGAATCACCGCCGCGCACGGCGAACAGGCCGCCATGACCCACTTTTCCCGCGCCGCGTGCGCCCTTCCGCTTGCCGCTTTGGCCTGCCTGACCGCCGCACCCTCGGCCCACGCCGAATCACCCGCCCGCAAAGCCACCGATTTTGCGTCAGGCAGCGGTAACATTATCTACCTCGCGGCGGGCCTCGGCCTGCCCCTGCTGTCCGATGGCAGCAACGGCAGCCGCCACGCGCTGCGCGTCGCCGACTCGCTCATTGTCAGCGTCGCCATCACCGAGGGCTTAAAAAATCTGGTGCATGAAAAGCGGCCTGACTCGAATGCCCACGACTCGTTCCCCAGCGGTCACGCCACGGCGGCCTTTGCCGTCGCTACGATGGAAAGCAGCCTGCATCCCCGTCAGGCCCCCCTGTGGTATCTGGGCGCAGCCTTGATTTCCGCCTCCCGCGTGCGCCTGCGCCGCCATACCATCGGCGATGTTCTCGCCGGAGCCGCCATTGGCGCAGGAACCGCCCGCATCGAGCTAGCCCAGCCTCACGGCCTGCTGCTGTCCCCCTTTATCACGCCTGACGGGCAGGGCATGGGCTTTCAGATGTCCCGTGGACTGTGAAACGTGTGCTCTAGGAAAGTGCTGCGCGGCCCTATAATGTTCTAAGATGTTAAACGATGCCACTCTGATTAATGCGCTGGTCTGCACGCGCAACCGGGGCGACAGCCTCACTGCAACCGTCGCCTCGATCCTTGCCAGCACCCACCAGAATCTTCAGCTCATTGTGGTGGACCAAAGCACGAACGATGACACAGCCCGTGCGATGGTCCCGTTTCTTGTGGACGCCCGCGTGCGCTACCTGCGAACAGACACCGTCGGCGTCTCCCATGCCCGCAACCTCGGCCTGGCCGCCGCCCGTGCGGACATGGTTGCGATCACCGATGACGACTGCACCGTTCCCCCGGACTGGCTTTCCGTGATGGCGGCTGTGTTTGCCGAGCATCCCTCGGTCGTCCTTGCCTTCTGCAATGTCGATGCGGCTCCGCACGACAAGCTCCTGGGCTTCGTGCCCGGCTACCAGCGCACGCAGCCCGTGCTTGTCACGGGAATACGCGGCAAATGCGCGGCGCGGGGAATGGGGGCGGGTATGGCGGTTCGCCGCGAGGCGGTTCTGCGGCTGGGGGGATTTGATGAAACCCTGGGGCCAGGCGCACTGTTTCCGGCCTGTGAAGAGGGAGATTTGGCGGTTCGCGCCCTGCTGGGCGGCCACGCCGTGTACGAGACAAACGCCGTCGCGGTGCGCCATGCCGGCTTTCGCACCTGGGCGGAAGGCCGGGAATTGTCCCGCCGCGACTGGGTCGGCATTGGGGCTGCGTACTCCAAGCCGCTGAAATGCGGCCACTGGCGCTTTGCTGTGGTTCCGCTGTATGAGTTCGGGCGCTACGCCCTCTGGCCTCCCTGCGCTGACCTGCTGCGGGGCCGCAAGCCGCGCAGTGCAAGCCGCATCCTGGCCTTTTTGCAGGGCTTCTGGCGCGGCCTGCAAACTCCCGTCAACTGCCAGACTTTGCTGTTTCGCCTCCCGGAGTAGACGCCTCTTCCGGAGTAGACGCCTCTTCCGGCGTCACCGAGTCCACCCGCACCTGCCCGCTCTGCCGCCCCACCCGGTAGACCACCCGCACCTTGTCATGCCCGAACGGTTTAGGGGACCACGTACTGCTCTTTGGCAGCGCATAATACGCCGTGCGGCTGCCAAACTCCACGGTGACGGCGTTAAACAGCCCCCCGCCGCCCGACGTCACCGGCGAAATCTGGCAGATTGTCACCACGCCCGCCGCCGTCTGCGGCGTCACCCCCGCAAAATCCGCCCGCTCCTGTCCCCGCAGCCACGCGGGCAGCGCCCACAGCAGCCCCACCAGCATAGCCGCGCACACGGCAATCGCCGCAATCGCTTTGGCATCAAAGCTCAGGAGATTACGCCATTCAATCGGCCCCTGCCCATCCGGCCCCATCTCCAAGCCGCCTATTTTGTCTTGCATTGCTCTTTTCTTTCCAGCATTATACAAACAAAAGCGGCCCCGGCTTCCTCAGTAGCTGAGTAAAAACCAGGGCCGCCTTCGTGTCAGACAGTCGCACAAGCGGGAAGGACAGGATTCGAACCTGCGATACGGGTTTACCCCGTATAACTCATTAGCAGTGAGCCGCTTTCGACCACTCAGCCACCTTCCCCCAAGTTATGCCATCCTGCACGCTTATTCTACCATACCTGCTAGAAAAGTGCAACAGGAAATTTTGCTGGCCCCAATAATAGAGGAGCCGGAGACCTACCTTCCCCGCTTCGCTGGGGTCCTTCCTAAAGGAAGGATTAAGAGCGCAGCAGAAGGCTTGCGTGCTTCATCCTAATCCTTCCTTTAGGAAGGACCCTGTGACCGAGGAACGAGGGAACAAGGCGGTAGGTCCGGGTATAATTCCCCCATGACTCCCGCCAACCCGTTTGATGATCTCCCTAACCCGTTTGAGGGTCCCAACGACGGCTTCGACGCCCCCGCCCGGCCTGCCTCCGCCCCTGACCGCCCGACCTCCGATGCGCCGAACCTGCGCTCGCCCTTCCTCGCCGGGCTGAACGAGCCGCAGCAGCAGGCCGTCCTCCATGACCACGGCCCGGTGCTGATCTTTGCCGGGGCCGGGTCCGGCAAGACCAATGCCCTCACCAAGCGCATCGCGTATCTCATCCGCGAGCGGTACGTCCGCCCCTACAACATCCTCGCCGTGACCTTCACCAACAAAGCCGCCGCCGAGATGAAGGAGCGCATCGCTAACCTCGTCGGCGACACCGCCATGCGCGACCTGTGGGCGGGCACATTCCACTCCCTCTGCGCCCGCTGCCTGCGCGAGCGCGGCCAGCTCATTGGCCTGGACAAAAACTTTGTCATCTATGATGACGGCGATCAGCTTTCCGTCGTCAAAGAGACTGTCCGCGAGCTGGCATTGGACGACAAGCAGTATGCCCCCCGCGCCGTGCTGTCCCAGATTTCCAAAGCCAAAGAGACCTTGCAGACGCCCGAAGATATTCTTAACGACATGACCGCCTCGCCCTATGAGCGGGCTGTAGGCCGCGCCTATCAGCTCTATCAAAGCAAGCTGACGCTCTCGAACGCCCTGGACTTCGACGACCTGATTATGAAGACGGTCCAGCTTCTCAAAGAGTCGGAACCCGCCCGCGCCCATTACCAGCGCCGCTTCCAGTATGTCCATTGCGACGAGTTCCAGGACGTCAACGACAGCCAGTACCAGTTGTTGATGCTTTTTTCCGGCCTCCACAAAAACATCTGCGTCGTCGGCGACGATGACCAGTGCGTCGTCGCAGGCACACCTATTTTGACGCCATCGGGCTACGTCCCCGTGGAGCAGATTAAAGAAGGCGACACCGTCCTAGCCGCCTGCGGCGGGACTTATTTGGCCCCCTCGGTGGTAGAAAAAGTTATGGTCAGCGACTACACCGGGCCGGTGCGTTCTATCCAGACGGAGCAGGGCGCGTCCGTGCGCGTCACGCCGAACCACGTCATGTTTGGTGATCCTGATAAAAAAGCGCCGAAAGAAATTTGGGAAAGTCAGGGATTGCAATGGGAAAAGGGCCGTTCGCCACAGCAGTTTGCCTTCAAGGAAGAGGCGGTTCACTTTGCCATGTTTTGGTCCAAAGACAAAGCGGCTCATTGGAAAGGGGTTAGCCTAGGCATTGGGAAGCCGGAGTTCCTTGTATTTGCGATAAACAGGAGCGACAGGGCAGATTTGCGCCGCGCAGAGTTTAACAACTACGACGATGCCTGGGACTACGCCAAACGGCTACAGAACCAATTAAGTCTCCCACGTATTAATGTGTCGGCTTCCATAGCAAAGGAGCGGTTTGCACAGCGAGCAGATGTGTTGACGCAGTGGCACAGTCTTCCGGTCGTTGCCGAGAAGAACGCCATCTCCAGCAGTGAAGTTCGTGGCATCGCCTTCATCTCCGGCAATACTATTGTTGACAGCCGTGTCTGTGCCATCGGCGACGAACATTATACCGGCAAAGTCTATGATCTGTCGGTCAAGAACCTCCGCAACTATGTCGCCGGGGGCATTGTCGTTCACAACTCCATTTATGCCTTCCGGGGCGCAAATGTCCAGATTATCCTGAACTTTGAGCGCGACTTCCCCGACGCCACTATTATCAAGCTGGAACAAAACTACCGCTCCACGCGCAACATCTTGGATGCCGCCTACCATGTCGTCCGCAACAACCGGGGGCGGGCGGACAAGCGGCTGTGGACGGAGCAGCTCGAAGGCGAAAGCATTGTCCTGGTGGAAGCGCCCAACGAAGTTGAGGAAGCCGCCGCCATTGTCAATGTCATCCGCGACGGCACCATGACCGGCGACCGGCGCTATTCGGATTATGCCATCCTGTACCGGGCGAACTCCCAGAGCCGCGCCCTGGAAGAGCAGTTTATCAACTACCGCGTGCCGTACAAAATCGTCGGCGGCGTCCGCTTCTACGAGCGGCGCGAAATCAAAGACCTCATCGCCTATCTGCGGGTGCTGATGAACCCCTACGACGGGCTAAGTATGCGCCGGATCATCAATGTCCCCGCCCGTGCCATCGGGGCGGCCACGGTGGAGAAGATCAACGCCTTCGCAGGACGCACCGAGATTGCTTTTTGGGATGCCTGCCGCCGGGTCAATGAGATTGACCTCGCCGCCCGTGCCAAAAACAGCGTGTCGGCGTTTGTCAAAATCATAGAGTATTTGCAGACCAAGCGGGACACATCGAGCGTGTCCGCGCTGATCCAAAACATCTTAGATACGACAGGCTACTTAGAAGAACTGAAAAAAGAGCGTACCCCCGATGCCGAGTCCCGCGTGGAGAACGTTGGCGAGCTGCTGTCCGTCGCCAAAGAGTTTGAGGCCCAGCCCGCCGAAGCCGGGGAAGGCGAGGAAGCCGACAAAAGCCTCGCCAAGTTTTTAGAGAACGTCTCGCTCGTCTCCGACATCGACAGCCTGGAAGACTCCGCGAACTCGGTCACGATGATGACCCTGCACGCCGCCAAGGGCCTGGAGTTTCCCGTGGTCTTCCTGACGGGCCTCGAAGAAGGCATCTTCCCGCACTTCCGGGCGATGGGCAACCAGACCGAACTCGAAGAAGAGCGCCGCCTGTGCTATGTCGGCATCACGCGGGCCAAAGAAGAGCTGTTCATGTCCTACGCCGGGTCCCGCATGATCTTCGGCAATGTCCAGCGCAACCCCGTCTCCCGCTTTGTCGGCGAAATCCCGATGGAGCTGTTCCTCGCCAAATCCTCGCGCCGGGGGCCGCTGCAAGACTACACGCCCACCATCAACGAAACCAGCCGCCGCCCGGAGTCACAGTACGCCCCCAAATGGAGCGACCTCTCAGAAGCCTCCGCCCGCAAGTCCACCGCCGCGCCGCCGAACACCCGCGCCATGCCCTTCAGCCTCGGCCAGAAAGTCACCCACGCCGCCTTCGGCGAAGGCTTCGTGGTCGGCTTTGAAAGCGACACCGTCATCAAAATCCAGTTCATGGGCAGCCACGGCCTCAAAAAACTGGACTTAGGCTTCGCCAAGCTAGAAAAGGCATAATAGTAGGGGCGCTGCTTGCTGCGCCCTCCTATTTTCTCAAATCCTCCGAGGCACACACGCCATGAATATCATTCTCACTTCCGTAGACGCCGGGCTGGCGGAGGCATGGGCGCGGTTTTGCGGCGATCTGGACTGTGTGACCGTGCATCGCGGCTCGATTTTTGACATTGCCTGCGATGCTGTGGTCAGCCCCGCCAACAGCTTTGGCTTTATGGACGGCGGGATTGACCTGCTGTATACGCAGTATTTCGGCTGGCACGTTCAAGACCGGGTGCAGGCAGCCATCCGCGCCGAGCATCACAGCGAGCTTCTGGTGGGCGCGGCGGAGATTGTAGAAACAGATGACGCCCTGCTGCCGTTTCTGATTGCTGCGCCGACCATGCGCGTGCCGACTATCCTGCCGGGCGACACCGTCAGCCCCTATCTGGCGGCGCGGGCGGCGCTGCTGCTAGTCCAGCACGGCACGTTCGCGCATGGCACTTACGCAGGCGAGAAGATTGCGGACTATGTGGAAACCATCGCCTTTCCGGGTCTCGGAACCGGGGTAGGGCGGGTTGGCCCCAACACCTGCGCCCGGCAGATGCGGGCGGCCATCGACACGGCTGTGCTGGGCCGCGAGGTGTTCCCGGTCAGTTGGGTGGATGCCCAGCACCGCCACCAGGGACTGTATACAGATCGGTTCCGGGACCTGCAAAAATAGAATTTAAAAATAAATTGTAACCTTCTGTTAATATTCTCACGCTATCGCCAAAACCCGTGTTATAATGAGCAATCACACGCTCGCTCTCCCCCGTTGTTTTGCGTGTTCTTAGCCGACGTTTCCCCGCGCTCCAGGAAACGTATCCATCAGCAGTTTGGACAGCAATGTCCGTGGAAAGGCCAATGTACTCGCAATGCCGATTTTTGTCCTGCTTGCCCTTGCCACGCATATCGCTGCCGTTCAGCCCTCCCATATTAAAGCCTTTCACCGCACCCCAGTCGCTCGCACTGCCGCACACGCCGCTCATAGCGTCCGACTGCCCTATCTGGTTTTAGTCCCCGCCATCCCGGTCCCCCGCCCGGTGCTGGCCTCCGGACGGCTGCTGCCCATGACCGCCCCTGTGCATCTGTCGCTGGCCTCCACCGAAGAGATTGAAGAGCAGGAGCTAATCGCCAACATCAACCGCGAGCGCCGCGCCCACGGCCTGAATGACCTCGTGCGCGACCCACTCCTCGGCGGCGCGGCCCGCTGCCACTCCCGCGAAATGTGCGGCATGGACTACTTTGACCACCATTCTCCTTCCACTGGCATGGCGACCCCGATAGATCGCTACTTCCAGGCTTTGCGGGCGCACGGTCAGGGTCGGCCTGATACTGCCCTTGTCGGCGAAAATATCTTCTTTGCCAGCGTCACCAACACCACCTATAATGCCCAGTACGCCCACGCGGCCCTGATGCACAGCCCCGGCCACCGCGCCAACATCCTGGAACCGCGCTTCAGCAAAGTCGGCATCGGCGTCTACCGCGACAGCAAAGGCCGCTTCTGGGTCACCGAGATGTTCCTGCGGGACAATTAACGTGGCCGCCACTGTGAGCACCGCCCTGGAAGACGCCGCACGGGTTCTGGACGCCGCCGGGGTGGAAACGCCCCGGTGGGAAGCCCAGCTTTTGCTGGCCTGGACCCTGAAAGCGCGGCGCGAGGACCTCGCCCGTGCCCCGGAGCGGACGCTGACGGCGCGGGAGCAGATGATTTTTGACAAGGCTGTGTCGCTGCGGGCAGAACGCCGCCCACTGCCGTACATTACCGGCGAGGCGTGGTTTTACGGACGGGCGTTTAAAATCAACCGCGCCGTGCTGATCCCCCGGCCCGACACCGAAGACCTGGCGCGGGCAGCGTTAAAAGCCGTCAAAGATATTCGCGCCCCCCGGCTGGCCGACATCGGCACCGGGAGCGGCTGCCTCGCCGTCACGCTGGCCCTGGAGCGGCCCGACGCGCAGCTCTGGGCCACGGATTTGTCCCTCGACGCCCTGAAAACCGCCCGCAAGAACGTCGTGCGCTACGGCCTGGCCGACCGCGTCACGCTCCTGCCCGGCGACCTGCTTGGCCCCCTTCCTCCCGACGTGCGCCTGGATGCCGTGGTCAGCAACCCGCCCTATATTACCGTGGCCGAAGTCCCACATTTGCAGCCCGAAGTGCAGGGCTATGAACCGCTTCTGGCCCTGTCCGGCAACGGCGATGCCGCCGGGCTAGACGGAACTGCCCTGCACCGGCGACTGATTACCGAATCGCCCGCCGTCCTGAAGCCGGGCGGATGGCTGCTGCTGGAAGTCGGGTTGGGGCAGGCCGAGACGGTCGCCACCGCCGCAGGGGCGGCAGGCTACGCCGAAGTCACTATTCTCAATGACCTTTCTGGCATCGGGCGCGTTGTGCAGGGGCAGTGGAACGGGTAAACTGCTGCCATGAAGCTCATTTTGGCGGCGCTGCTGTGTCTGCCGCTGCTGGCAGGCTGCTCGGCGAAAGACCCGGACACGCAGACACCGGTGTACCATAGCGGCACGCCGACCAACCGCTCCTCCACGAACTCCTGGGAGCTGAACGGCGAGCCTGCCAACACGCAGCCGGGTCTCTACCGAGGCAAGCCCGCCCCGCTCCGGCCCATCGCCTCCCAGCGCGGCTTTGAGCTAAACGACCCCGTGGCCCGCGCCGTCCTGGCCGCGCTTGCCGCCGATGGCCGCATCCCCACCGATTACCTGTCCGTCCGCGCCAAACGGGGCGCGGTCATCCTCACGGGCAGCGTTGCCACTGCCGCCCAGAAAGCACAGGCGGAGGCCGTTGCCCGCAGGACGCCGGGCGTCACGTCGCTGGATAGCACCCGTTTAGTGGTGTCCACAGGAAAGTAACCCATGATCGAAGTTATCACTATTAACCCCACTGCCCCCGAGCCGGAAATTCTCGCCCGAGCCGCCGCCGTTCTGCGGGCGGGCGGGCTGGTCGTCTATCCCACCGAGACCGTCTACGGCCTCGCCGCCGCTGCTCTGTCCCCGGAGGCCGTGCAGCGCGTCTTTGACGCCAAAGGCCGCCCGGCGGCCCAGCCGCTCCCGGTGCAGGTCGGGCAGCCCGCAGACATTGACTCGCTGGCGCAGGACATCCCCGCCGAAGCGCGGGCGCTCATCGCCGCCTTCTTCCCCGGCCCGCTGACCCTGGTGCTGCCCCGCCGCCCCGCCGTGCCTGACCTCGTCACCGGCGGCGGCGAGACGGTCGGCCTGCGAATGCCCGACCACCCTGTTGCCCTCGGCGTCCTGCGGGCGTTCGGCGGGCCGCTCGTCTGCCCCTCGGCCAACATCACGACCCGCCCCGCGCCCATGTCTGCCGCCGACGCTGTGGCCGACTTAGAAGGCCGGGTGGATTTGGTTTTAGACGGCGGCCCGACCATAAACCGCACGCCGTCCACGGTGCTGGATTTGACCACACGCCCCGCCCGGCTTCTGCGCGAAGGCAAGCTGACGCGGGCGGCGCTGGCGGCATTTGTGGAGATTAGGACTCCCTAGCCCCCAATAATGGGGGAACCCGATTGTGACCGTGTAGTGGCGCTGCTTGCTGCGTCCTTCTTGTCTTCTCCGTATTTGTCCGGTTCCCCCATTATTGGGTCGGGTGCGGTTGCTCCGGGCTAGGGGGTCTCTTCGGGTACAATACCCCTATCGTGCCCAACACCTTTTTCCGCATCCTGTCTCTGCTTCGGCCTTACACGGCCTCGGTCGTTCTCGGCTCTGTGTGCCTGCTGGGGTCGGTCGTGCTGGAGCTGGCCCCACCGCTGGTCTGGAAAGTGGTCGTGGACGATGTGATTATTAAGCGCGAGCTGCAGAAGCTCTGGCCCGCCATTGTCGTGCTGACCGTCATTCAAGGCGGCAGCGCCCTTCTGTCGGCGTTCCGGTCGCGGCTCTTGGAATCCGTCGGCCAGCGCTTTGTCTATGACCTGCGGAACCGGCTGTATGCCACGCTGTCCCATCAATCGCTGGCGTACTTCAACGAGGCCCGCACAGGCGATCTGATGAGCCGTGCGTCGTCGGATGTCGACGCCGTGCAGGAAGTGGTCATTCGCGGCACAGACTCCATCCTCGCCAACTTCCTGCGTCTGGCAGGCGTAGCAATCATCTTTTGCAGCCTGAACCTCAAGCTGGGGCTTGCGACCCTGCTGCCGATTGTGCTGGTCGGCGTCTTCCTGAAGCTGTTCAACGGGCGCATCAAAAGCATCTACAAAGCCGCCCGCGCTCAGCTTGGCCTGGTCAACGCCCGGCTGCAGGATAACCTGTCGGGCATCCGGGTCATCAAAGCCTTTGCCCGCGAAGACGCCGAACAGGCTGCGTTTGAGCGCGTCAACCACGGGTATTTGTCCGACAACATTGAAGCCGTCAAGCTGCGGGCGTCGTTCTTTTCGTTCGTGCGCTGGATTGCCTCGTTCGGCAACACCGTCACCATCGGCTACGGCGCGTGGCTGATCCTGCAGGGGCAGTTTACGATTGGCGGCCTGATCGCCTACCGGGGCTATGGGCGGTACTTTTTCGGGCCGATTGACGACTTGACCCAGATCAATGACACTATTCAGCGGGCCGTCGCGGCGGGTGACCGGCTGTTCCAAGTCTTAGATGCCCCCGTGACTGTCACTGACTTGCCCGGCGCCCCGGCACTGCCGCCGGTGCGCGGCGAGATTGTCTTTGACGCCGTCTCGTTCCGCTACCGCCCCGAGGACACCGAGCGCCCGCCCGTCCTGGATGACCTGTCGCTGACCATTCGCCCCGGCCAGACCGCCGCGCTGGTGGGCAGCTCCGGCGCGGGCAAAAGCACGATTTTTGCGCTGGTCTCCCGCTTCTGGGACCCCACCGAGGGCCGCGTTTTGATTGACGGCCACGATATTTCCAAAGTCATGCAGAACTCGCTCAGACGCCAGATTGCCAGCGTGCAGCAGGAAACGTTCCTGTTCGGCCTGAGCGTCCGCGACAATATCCGCTACAGCCGCCCCGACGCCTCCGAGGAAGAGGTCGAAGACGCCGCCCGCTCCGCCAACGCCCATGAGTTTGTCGCCGATCTGCCGCAGGGCTACGACACGCTCATCGGTGAGCGCGGCGTCAAGCTGTCCGGCGGCCAGCGGCAGCGGCTCTCGGTCGCCCGTGCCTTCCTGGCCGATCCGCGCATTCTGCTGCTCGACGAAGCGACTTCTGCCGTGGAGCCGGAGTCGGAGCGCATTATTCAGGACGCCATCGAGCGCCTGATGCAGGGCCGCACCACCATTATCGCCGCCCATCGCCTGTCCACCGTCCGCCATGCCGACGTCATCTTTGTGCTGGACCACGGTCATCTGGCCGAGTCCGGAACGCACGAAGAACTCATGCGCCGGGGCGGGCGCTACGCCAGCCTGGTCCGCCAGCAGCAGGGCATCTTCAACGAAGAACTCTTGGAAAGCACCCGATGACTGAAGAAGACGCCCATGCCCTCGCCGAGTTCGTCAAAGACCACGACAAACGCTTTGCGGCCAAAGCCCAGCCCGACGGCGACCTCAGCACCGTCTTATTAACCCTCGCCAGCGATGGCACGGTTTTAGACCCAGTCACCGCCATCGACGACTACCAGGCCGCTCAGATTGTCGGCGATGACCCCGGCCCCACTGTCCGCGCCGCCTGGGACACATGGCGTCCTCAATAAAAAAAGGCGCGATAAATCGCGCCTGACTCTGGTTCCCCGCCCATCAACAGTGGCAGGGGCTAGGGGGCTTTCTTCGCCTGCACCGCACGGGCCGCAGCGGCACGGATGGCCGGGGTGACATTTGGCTCTTCAATCACATCGCGGAACTTGTCCGAGAACTCCAGCGTGTATGACCCCGTGTGCCCGCTGCCGTCGGCATTGGTCGCCGCCACGAAGTAGCGGACGCCGCCCTGCACATTGAAGCTGACTTTGGCATCTCTGTCGCTGCCGGAATTGTCGTCCACTGCAATGGTGCTGACACTGCCGTCCCCGTTATCCACGCCTACCACCAGCAGCGAGTCGAGGTCCGACGACTTCATTTCTACCTGCGCCGAGCCGTCATCGCGGGCCGTGCAGGAATACGCATCCACGTAGGAGCCGGCTTCCCCGTAAGCATTGTTCGGCAGCGTCTGGTCGCTTGACCGCAGCTCGCCGTGAATGGTCGTCCGCGAATTGCCTGAATGCCCGCCGCCGCCGCACCCGGACAGGGCGAATGCCCCCAGCACCATCCCCAAACCCCAGTGTCCGATTTGCCTGTTCATCACGCTGCTCCTTTGCTTCTGCTGTCAACTAACCGGCAGACGAAGCGCAAAGACGTTTTGTTCCCTTTAGCGTTTGTCCAGCGCGGCCCTGTTTCGGAGCAGCAGCGCCGCCGCCCCCAGCACAAGTGCGCCGAAAATGCCCCGGCGGACGGCGGGGGAGGTTTTAGACACGATGCTGCGCTGAGTCCAGATACGCGCCAGTGCGGAAAGCAGACTGGCCTGAATGCCCGCCCAGACCGCCGCCGAGGTAGCCGGGGACGAGCTGGCCTGAAAGTATTTCTGATAGAACACCCACATCGTGTAGTGCATATCGCGGGCGGCCTGATAGGGCATTGAATGCCGCCCGCCCTGACCCTTCAAATGCGTAATCACACTGGCCGGGTTGTACCAGACTTCCCAGCCATGTTTTTTGGCCCGGACACACCATTCAATATCTTCGCCCCACTGCTTCAAATCTTCGTCCAGCAGGCCGATGGCGTCAATGACTTCACGCCGGGCCATCAGGCAGGAGCCGGACACGGCATCCACGGGGTTGGCCGCATCTTCGGGCAGATGGCGCAGCAGATACTGGCCGAAGGTCGGGTTCTGCGGGAACACCCGGTCCAGCCTGGCATAGTACGCCAGCGACGCCGCCGGGGTCGGCATCCCGCGCTTGCACTGGGGCTGGAACGAGCCGTCGGCATTCAGCACCTTCGGCCCGACAATGCCCGCCTTCGGATGCGCGTCCAGAAAGTCCGTCATCTGTTTCAGCGAATCGGGGCGCAGAATAGTATCCGGGTTCAGCCACAGCACATACCGGCCCCGGCTCAGCCGTATGCCCTGATTGGTCCCCTTCAGGAAGCCCACGTTTTCCGCGTTTTCAACCACGATCACTTCCGGGTACTGTGCCCGGACCAGTTCCAGCGTGCCGTCCGTGGAGCCGTTGTCCACCAGAATGATTTCGTGCGTCAGCGCCGGGTCGCTGGCACGCAGCGAGTCCAGACAGTCTTCCAGTACCCCCCGGCAGTTCAGGGAGACCATCGCAATTGATAAATCGGGCACAGCCGACATACTTATTTTCTCCCTGCTTCTTCATAGACAGCCCGCGTCTCGCGGGCGGTGCGCTCCCAGCTAAACAAAGCCGCACGGGCCAGCCCGCGCCGCTTCAAGTCGGCGACCAGCGCGTCCTCGGAGAGCACGCGGGTCAGCGCCGCCGCCAAGCCGTCTACATCGTCCGGCTTGACCAGCAGGGCGGCGTCCCCCGCCACTTCCGGCATGGACGAAATATCTGTCGTGACCACCGGCGCTCCGCACTGCATCGCTTCCAGCACGGGCAGGCCAAAGCCCTCATACAGCGAGGGGTACACAAACGCCCGCGCCCCGCCGTACAGACGCGGCAGGTCTTCTTCCGGCACGTAGCCCGTAAATATCACCCGGTCCGCCAGCCCCAGCGCAGTCATCTCGGCAAAAATGGCGTCGTACATCCAGCCCTTTTTGCCCACAATCACCAGCGGTACGTCCGGGAACTGTGCCGCGACTCGGGCGAACGCCTGCAGCAGCATCGGGACGTTCTTGCGCGGCTCCAGCACCCCCACATACAGCAGAAAGCGGCCCGGCGTCAGGCCGTGGCGCGTGCAGGCAGCCAGAACTTCGGCGGATGGCACTGGCCGAAAAACCGGCCCGGCGGCTTCCAGCACCGTGACCACCTTCGACGGGGCTGGGTCAAGCAGACGCAGTACGTCCCGCCGCGTGCTTTCCGAGACTGCGATCAGCCAGTCCGCCCGGCGGGCTGCCGCCTGCATCATCGGCGGAAAAAAGCGGCGATGAAAACGCGAGTGCAGCTTCGGCATCAGAAAGTACGTCATGTCGTGGAACGTGACCACCCGGCGGCAACCGCCCCCCAGCACCAGAGGCATCGTGTAATGCGGCGAATGCAGCACGTCCGCCCGCCACCGGCGCACGGCGAGCGCAAGCCCCGTTTGCTCCCAAACCAAGCGGCGCGGTGCAGACAGAGAAGGAACCGTCACCACAGCAAAGTTTGGGCCGAGTGCTCCCATCTCTTCCCCGTGCTCCGGCTTGACAAAAACGCGGTACTCGTTGTCCCGATCCACAGCAGCCAGTGCCTTGACCAGTGAAAAAATATAGATACCCGCCCCGGCCCGGTTAGCCGGAATCGCCGTCGCATCAAACGCAATTCGCAGCGTGTCTGTCTTTTTACCTTTCACGAAGGGACCTCACTGCTGCCGGAGGCGGGGCGGGCGGCACTTCGCAGAGCCACCGAAATAAGCTGGGCGCCGATGACCAGCACCAGCGGGGTCAATATCGAAAATTGCAGCATGGTCTTGATTAAAGAGATCGAAAAGGGATCACGGAAAAACGTAAAGCCAAGCCAGCCCGTCAGCATCACATACGTCACCCGGTACAGCAGCATCCGGTCCCGCAGCCGCACCCAGCTCAGCCCAAACCCAAAAACAAACAGAGCGGCCATTGTTCCCAGAACCCCGAAGTTGATCATGAACGAGAAGAACGAATTCAGTGCCCCCCCCGGCGTATACATGACGATGCCGAAGGCGGAAGGATCCAGAATCAATTCTGCCTTGTTAGGCAGCAGCGCGCTCGGAATGAGATTAATAAAACTGCTGAGTAAGAAGATGGGAAAGCGCACCCATTCGAAACTGCTGTGAGAGAGAAAATAGATCAGCGAAAAACTGGTATACATCGGCTCAATCAGCAGGTTCAGCAGCCCCGCCCCCGCACTGCGGTCGCCGTTCTGACGCAGCAAGCCAGCGGTCGCGGCAAAAACCATCGCCCCCAGACCCAGCCACAACGCGGCCCGCCCCGGAATTCGCTGGAAATAGACCGAGCGATACGCCAGCAGCATGATCAAGCCGGAAATAAAATAAAGCCGCCCCCCCAGAGACAATACCAGCAGCGCAATCAGAAAATAAGCGGCGAAATAACGGGTCAAAATCAGGCTGCGAAACTGCCCGACAAACCCGCGCAACTCATCCCGCTTGGCGGCGTGAGTGAGCGCCAGCGAAAGCAGAAACACGCTGACCGCCACAAATGTCGACCGGTCCGGCGTCTCCTGCGTCAGCACCGTGCCGCTGGTATAGCCGGTAAACAGCTCACCCCGAAGACGCACCGCATAAATCGCGCCTAAAATTAAGCCTGCTCCCAGAGGCAGATTCAGCGTGCCGGAGTAGAAAAACAAGCGGCGGCTGCGCGGATTATCACGCGGGGGAGGCGCAACCTTCGAGCGGACCCAGATGCTGCCAGCCCAGAAGCTGAGATAACAGGCAGGGGCAATCAGCAGGTAAAGCACCAGATTGGCCTGCGGAATAGTATCAAAAAGTCTATACCAGGGCTGCATCACCGGCTCCGTTCGCAGCAGACCGGCCACGCCTACCCCCAAAGGCAAAATCCAGTAAACGAGGTAGCCCAGGCTGAACATCAGGACATGGTTTATTTCCAGCCCCGCACGGCTGATACAGAAGCGCCATGCCAGAACCAAACACAGCAGAACATTGAATGCGATCAAAACAGCAGCGAGCGTCATGGTAAAATACCCGGTTCAGGTGTAATTGCCCGTGCAGCCAGAAGAGCTAGGCCCTGGGAAGACGGGCCGCCGCCGCACGGCCCATGTGCCCGTGCCGGTAGTCGAAAATGCCGTCTAGCAGCGCCCTGATCTGCGCGGACTTCCCCTGACGTGCATAATTCAGCAGCACCGGCAGGCGCGTCGCCGCAAAATACGCCAGAAAAAACACACGGGCGGCCCAGGCTCTCTGATGACGCGCCATCAGGTACAGCCGGTTGCGCGTCGTATAATAAACCACCAGAGGCGAGCCGCTGCCGCCGCTGGAGGCGCTTTCCCGGTGATAAATCACCGCCTGCGGCACCAGCCACACTTCCGCGCCCGCCTTTAACGCCCGCAGGATGTAGTCGACATCTTCTGCGTACATAAAAAAATCTTCATCCAGCAGACCTGTCCGCTCAATCATACCCTTTGCAATCAGCAGAGCGCAGCCGTTCGCCATGCCGCCCGGCTGCACTCGCAGACTGTCTGTCGTGTCGGGTTTGCCCCGATACCAGTCCCGGTGAATGCCGCGCCACAGGTCATAGGTGCCAAAGTGGTTGTTGATAATCTCCGGCGCGTCTGCAAAGTAGATTTTAGGGGCCAGCAGCCGGTTCGGCGCGGCCTGTGCCATAAGCTGCGTCAGAAAATCCGGGGCCACCGTGGTGTCATTGTTCAGAAGCAGGACATACTCGCAGTTCTGCGCCAGACAGGCGCGGATACCGACATTGCTGGCCTGCGCGAACCCACCGTTTTCCGCCTGCCGCACCAGCAGCACGTCGGGGAAATGCGCCGCCGCCCAGTCGGCGGAGCCGTCCGTGGAGGCATTGTCTACCAGCGCCACCAGCACCTCAGGATAGTCAATTCGCGCCAGCGAGTCCAGACAGTCGGGAAGAAACTTCGCGCCGTTGTAGTTGACCAGTACAATCCCAACTTTGCCCGCGCTCATTGCTCCCCCTGCGCTCATTGCTCCCCCCGTGCCCTGCGCCCCCGGTTGACCTGCGCTTTTGTCCACTTCAGGCCCGCGTGCGCTCCCCGCAGCAGGCCAATCGGAGCAGCGAGGGCTGGCAGCAGCACCCCATGCAGGAATGGATGTCCGCCGTAGACGGCCCGCAGGCGGCGGGAGGCATCTGCGAAATCCGGCTGGAACGTCCCATAGGATTTCCGCACCCGCATCACCACCGCATAAGACATCAAATAGACACGCAGATGACGGTCCAGCACCTTCTGCACCGTGCGCGGAGCAAAGCCCAGCGTCTCCGCGTGGTCCATAAGCGCCCGGAACTGGGTCACAAACACCTCAAAAAAGTTGAAGCCACCACTGTTGTTGCCGCGTACTGCCAGATAGGGCAGGGCGGTCGCCACAATCACCGGATTGCCCGCCAGCACATCCAGATACACATACGACTGCAGGAGCGATGTGCCAATCCGGTTTTCGTAGCGCAGACCGCTGACACGGCTGCGCCGGAAAGTCAGGACCGAGATAAACGTAATCTCGGTTCCCAGAAACAGCAGCCCCGCATCGCGCCCAGTGATTTTCTGGTCGGCCACCAGCCTGCGGCCCGGTACGGTCGGCTCGGCGGGGTCCAAAAGAAACTGCCGCATATTCAGGCAGAAGCCGTCCGCATCAGGATACTCCTGGATCAGCGCAAGCAGCTTTGCCAGCGCCCCCGGCAGCAGGATGTCGTCATCGGACAGCAGCAGGACAAACTCCCCCAATGCCCACTCCACCAGCCCTGCCATGTTGGCATCCGCGCCGATATTTTCCGCATGACGCCGGTAATTCAGCGGCAGGAAAGGATAGGCCGCAGCGAAGGCACGCACCGCGTCCTCCGTGCCGTCCGGCGAGGCATTATCTGATACCAGCACTTCCACCCGCTCAAACAGAGACACATCCCCCTGCCCGGCCACCGATTGCAGCGTTTCCAGGAGCAGCGTCGCCCGGCGGAACGTGGGAATGCACAGCGAAAGCAAACACGTACTCATAGCGTATCCGTACCCAGGGATCCTGCGTCCCTGCTGGCTGTCTTAGGGCGCAGCCACAGATAAACCCGGCGGGCCGCCTGCAGGATTCCTTCCGGCAGAAGCAGCAGCGGCAGCACCACGCCCAGCAGAAAAGGCCGGGGACCATACGCTTTCAGCATCCGCCGCGCCCCATCCCGGAAGTCCGGGACCGGAAAAGCGCCCCCCAGACGGGCCGACAGCACGAACGAAAACAGCACCCGGCGCAGATGATTGGCGCGGGTCGCAGACACAGCGGCACGGTCAATGCCGACAGTGACGCCGTAGTCCAAAACGGCCAGAAAGTTTGTCACAAACACCTCAAAGTAATTGTACCCGCCAGAATTATTTTCGCGGACAGCAATCAGCGGGCGGGCGAGAACGCGAATGCCGCGTGCGGCGGCCACTGCGTCCAGAAACACATAGCTTTGAAGGAGGTTGCTGCCGACGCGGGGCGCATAGTCCCGGCCCGCCAGCAGGGAGCGGCGCACGGCAAACGCCGACAAAAACGTGATGCCCGCACCAAACAGCCGCAGGCACTCTCCGGCATCGCCCAGCGTTTGGTCTGCCGACAGCGGCAAAGAGACGACCCGCAGGACCGCGCTGTCTGTCAAAAACGACGCTGAGTTCAGCCCCAGCACATCCGGGGCCGTCTCCCCCTCTAATGCTGCCAGCAGGGCCGCCAGTGCGCCGGGCAGCAGGATGTCGTCATCGGAAAAGAGCAGCAGAAAGTCGCCCTGCCCCGCGTTCAGAGCGGCCAGAATGTTGGCATCCGCGCCGACATTGCGCTCCTGACGCCAGTAGCGCAGCGGGACCGCCGGATAAGTTAGATTTGCCCGGCGCACGACCTCGCCCGTGTCGTCCGGCGAGGCATTGTCCGAGATCACAATTTCCACCGGGGGCCGCCCGGCCCCCGCCGGCGGCATCTGTGTCAGAACCGAGTCCAGCGCCTGTGCCAGCAGCACGGCGCGTTTGTACGTCGGAATGCAAAAAGACAGCAGCGGCCCAGTCGCCTCGCTCATACGCCCTCCGCGTGCCATTCCCGGCGCAGACGCCGAAAAATCACCGTGCCACTAATCAGACCGCCGATGCAGACCACCAGGTAGCCCGCCATCATGCCCGTCGCCCCGAACGGACGTCCCAGCAGCAGGCACACGGCGGCCACGCACCCTGCCACCGCCAGCGACTGCACCAGAAACGGCTCGCGCTTGTGCGCCCGCAGGTAGATCGCCTCCGCAAAAACGGCGTGGTTGATCGTCGTCGCCCCAATCAGCAAAGCCAGCGGCGTCAACGGCAAAAACCGCTGTGCAATCTGCCAGTGCAGGGCATGAAACGCAAACACCATCAGCCATACTGCCATGCCGCCCACCGCACACAGGCCCCACGACTGCCACAGGGAAGGAAAAAACAGCCGATCCAGCGTCCCGTAATCGCGCCGCGACAGCAGCATGCCGAATGTTGCTGACTTGGTGCTCATCCAGGCCATCGCAATCGCCGCCACCGACCCCATCACCGTCGCGCTCAGGCCCATCTGCCCAGCCACAATTTTCCCATGCGTGGCAAACAGCACGGGCGTGAACATCTGAAAGATAAAGTACCCGCTCATGTAGCTCAGAGCGATCCGCCATTGCAGCGGCCAAATCTCGCCGCGCCAGTCCACCCGCGCTGGCGGCTCTGTCCGCTCGCCGTGCCGCACCGGAAACAGCAGGTCCCGGTAAAACCCCCGCTCATGCTTGAGCAGCCAGATGACCTGCCACAGCAGCATTGCCGTCGCCGAAACCGGCATCGCATAAAGCCGTCCATGCAGAGTCAGCGTCAGCCACAGGCACAAGCTGCCGACCATTCCCTGCCACATCTGCATCCGCATAATCTGCGCGATCTTGCCGCAGCCTTCCAGCAGAGCCAGCGGCGGCGTCAGCAAAATCGTCAGCCCCGACATGACCGATACCCACATCCAGGGTATCTGCCAGTGCAGGCCCTCGCTGTCGTGCCTGCCAAAAAACAGCAGCCCTCCCGGCAGCACCGTCAGCACAAACAAAAATCCAATGACCCCGTACCAGCGCAGGCTCATGTGCAGCAGCGATGACAGCCGCTCTTTGGCGGTCGGGTCTCCGTCCACCGTTCCCGCCGCCGTCCATTCCAGCGCCCCGCGCTCATGGCTGGCAAACTGCATCAGCACGGCGGACAGGCCCAGCTCAAAGAAAATCGCCAGCGCCAGCACGCTGCCGAACGTGTAATAATAGCCCTGAAGCACCGGACTCATATACCGCGTCATCAGAAACAGCGTCACAAAGCCCGACACCGCGTTCCACGCACGGCCCAGAAGGGTGAAGCCCACCGCCCGGTCAATGCCAGTTCGGCGCAGAAGCCCCTGAAGGGGGGGCAGAAGGGAAGATAGCAGACGGGGAGAAGTCATAACGTATAGAAAGGATACCCGCAAAAACGCTTACTCTGAGCATTCAGGCTCAAAGGGCGCTCAGGAGGCATTCCATTCCACTGTCCGCCGGATCGCGGAGGCCAGATCAAAGTGAGAGCGCAGGCCCAGATGCCTGGCCCGCGACACATCCGGCACGAAGCGCGAATGTCCCGGCATCCGGGCCGTCGTCAGCGTCGGCGCGATCTTGGGACGCAGGGGGCACTGCGCGGCCACCATCTGTGCGGCCTCCCGCAGCGTCACCGGCTCGGGGCTGCCTACATTGTAGGCTTCGCCGCCCTGCCCGGCGGCCAGCAGCGCCAGCATCCACGCCGCCATGTCGGCGGCATACAGGTAGCTGCGGACCGTCTCGCCATCGCCCAGAATGCGGATCGGCCCGCCCTGCAAGCCGTCCCGAATGAAATTGTTGATCGCCCAGGGCCGGTCCAGATGCTGATAAGGCCCCAGAAAGGCAAACGGACGGGCGGTGACAATGCGAATCCGGTGCCGGTTGGCATACGCCGCGCACAGCGTCTCCGCCAGACGCTTGGACTCAGAATACACCGCGCCGAACGCACCGGGATCAGCACCAAAAAAGGCGCTTTCCGAAATCTGCGGCACGCTCTCCGGCTGCGGGCCATAGACCAGGCCGGAGCTGACGTTTAAAAAGCCGTCCAGCGTCGCCTGCCGCACCGCCGCCGCCAGCAGAGCGCGTGTGCCTTCGGTGATCGTCTCAGAGACGCGCAGCGGGTCCGTGCTGTGAGCGCGGCTGTCCGGGGTGGCTCCGGCATGAATGATCCAGCTCACTTCCGGCGGCAGGTCGCGCACATCGCGCACATCGCCGCGCAGGAAGGTCAAATCGGAGCGGCGGGCCAGATGCGGGGCCAGCCGCCCTGCCGCGTCTATGTCCCGCGCCAGCAGGGTGACGTGCAGGCCGAAGCCGTGCGTGTCGTTGAGCCAGGCGGCGGCCTCGGCCAGCCACAGCCCGACAAACCCCGTCCCGCCCGTCACCAGCAGACGCCCGCCCCGCAGCGGCTCCATCCGGCTCAAAACGGCCTCGTCTGCCGCCTGCGCCAGGTCTTCCCGGATCATCGCCCTCGCGTCATCGCGCATACTGCCCCCGTTCCGCGTTGGCCTGCGTCCCTGCGCCCTGACCGTCTTGCTGCTCTTGTTCTGCTTGCAGCTTCATCGCCACTTCCACAATCACGTCTTCCTGCCCGGCGACCACGCCCCGGCGGCCCAGCTCAAAGAACACATCGCGGGGATCCACGCCGTATTCCGGCGCCACGCGCTCAACATGCTTGGCAAAGCCCGAGAAAACGCCCGCCAGCCCGCTGACCACGCCCACCGACGTAATGCTCGGCACTGACTTCATCAGCTCCCGCTCGGCCAGCTCGCCCGCGTCCAAAATCTTGTACAAATCCACGCCGGTCCGGTAGCCCAGCCGTTCCAGCACCGCCACCAGCACTTCGAGCTGTGCGTTGCCCGCACCCGCCCCGAAGCCTCGCGCCGTGCCGTCCAGAATGGTGGCCCCGGCCTGAAGCGCGGCCACGGAGTTTGCAATCGCCATGCCGAGGTTGTTGTGCGCGTGGAAGCCCACCGGGACCGACAGGCGGCTGACCAGTTCACCGACCCGCTCCGTGACATCCACCGGCAGGAAGAAGCCCGACGAGTCCATAATCATAATGGCCTCTGCCCCGTAAGACTCCATCTTCAGAGCCTCATCGCGCAGGACTTCTTTGGTCGCCATGTGGCTCATCATCAGGACGCCGTAGACTTCGCGCCCGGTGCTGCGAACATACGAGATATGCTGCTGCGTCGTGTCCGCCTCCGTGCAGTGCGAAGCCACCCGCACCACGTCCACGCCAAGGTCAATGGCCCGCATGACATCGCGCTTCACCGTGGCAAAGCCGGGGATGACATGAATCGCAAGCTTGGCGTGAAGCAGATGCTCTTTAGCCGTTCGCAACATTTCGGCATCGCTGAAGGCGGCTAAACCTATTTGCAGCGACGACGCCCCGAGGCCATTGCCATGCCCGACTTCCACCACAGGAACACCCGCCGCATCGGCGGCCATGGCATAGGCGGCGATCTGGTCCAGTGTCAGCTTGTGGCTGACCGCGTGGTTGCCGTCGCGCAGAGTCGGGTCGCTGATCAGCACTGAGGGCAAGACGGCAGGCGATTCAGGGGAAAGTGCTTGGGTCATTTAGACAGCGGCCTCCACCGGAATAGCCTGCTCCCGAGGTACGCCCTGCCGGGCACGCGCATATTCTTCGGCAGCGGCGATAGCGGCGCAGTTGATGATGTCTAAATTGCCCGCGTACTTGGGCAGGTAATCGCCCAGACCCTGCACTTTGACGGTCACAATGATGCGTCCGCCTTCGACCGTCGGCTCAACGACGATCTGGTAGCCCGGCACATACTTCTGAATCTCAGTCACCATGCCGTTCACCGCCGTCCGCAGGCGCTCGATATCCGGGCGGGCGACTTTGGCAAACACCGTGGTCTGCATATCAATACAGGGCTGTGCGGGGTTCAGGATCAAAATGGCTTTGGCGTTTTTGGCCCCGGAAAACTTCTGAATGGCGGTTTCCGTGGTCTCAATATATTCATCAATGTTCAGGCGCGTGGCGGGTCCCGCGCTGCGGCTGGAAATGCTGGAGACGGTTTCCACATACTCCACATCAGTCTGCGTCTGCCCAATCAAATACGCCAGCGGGACAGATGCCTGCCCGCCGCAGGTCACCATGTTTAAATTGGGATGATCCAGGCAGGAAGATAAATTGACGGCGGGCACGCACATCTCGCCGACTTTGGCCGGGGTCATGTCAATGACGACTTTGCCCAGCTTCTCTAAAATCTCCCAGTGCCGTTTGGCATCGCTGGCCGAAGTCGCGTCAAAGACCAGATCGCAGCAGTCCGGGTCCTGCACAATCGCGTCAATGCTCCGGTCGGAGATCGGGACGCCGAGGCTGTGCGCTTTGACCATGCCGGGCGACGAAAGGTTGCGGCCAATAAACAGCGTCGGCTCCAGCAAAGCAGAGCGCATGGCTTTAATCAGCAAGTCGGTTCCGATATTGCCGCTGCCAAGAATGGCAATCCGTAATTTGGCAGGCTGTTTGTGTCCGTTCTGTGTTGTTTTCATGGTCTTGCTCTCTTTCAGCACGGCTAAACCGGCGTGCGGTCCTCATCCGGGGCCTGCGCGACATTCAGATTTTTCGACTTCTCGTGGACGCCCACCAGCATCGCCCGCGTCAGCTCTGCGCGTGGCAGCAGCGGCGAGAGGTCTTCGAGCGGGGGAGACACCAGCGTGCCGTCTTCCTGAATTGCCAGCGACAGCTTGGGCACGAAAAGCTGCTCCGGGTCCATAAACACCTCGCAGATGACCGGCCCATCACACGCCTGCACCAGCGGCAAAACGCGGTCGAAATCGTCCCACGTCCGTATTTGATAAGCAGGCATCTCAAACGCGGCGGCCAGCGCCGTAAAGTTCGGGCAGGAGACGCCGGAGCGCCGGTCCGTCCCCGAATAATGCCCCTTGAACAGCGCCTTCTGCGTGTGCTTGATCATCAAATAACCGTCGTTATTAAAGACAAAGATTTTGATCGGCAGCGCGTGATGCACAATCGTCTGCAGCTCCTGCAAGTTCATCATCATGCCGCCGTCGCAGTTCAGGCAAACGACATCGCTTTTGCCGCCCGCAAAGGACGCCCCCATCGCGGCGGGCAGGCCAAAGCCCATCTCGCCCAGCCCCGTGGACGTCATCAGCCGCTGCCCGGACTTCAGGCGCAGGGCCTGATGGCCGCTCAGAAGCGCCGTGCCCATGTCCGTGACCACCACCTGCCCCGGCTTCAAATGGCCGCTCAGGCGGTCCATAAACGGATACGAGTTGATAAAGCCGGGCGGGTCGGCGTGCTCCGGTCCCACCCAGGGATATAAACGCCGGTACTCGCCGCACTGTTCCAGCCAGGCGTCTTTCGGGGCAATCGGCTCGGCCAACGCCGCCAGCAGGGCCGTCAAAAACTCGCCCGCATCGGCCACAACCGGCAGCGAAACCCGGCTGCCGTGCTTGACCGCCTCGGCAGGATCAATGTCTACGACGGCGATCTGCGACGCCCCCCGTGCAAACTCGGACAGATCGTAGCCCACCTGCGGGATCGCCAGACGCGTGCCGATACAGACCAGCGCATCGCAGTTTTGCAGCACAAAGTTTGCCGCCCGCTGCCCATAAGTCCCGGCTCGGCCAAACACACGCGGATGATCCGAATCCACCATGTCAATGCCCGCCCAGGATACCAATGCCGGACACCCCGCCGCTTCCAGCAGCGGCTCAATCTGCTCCACCGCCCCCGCCAGCCGGATGCCATGCCCCAGCCACAGCAGAGGCCGCTCGGCGTTTTGCAGCAGGTCCCGCACCCGCGCCGCCGCCGCTGTGACATCGCCAGTCAGCGGGGCAGGCGCTTCGGGGGCAAACCGGGGCAGCGTGTCCAGCTCCACCTGCGCGGCCTGAAGGTTCATCGGCACGTCAATCCAGCACGGGCCGGGGCGACCACTGCCGCAGGTGTGATAGGCTTTTTCCAGCTCGTAGGCAATGCACTCCGGGTCCATGACGCGCCGGGCGTACTTGGTAACGCCCTGCATCATCCCGCTGCTGTCGTAGCCCTGCACGCCCCACATCCGCAGGGGATTGTCCGGGTGGGTAAACTTGGAGTTTTCGTTGCCGGAGATCACCAGCCCCGGTATTGAGTCTGCCCACGCGCCGACCACGCCCGTGGTGGCATTGGTGGAGCCGCCGCCAGTAGTCAAAATCGCCGCCGTGATGATGCCCGAAGTCCGGTAGTAGGTCTGCATCGCCATACACGCCGCCTGCTCATGGTGCACACAAATGATCTCGGTGTACCCTTTGCGCGTGATGGAATCGAAAATATGGGCGTCGCCCGCGCCGACAATGCCGAACACATGGCGAATGCCCTTTTCGGCCAGAAAATCCGCGATGTAGTCACTAACTTTCATAATTGTTTACTCGGTCTCAAAGCTTGCCACCGTGCGCCGGAAGCCTTCCGACACGGTGGTCTCGGGCCGCCAGCCCAGCGCGGCGGCTTTGGTCACATCCGGGCAGTTACGGTGAATAGGACTGGGCAGATAGCCCCCGGCAGGCGCTTCATGCCGCACCCGCAGGCCGCGCTCCGGGAACAGCTCCGTCAGCGTTTCGGCCAGATTGGCAATGGAAACCAGAGCCGCCGGATTGCCGACGTTGTACGCCTGCCCCGGCTCCCCGCGCAGCAGGGTCGTGAAGAAGCCCGCCGTCGCATCCGACAAGTAGCAGAAGGCTCGCTGCGCCTGCCCCGCGCTCTTCATCACAATGTCGCGCCCGGCCACAATATCCGCCACGAAGTCCGCATACACACGCCCGTCGCCGAGGTCCATGCCGGGGCCATAGGTGTGGAAAGGCCGAACAATCACCGCCGGAACGCCGTACTGATGCTGCCACGAGACGCACAGGTTTTCGCCCATGCGCTTGCTTTCCGCATAGCACGCCCGCACCTGCGTCGGGTCCACATAGCCGTAGTCCGTTTCGCCGGTGGGAACCTGCGCGTCACTGACCTGCCCATAGACTTCGCCACTGCTGAAAAACAAAAACCGGGACGCGCCCGTCTCCCGCGCCAGCCGCAGCAGGGAATTGGTTCCCAGCACATTGGCGGACAGCGTGCCGACCGGGTCGGTCCCGTAGAACTTGGGGCTTGCCTGACTGGCCGCATGGACGATCATGTCCAGCGGTCCGTCCCAGGTCAGCGGCTCGGACACGTCCCCCACTATCAAGCGCAGGTCTGCGCGGCCCGCATAATGCGCGAACCGCCGCCGCGCTTTGTCTTCGGAGCGAACCAGCCCAACCACCTGCGTCGGCGCGTGTGCGCCTTGTTCATTGCGCCGCAGCAGCGTTTCCACCAGGTATGCCGCGAGAAAGCCGCCTGCCCCGGTGACCAGTACGACCTTGCCGTCGAACTCGTCCCAGGGCAGGTCCGCCGCCAGGATGCTTGTTAAGTCTTCCTCGACAATCAGGTGTCTCATACGCTGGTTTTGGAGGCCACGTACTCATGCAGCACCGACAGCATATAGTCTTTGTGGGCATCACTCAGGCCGGGATACACGCCGACCCAGAACACATTGCTCATGACAAAGTCGGTGTTCTTCAGGTCGCTGATCTTGCGATGCGTGATGTTCGCATAGGCGGGCTGCTTCAGCAGGTTGCCCGCAAACAGCAGGCGCGTGCCGATCTTCTTGCTGTCTAAGTGCCGCACCATCTCATCGCGGGTGAACGGCGCATCCTCGCGCACAGCAATCGGGAAGCCAAACCACGACGGGTCTGCCCCCGGCGTCGTCTGCGGCAAAATCAGATGCTCCTGCAAGTCCTGAAGCCCCGCGTGCAGATAGGCAAAGTTGCGCTTGCGGATTTCAATAAACTCCGGCAGCTTTTTGAGCTGCGAGACGCCCACCGCCGCCTGCATATCCGTCACTTTTAAATTATAGCCGATGTGCGAGTACGTGTACTTGTGGTCATAGCCGCAGGGCAGATCGCCCAATTGCCACTCGTACCGCTTGCCGCATGTATTGTCCTTGCCCGGCTCACACCAGCAGTTATGCACAGCAATCCCGCCTGCGTGATAGGAATGATCTTCTTCGACTTCAATGTTGTAGACGACAAAATCTTTGACTTCAACTTGCGTACTACGTGTCACAGGATAGCAGGCGTAACGTCCATCGGCACTGATAAATGCATAGCGCCGAGCGGATCGAGCGGTATAACGCTCACCCACGAGTGCAGCAAATTTTTCGGCGTTGTCGCCGTAAATGTTGAGTGCATTCAACGCTGCTCGTGCTGAAACTGTCTGACCATTGACAACTGACTCATGATGCCCGGCAACCGGACGCTGCCAAGCGGAGCACAACACTCCAGCTTTGAGCAGGATGCGCCGCATTTGTTCAAGCAGGGTCACACTTGTGGAGTGAATAGAAAACCCCTGCCGCGAATCGCTGCCATCACCGCGCCAGTAGCCCCGTACAAGCTCTGAAGTGAGCGCCAGCGGCCAGGCCGCCATCCACTCAGGCAGATGCTTGGCATGAGAACCAGCCCCGAAGAACTGACGGAAGAACTCATAGCCTTTGCGGCTCTTAAAGGCCAGAGTGACACCATGCGAATTGCGAACAGTGCGGCGGCAGCCGCGAACGCCAAAATACCTGTGCATCAGCGTGACGACATCATCCGTGTAGCTTTGCTCTTTTTCGTGGAACGTAAACTCCACCCGATAGCCGTAATACTTGTTTTCGCCGTACCCACTAGCGCCTTTCAGTGACTTAACCGTGATACCTTCGGCCAGCCAGTAGCCAATCAGCCGCATCAAGTCGGCTTCAGGTTCCAATGTCTGCTCGCGTGTTGCGTATGCTGTCTCGTAGCTCCACTGGAATGGGGTGGGGGCTTTGTCTTCAGTTGGAACTGCTTCCAGCAGAAGGTCACCTACCCTTAAATCTTGCGTGTGAACCCACTCACGTACTCTGTCACGCTCAATCCAGAAGGGGTGCTTGCCGGTGGCCGTCAATTCAGGGCGCATCCGGGCTTTGACCGTGCAAAGTGTGCCCGTATAATGCCGCCCCAATTGCTCGCTGACACGGCGGTAGTTGCCGTCGTGTGTCCAGACCTCATCGCCGACCTGCACGTCTTCAATTGCCTTCAGCCCCTCGGCGACATTGATGGGCGTGCCTGCGGGGAAACAGTCGCGGCCCCAGTCGCGGTAGGACTCCGCGATGACTTTGAGCTTGACATTGTTCATGAAGACCGCGCCGCCTTCGCCCATCGTGATATGGTGCGCGGGGTAGAACGAGGCTGTGGCGATGTCGCCGAATGTGCCGACTTTCTTGCCGTTGTAGGTCCCGCCAATCGCGTCGCAGCAGTCTTCCACCAAGTACAAATCGTGCTTCTTGACGAACTCGGAGATGGCGTCCATGTTGCCAGGGTTGCCCAGCGTGTGCGCGAACATGAGGGCGCGGGTCTTGGGCGACAGGGCCTCTTCGAGCTGCGTGATGTCTAAGTTGTAGTCGGGGATGGTCACATCCAGGAATACGGGAACCATGCCATTCTGGATAATCGGGTTCACCGTGGTCGGAAAGCCCGCCGCCACGGTGATGACTTCATCGCCGGGTTTCAGCCGCTTGTCGCCCAGCTTCGGCGAGGTCAGCGTGGTCAGGGCAACGAGGTCAGCGGACGAGCCGGAGTTGACCAGCAGGGCCTTGCGGACGCCGCAGAAGCGGGCGAACTCGCGCTCAAACTGCGCGGCGAACCGGCCCGTGGTCAGCCAGAAGTCCAGCCCGGAGTCCACCAGGTTCTGCACATCGGACGCATCGAACACCCGGCCCGACACCGGCACGGCGCTTTCGCCGGGCACAAAGGGTTTTGCGGCAAACGCCTCATCATGATATTGAACGACCAGATCGGCGATCTGGGCGCGGAGCGCATCGGCTTTTTCGGACATAAACTTTCTTTCTAAAAACGGAGCCTACTCGGTCAAAAATTGGGTGTACCAGTCAATTGTCTGCTGCAACGCGCCATCCAGCGTGTACAGCGGCTCCCAGTCCAGCATCCGGCGGGCTTTGGCGGCACTCAGATACTGGTGCTTGATTTCGTTGCTGGCTTCATTGCGGACATCGGGTTTCAGATCAGATCCCATGATTTCCAGAATCTTGTGCGTCAGTTCCAGCACCGTGACCTGAATCTCATTGGAGAAGTTGAACGCTTCGCCCTTCAAGTCTGGGTTCTTCGCCATCGCTTCGGCCAGCAGCATATACGCCGCCGCGCCGTCTTCCACATAGAAGTAATCCCGGATAAACGAGCCGTCGGAGCGGATTACGGGAGCCTGCCCGCGCAGGACCGAGCGCACCGTGCCCGGCACGATCCGGTTCCAGTTCAGGTCACCGCCGCCGTAGAAGTTGCCGCAGCGGGTGATGGTGACAGGCAGATCGTAGGAATTGGCGTAGGTGTAGGAAATCAAATCGGCGCAGGACTTGGACACGTCATAGGGATGCGTGCCCTGCAAAGGCGTCGTTTCGTCATAAGGCAGGATGTCCTGATCGCCGTAGGCTTTATCCGACGATGCAATCACGATCTGCTTGACTTTGGGAGACCGGCGGCAGGCTTCCAGCAGGCACCACGTCCCCTGAATGTTGGCTTCAAACGTGGAAACCGGGTTGCGGTTGGCAATCCCGACAATCGTTTGCGCGGCCAGATGAATGACCGTGTCGATCTCGTACTCGCCCAGCGCCCGCTCGAGTCGGTTCTGGTCCACGACATCGCCGCGCACAATCTTGACCTTATCCAGATGCCCGGAGCGCACCAGCTCGCAGTCCGGTACCCAGTCCCGCACGAGGCAAACCACATCTGCGCCCGCCGCCACCAGCGCCTTGACCAGCCAGCCGCCGACCAGGCCCGTCGCCCCCGTGACCAGTGTCGGGCGATCCCGCCAGAATCCGCTGTCCTGCACTTTTGCTATGTCCGTCATTCACTCACCTTCCACGGCGCTTTGCCCGACTGCCACAGCGACTCCAGCAGCTTCTTTTCCCGAATAGTGTCCATGCACTGCCAGAAGCCGTCGTGCCGGTATGCCGCAAGCTGCCCTTCGGCAGCCAGCTTCTCCAGCGGAGCCAGCTCCAGCGCCGTCATGTCCCCATCAATGTAATCAAAGATCTGCGGCTCGAACACGAAGTAGCCCCCGTTGATCCAGCCTTCGCCGATTTGCGGCTTTTCGCTGAACTCACGGACCAGATCGCCCTCAAAAATCAGGCCGCCAAACCGGGCCGGAGGACGCACGGCGGTCACTGTCGCCAGCTTGCCGTGCGAACGGTGGAACGCCAGCACTTTGGCAATATCCACATCGCACAGCCCGTCGCCGTAGGTTGCCAGAAACGTGCCGCCATTCAGGTACGGCTCCAGCCGCTTGATACGCCCCCCGGTCTGCGTGCTTTGGCCGGTGTCCATAAGCTGCACGGTCCAGTCTTCGGTATTTTTTTCAAGGTCTTCCACCTGGCCCGAGGCCAGGTCCACGCGCAGGCTGCCGCCGAGACTGTAATGGTCCAGAAAAAACCGCTTGATCAGCTCACCTTTGTAACCGAGCGCGAGATAAAAATCCTTGAAGCCATAATGGGCATAGGACTTCATAATATGCCAGACAATCGGGTGTCCGCCAACTTCCACCATCGGCTTTGGCTTGGCCTCGGTTTCCTCGGCCAGCCGGGTTCCCAATCCTCCCGCGAGAATAACAACTTTCATGGGGCCTCTCCTCATCTCATAGAGCCTTTTTCATGAAGACTCCAGCTGCAGTCTAAAGCCGGGGAAGGCCGGGGGTGGGGGACTGACGCAGGTAATCACGGGCCACGCTGATCAGAAATGCCAGCAGGGTCAGAGTGACGGCGACGGCCCCCAGTTTCAGCGGGCCGGGATTGCCGCCCAGAGGCGGCTCTGCCGGGTCAATCACAGACATTTTACTGCCCCCCGCCGCGTTGTTCAGCCGGATTTTTGCCGCTTCCGCCAGCGTTGTCCGCAGCACTTCCAGCCGCAGGGTCACTTCCGTCTGGAGCTTCCCGAACTGCGACGACAGCTGCCGGGACAGGCCGAGGCGCTGCTCGGCCTGCCGGACTTGTCTGGTCAGCACGGCCTGCCGGGCGTACAGACTTTGTATCTGCTCATCGCTGCGGACGTTGGGCGTCGTCAGCCGCTGCCGGACGCCCTGTATCTGCTGCTGGAGCTGAACATTGTCCACTTCAAGCTGCTTGCGGGCACGCACGACTGCCGGATTTTCGGGGCCGTACAGCTTTTCCGCCACGGAAAGCGCGGTTTTATCCTGGGCGACGCGGTTGCGGGCTTCGCTGAGGAGCGGGTCATCGGTCGGAAGATTGTTGATTTCCTGAAGCTGCTCGGTCGTCAGCGCATCCCGCGTGGAGCGTGCTGCCTGTGCCGACTGCAGCTCGGCCTGCACAGCGGCCAGCGAGCCGTACAGCGTGCCCAGGCCCGAAAGGCTGCCGGAGGGCAGGGCGGACGGATCGCTTGAAGACGGGATAGAGCGTGGGTCAATGCCGTTGAGGCCGCGTGTAAAGTCAATGACTTTCCCCAGCGACCTGTCATAATCCGCTCGCGCCGTCTTTACCTGCGTGTTTGCACCGCGCAGCAGCGCTGCCCCCTGATCGGTATCGCTGGTGGCATAGTAATCTTTGAGGGCCAAAGCGTAATCATTGGCGGCCTCGGCGACAACTGATTTGACCTGATCAGCACTCGGACCATGATGGGCCACGCCGAGGCCGGGTGGTCCGGCCAGAGTGACATCAATATACAGCAGGCCGTCCACGGCGTTGTCGTCCGGCTTGATGCTTTTGGTCAGCAAAGTGATTGCTTTTTCTTCCGTGGGCAGATCGTACAGCGTGCGAAGATGCACATGGCGCTCCACCTTAGCCGCCAGGTCTCGACTCTTGAGCAGACCCAGGTAACGCTTGCTGGAACTGCTTCCCCCCGTCAGCGCCGCCAGAGCGCCGCCGCCTCCCGAGGACGACTGCTGGATTGCCACCGAAGTGGTGGCCGTGTACGAGCGGGGAACCAGCACCAGCAGCAAAAGCAGCAGCGCCCCCGCCAGCAGTGGCCCCAGCCAGGCCCACAGCCGCAGGCTGCGGCGCAGTGACCGCGACAGGCGGCCCCCGTCAATAATAATTTCGTCTTGCGTTTGCTCTTGTTGCACGTTGTAAGTTGAAAACAGGGGAATGACCCGCACGGCGACGTGCGGGTCGGATGACCAAATTATAACCGATTCCAGCCCGCGATGTCAAATCCAGGCAGGCATCTCAGGGCCTACAGGCCGAATACGCTGGACAGTACTTTGAGCGTGATCGCCGAGCCGACCAGACCCTGGAAGAATGCCGAGAAGCCGCCGTTGCTGCGGCCTACCTGTTCCGCCAGCACTTTGGTGGGAACCAGAATCAAGTCCCCTGGCTGAAGCGCCCCGGCTTTGGAAGCCGGGATCAGGCCGCCGCCAGCATGAATGACTTCAATGCGGTCCTTTGCGGCATCCGGCGTGAAGTCACCCGCCCGCTGAATGTAGTACTGAATGTTCTCGCCAGGCTTATACAGCACGCCGCGTGCTTCAATGACGGCGCCAACGACCTGCACCGTGGTGGGTGTTTCAGGAACTACCAGCGTGTCGCCGTCTTTCAGGATCACGTCTTCATTGCCGCCGGGGCGCTTGAGGGCGTCGGCAAGCTGCACCGCAACGCTGCCGTTGGGCTGAAGCTGGCTGTTGGTGAGAATACGTCCCTGCGAGACCGGGTTGATGGTACGCAGACTGTCTATCAGACCGCCGACGGCGGGATTGGCGCTGGCAGCCGCCTGTCCGCCAATGCCAGGAATGGCCAGACCGCTGCCGGAGCCACTGGCTGCTGATCCGGCGGCCTCAATCAGCGCCAGGCTGGCTTTTGCCCGCTCACGCTGATACTGACTCAAGTTAAGCAGGTCGCTCATACGGCTGATCACCTGCGCCAGATTGGACTGGCCGGTCGTGATCAGCGCATCCGTGGTGCGGGTGAACTCTGCACCCTGCGGGAAGGCTTCCGGGCGCAGGCCCCCGGCCTGCTTGATCGCATCGCTCAGGCGCATGCCGCTGGTGATGAAGATCGGGCCGGGCCGGCTGACCAGACCCGTCACGGTGACGACGCCTGGATGCTCGCGCAGGCTGCCGTTGCCCTGCACGGCGACGACATCGCCGTCCTGCAAGGTCAAGTTGGTTCCCGAAATCAAAGCGCCCTGCGTATCGTAGGCCGCCGTGTCGGCGGGAGACCCAGTGGCATTCGAGGCCAGGCGCGTTCCGACCTGCGTCACAGGCGCATCCAGCGGGCGGCGGGCATGGGCGATAGAAACCCGCGTGCCGCCGCCGGGCTTGAATGCCCCGGCGAGTTTCAGCAGGTCGGTCAGAGTCATCTTGTCGCCGCGTGCATACAGGCCGGGGGCCACCACATCGCCGAGGACTTTAACGGTATGGTCAGGCGTGAAGTGCGCCTCGCCAATCCGATACACAGCCAGCACATCGTTGTCCTGAATGGTGTAATCGTCGGTTTTGCTGCCTGCCAGAACGCCGCTCAGGCTGATATAATCGTAGGAATAACTGCCGTCACCGCGCTGATGCAGCAGCACCGCCCGGTTCAGATAGGCGTCGGGCAGCGGCCCGCCGGTGCGAAGCAGCAGGTCGGAGACGCGCATATTGTCGGACTGGGTATACAAGCCAGGCCGCTGCACCGCGCCGCGCACTGTTACCTGCCGCCGCCCCAGGTAGGCCACGTCCTGCCGCGAGTAGATCCGTATCCGGTCGAAGCGTTTCAGCAGCGGGTTGTCCGTTTCGCCGCCGTCCAGAGCGCGGTCAATAGAAATCGCACGAATGGTCGTCGTGTTGTCGTCATTGAGGCTGACCAGATCGGCCCGCTCCAGGAACGCATTGTAGAGCGGTCCGCGTGCCCGCTGAAGCAGGTCCAGAACGTGCATTCCAGCGGTCAGCGCGTAGTCGCCGGGCTGGTCCACCGCGCCTTCAATCGTGACCCGGTTGGTCAAAATGGCGCGAACGGAAGCCACGTCAATGCTGTCGCCGTCGAAGACCGACACACGGGCGACGGCGGCTTTGTCGGCCAGATTGACATCTTTCAGCACGCGGCCCACACCGCTGTAGGTGTCGATATGCACCGTCTGGTCCACGCCCGACGGCTTGATGCCGCCGGAGTAGCCCAGCACATCCTTCAGGCTTTCGCCGGATTTCAGCTCAAAAACAGCGGGCTGGCGCACTTCGCCCCGAACAGCCACGCGGGACAGCCGGGCCGGAACATAAATGTTGTCGCCGGACTGCAGATTAATATCGCCGGACTTCGCGCTCGGGCTGGCCGTGGACGCCCCGAGAAGCGGATAAATATCCAGCGTGCCGACGACGCGCCCGGACCGCAGGACGCGAATATCGCGCAGGGAGCCGCTGGCCGTCGGTCCCCCGGCGGCATTCAGAACATTAAACGCCGTGGCGCTCGCCGGCACGTTGTAGGTTCCGGGGGCAAAGGCCGCGCCGCTGACCGTCACCTGAACGGTGCGTAGCTGGCTGAGGCTGATGGAAACATCCACATTGCGATACAGCCGCTCCAGACGCTGGCGCAGGGCCGTCTCAGCCTCGGTGATCGTGCGGCCGGCCACGGTGACGCGCCCGACGCCCGCTACGTTAATACCACCCTGCGGGTCCACAGTCGCGGTCAGGTCACGCGGGTTCAGGGTCAGTGCGCTCAGGCGCACCGAAAGCCGGTCGCCGGGCTGAAGCTGGTAATTGGGCGGCAGGGACGACACAACTTGTCGGTACAAAGTGGCAACGGGGTCAGCGATCTGCCCCGAAGTGGCATTGGATGCGCCGCCCGCAAGCAGGGCATCATCGCCGGGAAACTGTATGTCGCTGCCGGTGGCATTGGTCTGAGTGTTGGAGCCATAGACATCCCCATTCCCGTAAGAATTAGAAGAGTAGGGATCGGCATACGGGTCGTTAGCCCCGTTCGGGCGGCGCGGCTGTCGGCGCGGGGCAGCCTGCGCTCCATCGTCACCGGTGTCATAGCCGCTGGAATTCGAGTTGTAGCCGCTGTCGTAATTGGCATCATAGCCGCCCGCTCCGCTGCCGCGTGCGGGAGATGAGTAGGGCGGATTAAAGCTGCCGCCATTTGCGCCGCCGGTTCCGTCGTCATTGAGGCTGTTATCGGGCACGCCGAAGGCAGAATTGCTTTGGTCATTCGGTGCATAGGCATTCTGGCCGTTGTCGCTCGGATAGTTGTCGCTCGGATAGTTGTCGCTCGGATAGTTGTCGCTCGGATAGTTGTCACCGGGGCCGTTCACGCCGCCGCGCCCGAGAGCCGCCGCACCGAGGGCCGCGCCAGCGCCGTACCCAGCGATGTCGCCGTTCTGGAACGTATTCGGGCTGCCGTTGTAGCCGCCGTCAGCGCTATTGTAGCCGTTGCTGTAGCCGTTTGGCGCGTTCGTACCGGGTGCGAAGCTGCCGTTTGGCGCGTTTGTACCAGGCTGGTTTTGACGCTGCCCATTGGGGCGCTGCCGATAGACCGGAACGCGGCGGGGCGGCAGCAGAGCGCGGCGGCGGGCAATGATGATCTGCCGGGCGGGCTGGAAAAAGTCATAGCCAAACAGGGGCAGGGGCGGGCCGGGGCGAGCGCCAGCGGGGGCATAGGGGTTCGTATCCAGCCTGTAGTTGCGGGGCGGGGCGGTGGTCGCGGGCGGCGCGAGCTGGTTGTTGTTCAAGTCGTTGGGCGAGACCGGGCCATAGCCGCGCAGCGGGTTAGTGATGACGAGCGGGTTGGGAACCTTCTGTGGGCGCAGGCGATTGGTGCGTCCATTGCGTGTGGCCGTGGCGTTGACGTTGCCCTGTGTGTCCACACCGACGGACGGGCTGGGAACCGCGACCCCGCCGCGTCCCACGGCGCTGTCGTCGCCGTTTAGCGCAGAGCCGGAATCGGTGGCATATCCAGAGCCATTTGCCTGGCCGTTCATGGAGCCATTATCCTGCCCGCTGTCCTGCGAGTTGCCCACCGAGGCGGCGCTGCTGAGTCCGGCGTCTCCCCCGGCGGCAATGGCGGCATCATTGTTGATCGTCCCGTCGGATGCCTGCGGGGCGGTCAGAGGTGCCTGAGAATCCTGAGCCGCCGCCGACAGGCAGGTCCCGGCGAGCGCGGCCAGGGCGCCCAGAGCAGCCAGCCCGGAGGACAGCGCCCGAAGGCGGGGGGAGGAGGGCCGGAAAGAACGTAATCGGGAGTGATACATAGTGGTCCTGAAGGAGAGCGGTTCGGAAGGCCGGGCCAGCAGCGGCCCGGCCCGGTGACTGGGGCAGAAGAGAAAAATTAAAGGAAAGTCAGCGGGCGACGCCGAGAACGTCTTCCGCCGAGCGGTCAGTGGTCTCCGGCAGGCCGGGTTCGGACAGCGCGGGCAGCGGCTTGTTGTGATGACGGCGGCGGCCCTTGATGCTGACGGCGCGTTTGACCGTGCCCAGCGAGAACATCCAGGCCGTCTGCGACAAAATCCGCATATCACTTTTCAGCGACCGGTTGGCGACATACTTCGCGTCCATTTCCAGCTTGACCGGCAGGATATGGTCAATATAGAATGTCTCGCGGTCTTCTTTATCCGCCAGCATGGTCTCTTCGTGCCGGAACTCCAGCGCCGTCGGCCCCGTAATGCCGGGGCGGACATGCAGGACAATGGAGCGCAGGGAGGGGTCAAAGCAGTCCACAAAGCGGGGCACCTGCGGGCGGGGACCCACGAGGCTCATGTCGCCCCGCACGACGTTCCAGAGCTGTGGCAGCTCGTCGATCTTCCAGTCGCGCAGGCGGCGGCCTACCGGGGTGATGCGGTTATCGTCGGAGGATGTCACCGAGGGTCCCATCCGGTCCGCGCCGTGGCGCATGGTACGGAACTTCCAGATGTCAAAGACTTTGCCTTCGCGCCCCACCCGTTTCTGCCGGTAAAACAGCGGGCCGGGGGAAGTCAGCTTGACCAGAACGGCGACAACCAGAAACACCGCCGACGCCAGCGTCAACAGCAGCAGCGCAATAATCGTATCGAGCACTCGGCGGACGGCGGTCTCCTTTGGCGGGAGCGCTGACAGCCGTAGTTCTTGAGGCGGCATGAGGCGTAATTCTCCAAAAGGCAGCAGGGCGGCGCATCTCACACCGCAAAAAGTGCCGAACAACAGTATACAGTATTTTTACCGGGATTTGTTCTTCTTCCCGGCAGCAAAGGGAAATTAGTCATACAAAATGGCCCTGTACTCTCAGACAACGCACCCGGCCATTTGTTTCACTTAGTATAAGCCTCTGCGCCGCGCCTGTCAAGCAGACAACCGCTTTTCCCACACCGTCCGCCCGCAATGCGCCGCCCGCCGTGCAATTTCCGCCATCAGCTCCTCGCGTCCCACAATCATAGAGCTGAACTGAATACGCCGCCCATCCCGCCCTTCCACTGTGCCCGCCGAGCCATCAGCCAGATAAAAGTCACTAATCTGTGTCCACAAAATCCGCGTTTGCCACAGCGGCGTGAACTGTGTTAGGCCATCCTCGTCCAGATGCACTCCGCAATGCCAGTAGAGACGCCAGCCATAAAGAAACAGCGCAATGCTCAGCACTGAGCCGAAGATTGAAACGGTCGGTGGTGGCGGATTGCCTCCTGGAAGCCAGCCTAGAGCCGTAGCGATCCCGAGTCCCCAGCCCAGTAAGAAAATAGATAATCCGCCCCCAAGCATCATTCGATACGAGCGTGTCTGGTAGTGAAAAACTCGCGCCCCAATACCCACTTGTCCGCTGCTCCAGCGGGCGGCCTCGCCGCCTAACGCTTCGGCATCAACCCGTGCTTTCCATTCGGTGTCCGCCGATTGAACAGCATATTGTCGGACGTTCTCACGCAGCAGCAGGCTGTTTGCAACGCTGCCCAGAAAGTCAAACGCCCCGCTGCCCGTCTCCACAACGTACTTCCCAGTTCCAACAATGCCATAGCCGGTGATTTCTTCCCAGCGGGCGTCGATGCGCCGCATGCCGTCCTCAAAGATTAGCCCATCAGGACTGAGGGTAATCCGCTGGCCCATGCGCTTCTGCACCGCTTGATACTCCCGAAGCGGAAACACCAGCAGCATAATCGCCAGCGGCAGGGTCAGCACAAGATAAAGAGCAGCGGTGGTCAAAGTCATCCGCCAGCCAATCAGTGCCACCAGACCGGTCAGCCCCAGAGCAGGCTTCACCAATACATAGACCACAAACATCAGCAGCAGCTTCAACAACAGGCGCGGCGACCAGCGATTGGAAAACGTGTTATAGCCAAACACACGCGGCCACGGATCACAGGGGCGTGTCCCGATCATCTCCCATTCCTGCGGGGCGGCACTTGTCGCGTGCCTTTTGATGGCCTTCTGAAGCGGTTTGGCGTTTGTCCACTGACTGCTAAATTTAATTCGGCCTGCGGATGTTTCTATGAAGGCAGGGGTGATCGTCACGCTTGAGCTTTTTTGGGACTGTCCCACGGAGTAATCGCGCACCTCACCCCAGTTCGCAGATTTCCACGCACCCAACCCGCGCCAGCGCAGGCCGGTTTCATCCGCGATGATTGCCCCGCGCCGCGCCCAGGCGATTGCCGGGATTATTCCCAGCAAGCAGGCCACAAAGCACGCGGCCATTGCCATTGTCAGGCTCCGGGTTCCAGGGCCTGTGAGCAAGCCAAGCGCAGCAAACAGGCCACCGTAGACGGCCATAATGCCCGGCAACACACCCCATACCACAGCGGCTTTTCCGGGGCGGCAAATGACTGGAACGGTTGTATCAGCGGGAGGCGCGGCAGGAGCTAGTTCAGCGTTTGGCATATCAGTAAAGACACGCGGAGGCTAAAAAGGTTGCACGCGGGGGCACGGATGGCGTTCGAGGCTATATAGCAAGCCCCATGTCGCCCCCTAGCCCCCAATTCTGGGGGAACCGGATAGTTCAGACGAGGCCCTTCCGTTCTTACTCTGGCTCCCCCAGAATTGGGGGCGGAGGGGGACGTCAGTAGTGACCACTATTCTGGGACATATACAGGGCCACCAGAACCATCTCGGCAGGCGAGGCTGCGCCTTTGGGGCCGGACTGGATTTGGGAGTAGGCGATATTGCCGTCCACGTCTACCACAAACAGGGCCGGCTCACCGTGGGGCTGCGTCCCTTCGTTGTCATCCGACTGATAGACGCCGTAAGCGGCGGAGACGGCAAAGCTGGGGTCGGACAGCAGAGGGAACGGCAGCCCCAGCGTCTCGCGCAGTGTGCGGTGATGGGCGGGCGTGTCCGTGCTGACAGCGGCCAGCCCGACACCGAGGCTTTGCAGGCGTCCGTAGACATCAGCCCAGCCGATCAGGTCGCGCTGCGCCGTCGGGCAGAACTCGCCCCGGAAGAAGTACAGCAGGAGCGGCTTTCCCTGCCGCAGGCCATCCAGGGTCTGCTCCCGATCGTCGGCATCCGTCAGCACCCAGCCCGGCGCCGGGGTTCCATTTCGCAGCATATCAAAGTCTCCCAAATTCTGTTAAAGCAAAAACGGGCAGGGACAAATATTGTCCCTGCCCGGAGTGTGGGCAGTCTAGAAGTTCGCCCGTGTGATTGCACCCTCGGAGGCCGAGGTCACGGAGGCGGCATATTTTGCCATGACACCCGTGGTGTAGTGCGGGTCGGGAGCCACCCATTCGCCCCGGCGGCGAGTCAGCTCTTCGTCGGAGACGTTGGCGTGAATGGTGTTGGCTTCCACGTCCAGCGTCACGATGTCGCCTTCCTGCAGCAGGGCGATTGGGCCGCCGACACTCGCTTCGGGAGCCACATGGCCCACCATCAGGCCCCGTGTCGCGCCGGAGAAGCGGCCATCGGTGACCATGACGACCTCGCTGCCGAGACCCTGCCCGACCAATGCCGCCGTGACGCCCAGCATCTCGCGCATTCCCGGCCCGCCTTTCGGGCCTTCGTAGCGGATGATGACCACATCGCCCGGCTGAACGCGCCGCTCGGTGACAGCGGCCATCGCGTCTTCTTCGCGGTCAAAGACGCGGGCGGGGCCGGAGAACTGCATCTTCTCGTAGCCCGCCAGCTTGATCACTGCGCCTTCGGGGGCCAAGTTACCCGTCAGGATGACAATGCCGCCACGCGGCTTGAACGCCTGCTCCACCGGCACGATGACTTTCTGGCCTTCGGCCTCGGCGGCGGTCGCGGCTTCCTCGGCCAGCGTCTTGCCGGTCACCGTGGGGAGGTCGCCGTGCAGCAGGCCCGCCGCCAGCAGGTGTTTGGCGACCAGCTTCGTGCCTCCGGCGGTGTGCATATCCGTGGCGACATAGTGCCCGCCAGGGGTCAGGTCGGTGATGACCGGCGTTCGCGCCGACACCCGGTTGAAGTCGGCCATCGACAGCGCGACGCCCGCCTCGCCGGCCAGCGCCAGCAGGTGCAGCACGGAGTTTGTGGAGCCGCCCGTCGCGGCGGCGGCGGCAATGGCATTCTCGAACGCCTCTTTGGTTAAAATATCGCTCGGCTTGACACCGCTTTTGAGCAGATGGACAATCGTGTGTCCAGCTTCCACCGCGACATCGTTCTTGCGCGGGTCTACTGCCGGGACGCCCGCTGACCCCAGCGCGGCCAGCCCCAGGAACTCCATCACAATCGCCATGGTGTTTGCCGTAAACTGCCCGCCGCAGGACCCCGCGCCGGGACAGGCGGCGTTTTCCAGCTCGCGCAGGTCGTCATCAGTGATCTTGCCCGCATGCGCTGCGCCAATTCCCTCAAAGACGTCCTGAATGGTGATGTCCCGCCCCTTGTAGCGGCCCGGTGCAATGGAGCCGCCGTAGAGCAGCATTCCGGGGATGTCCAGCCGGGCCAGCGCCATCGCCGCCCCCGGCGCGGTCTTGTCGCAGCCGACCAGGCAGATAACGGCATCAAACATATGCCCGCGTGTGACCAGCTCAATGGAGTCCGCGATCACTTCGCGGGAGACCAGCGATGTTTTCATGCCCTCCGTGCCCATCGTGATGCCGTCGGAGATGGCGATGGTGTTGAATTCCTGCGGCGTCGCGCCTGCCTCGCGGATGCCCTGCATTACCTTTTGCGCCAGTGCCCGCAGATTAAAGTTGCACGGCATGGTTCCAATCCATGTCGAGGCCACGCCGATGATCGGCTTTCGGATGTCCTCATCGGTCAGCCCGATGCCTTTGAGATACGAACGTGCAGCGGCGCGGTCGCGCCCTTCAGTGATCACGCGGCTTCGCGCTTTAGGGTCATAGGTCATAATAGAAAAATCTCCGATACCAAATGGTTTCGGAGATTATACCTCTGCGAACAGGGGATTAACAAGAATGGAACGACAGAGACGTTGGGGCTTGGCGAGAGCGGCATCAATGGCGGTGGGCACTGGGCACTGAGCGAGGGCTGCGTACAGGCGGTTTGATTTGCCTGATGACTTTCTTGACACCAGGAGGAGGCGCAAAAACAAAGTCAGCAGTGGAAAATGAGGGATTTACGATTAGGCTAGTCACAGTCTCGGTATGCGTGAGCGACTGAACTTTGCCATTCCGGGTCATGGTCACTGCTTCGATGAACTGCCGGAGCAGGTGGTCATCGTGGCCGAAAGCCAGCGTGATTTTGAGTTTGGCCTTAGAGTGTTTGGCCCTGGAGTCAAACGACTCTGTGATCACAAGAGTATCCACAGTGACACCGCCCAGAGTGCTTGACAAGCCGACGCTGGCTGTCATCCCCGGCTGCTCCATCAAACCAGTTAAGCTTGATGGAGCAGCTAGGGTGAATGGCAAGTATGCGTTAGCCTCGCCCAGAATGATAGGCAGGAGAAACGCAGCGGGGGCCATTTCGGTCGTATACTGTTTTTCAGGGACAGAAAACCTTGTTGCAGTGGCCCCATCAGTGATGACCTGCCGCAAAGGACCGGACGGGCCGCTGACAGTCACTTTCGCCAGATTGGGCCGCTGGAAGGCCAGCGTGATTATCTTTCCCCCTATTGGCGTTCCGTCCAACTCTGCGCCAGTGACAACGATTGTCGCGGAGAGGCCAGTCAAAGCTTCCTGTGCAGCAATGACCTGGTCCAAAACGTTTTTTGGGGTGGGCTTCAGCATAGCGGGTGCGGGAGCCGCTTGGGCGTGAGAGGCAGGCACGGTCAAGAGCAATAGGCCCAAAGCAGTGGCGGATGCAAGGCATGAGCGGAGCATAATGGTTATCCTTTGAAACGCGGCAGAGCATTTAGGATTGTAAAAGTTTCTGTGTTTTCTTCGGACAGCACGTTTTGCGCTTCCCGGTACTCTCGGCCAAGACGGACAGCGTCATCGAAGCCTTCGCTTTCGGCAAAACTGCCAAAGATTTTTTCCCAGCCCGCGTCGGCGGCAGGCGCAGGCCTCTCAGCCAACTGCTGCTTGATTTGACGAAGCTCAGTTTCCACGGCGCTCAAGCGCTCTTCCAGCGTTTCTGTGGCTATTGTGTCCTCCTCTTGGATTTCTCACGGCTTTTGGTGGTAAAATTATACCTGTATGGCTTCGGCTTTGGCAAGGAAAGGGCAGGTTGGCAGGGAATATGCAGGGAACCATCTTTGCGGGGGTCTGTTGAAACGTTTATGAAGAAAATCGGTTTGATGGGGTGCGGCATGATTGCCGAGTTCGGGCACCTGCCAGCCATTCTGGCAACGGAAGGGCTGGAAGCCTGGGCCGTCTATGACCCGGACCCGGCGCGGGCTTACGGCTTGCAGCATAAATTCGGCATCCCGCATGGCTACGCGGTCAGCGATATGTTCTTCGAGTCAGGGATTGAGGCTGTCGTCGTCTGCTCGTCCGCGCCCGCGCACCGAGACAATGTGGCCGCTGCCGCCCGCTACGGCCTGCCCGTGCTGTGCGAAAAGCCGCTGGCGATGACCGACGCCGACGCCGAGTGGATGATCCATACCATGAGCGACGCCGGGCTGCTGCTGGCGACCGGCTTCTGCTACCGGTTCAGCCCGGTCGCCCAGAACATCAAAAAACTGGTGGACAGCGGAACCATCGGCGAAGTCCGCGCCCTGCGGCTCGTGTATATCTGGAACCTGCATGGCCGGGACCGGGTCACCGATGCGGGTCTGGCCGAGCCGAACCCGTACTGGCAGGGCCGCATGGCCGAAGGCGGGCCGATGGTGGACTGCGGCGTCCATCAGATCGACCTGTCCCGGTGGTGGCTCGGCTCGGAAGTCGTGGGTTATCAGGCGTCGGGGGCATGGGTGGAAAACTATGAGGCCCCGGACCATGTCTGGCTGCACATGGATCACGAAAGCGGCGCACACACGATGGCAGAGATGAGCTTCTCCTACGGCCACACCGCCCGCGACCCGCGCTCCCACTTTTCGTACCACCTCATTGGCACCGAGGGCCTGATCCGCTATGACCGCGACGGCTGGCTGTTTGAGGTTCGTACCAAGCACGGCACGCACCGCCTGCCTGGAGCCAGCGAAAAGAACTTTGAGGGCTTGTATGCCGCTTTCGTTCACGCATTAGAATCGGGCGATGCCAGCGAGCTGCCGACCGGCTACGATGGTCTGCGGGCTACGCAGATCGCCCGCGAGGCCACGCAGTCCGTCATCGCCCGCCGCCGCCGCAAGTAGACAAAAAAAGAGCGCCCGGCCAGTCTGGCCGGGCGCTCTTTTCAGGTCAGCGCCGGAACGAAAACGGCGTAGACAGAGGCTTCAGTTCGCCCAGCTCATCGTCACCAGACGATGTGGACGGCGCACTGGTAAACGAGGGAACAGCAGGCGGCGCTTCGGCAGCCACCCGCGTCGGTGTCGCCAGACGGAGCGAACTCAAAACGGCGGGGTCCAGCCCCTTTGCCACCGCGTTTTCCGGCGTGATCTTGCCGTGGATCACCAGCTCCTGCAAGGCTTGGCTTAACGTCTGCATTCCCACCATGGAGCCGGTCTCAATTATTGACGGCAGCTGAAACGTTTTTCCTTCGCGGATCAGATTTTTCACCGCCGCCGTTGTCTTCATAATCTCCAGAGCCGCCACGCGCCCGCCGCCAATTTTGGAAACCAGCGTCTGCGCGATTACCCCCTGCAACGATTCCGAAAGCTGCGTGCGGATCTGCGACTGCTGATGCGGCGGGAACACGTCAATAATGCGGTCTACGGTCTGCGCCGCGCTTGATGTGTGCAGGGTTCCAAAGACCAGGTGCCCCGTCTCGGCGGCGGACACGGCCAGCGAGATTGTTTCCAGGTCCCGCATTTCGCCCACCAGGATCACATCCGGGTCTTCGCGCAGCGCCGCCCGCAGCGCCGACGCAAACGACTCGGTGTGCACTTTGACTTCCCGCTGATTGACCAGACACTTCTTATGCGGATGCACAAACTCAATCGGGTCTTCGACGGTCAAGATATGCGCGTGCCGCTCACAGTTGATCAAATCCACCATCGCCGCCAGCGTCGTGGACTTGCCGGAACCGGTCGGCCCAGTCACCAGCACCAGCCCGCGCTCTTCCCGCGACAGCTCCGCCAGCACCGGCGGCAGCCCCAGCTCCTGAAACGACTTGATTTCCGTCGGGATCACCCGGAACACAGCCCCTTCGCCGCGCCGCCCCACAAAGAAGTTGCAGCGGAACCGGGCGAGATGAGGGATTTCAATGCTGAAGTCCAAATCCCGCGCCTCTTCAAACCGGTTCTGCTGCTCTCCCGTCAGAATGCTCAAAAGCATTATTTTCAGCCCATCACGGGTCAGGGTAGGGTAGGGGAGCGGTTGCATCTCGCCATGCAGGCGGATGGTTGGCGGCGCTCCCACCGTCAGGTGCAGGTCCGACGCCTTGCTTTCCACCGTGGTTCGCAGCAGTTCTTCAATATCCATAAAACGCAGTAGTCCTCTCGGCAGGGAAGTTCAATAGTTAAGACTAACACTTTATTGTCGGCAGGACGGGACAAAAAGTGGAGCCTGATATGTTGATTATACTGCATCAGCCATCAGAATACCCTCCACCATATCTAGGTAACGCAGCAAACAGGGCGCGTACTGCAATGACATAGACACACCCTGCGCGTTGGCAATTTCCGTGGCGCGGCCCGTCTTTTCCACAAGTGCGCGAAGCCGCGCTAACCTCTCCATCGGTTTTTTTGACATAGACCAATCAAGAGGCGTAATTAGCTGCTCCTCGCCAAGAAGACGGAGCGCATTTTCCAGCCCTGGCTTCGGGTACAGCAAGAGCGCCATATCTGAGTTGGGGTCACGAGCAAGATGCTTGGCGGCGATGGAGAACATCAGCCAGGTAAAGCCAAGACCATCTTCAATCGGGTCTGCGTTGGTTGGCTCACTTGCAGCAGGGGAAAAGGATACTGGCTCGGCCCCGGCGTGTTCGTCCAAACGGTCGAATAAGACAGCATATTCCGGGACTGGTGCTTGGGCGGACGGAGGCTGCCAGTAGCAATCCACATGAAGCAGTCCGTGGCGGCCTTCATGGAGCGAGCCATAAGAGCCGCCGCCGAGCGGGGCATTGCGCGGGTACTCGCTACCGCAGATCAAACTGCCGGTATTTTCAGCGTACTGCGCCAAAGACGCCCCCATCTGCGGCGCGGCTTCGTCGGTGACAATAAGCCAGGGATCAAGGTCGCTGAGGTCATCAGCTTCACTGCGGCCAAACGATCCCCACAGCCAGGCGGCACGGATGCGCGGGTCGGCTCGAAAAGACGCAGACAGCGAAGCCAGAAGAACGGCTCGGTCTTCTCGATGTTCCTGCAAAGCCAGACGAAGCTGCGGTTCCGAGAACTGTTCGGCGGTGATCTTAGAAATGGTCATGGAACTATATCGCTTCTCACCGGCTTGCTGGCAAGCAAAAAGCCGCTACACTCTAAGAGCATAGCGGCTTTTCGACATTAATCTGGCGGTGACCTATTTTCCCGGACAATTGCTCGTCAAGTATCTTCGGCGCTGGAGAGCTTAACTTCCGTGTTCGGAATGGGAACGGGTGGACCCCTCCGCGATAACCACCAGAAATCGTTAGAACGCCCCCAAAGGGGGCTGTCCTTGGACAACTGCATATCAAAATGTAAATGGAAACAGCATTACTCATTATTGCTGAGTAGAGTAATCAAGCCCTCGACCGATTAGTACTGCTTAGCTGAACACGTTGCCGTGCTTACACTCGCAGCCTATCAACCCGGTAGTCTTCCGGGGGTCTTACTAGCTTATGCTATGAGAAATCTTATCTTCAGGTCTGCTTCGTACTTAGATGCTTTCAGCACTTATCAGAACCAGACATAGCTACCCAGCGTGTGCTCCTGGCGGAACAACTGGTACACCAGAGGTCTGTCCACCCCGGTCCTCTCGTACTAGGGGCAGCTCCCGTCAAATTTCTTACGCCCGCAACGGATAGAGACCGAACTGTCTCACGACGTTCTGAACCCAGCTCGCGTACCGCTTTAATGGGCGAACAGCCCAACCCTTGGGACCTAATCCAGCCCCAGGATGCGACGAGCCGACATCGAGGTGCCAAACCTTGCCGTCGCTGTGAGCGCTTGGGCAAGATAAGCCTGTTATCCCCGGGGTAGCTTATATCCGATGATCTTTGGCGCACCCATACACCGCCAAAGGGTCACTAAGCCCTGCTTTCGCAACTGCTCGACTTGTTTGTCTCACAGTAAAGTTCCCTTATGCCTTTGTACTCAACACCCGGTTTCCAACCGGGCTGAGGGAACCATTGGACGCCTCCGTTACTTTTTGGGAGGCGACCGCCCCAGTCAAACTACCCGCCTAACGCGGTTCTCTTGCCGGATAACGGCGCGAGTTAGCCGCCCCGTATGCCCAGGGTGGTGTTCCATTGACGCAAGTAAACTTGCTCCCACCTACGCTCTACAGAACATACAAAGCGGCAACGTTAGGGTGTAGTAAAGCTCCACGGGGTCTTTCCGTCCTGCTGCGGGTAATGCGCATCTTCACGCATGCTACAATTTCGCCGAGTCTATCGTTGAGACAGCGCTCAAGTCGTTACACCATTCGTGCGGGTCGGAACTTACCCGACAAGGAATTTCGCTACCTTAGGACCGTTATAGTTACGGCCGCCATTCACCAGTGCTTCGATTCAATGCTTCCCCTTGCGAGTGACATCTCCTGTTAACATTCTGGCATTGGGCAGGTGTCAGCCCCTATACGTCGTCGTTAGACTTAGCAGAGACCTGTGTTTTTGGTAAACAGTCGCTCGAGCCATTTCACTGCGACCCCATATCACTATGGGGCGCCCCTTATCCCGAAGTTACGGGGCTAGATTGCCTAGTTCCTTAACGATAGTTATCTCGAACACCTTGGTATCCTCTACCTGCCTACCTGTGTCGGTTTGCGGTACGGTCGAACGTGTTGTACCTGCGTGGCTTTTCTCGACCCCCCCACACGACCACTTCACTTCAGCCCGAAGGCGTCCGCTCGATCTTGCGAAACCCGTACAACCAATCACGGGATGGAATAGTGGGAAAGCGTCCCCAGCAGTTTAACCTTCACGCCCGGTTCAGGAATATAAACCTGACAGCCATCGACTACGGCATTCGCCCTCGCCTTAGGACCGACTGACCAGCAGCGGACGAGCCGTGCTGCTGAAACCTTAGGCTTCCGGTGGACGGGATTCTCACCCGTCTTCGCGCTACTCATGCCTGCATCCTCACTTGTCTGCAGTCCACCGCTGCTTACGCTACGGCTTCACCCCACAGACAACGCTCCTCTACCACTCCCGCCCTAAGGCGAAAGTCCCATGCTTCGGTGGACGGCTTGAGCCCCCTTACATTATCGGCGCAGGAGTACATTCGGCCAGTAAGCTGTTACGCACTCTTTAAATGGTGGCTGCTTCTAAGCCA
>CAXUKS010000025.1:0-27133 GCA_964251675.1 uncultured Armatimonadales bacterium
TTGACCACGCGCCCGCTTTCGCCCGCCGCCAGCAATAAATCCGTCTGCCGGGACAGAAACGCCGGGATTTGCAGGATGTCGGCCACTTCGGCCACGGGCGCAACCTGCCAGGTCTCGTGGATGTCGGTAACCACAGGCACGCCGAACTCGGCTTTGATCGCCGCCAACACTTCCAGCCCTTTGTCCAGGCCGTCACCCCGGAAGGACCCGGACGACGTGCGGTTGGCCTTGTCAAACGAGGCTTTGAAGACGTAGGGCAGGCCGAGGGCCTCGCAGTCTGCTTTGGCCTGGGCGGCAACTTCGCGGCACAGGTCGAGCGACTCGATGACGCACGGCCCGGCAAACACAGCCAGTGGATTGCCTTCGCCGATAGAAAAGTTATGGACGGTGACGTTGTTCATAGGGGATTCCTCCAAAAGATAGGCGACCTTCCTTCCTTTAGGAAGGACCCTGCGAAGCAAGGAGGGTAGGTCTCTTCAACTCCGCCACCACCGCCGCCGGTGTGATGGCGTGCAGACAGCGCAGATGGTCCGCGCCTTTCAGCGGGCAGTGGTCTAAATAACAAGGCGCACAGGGCACGGTGTCGTCATACAGCAGGACGTGCGGGCCGAACAGCGGCGTGTTGTCGCGGGGCCGTGTACTGCCGTAAATGACAGCCACCGGCACTTGCAGTGCCGACGCGATGTGAAGCAAAGCCGTGTCGCCCGTTACCACCGCTTGTGCCAGAGAAACTAAAGCGACGGTCAGGCCGATACGTTTCAGCTCGCCCGCCGCGACCATTGGCGGCGGTGTGCCGGGCGGCAGAGCGGCGACGATTTCGCGGCACAGGGCATTCTCGGAGCCGCTGCCGGTCAGCACAATGTTGTGCGTGGCCGACAGGGCGGCGCACAGGGCGGCGAACGATTCGGGCGGCCAGCATTTGGTTTCCCGGCTTGTCCCCGGATGCAAAATCAGCAGGGGCGGGCCAGGCCGATATTCGGGGCGGCTTTCCAGAAAGGCGGAGGCTTCGGCGCGGTCTTCCGCTGAAGGCCGCAGAACCATGTGCTGGTCAAACGGGCCGGACAGCCCCAGCGCCCGCGCTGCGTCTAAAGAGCGGTCCGTGCTATGCCGGGGGCCGGTTGTGCGCGGCACAGCCTTCGTATACAGCCGCCGGGTCAGCCGCCCCCACTGCCTCTCGTTAGAAAGGCCAATCCGCACCGGCGCGGCGCATAAAATCCGCAGCCACCACTTTTCCGCATGGAAGTTCAGCGCAATATCAAAGCGCCGCGCCGCCATACCCGCGTGCAGGCGGCGGGACTCTTTGAGCCACGCCAACAGCCGCCCGCGCCGGAGCAGACGCCGCCAGGCTCCCGTGTCTACGGCCACGACTTCTTTCAAGAGCGGGTGATTTTCCAGCAGCGGCGCGTAGGCCGTGTCGGCCAGCCAGGTGATTTCTGCCCCGCCGGGGAGCGCGTGCAGGGCCGTCAGCAGCGGCGTTGCCATCAGAAGGTCGCCGAGCGCCCAGAGCTTGACGATGAGAATGCGTGTCATGGCCTGTTTACAGGGGTTTGAAGCAGACTTTGCGCCGCCGCCAGCACCTCCTCCACAGTTAGCAGGTTCATACACAGCATGAAGTTGTCACCAGAGTTGGGGCAAACTTTCTGGTCGCACGGCCCGCAGGGAACCAGATGCAGGAGCGTCAAGCCGCGCCCGGTCAGCGGAGCGCGTTCCAGGGCAGGCGTTGGGCCGAACAGAGCCACATACGGGGTGCTGACTGCCGCCGCGACGTGCATTGGCCCGGTGTCGCCGCTGACCAGAAGCGCGGATTTTGCAATCAGCGCGGCCATCTCCCGGAAGGTCAAAACGCCGGACGCCAGAACCGGCGTAGTCTTCATCTGCGCCGCGACTCCGGCAATGGCCTCGGCCTCCCGCTGACTTCCAATCAGCACCACCGAGCAGCCCAGCATTTCCGCCAGCGCATCCCCAAGCCGGGCATAGCGGTCGGCGGGCCAGCAGCGGGACTGCCAGGTTGTCATCGGAGCCAGAACCACAAAAGGCTTGTCGGCGACGAGACCGTGCCCGCGCAAAAACTCCCCGGCGGCGGCGGCATCTTCTGCCGTATATCCCAGGCTCATTTGCGTATCCTGCGGCTCCGAGAGGCCGAGAGCGCGAAGCGGAAGCAGGTATTGATTGGTCCGGTGCGCGGGGAGGTTTCGATGCGTGTAAGCCGTCGTGTACAGCCGGGTGCGGGGGCTGGTTTCCTTCCGGCTGTCGGTCTGCCAGAAGGTATCAAACACACCGATATTTATTTTGGCATTCACCCCGCGCACCAGCAGAGGCCATTCTTCGGGCTGAAACGAGATAAACGTATCGTAGTGTTTGTTCCGAAGCGTCTTTTGGAAGCGCAGGGCGCGAAGCAGCCACAGCGGATACAGCCCGTGCCGCAGCATCTGCTTCCAAAATGAGCCGTTCCAGACCAGATACTCGTCGATGTAGGGGCTTGCGTCAATCGCCTGCGCTTCTTTGTGCTCCACCACCCAGGTCAGATGCGCCTCGGGATACGCCTCGCGCAAAGCCGCGAGGAGCGGTGTTCCCATCAAAATATCGCCGAATGCCCCGAGGCGCATAATGAGTATTCGGTGCGATGCCTGCTCACGCGGCACGGCGCAGCGGCGCAGGGACAGGTTGCAGGGCAGCAGCGGTGTGCGGAACTCGGGGTAATTGGTGGCAGCCATCGGTTATGACGCCAGGACTTTCTCCAGCGCCCCCGCCCCTCGCGCCCGCTCGTATTCGCGGTGGTACAGGGCCTCGACTTTGTCGGTCATGAGTTGTAGGGTGAACAGCTCCTCGACGCGCCGGAACCCCGCCTGCCCCAGACGGCGGCGCAGGAAGGCATCACCGGCGAGGCGGCCTATCGCGTCGGCCAGCGCATCGGGATCGGAGGGGGGCACCAGAAAGCCGGTTTCGCCGTCTACAATCATCTCCGGCGTGCCGCCCGCCCGCGTGCCGACGACGGGCTTGCTCATCGCCATGCCCTGCTGCACCACGGCGGCGCACGGCTCGTTCCAGGTGGACGGCAGGGTCATAATGTCTAAGGCGTTGATGACGTTGTTGATGTCGCCGCGAAAGCCCGCAAAAATCACCCGGTCTTCCAGCCCCAGTTCTTTCACGGTCGCCCGCACCTGCGGCTCAAAGGGGCCGTCACCGATAATCACCAGCCGCAGCGGGTAGCGGTCACGCAGCCGGGAGATCGCTTCCAGCAGCACTTTATGCCCCTTTTCGGGGGCAATGCGCCCGGCGATGCCAACGGCCAGCACATCGTCGGAAAGGCCGAGCGACTGCCGGACGAGGCGCGGATCCTCGGTGACTTGCACGAACTCTTCGACATTGGTTCCGTGGTGGATCACTTCGGCTTTGCCCGGCGGAACCCCGGAGGCCAGCATGGTTTTACGGACCGACTCGGAGACGGTGACAATGCGCGTGAACAGCACCTGAGAGTACAGCCATGACCCGAGGCGGCTCTTGAACGGGTACGGCATATGCCGTGTCAGAATGCGAACGGGGACATTCTCACGCAGGCCCGCATAAGGCGGCACGATCATGTCCGTGCTCCAATGGGCGTGGAGCACATCGATTTTATGCTCCCGCAGGAACGTTCGCAGGGCCGAAAAATCGCGCCAGTCGAGCTGCTTGCCGACTGTAATCGGGATTGTCGCCAGCCCCATTTCTTTGGCACGCTTTTCCACAAAGCGGCCCGGACGGCAGGCCACGGTCACATCATGGCCGCGCTGCTGAAGCTGCTGCGAAAGGTTAAGGCAATGCAGCTCCGCGCCCCCCCAGTTCGGAAACGCAGACGCGACTTGCAGCACAGAGAGAGGCATAGAACAATTTATCCTAAAGTTTTTGTTGTGTCGGCACTGTGCCGTAAGCCGCGCACACGCGGGCGATCAAATTTGTCGAAGAACGACCCACGACCAGCGATAAAATCTGCACAGCGCCGCCGTAGCCGCGCACCACGGCGGCTTCCGGCAGGTCCGCCTCGGTGTAGTCCCCGCCCTTGACATACAGCGCGGGCCGAACCAGCTCAATCAGCGGCACCGGCGTCCGTGTGCTGAACGGGACCACGTAATCTACACAGGCCAGCGATGCCAGAAGCTCCATTCGCTCGGCCAGCGGGACGACGGGGCGCAGGTCGCCTTTGAATGATTTCACGGATTCATCCGCGTTGACCGCCACGATCAGCCCGTCGCCCAGTGCCCGCGCCTCGGCCAGATACCGGGCGTGCCCGACATGAAGCAAGTCGAAAACGCCGTTCGTAAAGACCAGCCGCTCGCCCGCCGCCTGCCGCCGTGCCGTTGTTTCGGCAAGATGTTCCGCTGTCATAACTTTCTCAGCCGAGGACGGGAAGGACAAGCCCATGACGGCTCCTTTCCGGCAGGCCGAGACGGGCCGCGACGGCCTCAACCACGGCATCGGTGCTGAGGTTATCCATACACTTGACATCGCCCCGCGCACAAATCCGGTCCCGGCAGGGCACGCACGGCAGGGTCCGGTCAATCAGCACCGTGCTATTGGCCGTCAGCGGCCCAGTCCGGTCCGGGTCCGCCGCCCCGGACAGCACCACAAGCGGCGTGCTTAGGGCCGCGCCAATGTGCATCGGCCCGGTGTCGCAGGTCAGCAGGCAGTCCGCCCGCTCCAGCACGGCTCCGAACTCTTTCACGGACAGCCGCCCGGCTAAGTTATGAATACGTGCCTCTCCAGCGGCTACCTCGCGGGCCAGGCTCACTTCGTCGAGACCATCCATGACCGTCTTGAACGAGGCGGGCGCCCCGGTCACGGCCACGGCGACGCCGGGCTGCGCGGCCCAGAAGGCGGCGACTTCGCGGAACCGCTCCAGCGGCCAGCGGTTCAGCGGGCGCGACGCAGCGGGGTTAATCACCAGCAGTTTGTCGCTCTGCCGAATGCCAACGTCCTCTAAAATCCGGGCCGCCCCGGCGCGGGCGGCGGCAGGAACCACGAAATCCAGCGAGCGGTCTAGGAGCGGTCCGACGCCCAGCGGCAGCAATTCTTTGTAAAAGTCATCGACCGCATGCGTGATCCGGCCCGTGTCCGGGCGGACCGTCATGTCTTTCACGAACGTCAGCCGCGTCTTAGCCCCGCTTGCCCAGGCCATCAGATAGGACTTCGCGCTCGGGTGCAGGTTGACCACCAAATCGTAGCGTTCGCGGCTTAACTGGAACAAAAACGGCAGAAAGTGGTCCAGCCGCGAATCCACGCCGCGCTTGTCAAAGGTCAGCACCCGGCGCACCAGCGGATGCCCGTCCAGCGCGGCGGTCATGCCGCCGCCGACGACGAAATCAATCTCGATACCGGGAAACGTCCGCGCCACCGCCCGCAGGGAGGGCGTTGCCAGCAGAATGTCTCCCATACCGCCAAAGCGGATAAACAGCGCACGCCTGGGGGAGTGTTGAGTCATAACAGGCCAAATTATACCGGATTTCCGGCCCCCACTGCAACACGCGGCTCGGCTGGCTCAGAAGACTGTGTCAAGAGACTTTGCACCGCCGTGCGGACTTCTTCCACGTCCAGCGACGCCATCAAGCCATCCGGAGACTCCAGAACCCGGTGACACGGGCCGTAATTGCCCCACTTGCGCGGGTTGGTCGGCCCGAACAGGGCCACGGTCGGCACGCCCAGCGCGACCGCCGAGTGCATAATCGCCGTGTCATTGCCCAGGAACAGCCCCAGCTCCGAGACCAGCGCCAGCGAGCCGCGCAGATTGCAGCTCCCCGCAAACGACACCGCCCGCGCCCGTGTTTCCGGGCGGCACTGCGCCAGCATCTCCTCGGCGGCGTCCTGCTCGTCCGGCCCGCCAATCACGGCCAGAAAGAGAGTGGGATTGTCTCTGACCAGCGCGTCCGCGACCTCCGCATAGGCGCGGGTCCCCCACCGCTTGCCGGGCTGGCTCGCGCCGGGCTGCACGCCCACAAGCTGCGCCCTCGGCACGTCCTCGCCCCACGCTGCCGCCAGTCGCGCCCGCGCCTCGGCGGCCTCTTCGCCGCTGATCCAAAGCTCCAGCGCCGGGTTCACCGGCGCATCCGGAGCGACCGCCCGCAGGACGTCAAAGTAGCAGGCCACTTCGCTTTTTTCGCGGTCGTAGTCCACCCGCCGGTTCAGCAGCGGCCCGCGCCCTTCGGACTCAAAGCCCGCCCGGATGTCCACGCCGCTCAGCCACGAGGTCAGCGCGGAATGAAACGAGCGGTTCAAGGCCAGCGACAGATCAAACTTGCCGTGCCGCAGCGTCTTCACGAGTTGGGCATACGAGCGCGTTCCCCGGTCGGCTTTATAGGGGTCGAACTCCAGGATTTCATCCAAATACGGGTTATTTTGCAGCAGGACCCGTGCATTTTTGCCGGTCAGCAGCGCAATATGCGCGTCCGGCCACTGTGCCCGCGCCGCCCGAAAGATGGGGATTGCCAGCAGCGTGTCCCCAATAAACCGGAACTTGGTGGAAATCAGAATACGCTTGGCGGGGACGGCGGCGTGAGTAACCGCAGGCTCTACGCGGGGCGTCGGGCTGCTTGCCGCCGACACAAGCGGGATAAAGCCGCTCCGGCGGGAGCGCAGCAAGCCATTGATTTCCAATGCGACTTCTTCCGGGCTGATCGCCCGCAGGCAGTCATAGCGTCCGTCGCAGGTCGGATGGTTGCCGCAGGGGGCGCACAGCAGCGCCTTGTAGATCGCTTTGGAATTGGTGTCAAACGGCCCCGTCACCGCCGGGTCCGTCGAGCCGAACAGGGCGACGCAGGGCGTGCCCACCGCTGTTGCCAGATGCATCGGCCCCGAATCTGCACTCAGCAGAACATCGCTGCACTGAAGCAGCGCGGCCAGCGTCTTGACATCGGTTTGGCCCACGAGGCTGACCGGTTTGGCGCGGACAGTGCGCCGCAGCACGTCATCCGCCAGCGCATGATCCTCTTTGCCAGCCCCCACAATCACGCAGGCCACATCCCCGAGCTGGTCCAGCGTCTCGGCAAACGACTCGGCAAACCAGCGTTTCTGAGGCCGGGTCGCGCCGACATTGACCGCCACGAGGCTTCCCCCCATCTTGATGCCGTGTTCGGACAACAGCGCCTCGGCCCGCCCCCGTGCTTCGGGGCTGACCGTCACCACCGGCGGGCGGCGCGGACGGTCCCGCTCGGGCGGCAGGGGCATCGTGTCCAGCATCGCATCGGCCATGTGAACGGCGCGGGTGGAGCGCAGCTCGCTGAGGAAGCGGTTCATGCCGCGCCCCCCCTGCCCCACTCGCCGAGGAGTCCGGGCCAGCCACGCGGCGGCGGCATAGGCGGGCAACGGCGGCAGGATAATAGCGTCGGTATACCGTCCGTCCCGCAAGAGCTGATAGGTCTGCATCACCCGCCCGAGGCTGCCGGGGTCGGTGCGAGCAATAATCTTATCTAAATCCGGGTTGCCTTGCAGCACTTCAAATGCCGCGCCCGCGCCGACGACCGTGTCAATCTGGGCGTCCGGGTGGGCCCGCCGCAGTGCGGCAATCGCCGGGGTCGTCAGCAGCGCGTCCCCCAGATAGTTCATGTTGACAACTAAAAATTTACGCATAATAGTTTACGCATCGCAGAAAGCCATTGCGGTCGAAGAACGAGGGGTTGAAACCCCTCGCGGGAAGGCGCTTCGCGCCGGGCGGCCAATCGGACGATAAATACCGGCTCATGTGTATTGTTCTTTGGCTTTCTGACGGCTCCGCATTGACAATCGCTTCAGGCCAGCATCTCCCGCACTGCCGCCAGGACCTGCGCGGGCGTGAGCCGCGCCAGGCTTGCCGCGCCCGCGTCCTCGGTCGGACGCTTACCCGGAACCATCGCGCCGGGCGCGGGGTCGTGCAGCACCACATTGCGCCGCCCATACGGTCCGTGACGGTGCGGGTCGGTCGCACCGAACAGCGCAACGGCAGGGGTCCCAACAGCGACGGCCAGATGCATCGGCCCACTGTCGGCGCTGACCAGCAGGTCGCATGCCGCCAGCACCGAGGCCAGCTCACGCAAAGTCGTCTGCCCGGATAAATCCACGAAGCGGCTCCCGGCCAGCATCGGCGTCAGCTCCGCCACTACGGCGGCGTCGGACTTGTCGCCGATGAAAACCAAGCCCGCGCCGCCCTCGGCCAGCCCCCGCGCCACTTCGCCCCAGCGGTCAGCGGGCCAGCGTTTGTAGGCACGCGACGCCCCCACATTCAGCGCGATCCGCGGATGCGGCAGAGGTTTTAGCCACTCGGCGGCCTTCGCCGCACCTTCGGCGGCCAGATACGGCTGCGGCGTAAACTCCGAGTGCGCTGTGTAGACTCCCAGCGCCTCGGCGAAGCCATAAAGCAAGTCAATCTCATGCCGCGCAGGCGCTTTGCCGGGGACGGCAGGGTGCGTCAAAAACAGCCTGTTTCCCTCACGGCCCCGGTCCCAGCCCATTCGCACCGGCGCCCCCGACAGCCTGGTAATCAGGCCGCTGAGGGCCAGTCCCTGCATATCCAGCGCCATGTCATAGCGGGCCGCGTGCATTTCCCGGCGCAGGGCCAGCAAGTCGGCAGGATTGGGCTTATCCGGCAGGATACGCAAAATGTCAACCGCCGGGTTGCCGCGCAGGACATCGGCGGAGCGGGCGCGGACCACCCAGTCCAGAGTCATCCCCGGCGCGGCGTCTTTGATCGCCTGCACCACCGGCAGGGCATGAATGACATCGCCAATGGCGCTGGTTTTGACAATCAGCAGACGGCGGACATCAGCCAGCGGCGGGAGCGGTGTCGGCATCGCGGCTCCTCTCGGGGCTAGGCGGACTCAGTGCCCGCCCCGTCATGGGGTCCAGTCCCGGCGGCGGCGGCACGCGCCAGCGGTCGTGCAGCCAGAGCCACTGGTCGGGGTACTGCCGCACGATGTTTTCAATAGCCGCTGTGATCTCGGCCATGATTCGATGGCGGTCGGTCTCAGCATCCACCGACGAGTCGGCAACAATAGCCGGGTAAAACACAGTTTTATAGGTCCCATCCGGCTGACGCGGACAGAACATCGGCAGGATTGCCGCGCCGGTCTTCTGCGCCAGCACGGCAGGTCCCGCGACGGTCCCGGCCAGCCTGCCGAAGAAGGGCACGAATAAATCTTCCGACTTTTGATCCGGCACAATCGCCACAACCTTGTTGGCCCGAAGCTGTTTGAGCAGGGCGCGGGGCGAGTCGCCGCGTGGATGCACCGTGTAGCCGTTTTTGCCGCGCACCCGGTCGGTCAAATCGTTGAACCCGGCATCTTCGCTTTGCCGGGCCACGACTTTGACATCAAACCCTTCCATCGCGGCCCGCTTGGACAGCCATTCCCAGTTGCCTAAATGCGCGGACACGACGATGACTCCCTTGCCCCGCGCCAGCAGCGTTTCCGCTGGCTCATAGGAGTCGACCTGCACGCGCTGACGCATCTCGTCCAGCGTCAAATCGGCGCCTTTCAGAAACTCCACCAGCGCCGCACGGGTGAAGTGCTGAAAGACGCGCTTGATCAGCGCCTGCCGCTCCTTCTCAGTCAGTGTGTTTCCATAGGCAATTTGCAGGTTTTTGTCCGCCACGCTTCGGAACCGCGCTGACACATAGTAGCCCAGCGTCCCCAGTGCCGTGCCAAACGCCAGCGCGGGCCGCCAGGGCGTGCGCCGCAGGATGGCAAACGCCGCCGCGAAAGCCCGGCGCGTGAACCCCTGCCAGATTTTTTTGGAAACGCGCATAGTTGGTTACACTGAAAACCGCCCCGGATCGCCCCCTAGCCCCCAATTCTGGGGGAACCGAACAGGAATAGGAAGGGCCTTGTTCTAATTATCTGGCTCCCCCAGAATTGGGGGCCGGGGGGCGATCTTTTCGTTCACCGCCGCCAGCAGCCCGGCTTCCTCTTCTACGGCCATCGCCACGCGAAGCGCATACACCGGCAGTCCGGCGTCCGGGGTGCAGGCAGCAGCCCATTTGACGGCGTCTTTTTCGGTCACCACCACGGCTTCGGCCCCGGCCCGCGCCGCGTCGGCCAGGACCCGTGCGGCGTCCTCGCCGGTCAGCGGGTGGTGATCGTCCCACACTGTAATCCCCAACACCTGTGTCCCAGCGTCCCGTTCCAGCGTCTGGCGGAACGAGTCGGGCCGGGCAATCGCACAGGCGGCAGACACTGGGCGGCCCTGGAAGCGTTCCAGCGGCAGGAACGGGGCGGACAAATCGTGCGCGGGGACGAAGCCGACGGCCCGGTGGTCGGCGAAAAAAACGGAAGCATAGGGGGCCAGCCGGGCGACTTCGCCAATCAGCGCAGCGCGGGCGGCGGCATCCAGCTCGCCCGCACGGGTGGCGACGACCACCTCGGCCCGGCGCAGGTTCTGCTTTGGCTCCCGCAGCAGTCCACGCGGCAGGGCATGACCGTTGGCGAAGGGGCGGCGGGCGTCCAAAAGCACAATGTCCAAATCCCGTGCAAGCTGCCAGAATTGAAAGCCGTCGTCTAAAACCAGCACATCTAAATCAAAGCGGCGCAGGGCGGCGCGGCCCGACTCGCGCCGGTCTTTGCCGACCAATATGGGCGTCCCCGGCAAAGTCGCGGCCAGCAGATGCGGCTCATCGCCCGCATCTCTGGCAGAAAGCAGCACGTTCCCGGCGTCGTCCGAGACAAGGCGCACGCTCTGGCTTGACCCGCCGTGCCCCCGGCTGAGAACGGCTACGCGGCGGCCTTCCTCCTGTAGACGTTCCACCAGCCACTGTGTCATCGGCGTTTTACCCGTGCCGCCGACGCTGAGGTTGCCGATGCTGACCACCGGGACCGGCAGCCGCCCGCGCCGCCGCAGACCCAGCCGCTCGGCCAGTAAATAGGCGGCCAGCCCCGCGCCGTACAGCCCTTCCAGGCCGCCGAGCAGGATTCGGAGCGCGTCAGCGATAGGGCCGGGGCGGGGCGGCTCATCAATCACGGAATGCAAGTAGGCTTCCAGGCGCGACGCCATCAGCAATGCCCTGCCCGCGCCGCCGCGCATGCGGCTTGCAGCTCCTGCTCGGCCTGCTCTTCCAGCGCGGAAATCGCCGCGCCGAGACGCACTGCCCACTGTTCCTGCTCTTCAGGCGTGGCGTCAGGCGGGATAGAAATGGGGTCGCCGTATATCCAGACGGCCCGCGCAAAGGGGGCGGGGACCATGTACTGATCCCACGACCGCGCCAGGCGGCGCGGAAAGGCACTGATGCCGACAGGCACAATCACGGCGCCGGACTTCTGGGCCATGAATACGGCCCCCGGCTTGACTTCGTGGCTCGGGCCGCGTGGTCCATCCGGGGTAAATGCCAGCGTCGCGCCCGCTTTAAGGTGCTTTGTCATGGTTAAAGCCGCCTGCACTGCGCCGCGTGCCGAGGTTGACCCGCGCACGGTGCGGAAGCCGAACCGCTGAAAAATCCGGTTCTGATACTCGCCGTCCCGCGAGGTGGAGATGAGCGCCCAGTAGCCCCAGTTCCGAAAGCGGGTAATCGGCAGGAACGTCCGCCCGTGCCAGGTCACCAGAATGACGCCCTGCCCGGCCTCCTGCAAGTCCCGGACCCGGTCTTCTCCCACCACACGCATCCGCACCGTGGCAGCGGTCAGCCGGGCAAACCAGTAAATCAGAAACGAAACCAGACGATATTTCCAGGCCGCTGTGTCTCGGTACTTCATGGCAACTCTAAGACGCCGCCAGCGCCGGTTCGGCCCAGTCCCTCGGCTCGCGCTCCGGCGTCTTCTCGTGAAACCGCTCGTAAAGATGCCGGTACAGGCCGTCCGGGCGGCGCATGAGCGTATCGTGGGAGCCGGTTTCGACGATTTCTCCTGCCTGCATGACTAGAATCTTGTGAGCGTTGCGGATCGTCGACAGCCGGTGCGCGATGACCAGCGTAGTGCGCCCCTGCATCAGTATATCTAATGCTTCCTGCACGACTTTCTCGGTCTCAGCATCTACTGAGGACGTGGCTTCATCCAGAATTAAAATGCGCGGGTCTTTCAAGAGGGCGCGGGCAATCGCAATGCGCTGACGCTGACCGCCCGAGAGCTGCTTGCCGCGCTCGCCGACCCGCGTTTGATAGCCGTGCGGCAGAACGCCCGGCTCGGTAATGAACCCGTGAGCGTTTGCGGCTCGGGCAGCGGCTTCCACCATCTCATCGGTTGCCAGCGGGTTGCCATAGGCGATGTTGTCCCGGATAGTTCCGCCGAACAAAATGGTTTCCTGCGGCACAATGCCGATATGACGGCGCAGGGAAGCGAGCGTCACTTCGCGCACGTCATGCCCGTCCACCCGCACCGTGCCCGCCTGCGGGTCATAAAAGCGCGGGATGAGGTCCGCCAGCGTACTTTTGCCTGCGCCAGACAGACCGACCACAGCCACGACTTCGCCGGGGTTCATCGTGAACGACACATCGCGCAGCACCGGCGTCTCCGGGTTGTAGGAAAACGCGACATGGTCAAATTCCACGCGCCCATCCACGGTGGTCAGCTCCGCTGCACCGGGGGCGTCCTGGATTTCAGACTGCACATCCAGCACGTTCCGCATGATGCGGCCCCCGCCCGCCAGCATCTGCTCCCACAGCACTTTGACGTTACCCAGTGAGCTGACCCCGGTAGCAATCTTGTTCAGCAGATAAATGAACGCCGCAAGCTGCCCCATTGTCATGGCGTGAGTGATGACTTCATGCCCGGCAATCCACAGGGCCAGTGCTATTGCCACTGCGCCGATCAAGTCAGTTATCGGCTTGATTTTTGCCCCCTGCCGGATTGCCGCCATAGAGCGGTCTTTGGCTTCCCGGTTCTCGGAGCCGAAGCGCCGCACTTCTTGATCTTCGGCTCCAAACGACTGAATAACCCGAACGCCGCTCAGGGTTTCCTCCATCAGCGTATTGACGTCGGCCAGCTTGTCCTGCGTATGCGTGGTCAGACTGCGAATAAGCCGGGTCAGGCTGCCGATGGTCCAGACCATGAGCGGAACCACCAGCAGCACGGCCAGTGACAGCTTCCAGGAAATATGGAAGATCAGCCAGACGCCGCCAATAACGACAAACGGCGCAGACGCCACATCTTTTAGCCCGGCCAGAATGCCTTGCAGCAGCGGCACATCGTTGTTGATGGTGGACATCAGCGCCCCGGTGCGCTGCTGGTTGAAGAAGCTAAGGGACAGCCCCTGCAAGTGCCGGTAAACGTCGTTCCGCAGGCGCAGGGCCAGCCGCTGACCAGACTCGGCAAACCAGACCGTTTCAGCATAATTGAATGCCGCCCGAATCGCATACAGACCAACCAGCGAAAAACTGACCAGATAAAGCGTCTGCAAGTCTGCCGGGCTGACCGCCTGTTTATGCACCGAGTCCGTGGTGGTGTCCAGAAAAGGCCGCAGCAGACTGACCACTTGGAGATCTACCGCCCCCGCCCCGACAGCACAAATAATGGCCCCCCACAGGTATTTCTGATCCAGGCGCAGATACGACCACAGCCGCTGCCAGATTTGTTTTGACTGGTTATCCATGATTTAATGCAGAGGATTCGAATGCAGAAACAGCCGAATGCTGAGAAGTGCCACAAAGGCCAGCGCGAACAGGGCCGAGGTCTGTTCCCGGTTCTTGAGCGCCTGTGCCCACGTATACTGCCCCGTGCCAGTCGTGCGCGGCCAGGGCGACGGCAGGAGGCGCGGGACGCGCTGTTTATACTCTAAATAGGGGGCGCCGAACTTGGCCGTCAGAAACTTTTCTTCGTACAAGATCGCCGCCAGATGAAACACCAAAGAGAGTGACAGTGTGAGTGCGACGCCCCACCAGCCCAGCCCGGACAGCAGGCCGTAGCCCAGCGACAGCAGCAGCGAACCGAAATACAGCGGGTTTCGGACATGGGCATACGGCCCGCCGGTGGCGATGACCGCATCTTTGGAGATATACCCCGCCGACCAGAACCGCACGACTTCGCCCAGGATCACCAGCGCCAGCCCCGCCCCATACGCCGCCCAGCCGCCGTCACGGCGATGAAAGTACAGAGAAAGCGCCAGCAGCAGCAGCGGCACGAGCCACGTAAACACGGTGCGGCGGCGCACCAGAAACGGCGGCTTGCCGACCGGCGAAGGACTTTCAGGCATGGTTTGTTCGGTGTCTATCATAACGGTTTTCGTAAGCGAAAGGCGGCAGGAACGAGGGGTTAAAACCCCTCGCTAGAAGGCGCTTCGCGCCGGGCTGCCCAGGATCAGGACGGCAGCCTTCTGGTTCTTTCTTCGGCTTGCCGGCGTCTTCGCCTCCCAGCGAGGGGTTTTAACCCCTCGCACCTGAACGCGGACCGCTCGCCGAGTTATCAATCAAGTCCAGCAATTTCTCTGCGGCCCGGTGGACACCACCCGGATCGCCCAGGTTGGCAGAAACCATCTCGCCCAGCTTTTCTTTCAAGGCCAGAATGCGGCTCGGATCCAGCAGGAAATCCATCGACAGATCGGCAATCGCTTCCGGCGTCGCCTCATCGCCCAGCAGCTCGGCAAAGACCCGCTCCCCGGCCAGAATGTTCGGCAGGCCGATATGTGCCAGATTAAGCTGACGGCGGCGCAGCTTCCATTCCACGGCCATGAGCTTCGAGCCGTGGTAAACGATCACCATCGGCTTCTTCAAAATCATCGCTTCCAGCGTCGCCGTGCCGGATTTTGTCAGGACCAGATCGGAGCGGGCCAGCACGTCCCAGGTTAGCCCAGCACAAATCACCAGCGGGGCGGGGCCGGAATGCGCCGCCGGGGACCGCAGGGCGGGGGCGTCGGCCGCCAGCGGCTCGGGCAGCGTCACCGATAAGCCCTCCGTAGTCGCAAGCACCGGCACGGCGGCGGGCGGCAGAGCCAGTGAGGCCAGCTTGCCGCCCGCCTGCGCCATGAAAAGCTGAAGCCGGGCCGCACGTCCCCCTTCGCGCTGCTCGCGCCGGATGAGCGCCTCGGTCATCGGGCGGACGCCTTCGGAAGCCAGCGCGACCACAAACTGCACACCCGGCAGGCGGCGGCTGATCTCATCCGCCCCGCCGAGGAGCGGCGGCAGGATATGCTGGATTTCCTGACGGCGGCTGCCCGGCAGAAGCGCCACCACCGGGCGGTGCGGGTCCAGGCCAAACCGGTTGTAAAATTCATCGTCCGCCAGGGTCGGCTTCACCAAATCCAGAAGCGGATGGCCGACAAAGTGCGCGTCCGCACCGCCTGCGCGAAGCATCGTCTCCGACCACGGGAACGGGGTCACAATCGTGTCGGCGGCTTCGGCCAGATTGCGCTTGCCAGTCTGCGCTCTCGCTTCCCGCCGCCATGAGCCGGGCGGAAAGTAGTAAAAGACCGGGCAGATTTTGTTTTGTTTGGCCCAGCGAGCCAGCGGGACATTGAAGCCGCCCGCATCAATGACGACCAGAGCGTCGGGCGGGTCTTTCTTTAAAGCGCGCTTGAACTCGCCGCGTGCCCAGAGCAAAGCGGGCAGCTTGCCCAGCACTTCAGCGATACCAATACTCGCCCAGGGTTCACTGTTGTGGGCAAGCCGCACGCCCGCCTCGGCCATGTGATGTCCGCCGATGCCCCATGCCTTTACCTCACGGGGCGCGGCAAGGCCGCGCAGGGCGGTTATCAGCGCGGCCCCCTGCCGGTCGCCCGACGGCTCCCCGGCAACCAATGCGATCTTGAGAGGCTTGTCACTCATGGGTACTGACCCCCTAATGACGCGGCCCGTCGTTTTGACGGCCATTGGTTCCGAAGCGAATGTTGCGGATGAAGTCCAGCAGATAGTCCAGCTCGGGGCTAGGCTCTAAGTCAGCTTCAATGGTTTCCACGGCCTGCGACATATTCATTTCGGAGCGGTACAGCAGCTTGTACGCCTGCTTCAAGTCGGCACGGACGCGGGCGGAGACGCCGGAGCGGCGCAGGCCGACGATGTTCAGATCCAGCACCTTGCAGGGGCGGCCATCGGCCATCATAAAGGGCGGAATGTCCTGCACCACTTTAGAATAGCCGCCGATAAAGGCCAGCCGCCCGATCCGGGCGAACTGATGAATGCCGACCATGCCGCCAAAGTTGACCCGATCTTCCACCAGCACATGGCCGGAAATGCCGGTCATATTCGCCATCGTGATGCCGCTGCCAAGCTGGCAGTTGTGGCCGATATGACTGTAGGCCATGAGCAGATTATCGTCGCCAATGCGGGTTTCGTTGCCTTCGCCCGCCGCCCGGTGGATGGTGACGTGTTCCCGAATGATGTTGTTGTCGCCGATGACGAGGAAGCTCTTCTCGCCTTTAAATTTGCGGTCCTGCGGGATGCCGCCCAGCACTGCGCCGGAGAACACGTCGCAGTTTTTACCCAGCGTCACATACGCATCCACGACGGCGTGCGGACGCAGGCGCGTTCCTTCGCCGAGGACGGCTTCTGCGCCGATCACGGCAAACGGCCCGATTTCGACATCGCCGCCCAGAGTCGCAGAGGGGTCAATGCTGGCTGTTGGATGAATCTTCATACGAAAGAAAAGTTTCCACGAAAATCAGAGTTAAGATTGAGAGGGCGCGACCAGCGCAAATAAAATCTCGGCAGAGGCGGCTTCCTGACCGTCCACTCTGGCGATGCAGCGGACTTTGCCGGTGTTGCCCCGAATTCGCAAAAGCACGACTTCCATCTCCAAAGCGTCTCCCGGCACGACCGGGCGGCGAAACTTGGCATCGTTGATGGTTCCCAGATAGGCCAGTTTGCCTTTGTTTTCGCCAATCGACAAAATCATCACGCCGCCGACCTGTGCCATCGCCTCAATAATCAGCACGCCCGGCATGACCGGGTGCAGGGGGAAATGTCCCTGGAAAAACGGCTCGTTGGCCGTGACATTTTTGAGACCGACGGCCCGCTTGCCCGGATCGAGTTCCAGAATCCGATCTACCAGCAGAAACGGATACCGGTGCGGCAGGATTTCTTTGATCGCTTCAATATCGAGAATAGGCAAAATGATCTCCTACAGCGGCCCCAGCGTACTTTTGTCCAACGTACTTTTGTCCAGTGTGCGAGTGTCTTGTGCGGCCAGCAGGGCCGCCAGCCGCGTGTTCAGCGTGTGGCCGGGCATCAGCGCCAGAATGCGGGCGTGGACCGGGCGGCCCGCCAGCGCGAGGTCCCCGATCAAATCCAGCAGCTTGTGCCGGGCCAGCTCGTCCGGGAAGCGCAGCGGCGTTTCGTAGCCGTTCTGGCCTAGCGCCACGGCATTGTCACGGGTCGCGCCCAGGGCCAGCCCCCGCGCCTTCAAAGCTTCCAGCTCGCTCACAAAGCCGAATGTCCGCGCCGGAGCTACCCAGTCTGTGTAATCACCCCAGCCCCCGACAAACCGCGCTGCGAGCGTGCCGAGGTACGCCTGACGCGGATAGTCCAGCACCACGGTCGCGTCAAAGTGGTCGCAGGGGAACGCGGCTATCGATGCGACGCCTTCGGAAACGAACACAGGGGCGTTCAGCGTAATCGGCGCGACGCCGGGGCCGGGCTGAGCGGCCTGCCCGGCCTCCTGAAGCAGCCTCACAAACGGCGCGGCGCTGCCGTCGGCGGCGGGCATTTCCGGCCCTTCAAACTCAATCACGGCGTCGTCAACGCCCAGACCGGCCAGCGCGGACAGGACGTGCTCCACGGTCTGCACTTCCCGCCCGCCCGCCTCCAGCCGGGTGCAGCGGGAGGTATCGGTGACATTCGCCGCACGGGCCGGGATTTCCTGCCCGGTGTAGGCGTCCCGGAAGACCAGCCCGGTGCCCGCCGGGGCGGGCAAAAAACAAACAGCGGCGTCGGCCCCGGAATGCAGGCCGACGCCGCGAAAGAAACCGCTCGGCACTGCCAGTGTCTGGCGCGAACGCTCGCTCACTCTGCTTCGCCTGCTTTCCCGCCCGCTTCCAGGGCTGCCAGACGCGCTTCCAGATTTTTGATATGCTTCTGCATCTCCGGCAAAGTTCCGTAGACGGCCTGCGCCCGCATTTCGTTGCCGTGCGGGCGGCCATACATTCCCGATACGAATGATCCGGCGGGCAGGTTGCCGATGACGGCGGTTTTGGCAGCGACAATGGTTCCGTCGCCGATAGTCACATGGTCTTTGATGCCGACCTGACCGGCCAGAATGACGCCGTTGCCGATCTCCACGCTGCCGGAGACGCCCACCTGCGCGACAATCACGCAGTTGCGGCCCACGGTGACATTGTGGCCGATATGGACCAGGTTGTCAATTTTCGTGCCGGAGCCAATGCGAGTGGACCCCGTGCGGGCCTTGTCAATGGTGACATTCGCGCCAATTTCGACATCGTCGCCGACAATCACGCGCCCAATCTGCGGGATTTTGTGGTGGCGGTCGTCGATAAACATATAGCCAAAGCCATCCGTGCCCAGCACGCTGCCGCTGTGGATCACGACAGCATTGCCGATTTCAGTGTTGTCATGCAGGACCGCGTGCGGGTAAACAATGCAGTTGTCACCCAGCGTCACATTGTCGCCGAGGTAGACAAACGGGTAGACGACGCAGTTCTCGCCCAGCGTCACGTTGTCGCCGAGGTAGGCCAGCGCATGAACAGAGGCGTTGCGGCCAAACTTTGCGTTGTCGCCAATAACGGCGCTCGGGTGAATGCCTTTGTAGACCTTCGGCTCGGGCGCGAAAATCCGCAGAGCCTGCGCGAATGCAAAGCGGGGATTTTTGACACGAATGAGGGGTTTGCCTTCGGCGTGCCCGGTGGGCCGGGGGCTGCCCGACGGGGCGATGACGGCAGACGCCCGCGAACGGCCGGCGGTCGTCAGCAGCCGGTCATTTTCGGCGAACGTGATATCGCCGTCCTGCGCGTCCTCAATGCTGGAAATGCCATGAATGGAAATAGTTTCATCCCCTTCGACGGTTCCATCTATGAGCGCGGCCAGTTGCCCCACGGTCGTTTGCATGGTCACTCCTCTTCCTCATCTGTGCGCCTGTCTACTTAATCTTCTCTATTTTAATCTTCTCTTCTTACTTCCTTTGAGAGCGATTTTTCGAAAATGTTGCAACATAATTTCGGCTGCCTTCCGGACCAGATTATGCCCCAAACAGGCCCCATCTCACGCGGAGTATGGGGCCTGTTAAACGTGCCAGGGTCCACTTTGGAGAGCCTCCGTCACCGGGTCGGTCAAATCACGCTGACCGGCAGGGGGCGGACCGAACGTGATCGTCCAGTGCCGCCGCTCGGCGGCGTCCTCCGCCGCCGCCTTTGTGTCGTCGTACAGATAGCGCAGCCAGCGCGTGCGCTGCGCGTCCAGCCGGGTCCGGGCCGCCCGCAGAGCAGATGCGGACAGGGCCGCCCGCGCCGCGCCGGGGGCGGAGGGCAAGGTGACCTGCTCTAGCGATCCTTCGGCGGGCACGGTCATCGGCACAGGCCGCCCCAGCGCCGTCAGCAGCGCCACCCGCTGCGCGGAAAGCCGCGCCTGCTGCGCCGCCAGCGCACGAGCATCTTCACGCTCCAGCCGCGCCGCCAGCGCATCGGCCTGGGCCTCCACATAAGAGAGCCGCGCTTCTCTTCGGCTTCGCACCTGGGCGTCGTAGCTGTTCTGCCGCCCCTGTATGGCGGCATCGTATTCGGCAATCAGGGCCAGCAGGCGGTCCCGGTCAGTTTCCACTTTCCGATGCAGGGCGTCCAGACGGGGTGTCGGCGGCGTGGACAGCTTCCAGTTTTCCAGAGTCTGCGTCAGCGTTTTGACATTGACCCGCAAAAGCTGCACATTCAAGTCCGGCACAACGTCCGTCGGCTGCGCTGGAACCGGGAACAACTGCCGTGCTTCGCGCCGCCACAGGGACCGCTGCCGGTCAATCTGCTCGTCGCGGGCCAGCGCCCGGCGGGCGCGGATACCTGCCAGCAGGCTTTGCTGAACCGCTCGCAGATGCGCGGCGGCCTGCGCGTCCCCGCCCGTGCCAGCGGTCCGGCCCGGCGGCAGCGCCGCCAGGGGCGGCAGGGTCACAGCAGGAGTCGGGGGCGTGCCGGGCACATCGCTGACGGCGCGGTCCAAGCGTGTCAATGCGGCGTCGTAGCGCCCTACCCCGCCCCAGCCGGGATGCCGCTGCACCAGTAGGTCCAAGTTGACATAGCCCTTCTGCGGAGCAGACGCCGCTTGGGGCGCGGCCTGCCGATGGCCTGCACAGCCCGCCCCGCCGAGGCAGGCCAGCAGGAGCAGCGGCAGGCACTGGCCGGGCTTACTTGTTGACGCGCTTGACCACATCACTGGTAATGTCATTAGTCGTGTACAGGGCCACATCGGAGGAGAACACCGCCGTCAGGCTCTTCTGCTGGGCGACGGCGGTGATGGCGTCTTTGATCAGCTTGGTGAACTCGGTGGTGTCGTCATCATTGAGCTTTTTAAGCTGTGCCTGGTAGTCATCCTGAACGCCCTGCAGGACAGTCTGGCCGTTCTGGTACAGGCTGGTCAGGCTGGTCAGGCTGGCGGTATCGGCGGGCGTTGGCTCTTTTTTCTGCTGTAAGTCGGTGAGCTGCTGCCCGGCAGTCGCTGATTTGGCAACCAGAGCGGCCACCCGCGCCCGGTCTGCATCGTTGGGATTGCTTTTAGTGAGCAGCGTGCCCAGCTCGGTCTGGTCCGCTTTGTTCAGCATGATGCTGTTTGCCTGCTGCTTGAAGGCGCTTTGCAGGCGGTCAGCCAGCGCACGCAGGTCGGCATCGTATTTGGCCTTGCGCGTAGATTCGCTCTGAACGCGGCCAATGTCCACGCTGCCAAAGACGGGAACGCCCGCAGGGGCGGCTTTGGCCGCGTGCGGCCCGGCAAGCATCAGGCCCAAGGCCAGTGTGCCGCCAATCAGAAATTTGGCGGGCAAAAATTTATGGGTCAAGCGAGTGAGTATCATGGATTCCTTCTGTGTGCGTGTTGTAAATGCTACGGTTCCGAGGAGTTGAAGATCCCTCGTCAAAAGCGGCTGCTTAGAACGACTGCCCGATGCTGAACTGCGTGCGGCCGCTGCCGTCACCGCTTTTCGGAATGGCGTAATCCAGGCGAATCGGGCCAATGGGCGTCACCAGGCGCACGCCGAGGCCGTAGTCATAAGACAGCTTGAAGTTGGTGTGCTGGCGCAGACCCTGCTGCTGATAAATCGAGTTCCAGGCATCGCCCGCGTCCAGCAGAGCGACAATCTGGAAGTTGTTGTCTTTGTTGGACAGCGGTACGCGCAACTCGGCTTGAAACAGCGCCAGGCTGCTTCCCCAGAAGCGGTCCGTGTCGTAGCCACGCAGCGAGTCCGCGCCGCCCAGGAAGTATTGCTCAAAGAACGGAATGTTCTTGGCGGTCGCGCCGATGAGCAGACGTGTTGCAAGAACCCGCTTGGGCTGGTTGAAGTTCCCCGCCTTGCGCGGTCCCTGCAGACTTGTGTACTGGCGCAGGTCCAAGCCAAGCTTGCCAAAGTTCTGGCGGCCGGGGGCCAGCTCGCTTGGGAAGCGGTCGTCCACCGGGCGCGTGCTGGATGCGACAATCTCATACGAGAGCGAGCGCAGACCGCCCGCCGCCGGAGCAATCTCATTGTCCCGGTTGCTGTAGATGGCACGAAGACCGAGGCCGGTGACGCCGCCTTGCTGGCGGATAAACTGGTCGGCGGTGCTCAGCGTGACGTTGCCCACTTTGACGTTTTCGGTGCGGAACGTCAGCCCCGCCGTCAAAAAGTCGCTCAGGGCGCGGTTGACGCCGATCACGCCGCCGATACGCCGCTCCACATAGGTGTTGTTGTCGCCGGTCGTGTCACCGGTGGTCTGAAACTGTCCCGAATTGAAACGGTACACGGCTTTGTCGTACAGGTCCACGTCGAGGCTGGTATGGCGCTTGTCGAGATACGGCTCGAAAAAGCCCAGCTCCAGGCTGCTCTGGCTGTTGATGCCGCCGACTTCCCATTGCAGCGACACGCGCTCGCCGAGGCCCCGGAAGTTGTTTTCGGCCAGCGTCGCCTGTCCGACCAGCTTGGAGCGCGACGAGTAGCCAACGCCGACGGACACCTGCCCGCTGCGCTTTTCGGTCACGGGAACAATAATGTCCACTTTGCCGACGTCGTTGGAGACTTCGTCAAACGGCCCGACTTCATCAAACAGACCCAGATTATACACACGGGTCACATCGCGCTGAAGCTGCTTTTCGTTCAGAACGTCGCCGACTTTGGTGCGGAACTCACGGGTAATGACCTGTTTTTTGGTCTTTTTGTTCCCCTTGACGACAATGGAATTGATATGTGCTTCGACGAGCGGCAGAGTCAAAACTCCCGTAGTTGGGTCAAAGTTGATGTCGCTGCTGACGTCAAAAATATACCCCTGGCTGCGGACATAGCCGTTCTGGTGGTCAAAGAGCTTCACAATGTCGCGGTCCAGAACATTCGTGTTCAGGACGCGGCCTTCTTTGGTGTCCATCAGCGACTTTAGCTTGTCGCTCGGAATAGTCGGCTCACCCGTGGGGGTGTTGGCCGTAAAACGAATGGTTTTGATCAGCGGATTTTCACGCACGGTGAAGGTCAGGTCAATGCCGCCCGCCGGGTCCTGCGTGCCGGTCAGCACCACATCGCCGCTGAAATAGCCCATGCTTTTGACGGCATCGCGGGCGGCGGTAGCGACGCCTGCCGAGTAGGCATCGCCGACGCGCAGGCCGGTTTGATTGATGACCGCCAGAATCGCGGGCGCGGAGATGTTCTGGTTGCCGACAATTTTAATCAGCGTGATGCTCCCGGTGAACTGCGGCACAGGTGTGCCGACGGTATCCGGGGGAGTCGTGGTCACGAGGGGTGGCGCGGCCAGACCGCCACCGAGAACCGGCGGCGGCACAGCGGGGTTCGGCGCGGTGGGCGTGCCATTTGGGGCCGTCGCCACCGGCGGGGTGACGATGGGCGGCTGCGTGACGGACGGCAGGACTGGCCCGGCAGGCGGCTTCGTTGGTGCAGGTGTCGCGGCGGGCGGGGAAGGCTCCGCCTGCGCCCACAGCGGCGAAAGTGGCGTCAGCCCGGTCAATCCGAGTGTGGCCGACATAATGAGGGCGCGGGCACGATTTCTGCCCCGCGCCCGATTTTTATCCCAGTTGACCAAACAATGCTCCTTGTTACGTCTCTGTTACGTCTTTAAATCTTCAAATAAGGTTCGACTTTTTGCCGCACCATCGCTTTAGCCCGGTTCAGCCGTGTTTTGACGGCTTCCAGCGTCAGGCCCGTCGCTTCGGCAATCTCGGTGTACGAAAGGCCGTCCACAAGGCGCAGCACCAGCACCACCCGGTACTCCGGAGCCAGGCTGTCAATCGCCCGGTTGATATGCGCCTGCGACTCTTTTTGTTCCAGCAGGGCCGACGGCGACCCGGTCCAGTCGGCAATCTCGCGTGTGCCCAGCCCATCGCCCTCGTCCGGGCTGCCGATTCCGGCATCCAGTGATGGCCCTTCCATCTCCCGCTGCCGGTCCCGCTGCTTGAAGCGGTTTTTGCAGTGGTTATGTGCAATTCGATACAGCCAGGTGTGAACTTTGGAGTCGCCGCGAAACTGCTCCCGCGCTTTGTGGGCCGACAGGAACGTTTCCTGGGTCAGATCGGCGGCTTCTTCGTAGTCCCCAATCCATTGATAAATCGTGTTGAAAATCTGCTTGCCGTACCGCGCATACAGCGCATCAAAGTCATGCACCAGCGCCACTTCATCGCGCAGGGACGACGCCGTGCGCTCCCCCGCCGCCCCGTCGCGGGGCATCAAGGACAGGCCAGCAGCGGCTAATCCACTGCTTAGGACAATAACGGGGACGGGAAGTTTCACGTTTTTTCGCGCTTAGGAATCAATCGTTAGAAGCGGACGACACCTTCCAGTGTCACAGCATTGTCATGCTGATCGGTGGTAGAGACGCCCACCCGGTAGCGGTTGGTGAAGCTGTAACTCAGCTTCAAATTATACTGCGGCGGCTGCAGGCTCGTCTCGACCGGGCCGCGTGCGCCGAATGAGCGCGAGAAGGTCACCTCAAGGCGCGGCAGAAGCTGCTTGGTCACGGTCACAAACAGCGGCAGGTTGGGATCGTAGCTGACGCCAAAGTCTTCCAGCCCCAGTGCCCCGGCAATCGAATCGGTGATCGGCGACAGCAGCGTCGGCAGGGCGACGCTCGCCAGCGCCGTCTTGAATTGATCTTCCAACGCCCGCTCGCCCCCGCCCGTTCCCGCCGCCGTCAGCAGCGACCCGGCGGGGACCAGCGCGGCCAGCATCTGCGACCGGTTCAAACCGGGCGGCGAGGACGTCAGGTTCAAATCCAGACTGTCCGGCGAGTTCAGGACGCCTTTGATATGCGCGGTGATCGTGTACCGCTGCCGCCCGCTGCCGAACGTGCTCCCACCCCGCGTGGCCGTGGCGATCTCCGGCGCGGCCTCGCCGATGCCGCCGGTATTGCCTGACGTGCGGTACTGTGCCAGCGAGGCTTCCGAAGTCGTCACCGTGGCCTGCGCGGTCAAATCCACGCGGGTCTGCAAGGCAGGTACGCCCTGCGCGTCTGCCACCGGGTACAGCAGCGTCACGCGGTTGCGGTCAATGCCGTTGGTCGGCTTGACAATGACCAGCCGGGTGGAGGGCGGCAGGAAGAAGCTGCCTTTAGTCACGGCCAGCGACGCAGACAGCTTCGGGGCGCTGAGGCGACCCAGCAGGCGGACCAGGCCGGAGGCATCGGCGCTGAGAAGGGAGCTGCGGACGGTGACCGGCTTCAAGCGGTCCCCGCCAAGCTGCACCGCGACATCAAAGCTCGGGTTGAACGACGGCGTCCCGCCCGAGACCGCTGCGTCGGTGGACGCTGAAGGCAGGGTCCCTACGGCATCGCTGACCACGAGCGGCGAGCCGTCGGGCGTCGCCACACGCGGCGTCAGCCAGGGGCCGACCGCCGTGAGAGAGCCGTTCAGGTTCGCTTTTATACCGCTGCTGAACTTCTGATACAGCACATTCTGCCGGCTGTTCTCGTCAATTTTCAGGTCACTCGCCGTCAGTTTCAGATCCATTTTCTGGTCGCCCAGCAGCGTTGCCGTACCCGACAGCGCCAGCGTGCCGCCTTTGGACGACTGTGCTGTAAACGACTGGATCGTGGCCCGGTTGTTTCCCAGAACAATGATCCCGTTGAGCTTGTTCAGCGCCGTGTCAAACTGGGTCAGCCCCACGCTGGCATCTTTGAGAGTCACCAGCCCCGAGAGCTGCCCGCCGCCAAAGGACGCGCTGACATCGAGGCTGCCGCCGGTCTTTTTGGGGTCCAAGAGGCCGGGGCTGAAGCCCGCCAGCGCGGACAGGTCCTGCACATTTAGATTGGCACGCAGGTCCTGATTGGGCAGAGCCGCCGTGGGCAGCAATCCGGGCAGCACCACCGGCAGACTCCCCGACAGCGTCGCCACAAGGCGCCCGTTTTTGAACGCCGACAGATTGCTGACCGTCAGGACTTTCGGCCCGCCGGGCGTCTCCGAAGCCAGCGTCACCGTGCCGGTCCGAATGCGGTCCAGCGCATACGCAGGCGCGTCCGCCGAAAGCGGCGTGCCGACCGGCAGGTCGGGGTTAGACAGCGACACCGAGCCGAGCAGGTTGGGAGACTGCGTGGGGCCGGACGCCTGCACGGACAGTGTGCTGACCTCACGCGGAAGCAGGCGCAGGAACGGCGCGGCGGTCGGGACGGCGCTGCGGATCAGCGCAATCGGGATATTGGAGGCGTCCACACTGGCATTCACCGGCCCATCCAGATCGGCAGTGCCCGAAGCGTTCAAAAAGGCCCGGTCACTGCGGGCACGCAGGCTGCGAACCGTGATCACGCGGTTGTCAAAGCTCGCGTCCGCCGTCAGCTCGCCAATCGGCACGCCGCCTGCCAGCAGGTTATCCGCCTTGACCGTGGCCGATCCCGACGGGCGCGGCCCGCCGTCCAGCGCCAGGGCGGCGGTCAGCCCGGCCAGCCGGGTTTCGCCGAGCAGCAGGCCGGAAGCCACTAAATTGGCCCGCACACGCGGCGCGGTCAATGGGCCAGAGACCGAGATTTGAGGAAGCGCAAATGTCCCCGCGACCGGCTGCGGCAGGGCGGCGAGCTTTGTCAAAAACTGCCTGCCCGCCGCCGACCGGGACCACGGACTGCGGCGGATGGTGCTGAAAACGTGCGACAGATGCTCCGGCGCAGCCTCTGGGATGGCCGCCGACAATTCCAGCGCGGCGGGGCGCTTCGGATGCGCGGGCGTCGGCAGGGTCAGCGCCAGCGCGTTTACGTCATACTCCACCGGCCCGCCTTTCCCCCCGGCCACTTCGGGGGGAAGCTGAACGATAAAGCGCCAGGGGGCGCCGGTCTGCCTCAGCACGCCGTCATCATAGAGCGCAGAAAGCGACAGCGGTGCGAACTCCTGCCGGTCTACGACCAGATTGGGCAGGGTCAGCGTGCTGAGAACGACACGCGGCGACTGCACTGTCCCGGACACGCGGCCCGCGAATGCCGCCGTGCCGGACACCTCGGCATAGGGGTCCGCGAACTGATGGAACCGGCTCAGGTTGATGTCCGACCCGGCGAACTGCGCGAGTATCTGCCCTTTGGCCGAGTACACGCCCGACGCCCGCAGGGTCGCGCCTTCAGACTGAAACACGCCGTTTTCGACGCGCACCGCGCCGTTCGCATACAAAATGTCCGCGCCGACCTGATCTACCCGGTAGCCCGCCACAGTCGCGTCCAGCACGCGGGCATGGCCGGTCACCACTGGAGACTGAGCGCGGCCCGTGATTTGAAAGGCCCCATCTGCCGTGCCGGTGAGGTTCGGCAGGCTGGCCGTCAGCGTTTTCGCGGTTTTGGGAGACGCCGCCGAGGCGGACGTCGCAAGCTGCAAAAAGTCCCGTACATCTCCCTGCGAAAGCCGCACGCTTAAATCCAGTGCCGGGTTGCCGCTGGCAAGCTGACGCACCGTGCCGCTGACGCCCACCACTGCCGGGAAGCGGCGCAGGGTGACATTGTCCAGCCGCACATCCGCCGCGCTTGCCGTCACCGTACCGCTGATAAAGTCTGCCGCGTAGCGCCCAAAGCGCGGCGCGGCCAGCCGCACCGCCCCGACCGCCTCGGGAGCCGCTTGCGGCCCCGTAATCTTGCCGTCAAACGATGCCGAGCCGCCCAGCGCCAGCTTGGAGTAAGGCCGCAGCAGACTGAGTACGTC
>CAXUKS010000025.1:27146-55471 GCA_964251675.1 uncultured Armatimonadales bacterium
GCCGTCAGCATCCCCTGCGGGCCGCGCACCACCAGCTTCGCCACCGTCACCGGCCCGCCCTGCTTCCAGGACACGCGGCTTGTGAGCGACTGTAATCGTGTCTGACGCAGGCGCAGATTTGACGCCTGCACGTTCGCCGTCAGCGTCACCGGCCCGCCGCCATTGCCGACCACAAACTGCGCGTTCGCCAGCCCGCCCAGGTTCAGCGACTTCAGCGCAGGCGACGCGGGCAGCCGCAGGGCCGATAAGTTCAGCCCGGAGACATTCCCCGCCAGCAGCACAGCGGGCTTCCTTCCAGCCGTGTTCACCGTGCCGTGCGCCTGCACCTGCCCGCCGCCCACCGTCAGCGAGGCGGCGGGGACCGACAAAATCTTGTTGGCATAGGTCGCCCGCGCCGTCACATTCGTGGCCGTGCTGCCGTTATACGTGACCGAAGGGAAGGCCAGGTTGACTGTAATCGTGGGGTTTTTGACCGTGCCCGTAAAGTTCACCGTCACCGGGCCGGGGGCCGTCGTCAGCCCGGCGGGGGGCATTAAAGCAGGCAGGGCGCGGGTCAGGCGGACGGGGTTCAGCGACGGCGAAGTCAGCGTGGCGGCGATCTGCGGGCTGGCAAAGTCAAACACAGTCCCGGTCAAAGCCAGCGGCTGCCCGGCAATGCTCACCCGCGCATCCAAAGAGGCCCCCGCGCCGGTGAAGCCCGCCGTGCCAGAGAGGTGCTGCAAAGGCAGGGCGAGTATCTTTTTGTCCGAGGCCACCACGGTGACATCGCGCACGGCGACATTGCCCGACAGGTCCAGCGGCAGGCCGGGCGGCGGCGCTTTGCCGAGCTTTGACACCGTGACATCAGCATCCACCCGCCCCCGGACAATCCGCGCCTGCGGGAAGGCTTTGAAGTAGTCTGACCAGTACGCCGCATCGGCATTGCGGGCATCCACACGGGCGCTGAAGCGGCCGGGGATTTTGCGCGACACGCTGCCGTCCACCCCGAACGAGGCCAGCCGGGTGGCCGTCGCCGCCGCCCCCACCCCGCCCAGCGTAAAGTAGATGATCCGCTCCGAGCCGAAGTCGACGGTCGCGCCGATGTGGTCCAGCGTGTTCAGCGCGGGCCGCAGCCCCCGCGCCGGGGCATCAAAGTCCCGGAAGCGCACCGTGCCGTTTTGAACGACGACGCGGCCCACAAAGGGCTTGCCGGGCTTTTTAGTGCTTGGCTTGAAGAAGTCGGTGAAATTGAAGCGGCCTGGATAGCGTTCAATCAGCACGACGGGCTGCGTGATGGAAACGTCGCCAATCGCGTGGGCTGCATTGCCGCTGTCAAAGATGAGATCGTGGAGATTATAGCCGACGGAAATGCGCTGCGCGGTCAGCGCCGCCTCGCCGCTGCCCGCCGCAAACGTCGCTTTGTTAGACACCGCAATGTTTGTGACCACCAGCCGCCCGGAACGGCTGAAATCCGCGCCGCCAATGCGGACTTCATGGCCGAGCTGCCGGGTCATCTCGGCTTCGGCGATAGGAACCAGGTGGGCGCGGAGGAGATGGTAGACTGACACAAAGTAAATGCCCGACGCGGCGCCAAGCGACAGCAGCGGCAGCGCCGTCACGCCTGCCAGGGTCCAGCGGACCCGGCGCGGAAGCCGCGAGCGCGAGCGCCCGCCGTTCTGTCGTTGCTGTTTTTTACTCATGCGGGGCCGCGTGCGGGCCACAGGTCTCTCGCGGAGGTCGCTTATCCCTGTGTCAGCCCCAGAAACCGGTCGCTGAACTCTTTGGCGTTGTACGATGACCGCACAAACGGCGCGGAGGCGACAAACAAAAAGCCCATCTCCTCGCCGATGGCTTTGTATTCGGCGAACACATCCGGGTGGACATATTCGGCCACATCCAGATAGTTCTTGCCGGGCTTCAAATACTGCCCGATGGTGACGGCATCCACGCGATGCGCTTTCAGGTCGGCCAGGAGCGCGGCCACTTCGTCTTTCGTCTCGCCGAGGCCGACCATCAGGCCGCTTTTGGTGTAGATCGACGGGTCGCTGTCTTTGACATACTGCAAGAGCTGAAGCGAGCGGGAATAGCGGGCCTGCGGGCGCACCCGGCGGTACAGGCGCGGCACAGTCTCAATGTTGTGGTTGTAGATGTGCGGCTTGGCGTCTACGACGATCTGCACATTGGCTTTGTTCCCCAGAAAATCGGGAGTCAGCACTTCCACGATGCTGCCGGGCAGGAGGGATTTCAGGTGCTTGATCGTTTCGGCGAAGTGATACGCGCCGCCGTCGGCCAGCTCGTCGCGGTTGACACTGGTAACCACCGTATGCCGCAGGCCCAGCGCCAGGGCGCTTTCAGCCACCCGGCGCGGCTCATCAGGGTCGAGCGCCCCGCCTTTGCCGGTCTTGACCGCGCAGAAGCGGCAGGAGCGGGTGCAGGTGTCGCCCAGAATCATAAACGTCGCCGTCTTTTTAGACCAGCATTCGCCGAGGTTCGGGCAGCGGGCTTCTTCGCAGACCGTCACCAGTCCGGCGCGGCGCATCAGGCTCTCCACTTCCGCCGTGTCTGCCTTGCGCGGCAGCTTGATGGTCAGCCACTCAGGAATGCGGCGCGTGACACCCCCACCCGGCCTGCTGGTTTGCCCCGGCAGCGGCGCGGGCGCTTTGGGCAGCACTTCGAGTTGAATTAAATTAGACATAAGAGACGCTCTTTCTTCTCTCATTATAGCCCCCCGCAACTCCCAAAGTCAACGCGGCCAGGGTTTGCCTGTTTCTGTGCGTGCCGGAGCGGGTATGTTAGCTCCAGAATATACCTCCAAAGGAGAATGACCATGTTAGGATCGCTTTTAGACCAAATCAAGGGCGCTATCGGCCAGCACGCCAGCCAGCCCGATAACAACTACGACTCGGGTGGCCTGATGAACACCATTGAGGGTCTGTTCGGCCAACACGCTACCAACACTGGGCAGGACATGGGTGGCGGTCAGGTCCTCGGCTCCTCCCAGGACCCTTACGGCGACCCCGCTGACCAGGGCGGCGGCCAGATTCTTGGCTCCTCGCAGGACCCCTACGGCGACCCCGCCGACCAGCGCCGATGAACGACGGACAGTAGGCCGGGACGACAATCGTCCCGGCCTTTTGTTTGTCTTGCCCCTGGTGTTCTGTCCCTTCACGGAGCAGGAGACAGGACGGCATCTGTGACCGGCACGCTCTTCTTGGGCTTCAGCCGCAGGAAAGGCCGCTCCACCCCGAACCAGCTTGCCAGCCCCAGCGGCACGCACAGCACGCAGGCCAGCGCGAAGACCAGCCAGGGCGAGATGCCGGGAAAGTACCATAGCAGCAGCTTTTCCACCGGCCAGCCGTACAGGTAGACGCCGTAAGAAATATCCGGCAGGCGGCGGAACCGGGCCAGAAGCGGCGTCTGCACTTCCGCAAACCAGAAGAGCAGGTAGGCCCCGAAGGTGGCGAGTCCAAAGTCCGCCGTTTTGGTACTGAACAGACAGGCAACGAGTGCCCCAGAAGCCAGCAGTGCCCACAAAGGTTTCAGTGGAATACGTTCCCGGAACAGCGCAAAGCAGCCGCCAACGCCAAAACAGGCTGTAAGGCGTACTATCCGTGCCGGGTCTTCCAGCAGATGCCAGTGCTGCAAAAACTGTTCCCCGCGAAAGTGGGTCTGCCCTACAAAGCCAGGGGCCAGTGACAATCCGACAAAAACCAGCGTCATTCCCAGCCATGCTGGCTTCCAGCGGAATAAGCCACAAATGCCCCAAAATGCGACCAGCAGGTAACACTGAAACTCGTAGGGAATTGTCCACATTGCCCCGTTGGCATTGGGATACGGCTGTCCCAGAAACACAGGGGGAATTGCCGGTCCGTGCAGCAAAAGAGCGGTTACAAGGAACTTGGGCCAGTGAAAGTGAGCAAAATAGTCAGCCGGAACCGCCCCCAGCGGGCCAACAATAAGCGCTGATACCAACGATGCCATCAGGAAACCTGGATAAATTCGCAGTACCCGCTTCTTCAGAAAGTCCAGCAGTTCCGGGGTGCGCTGCCAGCTTTGCACGATGAGGCAGCCGCTGAGCAGAAAAAAGCCGTCTACTCCCAGCGTGCCAAACGTCGTGGTCCCAAACAAGCGGGTCATGATTTCGCGGTGTGCATTGCCATCAGCCACTTCTGGGGCGTGCGACAGTAGCACCATCGCGGCAAATATCAAGCGTAACAGATTAAAATTGTTGCGGCGGCGCGTCGTCTCCTGTGCAGCTTCGATATGTGTTACTGCGAAACCGTCAGCAAGAGGTGTTTTTTGAATTGCCATCCAGTTGTTCCTGTCTGCCGTATTGTGTTCTGTTCTATTAGACCTCATTGTGCCGGTTGATGTGCTCGATCACAAACCGTTCGCTCAAAAGCTGGCGATTCCTTGCTTTCTGCTCCTCCGTTGGCGGCGGCGGCTTGAGCAAGTGAACTTCGGCTTAAAACAGACGCACAGAGTACCCGACTTATGCAACAGGTCTAATAACTTAAGGAGCCGGAGACAGGGCGGCGTCGCGCTCCGTCTCCGCCATCGTCTCGCGCTTGCGGCGGTTCAGAAACGGACGCTCACAGGCTAAAAAGAACAGGTAGGAAACACCGACGATCAGCGGGGTGCCCGCAAAGCACAGGGCCAGGAACATAGACTCGGGGCGGCCTTGCAGGGGCACGAACACGTATTGCCACAGAAGTTGAATCAGGGGCGCATGAACCAGATAGATGCTGTAGGCAAACGTTCCAATGAAGACCAGAGGCCGCCAGGACAGCAGACGGTTCAGCCAGTTGGTTTCCGCACCCGCCGCCACGACAAGCAGGGACAGCGCCCACAGCCCGACGAAAAAGTCGGCGTATTCAATCGGCAGCGCCGCATGGTTTACCACTTTGGCTCGGGGGATAACTACCATAATCACCGTGGTCACCGCCAGCAGTGCCAGGGCATACAGGGGCCGCCGCAGCAGGGGCAGCACCGGCGTTCTCCCATAAGCAATATCCGCGCCAAGTATTCCGATGGCGAATAGTCCCAGAAGCTGCGGAGAGATGCCGCCTGTTTCCAGGCTCAGGACAGAGCTAACCCCCGTGTGCCGGGCCGCAAAAATGATCAGGTACGAGAGCGCCGTGGCTGCTGCCGCCACTGTCAGCGATCCCCAGCGGCGGCGCAGAGCCAGCAGCAACGGAAACACAAAATAAATACGCCATTCCACAGAAACCGACCAGAGCGCATAATTGATACTGGATTTCGTCTGCGTGAACGCATCCTGCACCAGCAGCAGGTGGGCCAGGATGCTGTTCCATGTCACCGGCAGGCTGGTTTCTCCCCAGCGCGTGCCATGCGTCGGGTGGCCGATGGCAAGCAAAATCAGCAGCAGAGAAAAGCCGAGTGCCAGATAATAGGGAGGCAGAATGCGTCGCGCTCGCCGCCAAAAGAAGTTCAGCGTCCCGCCGGCCAGGTATCCGCTGCCCCGGACAACCGGCATCGCCAGGCAGAAGCCTGATAGAACAATAAACACATCCACAGCGTTGTGCCCGGTGTACAGATAACTCAGCGTCCGGTCCAGCCAGACAGAATGCGGCTTGTGCCAGAAGATGATCTGAACATCGTAATGGCACAGCACGACAAACAGGGCCGCCAATGCCCGCATCCCGTCCAGATAAGCGATATGCTGCCGTACCGGGGCGGGGCCTGCTGCCGTCAAAGGGGAAGGAGTGGGGGTTGCTGCCATTCGGTGCTTTTTCCTGTCGTGGCTTTGATGCGCCTGAGCGGCATTGTACCTCAACAAAAGCCCAAAACACCAGACGTGGCCGTGTTGTCACGGAGCCGGAGACAGGGCGGCGTCGCGCTCGGTTTCGGCCATCGTCTCCCGCTTTCGCCGGTTCAGGAAGGGCCGCTCACAGGCTAAAAAGAACAGGTAGGAAACACCGACGATCAGCGGGGTGCCCACAAAGCACAGGGCCAGGAACATCGGCACGGGGCGGCCTTGCAGGGGCACGAACACGTACTGCCACAGCACTTGCAGCAACGGGGCGTGGATGAGGTAGATGCTGTAGGCAAACGTGCCAACGAACACCAGCGGACGCCACGAGAGCACTCGGTCCAGCCAAGTAATCTGTGCATTAGATGCGGCCACAAGCAACGAGGCAGCCCATAACCCTACAAAAAAGTCTGCATAGAGAAAGGGAAGCACATCACCATGCCACAATTTGAGCTTGGACACTGCGATCATCAGCAAAGTAGTTATACCAAGTAGTACCAGAATGGGAGCGGGGCGGCGAAGCATAGGAAACTGTGTTTTTTTGCCATAGGCGATGTCTGCGCCCAGTAATCCGATTGCAAAAAGTGCGATATATTGTGGCGATGATTGGTCAAGATTTATCCACTGAATTGAGTTGAGCCACGTATGATGCCAGACGAAAATTATGGAGTAGGCACCAGCAGATGCTGCAGCAGTCATCCATAGTGCGCCTTGCCAGCGCCTCAGTGCCATGAGAAGCGGGAACAAAAAATAGATGCGCCATTCTACTGAGATTGACCAAAAAGCGTGGTTGATGCTTCCCGCGTAACCATTGATCAGGTCTTGTACCAACAGCAGATGAGTGAGTATAGCTTTGCGGCCCACCGGCAAACTCACATCCCAGTGAGTTCCAGTTTTGTGTCCAATGGCAATCCAAATGAGAAGCAGGGAGAAAGCGCAGGCAAGGTAGTAGGTAGGCAGAATGCGCCGTGCTCGCTTCTTGAAAAAGTTAATTGCCCCTCCAGTAATCTGCCCATCGCCGCGCACCACAGGCATAGCCAGACAAAAGCCGGAGAGAACAATAAATAGATCAACAGCATAGTGACCATACCAGAATGGGTGGAGTAGTTTTGCCTGCCATGCGGGCAAAGACAGCAATGGCATATTGACCTGCCAGTAAGCGTGGTGTAAAACGACAAACAGCGCGGCGAGAGCCCGCAGGCCATCTAAATAAGCGACGTGCTGCCGCACCGGGGCTGGGCCGGGGCTGGGCCGGGGCTGGGCCGGGGCTGGGCCGGGGCTGGGCCGGGGCTGTATCTGTAGTTAGAGGTTGAGGAGTTTGTGGAGGAGTGGACATACAGCCTTTTTCTTTCATGCTCTGTTTCTGGTGACACTTCCTGCAAGAAATGTGCCAAGCGGACGGGGCAGGGCGCAACGCCGGGTACACTCTCAGCATGGGTGACAGCAAAGATGTAATTGTGATTGGCGCGGGTGTGGGCGGATTGTCGGCGGCGATTGGGCTGGCGGCGCGGGGGGCGCGGGTGACGGTTTTGGAACAGGGGCCGCAGGTGGGTGGCAAGCTGAACCAGTGGGCGGAAGGCGGGTACACGTTTGATACCGGGCCGCACGTGTTGACGATGCTGTGGGCGCTGGAAGAGGTGTTCGCGGCAGTGGGGCGGCGGCTGGGGGATGTGCTGGAGTTGGCGCGGCTGGACACGGTCTGCCGGTATCACTTTGAGGATGGGGACACGCTGGACGCGCCGGGCGACCCGGAGGAAGCGGCCCGTGCGATTGCGGCGTTTGCGCCGGGCGAGGAAGCGGGCTTTCGGCGGTTTTTGGACTACGCCCGGCGCGTGTCGGAGGCGACCACGGACCCGTTTCTGCGGCAGGATTTCGGGGCGCAGGTCCGGGGTGTCCCCACCCCGGCGCAGTGGGGGCAGCTCCGCGAGTTTTTGGCCCTGAAGCCCTGGCGAACGCTGCGGCAGGTGGTCAGCGAACACTTTACAGATCCGCGTCTGCGGCAGGTCTTTGAGCTGTACGCCCTGTACAGCGGCTCGCACCCGGCACGGGCATCGGGGATTTTCGCCACCGTGGCCGATGTGCAGTGGCGGCAGGGGACGTTTTATGTGCGCGGCGGGCTGTACGGTCTGGCCGAAGCACTGCGCGAGGCGGCGGAGGCCGTGGGCGTAACGGTTGAAACCAACACAGGCGTGCGGGAAGTCATAATCAAGCAGGGCCGGGCGCGGGGCGTGGTGACGGCGGACGGGACGCGGCGATTCGCCGATGCCGTGGTCTGCAACGCGGACGCGCTGGGCGCGATGACTTCTCTCGTGCCAGTCGCGGCGCGGCGGCGGTGGACGGCTTCGCGGGTGGCAGAAATTGAGCCAAGCACGTCGGCGTTTCTGCTGCTGCTGGGGGTGGAAGGCGAGTATCCCCAACTGGCCCATCACAACTCGTTTCTGGCTGCTGACGGGGCCGCCGAGTTTGCGGCGATTTTTGACAGACAGCGCCCCGCTGACGATCCGACGGTAGGGGTCGCCTGTCAGAGCGTCACGGATCCCACGAAAGCGCCGCCGGGCTGCACCAATTTGTTTGTGATGACTAACCCGCCCGCCCTGTCGCCCGTGTTTGACTGGACGCAGGAGGCTGACGCCTACCGCGACGCAGTGCTCACCAAGCTGGAGCGCATGGGGCTGACTGACCTGCGGAACCGCATTCGCGTGGAGCAAAGGTGGACGCCGCTAGACCTGCAAAACCGCTACGGGGCGTACCGGGGGGCTATTTATGGCCTGTCTTCCAACGGCTGGCGGCAGGGCTTTCTGCGTCCCCCGCAGGTGTCACCGGACGTGCGCGGCCTGTACTATGTCGGCGGCAGCACCCACCCCGGCGGCGGCGTTCCCCTGTGCGCCCTGTCGGGCATGAACGTGGCCCGGCAGATCGCGGGCTAGAAAGAAAACCCGGCCTTGAAAGGCCGGGCTAAAAGGAAACAAAGCCCCTCCGGGGCTGGCGAATACATGACGTTTGTCGCTTATGGTATAGTTGCAACTTTCGTCTTACGGTCTTTTACTTCAGTCGGGGTTTGGTATGCAGAGGACGCTTGCCCTTGCGGCAGTTCAATTCGCTTGAGCGCGTCGCGGAAGGCGGCTTTGCTGCGCTCCTGGGCGTTGGACGTGTGCAGCTCTTCCGTGCGGTGGGTTTCTTCGTTGGAGCGGCGGGCAATCAAAGCCAGGAACTTGAAGAACGCCGGCAGCTCCTCCGTGTAGCGCGGCAGGTAGACGATGTGCAGCAGGTCATCTTCGAGGCGCACCGGCGGCTTCAGCGTATAGGGAGTCTGCTCATAGGCCTGCTCGAACTCGGTCTGCCAGAACGCGGTGGGCCTGGCCGAGAGCCGCACCCGGAAATGGATGGCTTCCCGGTTTTCCTCGATGTTTTCCAGATGGTCGCTGTCAATGGACTTCAAATAAATGTCCGGCGAAATATCGTCGCGGTTGGCATGTTCAACAGGCTCTGTCGTCTGTTCGCTCATCACTGTTTAATTTTCTCCCTCTCGAACTCGATACTGTGTCATGTCCACAGAACCGCTCTGCCGAAACGTCACCCCTTCGGCTTCCAGCAATTCTTTCTGCCGCGCCGCCAGTGCGGGGGAGCGTTTGGCCGTCCGCAGGTGGCCGTCGCTGCCGACCACCCGCTGCCAGGGCACGTCTGCCCCGTCCCATGCCTGATTGAGCGCCCACCCCGCCTGACGGGCCGTGCAGCCGACGGCATCTCCGACCTGGCCGTAAGACATGACCCGCCCCGGTGGGATCAGCCGCACGCGGGCAAGGACAGTCTCTAATAAAGTTTCATCGTTCACCGGTGTCAATCCTCCTCGACTGGAACTCTGCAGAAAGCGGCTTTTCAGAATTGCGCTGTCTGCTTGACATTCCGAGTCTGCCGGGAGTATAGTACCCGTATGCCCAAACGACTTTCCGGCACCCGCATTGCTCGCCTGCTGCCTTCCCTGTTTTTGCTGACTGCGCCCACCGTCACCGCCGCGTTTCTGGCCGCGCCGACCTTCGCCGCGCCGCAGGCCGCCGCCGAGGCAGTCGGCGGGCCGCGTGTGTCCACCCTGTATACCACCTGGGACGACTATTATTTTTATGCGGCGTTCCGGGTCCGTGACAGCAGCGTGCTGGGCAAAAACACCAGCACGACCTCGCAGCCGCAGGAAGACGACGATGTCGAAGTCTTCTTTGATACGGGCAGCACCCGCTCTAAAGTTCGCACCCCGCAGACCTATCAGATGGCTGTCTCGGCGGCGCAGGGCGCGTATTTCAGCGTTGGCGACGGCACGAAAATCCCCAAAGGCAAGGCCGTCTATTCGTATAAGTATGCCGCGACGGTTCACGGCACGCTGAACACTCCCGCCGACACTGATAGCGGCTACGATGTGGAAATCGCAATTCCGTGGTCGGAGCTGGGGCAAAGCGGGCCGCCGAAAGCGGGCGCGACGTGGGGCTTCAATGTGCTTTCCCGCGACCGCGAAAGCGAGGGAGCGCCTGCGGACCGGTTTTATTCACTGTCCAAAAACGTGCGCGGCAAAGGCGATGTGCAGAACCCGTCCAAATGGTCACAGATTACGTTTGTCACCAGCGACGGCGGGCGGGCGTCTACCCCCGGTGATGTGATTTGCGCGAAAGTGGTCGGCTCCTTCCCGCGTATCAACGGAACCATCGTCAGCGGCGACTGGCCTGCCGTCACTCAGCTGGCGTTTGGGGAAAGCCCGGTGAACGCCTCCGCGCCCACCCTGGCCGAAGAGCCAAACACCACCGAGTCTCCGTTTGATAACCCGGTGGGTCTGCCCCCTACCCAAACGGCCAGCGCCGCCACCGGCTTTATCGACCTGCCGAACGGCAAAGGCTCCATCAAAATCGTCCCCGGCGGCATCAAAGTTCCGGCGGGGCTGGAGCCGCCCGTCATCACGCCGCCCCTGCCCCCACTGCCACCGCCGCCGAAGCGCGGCAAGCCACAGCAGGTCGCGCAGGCCGATTTAGGCAAGAATGTGGTCGTCAACAGCGCCACCTTCACGCTCGGCCAGACCAAGCCGCCGCCGTTCGTCATGGGCATCTACCGGCTGGACTACAACGCCGACCCGCGCAAAGGCACGGCGCAGAATGTTTGGTCTCCCGCCGGAGCGTCGCTGCTGGCCGATCAGCCGATGAATGCCGCCGGGCCGTGGTTTTCCAGCCTGCGCCCCTCCTGGCACCGGCAGCAGATGGCTGGAATGCGCCGGGCAGGCATGGACATTGCCCTCCTGCGGACGCAGCCGAATGACCCGCAGCTGGGGCAGGAGCTGGACGCTCTGGTGCAGGCCCTCAAAGAGCTGAAAGGCGCGAACACGGACTATCCGCTGATTGGCGTGGACGCAACCACCGGCAAGCCTGACCTGGACGTGATTTATGCTCACCTTCCCGCCGAGTTCCGCGCCGTGCAGGACATCCCCGGCACGGGGCAATCGGGCGTGATCGTCTATGATTTGAGCCTGGGCGGGACCGACGCGCCGAAGACGCTGGCCGATGGAACCCCGATTGCGCGAGTGTTCTACAATGCCGGGATCGCCTCGGTGACGCCGGGCCGCACCGACCGCAACGGCGTCGTCCCCCGCAAGGGGGGGCAGACGTATGACACTTCCTGGCAGGTCGCGCTGGTGCAGACGCCGGATCAGGTCGTGGTGGATAGCTGGAACGACTTTTCGCACGGCACGGAAGTCGCGGCCTCGCGGCAGTACGGCGAGCAGTACGCCGACACCACCCGCGCCAACGTCATCGGCTTTGACGGCAACCGTCCCTGGCACGCCAAGTATCTGTGGAACACAGTCCCGCACACGGTTTTCCCCAAAACGCTGTATCAGATCCCCGTGCATCTGGAAAACGCGGGCACGCTCCCGTGGCGCTCCGGCGAAGGGTACTCGCTCTCCGTGCGCTGGTACAAAGAGGGCAAGCTCTTTGACGACAGCGCCCCGCGCATTCCCGTCAGCCGGGACATTCTGCCCGGCCAGACCGTCACCCTCTCGGTGGGCCTGACCGCCCGCAACAACTTCGGCGAAGATTTGGAGCCGGGTGATTACGTGCTGGTCGTGGACATGGTGCAGGGCCAGGACCGCTGGTTCTCCTATGCGGGCGACACGCCGCTGCAAATCCCCGTCACCGTAAATGCCGCCGCAGACACGTCGGCGGCAGCCTCGGCTCGATTCCTCGGCACGGAGACCTCCGGCGTCGCCGTGCCGGGCCGCGACATTGCCACACTGGTTCACGTTCGCAACGACGGCCCCGCACCCTGGACGGCGGATTACGCGCTGGGCTGGAAGCTGCAAACCACGGACCCCGACGGCAGCAATCCCCAAACTGTCGCCGAAGGCAGCCAGAAGATGGGCGCAGACCCGATTTCTTCTGGTCAGATTGCCGATGTCGCCGTGTCCGTCCCAACTGTGGGCAACGATGGCAAGCCGCTCGCGCCGGGCAGTTACCGCCTGCACTGGTTCGTGCGCCCCGCCGCGCAGGCCGCCGCGATTGCCGGGTCGTATGATGAGCCGCTGACAGTCGCCGCCGCCCTGCCTCCGGTCTCGTTCATGCTGGTGGACCTGCCCCGCACGGTGGACCCCGGCAAAGACGCGACGGCAACGCTGCACATCCGCAACGTCAGCCCGGACGCCCTGCCGATCACGACAACGCGCTTCGGCTACCACTGGTACTATTTGGACGGCACGGAGCGGCAATGGGATGGCGGCACGGTTACGCCGCTTCTGCTGGCCCTCCCGCCCGGTGCGGACGGCACGGTCGCGGCATCGTTCCGCACGCCGACTCAGCCGGGCCGCTACGCGCTGGTCTGGGATGCGCGGGTCGGCGACGGCCCGTGGCAGTCTACTCTGCCGGTCTCGGCGGGCGACTCCACGGCGATGGCGCTGATTAGCGTCGGCGGCAAAGATTTCAAGAACGGCGACACGGTGCCGCTGGACCTCGCCAAATCGTTCAATGCAGTCGGTATTTCGGCCACCAATGCCTCCCGCACCGGGGGCTTTGATAATCAGGGAAGCACGCTTCCGGTGGAGCTGATGCCTCCGGACGGGACGGCGGAGGCTGACGTCAACCCGTTCGTGCTGGGCCGTCCCGGCCCGCCGTTGTATCCGTCCGGCTACTATACCGCGCAGGTCGGCACGGGCGCGGCGTCCAACCACGCCATTTCGTTCCTGTTCCCGCCTACCCGCGAGGGCCAGCCCAATGTCGTTTCCTGCACCGGGCAGACTATTTCTCTGCCCGGCGGCAAGTACAAAGCCGTCCACCTGCTGATGGCCGCTGCCGCCGCCGACAGCCAGCCGCAAACCGCTGCCTTTGCATTGGTCTATGACAAAGACATGCAGACGTTCCCCGCCACCGTCGCCGACTGGGGCACCTCCCCTTCCGGCGCGTCCGTCACACCCGGCCTGACGCTGTCCTACCGCTACACGTCGGCAGGCGTCAAAGCCATCCCCGTCACGCTCGGCGACTACGCCCTGCGCCTGGATCCGACTCGTAAGCTGACCGCGCTGACCCTGCCCAACAACCAGAACATCAAAATTGTCGCGGTGACGCTGGAAAAGTAGACCCCAAAAAAGCGGCGCCCCCAAAGGAGCGCCGCTTTGTAGAGACAGTGTTAGAAAACAGCCAGTTCCCTGGCTGTACCGATGTCACTCACACGCGAAGACTGGGCAGGCAGGGCTTTTACCGCCAAATGCCGGGGGTGTAGAAACCCCCGGCAAAGAGGTGTCCTTCGGACAAAGAGACTTAGCAAAGAAAAGATAGGAACAGAGAAGGAGGGCGCAGCAAGCAGCGCCCCTACACAGATTTCTTTCTCATCCGAAGGGTGCTTCCTTGCCGGGGGTTTCTACACCCCCGGCATTTGGCGGCACTCTGAAACGCGACGAGTAGGACTCTGGCAGCAACGCGCCGCTAAATCTTGATGCCGTGGCGTTGCAGGACTGCAACGGAGGCTGCATTTTGCTTGATTTTAGCGCGGATGGCTCGCTTGTCAAGCAGCAGCTTAATGATTGCCACATCGGCTTTTGCTTCCGCCCCGCCGCCGTCGTTGTCGAGGTTTTCAACGGCGGCTTCCAGAGCGGTCTGCCCAAACTGGGAGCGACTGTCGGGGTTCGCGCCGTGCGCCAGCAGCAGACTGACGGCGGACACGCGGCGATTGAACGCGGCGTTAAACAGCGCCCCGTTGTTGTCAAAGCTGGTCGCGTTCACATCCTCCCCCTGCGCCAGCCGCGTTTCCAGCAGGGCCGTGGTGCCATCCGCCGCCGCTCCGGCAAACGCCTGGTCCCGCTGCAAGCTTGCCCCGCGCAGAAACAGCGGGATGATAATTAAGCCTCCCACCAGTAAAACGGCGATTAAGACAGCCCAGATCGTTTGTGTGCGGGCGCTCATCACGAGAAGTGTACCCAAGATCAATGCCTGCCGCCTGCCTTTGCATTTTTGCAGCGTTTGTAGTATAGTGGTGCTATTCCAAATGATTTTCCGCACGTCCCCAGGAGAGCCAACCCATGTCTGAGCGTCAGCGATTTCCGGGCCTGTCGTCCACGGCCTTTGAGCATCCCACCGACAAAGCCACTCTGGCCGCCCTGCGAAAAGCACCCGGCTTAGACTGGATCTTCCGCAAGTTCAATGAATACGGCGGCGACCGGGCGGGGCGGCTGTACTGCCTGTCGGATATGCTGCGGGTGGACGAGAACCAGTGCCGGGACCTGCACACGCTGCTGGTTGACTGCTGCGCGATTTTAGATATGCCCGTGCCGCAGCTTTATATCGACCAGCGGCCCTATGCCAATGCGTACACATTCGGCGTGGACGCGCCGATTATCGTGGTGTTTTCGGGTCTGCTGGATTTGCTGGACGAGGACGAATGGCGGGTGGTGCTGGGGCATGAGCTGGGGCATATCAAGGCAGGCCATGTGCTGTACCGGCAGATTGCGGAGTTTCTGGCGAACTTGCTTCTGCGGCTCGGCGGACGCAGCTTCGGGCTGGCGTCGGGGCTAGGCATGGGACTATTTTATGCGTTCTTCCACTGGTACCGGCAAAGCGAGCTGACGGCAGACCGGGCGGGGCTGCTGGCGACGCAGGACAGCACGACGGTGCTGAACGCGGAAATGAAGCTGGCGGGCGGCTCGCGCAAGATGTATGCACAGATGGACAAAGAGGCGTTCCTGCAGCAGGGCCGGGACTATGAGGAGATGGGAAAAGACGCCCTGAACTCATTCCTGAAGCTGGGGCAGACGCTCTATATGACGCACCCCTTCCCGGCAGTGCGGGCAATGGAGATTGATGCCTGGGCCAAAGGCGAGGAGTACGCGGCCATCCTGCGCGGCGACTACCCGCGTTCCTCCACGGACGCAGCCCCGACCTCCGACTTCCCTGCCGACGATGCCCCGCCCGGCGAGGCCCGCATCTGCTCAAACTGCGGCGCATCGGTTCCGTATAAAGCGTTTGTGTTCTGCCCAAACTGCGGGGCGACTTTGCCGACCAGTTAAAAACACCGGCACTGGAAGTGCCGGGGCCTCTTATCCGCGCAGCTCGTCCTCAAACCCCATCATTGATGATGCCATCGGGAGCGACTCCTCGGCTTCGGCGTAGGCTTCGCGGGCTTCGCGGCCCTCATCGCGCTGAAACATCAGCAGGTAATAGGACGCCGTCAGCTCATCAGCCTGATTGCCGTGAACGTTCAGCTCCTCAAATGGCGACGAATCGGCGGGGTTTCCGCTGCCTTCGGACTTGCGAAACGTGTCGGGCGTGACCGAAAACAACTGCCATCCCTGCTCCGTGTGCTGGTCGAGGCACGCCTGCATCCCCTCATAATCCGACAGCACCGGCTTGTAACGTCGCATTGTATCACCCTCCCGTCCGCAAAAAAGCCAGTGTACCCGGAACAGGCAGGCGGTGACAAGAGGCGGCTCAAGGGCGCGGTTTGCCCGGCAGAAGCACCAGCGCATCGGGCACAGTCACGCCCGTTTCCATCGGCGACTGCACCCGCCCGTCCAGCCGGTAAGAGAGCTGGGTGGACGCGCCGCCGTCCAGACACATCGCCGCCTGGGCGGTGCTTTGCGTGTACCGGGGAAAGTAATCGCGGAGGAACGCGGCCAGCGTCTGGAACGTCATGCCCGAGGCGATGCCGAAGACAAAATGCTGGGGATGGCCGGGCAGGCCATCATAGGCGACAAAGGTGCGCGGGCGAGCGCCGGGGCTTGCCAGCCGCTCGGAAGATTGTGTGACACCAACGCGCCCCGCCGCAATCAGCGTTGGCCCGCACCCCACAGCATCCCACACCGGCCAGACTGCTCCGCGTTTCCCCATCGGGGCATCGTAGGCGTGCAGAGACTGCGGCGAGCCGGGGTCGGTGGCGGCCCAGACAATGGACGGCGTCCCGTCCTGCCTCAGCCCAAACGCGCTGCGGACATACTGCCCGCGCTTGATCGCCGCACTCCCGGCCCCGTGCAGCGGCGGGGCAGCATGGCGCACGCGGCCTTTTTGCACCAGCAGGCCCACGAAGTCTTTTCGGTCCTGGGCGTCTTCATACGGCCCGAAGTAGCCGCCGTTGACGGCGGCCAGGGCATTGGTCTGGGTCAGCCACTCATGCGGCGTCCGCGCCTGTCCGACAACGACACCTCCGGCCCGCATGATGCCTTCGGTCTGCACCGTCAGCCTGGCGCGGGAGCGCGTCAGGTCTACCTCAATCACGTCCACCCCACCCTCGCCGACAGGAATAGCCCGGTGTATCACTCCCGGCGCGAGGGTTTCCGTGGCGGCTCCAACAATCGGCGTTTCGGCGGAAGCCGCAGGCGAGACGTGGGCAGGGCGGGGCGCACAGCCGGACAAGACCAAGAGAAGCGCGAGGGGTTGAAAACCCCTCGCTAGGGGAGGCGTCCTGCGGACGAAGGAAACACGGAGCCTGCGGCAACCGGCTTCCTTCTTCCACCCGAAGGGTGCTTCTCCTAGCGAAGGGTTTTCAACCCCTCGCGTTTCAACCCTTCGCGTTTTGGACCAATCGCTTGAACGCATCCTAGCAGTGCCAGTCCACGTTAGACACCTCGCGGGCATACTTGATAATGAACTGCTTGCGCGGCTCCACTTTCTCGCTCATCAGGATCGAGAACATCTCCGCTGCCGCCTCGGCGTTTTCCAACGTGACACGGGCCAGCGTCCGCGATTCAATATCCAGGGTCGTCTCAAACAGCTCCTGCGCGTTCATCTCGCCGAGGCCCTTGAAGCGGCCCACCTGCACGTCTTTGCGCTTCAGCTCTTTAACCATCCGGTCCCGTTCTTCTTCCGACCGGGCATACAGGCGTGTGTCCTTGCCGGATTTGATGGAATACAGCGGCGGCTGGGCGATATACACATGGCCCTGCTCAATCAGCGGCTGCATATAGCTGAAGAAGAACGTCAGCAGCAGCGTTCGAATATGGTCTCCATCCACGTCCGCATCCGTCATGATGATTATGCGGTCGTAGCGCAGCTTGGACATATCAAACTTGGAGGTCGATTCGCCCTCGTCATCCCCATCACTGTCCACTTTGATGCCGATGCCGAGCGCCGTAATCAGCGACCGGACTTCGTTGTTTTCCAGCGTCTTGTCCAGCGCAGCTTTCGACGTATTGATGATCTTGCCCCGCAGCGGCAAAATCGCCTGATACCGCCGGTCCCGCCCCTGTTTGGCGCTGTTATGCACAAACACCCCACTTGCCAGCGCGAAGTTGTGCGTACCAGGTACTTCCAGATCGTATACATCGATCCGCTCGTTTAGGTGCTCCACGGACACGACACGATGGTTATAGTTGGCAACCGCCTCACAGGCCCGCGCAGAGTCGCCATCGAAATAACGCTGACAGAACGTGTCGAAGCGCAGAAGAGATTTATCCCGCGTTGACTGGCGATGGGCACTGTAGCCATCCACGTCCAAATCCGTCGTGTTCAGCGAGAAGGATTTCAGCGCCGCGATGCTTTTGCGGTAATAAGTTTGATCCAGAGCACCCCGACGCTTTGCACGGAATTCAGGTGTCCATTGCTCACGAGTTTTTCCGCTCCGCCATGCGAGCAGTAATGCGTCCTCCCATTGTTTTTTAGCCAGAGTCGAATTTGCTTCCCGCGCTTCAGGGTGAGAGGCGAAATGTGCCGTGACTCGCCCCGACTGTTCGCGTCGGTGCGTTTCATCCGCCCAGTACTGCTGCTGGGCTTGATTCAGTTGGTCCGCATTCAGCAGCCGATATTCGGCATTGGCGGCATAGAATTCACGCCACTTAGTCTGCATGAATTTCTTATAATCCTTGTCCTCCCACTGAACTTTTGCCTGATCAGAAAGAAGCTGGCGGGTTTCAGGCTGCTGCATCCGGGCACTCATCTGGGCGCGGAAGTCGTCACTTTGCCGAATGGCGCGGCATTTTTCGATGACATCTGGCCGATGCAGTGTCTTCCCAACATGAAGGCGATGCAGAGCCAAATGCTCATCCGCTGGAAGACGCTGTATATTTGTCGGATTGTTGTTACGCTTGTTAAAGTCACGGTGATGACAGTGATCACCTTCGGCTTCTGTGTAGACGCCTTGCCATCGGTTGTACCAATCGGCGAGAACATGGGTGAATAGCCACCGATCTGAACGTGGGTCCCAGGCCATTTCATAACCGTTGATTGTGATACCAGCCTCAGCGGTATTTGAGACTTTGCGGTAGAGCGGCATGAGTGAGTCGCCTGCTGACAACTCGGCGGCAGGCATATAACTGCCATCTCGGCGCATAAACCGGTGATCGGGCGTACAGACAATGGTTTCCCCATTGTCAAGCGTGACCCGAACAACTTCTGCGTCTGTTTTTGTCACCCGTGCGTTGATCGCACGCTCCAAGCCAATCTTGCCATCGTGCCGAATCGTGTAGCAGAAATGCTCTTTGCCCTCTGCCTGCTCTGCGACTAAGTCATGGAAGCTGAGGGAGCGGCCATCGGCCAATGCCACAAGCGTGTCTCCCGAAAAACAGCCCCCCGCACTGTCCCCTTCCACGAGGAACAACTCACACTTTTTGGGGTCGCGCTCGGTGCAGTCGGCCAGCTTGCCGGGGAGGTTGGAGTTCTCCAGGCTGGATTGGCGCTTGATCAGGTCGGCGGCTTTGCGGGCGGCATCGCGGGCGCGCTGAGACGTCAAGGCTTTGTCGACGATGCGCTTGCCAATGGCGGGGTTTTCTTCCAGAAACTGCGTCAGGCCCTCGCCCATGATGGAGTTGACAATGCCTTCCACTTCGGAGTTGCCGAGTTTGGCTTTGGTCTGGCCCTCAAACTGCGGCTTGAACAGGCGCACCGAGATCACGGCCGTGAGGCCCTCGCGCACGTCGTCGCCGCTCAGGTTAGTGTCTTTTTCTTTTAGTGCCCCGGTCTTGCGGGCGTACTGGTTGATCACGCGGGTCAGGGCCGTGCGGAAGCCGGACAGGTGCGTGCCGCCTTCTTTGGTGTGGACATTGTTGGCAAAGGACAGCACGGTCTCGGAGTAGCTGTCGTTGTATTGCAGGGCAATCTCGACCTGCACATCGTCGCGTTTTTTGAGGAAGTAAATCGTATTGCCGATGCCGATTTTGTTTTCGTTCAGGTGGTCCACCAATTCGGCGATGCCGCGCTCGTAGTGGTAAGTGACCGGCTCCTGATCGGGCGTGAGCTGATCGTGGAAGTGAATGGTCACTTCCCGGTTCAGGTAGCACGTATTGCGGATGCGCGACTCGAAGATGTCCGGCTTGTAGGTATACTCGCCGAAGATCTCCCGGTCGGCCAGCCAGGTGATCGTCGTGCCGTGGGCGTCCGAGGCTCCCAAGTCTTTCAGTCCTTTGGGCTTCGGGATGCCCTGCACGCAGCGCAGCTTGAGCTTCTTGCCGCGCTGCTCCACGACGGCCTCGCACCATTCGGACAGGAAGTTGACGCAGGACAGGCCGACGCCGTGCAGACCGCCAGAGACTTTGTAGCCGCCGCCGCCGAACTTGCCGCCTGCGTTCAGCTTGGTCATGGCAAGCTCGACGCCGGACAGCCCGGTCTGTTTATTGATGTCTGTGGGAATGCCGCGCCCGTTGTCGCGCACGGTCACGGTCTTGTCCGGGTTCAGCGTCACCCAGATTTCGGTGGCATGGCCCGCCAGCACTTCGTCGATAGAGTTGTCCACGACCTCAAACAGCAGGTGATGCAGGCCGCCGGAGCCGGTATCGCCAATGTACATGGCCGGGCGGGTACGAACGTGTTCGACGCCTTCCAGCAGGCGGATCGTATCCGCCGTATATTCTTCGGAAACATGGCCCATCGCGGCGGCGTCTATTTCGCCGTCTTCGCCGACAATGTCCGTCACAACCTGCCTGCCCGCCGTGTCCAGCACCGCATGTTCGCCGCCTTCCGGAAGGCCCACGCCGTCGAGGGCCACCGGCTCCGTGCGCTCAGTTTCTACATCCAGCAGGCTTGCGCCCGGCTCTCTCTTGGTGCTCGTGTCAATCTTTTTAGCCAATTCGGTTCTCCTACACCAGTTCGCGGTTATTATTTTGTTCTTAGCTTTTGATAGTTGTTTGCTCGAATTACACTCTAATTATAGCACATTTGCCTGCCCAAAGTCAAATTTTAGCCGAACGCATCGGCAAGGCATTGAGTCTGCGTTCTTTGGGGCATAATAGGACATGATTTCACCAAATAATCTTGCTAATTTTCTGGATCAGTATTTGGAAACGGCGCAGTTTCCCGAGGAACCCCCCATTGTTTTGCGCCATTTTGGCCGCTCCGTCAGCCGCCTCGGACTGGCACTGGAACCGGGACCCGGACTGAGAGAGTGGGTAGTCCGCGAAAAGCTGGATGCCCTGTTTCTGCACCGCTCATTCAAATTAGATTACGAAGCCCTCCCCGACGGTGTGGGGGTTCTCGGATCGCACTTGCCGTTTGAGCAAAAGCTGGCGCTGGGCTGTAACCCGCGTCTGGCGGACGCACTGGGCATGAGCCATTTGCAGCCGCTGGGCAAGCGCAAAGGCCGAAGGCTGGGGATGCTGGGGAACGTGCCGCCGCAAACCGTGGCGGCGTTTTACCGCTCGGCGTTTGAAGTGTTCGGGGGGCGCGAGGACGCACGGACGTGCGAGCGCAACGAGGTCACCAGAGTCGCCGTGGTCGGCGCGATGACGCCGGAACTCATGCACGAGGCGACGGAGCGAGGCGCGGAGGTGTACATTACCGGCCAGATGCGTGCGCCGGGCCGCGAAGCCCTGCTGGACACGGGCCTGGGCCTGATCATTGTCGGCCACCGGCGCAGCGAGGAATGGGCGCTGCGAACGCTGGCGCACGTCCTGCGGGAGCGGTTTGCCGACCTGCACGTCTCCCTGCCGCCCCGCCGCGCCGCCGACAAAGCCGACAAGAACGTGGAAACGCCCGCGACGCCGTAGGAACTCAATCCTATGGCCTCGCGGGCGCTTCCGTGAGCGATGTTCGCCGTTACCGGAGGCTGGCTCCGGGGGCGAGAACGTGGCTCTTCATGGCCGGGGTCCTCCTTTAAGAAGGCAGCTTGCTTTGCTGCATCCGCCTTCACACTTCTTATCGCCAGAGCGGGGGGTTTTGGTAAAGAGCAGCCTATTTTCGCTGCCACGGGTTAAAACCCGAGGCTCAGAGTTGCCCAGTGTCCAGGGGACACAAGAAGCAGAACAAGCCAGCGTGTTACGTTCTTCCATCCCCTGGACGGTGGGCTTTTTCCAGCCTCGGGTTTCAACCCGTGACTTCTTTCGGCTTCCTGTGCGCTTCTACTCCCCCGCCCATTCCCCATACCGCGACTGTATCTGACGCACATGGTAGGCGACATTGGCGGACGTACAGCCGAGCCGCTCCCCGGCTTCGCGCCAAGTCAGCCCCGCCAGCAGGCACTCCAAGATCGCCGCCTGCGACGGCTTCAAGCACCGCCTGAACTCCGCCAGCATCACCAATCCGTGGGCGGCGTCCCCCAAAGGGTCCGGCAGAAGCTCCCGCGCCGACTCGTTCAGCGGCAGGCAGCGGCGGACGCGGCCTCGCTTGACCGCATCCAGCAGCCGCCAGCGGGCACGCTGAATCAGATACTGCTCGGGGCTGCCGATCCCCAAATCTAAAGCTGGCAGGGCATCCAGAAGCCCCAGCCAGGCCTCCTGTAATAAATCATCGGCATCCTCTTCCACGCGCCGGGCGTAAAAGAGCGCCATCCGGGTCAGGCGCGGGCGCAGGCACTCCACGACGGCATCTACCGCCGCCGGGTCGCCGTGCCGGGCACGCGCAAACGCACTTTTCAATTCTTCGGTCTCCTCAAAACAAAACAACGCATCGGGCAAAGCTGCCGGGCGTGGGCGTGTTCCAAGAAGCCGGATCAAAAGTTAAGGGAAATCAGGCAGGGGAACAGACCGAAGCGCGGCAGTCACGATATGGGGGATGGGTAAGGGTCACAAACATGAAAACGCGCCTCCTTTCGGCCTGAATAAATCGTTACTGCTATTATATCGCACAACGCCCCCGATTTGCTAAAGAGCATAAAAATAATTTGGGATTTATTTTTCGCGGGCCTTGACAGCCCTCATTTACCGTGGTAAACTTAGCGCATCATCTACTATTGTAAACGGAGAGCATTCATGGCAAAACCCGCCCCTCATCTCGGCAAAGTGCAGCTTCAAATTATGCAGGTCCTCTGGGAGCGCGGCGCGGCTACCGCCCGCGAGATCACCGACGCGCTGGTGCAAACCCCTCCCCTTGCTCACAGCACCGTGCAGACACTCCTGCGGCAGATGGAAGCCAAAGGGGCCATTACGCACAGCGCCGAGGACCGCGTGTTCGTCTTCCGCCCCCTCGCCGCCGAGGCTGCCGTCAGCGAGTCCGCCGCCCGCGACCTGCTCACCCGCGTCTTCGGCGGCTCCGTCTACGGCCTTGTTTCGCATCTCTTGGCCCACGAAACCGTCTCGGACGACGAGCTGCGCCGCCTGCGTCAGCTTCTGGAAACGCAAGGTACGGAGGCCCCCCAATGACACTCCTGACCTCCCCCGCTGTTGCCCTGCTGCTCCGCACGACGCTTCTGCTCGGCCTGGCCCTGCTGGCCGTCCGCCTCCTGCGCCCCCGTGGCCCCGCCGCGCAGTCATTGGCGGGCCGCACCGCCCTTGCCGCCGTCGCCCTGCTTCTGCTGACTGCCCCGCTGACCAAGTTTGTCCCGCCTCTGTGGCACGTCCCCGCCCCCGCCGCCCCACGCCCGGCGGCTCCGGCTCCGGTCCTGACGCTGACGCCCTCGGCCCCCCCGCCCCAATTCTGGGGAGCCGGAATAGGAACGGAGAAGGGGGCAGGGGCAAGCCCTGCCCCTACCGATGCACAACCGCCCACGCCAACCATTGCCGCGACGCCTCCTGCTCCTGTCCGAAATCCAACTCCCCCAGAATTGGGGGCCGGGGGGCCTCTCCTCCTGGTCCTTTGGGCCACCGGAACCGCCCTGCTCCTGCTCTGGCTCGCCGCCTGCCAGTGGCATCTGACCCGCCTGCACCGCCGCGCCGTGCTTCTCGCCAATGGCCCCGCCTACGACACGCTGGCTGCCCTCACGCCCCACGCGCCGCGCCTCTATGCCTGTCCCGACATCGACGGCCCGTTCCTTGCGGGAATAGTGCGTCCCGCTATCTACCTGCCCGCCGACCACGCCGAGACATTCTCGTCCGACGCCCTCCGCGCCGTGCTGGCCCATGAACTCGCCCACGCCGAACGCCATGACACCCGCTGGACTCTGGCCTCGCGCCTTCTCTGCGCCCTGCTCTGGCCCCAGCCGCTCCTGTGGCTGCTCTGCCGCCGCCTCGAACAGCTTTCCGAAGATGCCTGCGACCGCGCCGTGCTGGCCCACGCCTGCCCGCCCCGCGTCTATGCCGACTGCCTCCTGACCCTCGCCGAGCGCCGCCCGCTGTCCCGCCCTCAGCGGGCGCTCGTGCAGGGACTCGTCCCCTTCCGCTCCCAACTCGCCCACCGCATCCAGCACATTCTCGCCGCCACAGGAGACCTCCCCATGCTCACCGTCACCCCCCGCCTGCGTCTCGCCATCGCCACCGCCGCCGTCCTTGCCGCCCTCGGCGGCACATTACTTATCGCCGCACCTGCCCAAATTACCCCGCTTGCTGTCAGCGCCCCCACCCTTATCGGTGTTTGGAGTGCAACTTATGCGCCCAACTCATCAAACCCTCAAGTCCCACAAGTTAGCACACTCGTCTTTGGGCCACACGGAGACATTGTTTCATTAGAACAGCAGGGGCTTGTTCGTCAGTACTTTCGCTACACGGTAAAAGGTTCAGTAATCTCCGCGACTCTAATCCGTACCGAAGTCAAAGAAGGTGGCGTTCTCAGCGGTTCGTCTGTCGTCTTCAGCGGTACTTCGCGTGTTCCCGCTTTGCCGTACAGCATTGTTGACGGTGTTTTGACACTTCGACGCCAAACCGCGCCCCCGACGGTTGCCAAACGTATTGCAGACTATCCGGCGGGCCTTCCGATAGAAACTGTAGTTGAGAAGCAGGCCGAGCTAATGGCAGCCAAACCGCCTATGCCCGCCCTAATTTCGCCCGGCGAAGCTCAGCTTCTGGCAGGTTTGACACCCGTACAGGGGCCGGGCATCATTGTCACACTCAGTGACAGCAAAAAGCCTGCTCCGCCCTTTCCTAAAGGCTTTCAGCCGCCCAACTTGATCCATGACACAGACATCAGCGCGGTCGTGAACGAGTTAAAGGCATCAGGAGCAGAAGCAATCTCGGTCAACGGGCAGCGGTTTGTCGCCACCACCGCGATTCGGAACGTCGGCCCTACTGTGATGATTAATGACACCCCGCAGGCCGCACCGTTTGTGATTAAAGCCATCGGCGACTCGAAAACGCTTTCGGAGGGGATCGAGAGGCCGGATGGCGTCATCAAGCAGTTGAAAATCTATGACCCGGCAATGGTCTCCATCCAAACAACCGACACGCTTGCGCTGCCCGCCTATTCTGGAAAAATCACGCCGCGCTATGCAAAGCCTGAAGCGCAGACCGCAGGCAGCGGCCATCCAATATCCGCTAATCCGCCGCAGGCAAGAACATTTACGGTCAATTTCCGTGTCCCGCGTCAAGGCGTTCATCATTTTCAGGTTTTTGTGAGGGATGAAACAGGGCAGCGGCTTTTGTTTGATAAGATAGGCAAGCCAGGGACTAATATCACAATCCCGGCGACGGCCACAGGGAGAAGCGCCGCATTTCGCATTTACGACAACGGCAAGTTGGTCACCAACCCAAGTAAAGCCAGCACCGGTATAAAACGCCGCACAGCGATGAATGGAGTTAGGGACGCGCTCCTTACCCGGCGCAATCGCCTTGTCACGCAGCTAAATATTACCAATCTCGACAGGGACACGCTGAAAGTGAAATTGGAAGCCATGCATCAACAGTTCCAAAAGCGGAGGGCAGGGTTCAAGCCCCCTCAGCTCCCGGTGGCACGAACTACAGATACCGACCAAAATTATCCTCTCAGAAAGCAGCAGTTTATTGTTGCCGTTCATAACTATAACAGCCTATGGATCAAGTCATACAATCAAGAGGCTGAAGCAAAAGGGGCCATGCGGCGCTCTCTTGCCAAGTACGAAAATAAACAGCGCCATTTGCAGAAAGAAATTGCAGATTTGAATGCACAGGTAGAGAATGTCGAGGTAAGAATGATGAGAGGCTGAGAACTCGCCAAGCTCTGCTCCAATCCTGTCTGATGCCAACTCCGGCACGGCAAAAGGGAAACACAAACCGCAAAAAAGCCGCCCCGATGGGGCGGCCTTTGTTCTTGGGTTGTTGCTGTGCCCCCTAATGCTTAGTGGAGACAGCGGCAGGGTTTTCGGCGTCACCGGCCTTGTCGGCAACGTGTTCGGCAGAGGCGGCAGAGAGGTGGGCGGCTTTGCGGCGTTCCAGTTCGGCGCGGTCGCGGGGCGTCGTCAGGCCGGACGGCTCGTAGTCATAATCAGCGATTTTTGCCTGAAGCTACTGGGCGGTAATGTTCAGGTCCATTAGCTCTCCTTGTTGAACGGGTAGAATTAATCTATGACAGAAGCAACTTTGATAGAAGATACAAACGGTCTCAGCAAGACGGTTCCAGCTTCCACACCCCGGCAGCCGGGAAGCGCGGTGGGCATTGTCACCTACATTGCCGACGACTTTGACGCGCCGCTGGACGACTTCGAGGAAGACTGTCAAGACGAGGGGTTAAAAACCCCTCGCTAGGAGAAGCACCCTCCGGGTGGAAGACAAAGCCAATGGCCGTAGGCTCTTTCTCTCATTCGTCCGCAGGACGCCTTACCTAGCGCGGGGTTTTTAACCCCTCGCTTACGTTCGATTTATCTACCCCCCAGTGCCTCTTGTTCAGCGACGGCGGCTTCCCAGGCGGCAAGGGCCGCTAACAGGTCGTCTTGCAGGCGGGTGTGGTCGGCGGCGAGGGCGACCATATCGGCGACACTTTCGGAGGGGCGGGCGAGGCGGGCTTCGGTATCGGCGATTTTGGTTTCCAGCGCGTTGACAGCGCTTTCGGTGGTTAGAACTCCCTCGCGGGCGCGAACGCGGGCTTTGGAAAGGTCGCGGGCATTCAGCGCAGGCGCGGCAGGTTTAGGTATATCTTGTCCGGCTCCCCCAGAATTGGGGGCGGGGGGGGCGGCCTTCGGGGGCGCTTTGCGGGCCGGTTTGGGCGGCGCAGGGGCTTTCTGGGCTTCGCGCCAGGCGTTGTAGTTGCCCTCAAAGAGCGTGCCGCCGCCCGCCCCGTCGAGGGCCAGGGTTTTGGTGGCGGTGGCGTTTAGCAGGTATCGGTCGTGAGAGACTAAGAGCAGAGTCCCGGCGTACTGGGACAGCATCTCGGTCAGGGCCTCGCAGCTTGCAATGTCCAGGTGGTTGGTGGGTTCGTCCAAAATCAAGAGGTTGCACGGCTCCAAAATCATGCGGGCGAGGGCCAGTTTGTTCTTTTCGCCACCGGAGAGCATCCCGACGCTCTTAAAGACGTCGTCGCCCATAAATAAGAAGCGGGCCAGGTAGTTGCGGGCTTCGGTTTCAGTCATGTCGGCAACGGCGTGGATCGAGTCAATCACGGACGCGCTGGGGCTGAGGGCATCGGAGGCGTGCTGAGAGAAGTAGGCCACGCGGGCATTGTGACCGAGGCCCACCGAGCCGCGTGTGGGCTGCTCCATGCCTAAAATCAGCTTGACCAGCGTGGTTTTGCCCGCGCCGTTCGGGCCGACGAGGCCGACGCGGTCGCCGCGCTCAATGAGGAAGTTGAGGTCGTCAAAGAGGGTCCGCTCGCCGTAGGTCTTGGTCAGCGCCTCGGCCCGGAGAACGTCGCGCCCGATGCGTCCTGCGGCGTCGGCATCAAAGAGGGCGCGGACGGCGCGGGTGTCGGTGAACACGCGGTCCACTTTTTCCATGCGGCCAATGCGTGTCTCCATCCGCAGCCGCAGCTTGCTTTGGACCGAGTCGCCGCCCATGTTCTTCTTGATGACCGCTTCCAGCCGGGCGATTTCGGCCTGCTGCTGATCGTACATATCCTGCTGACGCGCCTGCCGCTCGGCCTTCTGATGCCGGAAGTGCGAGTAATTGCCCTTGAAGACCGTCAGCCGCTGGTTTTCCACGTCGGCAATCGTGTCGCAGACGGCGTCCAGAAAGTAGCGGTCGTGGCTGACCAGCAAAATCGCCCCTTCGTAGGACCTCAGAAACCCTTCCAGCCATTCGGTCGCGGCGATGTCTAAATGGTTCGTGGGTTCGTCGAGAATGAGCAGATCGGGCGACGACAGCACGATCTTTGCCAGCGCCAGCCGGGTCTGCTCGCCGCCCGAGCAGGCCCCCACCCGCTTGTCATAATCGGCGGGCGAAAAGCCCAGATGCTCCAGCACCTGCGGCACATCCGCCTCATGCCGGTAGCCGCCCGCCGCTTCAAACGCCTCGCGGGCATGGGAGTACGCCTCCATCGCCGCTTCCAGAGCGTCGTCCGTGTCGGCGGTCCCCATCACCTCTTCCCAGTGCTGGACTTCGGCTTCCAGCTTCCGCACCGGCGCAAAGACCGAGCGGGCTTCTTCCAGAATAGAGTGTTCCGGGTGAACCGGCGCTTCCTGGCGCAGATAGCCCAGCGTATGCCCGGCGGCCAGCGCTGCCCGGCCCGTGTCCGGCAGCTCCTGGCCCAAGAGTATGCGAAGCAGCGTGGTCTTGCCGCAGCCGTTGCGCCCGACGAGGCCGAGCTTCTGGCCTGCCGCGACGGCAAAGTTGACTTCCGAGAACAGCAAATCCGTGCCGTAGCTTTTTTCTAAATTGGTGACGGTCAAAATACTCATAATAAAACGCTCACAATAGCCGTTTATTGTAGCCGGGCAGGCAGGGCAGTGTCAAGCCGCCGAGCATATGGTAGAATGGGTGCAGAAAAGCCACGGGTTAAAACCCGAGGCTCAGAAGTGCCCACCGTGCCGGGCACGTAAGACCGGCCAATGGCGGCTGGCCTGTTCTTCGTCTTGTGTTTTAATTTATCTTGTGTCCCCTGGACACTGGGCACTTTTGAGCCTCGGGTTTTAACCCGTGGCTTTTCTG
>CAXUKS010000026.1:0-32814 GCA_964251675.1 uncultured Armatimonadales bacterium
GTATCTGGTCACAGGGTCCTTCCTAAAGGAAGGTAGGTCTACAGCAGACCTTCCGCCCGCAGCCAGTCGTGGCAGTCGCGGAACATGGCTTCCAATGAGGGCGATGCGTAGCCCAGCTCGCGGGCGGCTTTGCCGCTCTGAGCGAGAATATCCGCAGACAGCAGCGCGGCCATCTCGCGGGTCAGGTCCGGCTCGGTGCGAGTGGGCAGAGCGCGAAGCTCGGACAGGGAGGCGGCGAGTTTCAGCGCAAACGCGGGGAGTGTCTTTGCGTTGACGGGGTGGCCCAGCAAGTCCCCGACCACGGCAAAGGCTTCGGCATATGTAGCGAGAGGGCCGCCCAAAATATAATTCTCCCCCGTGCGCCCCCGCTCCACAGCGCTGATGTGGGCACGGGCGACATCGCGGACGTGGCAGAACGGGGCGCGGCCCGGCGGGATACCGGGGAGCTTGTCTTCGGCGACCAGTGTGAAGAGCTGTGACCAATTGGCCGTGTCATACGGGCCAATGATATTGGCGGGATTCAAGATGACGGCGTCCAATCCCCACGCGATTGCGTTTTGCACTGCCATCTCGCCTCGCGCCTTGCTGTTCAAATAGCCAATCCAAGACGCTTTGCCTCGGAGCGGCGCGGTTTCATCAAAGGGGCCATGCGGCAGGCCATAAGCGGCAATGCTGGACGTATGGACAAACCGCTTCGCCTCCGCACGCAGGGCAGCCTTGCAGACATTGCTTGTGCCGTCGACGTTGACCCGCCGCTGCCGCTTATTGTGCCCGCGCCAGAAACTGACATCGCCCGCCACATGAAAGACGGCGTCTACCCTGTCAGGTATAGCGGCATCAAGCGAAGCCGGGTCTTCCACCGTGCCCACGGTCAGCGTCACGGGGAAGCGGCGCAGGTAGGTGAGATTGGACGACGCCCGATGCAGGGCGGTGACCTGCCAGCCGTCTTCCACAAGCTGCTGCACGAGGTTCAGGCCAAGAAAGCCGGTGGCTCCGGTGACAAAGGCGGTTTTGGTCATGGTGTGTTTTTAAGACGTTTTGCCTTATCTCATGCCCACGGATGCGAGTGCCACGGATTAAAATCCGTGGCTGAAGGGCGCAGGCGCCGAACGTCCCTCCGGGACGGCAATGCCAACGGCAATAAGTTCAACTCTTGTGTCCCGCAGGGACATTCAGCCGAAGGCTCCTCAGCCATGCATTTTAATGCGTGGCTCTTGACATGTTTTTGGAGGCGGCAGGAAAACAGCCGCCTTATGCCGAACTCTGTGCGCCGTGACTTCGCTCAATATTTCCCCAACGGCTTCTCCCGATTTGCCCACCCGCGCCGACAAACGCTTCAACTTCGCCTGCTGCCTGACCGACTCGGTCGGCTGGCCGCTGGGGGCGGCGCTGTTCTCGCAGGCCACTATTCTACCCGCCTTTTTGCAGCATCTGGGCGCGAGCAATGCCCTCATCGGGGCGCTGCCCGCGCTGTATAACCTGCTGGTCTTCCTGCCGGGGCTGTTTGTGGCGGGGTATGTCAGCCACCTGCGGCGGGCGCGGGGGTATCTGTTCTGGATTGCGCTGGTGGAGCGTCTGGCCCTGCTGGCACTATTTCCGCTGACCCTGCTGTGGGCGCGGACACATCCCGGCTGGCTGATTGCGGCGCTGTTTGGGGCGATTACGGTCCATGCCGGGGCGATGGGGCTAAATCAGCCTGCCTACTGGATTGTGGTCGGCAAATGCATTCCCCCGGCGTGGCGCGGGCGGATGTTCGGCTACGCGGGCGGCATTGCAGGCGTCTTGAGCCTCGGAATGGCCCCGATTATGGAGCGGCTGCTGTCGGGGCCGGGCGGCGGCTTCCCCAATGGCTACGCGCACGGCTTTTTGCTGGGGGCGGGGATTATGCTGGTCAGCTTTTTCCCGCTGGGGTTGGTCCGCGAGCCGCTTGGGACGCCGCGAGAAGCGGACGACCCGCACACGGGGCATTACGGGCGGGACAGCGTCCGGGTGTGGCGGACGCAGACGCCGTTCCGGCGGTTTCTGTACGGCCAGATTGCGCTCACATTGTCGTCTCTGGCAGTGCCATTTTATGTGCTGGAGGCGCGGGCGCGGCTCGGGGCGGGGAGCGAAGCCGTGGCAGGATACACGGCGCTGCTGGTGCTGATGGGATCGTTTGGCGGTCTCGGCGTAGGCGCGTGGAGCGACAAGCGCGGCAACCGGGTAGTCCTGCTGGCGGCCTGCCTCTGCGCGGCACTGGCGGCGGGGGTGGCGCTGGCCGCGCCGAACAAGATTGTCTTTTACGGCGTCTTCGCTCTGCTGGCGCTGGCGACGGCGGGACAGGGCATCGCGGGAAACAACATTGTGCTGGAATACGCCGGGGACGCCCGCGAAATCCCGCTGTATACGGCGCTCTACAACGCCGTCACCGCCCTGCCCCGTGCGTTCGCCCCGCTGGCGGGCGGCCTGCTGGCCGACGGTCCGGCGGGGTATCACACGCTGTTTGTTCTGTCGGCGGCATTCGCGGCAGCGGCGTTCGCGCTGACCCTGCGGGCGGGCGAGCCGCGTCAGGCGTGAAGCACTGGCCCTTTCGGCTATACTCTTACTATGACTATTCGCATTTCGACGCCGCCTGATTTCTCGTTTCTGGAAACCCTATCCGCGCACGGCTGGCGGCGGCTGGCTCCCTTTGTCTGGGACGAGGACCGGCAGACGCTTTCGCGCCCGGAAGTACTGGGTGATGGCACGCTGATTGAGCTGACCCTGCAGGACGACGGCGGAGACGCGGTGCGGGTGGAGGGGGCGGGCGGCGGCGAAGAGGCGGAGATAGTGCGGCGAGTGAGGCGAATGCTCCAGCTTGACGTGCCGCTGGACGGCTTTCATGCCTATTGCCGCACGCAGCCAAGTTTAGCCCATTTGGAACAGTGTCGCCGGGGGCGGCTGCTGCGCGGCCCCACCCTGTTTGAGGACACGCTGAAAGTGATTGCCACGGTCAACACGACCTGGGCACAGACCATCGCCATGTCCGCCCGACTGGTGCAGCACTTTGGCAGCGAGGGGCGGGCGTTCCCAACGCCCGCACAGATTGCCAGCGTGCCGTTTGACGAATTTGCGGCTAAAGCGCGGATGGGGTATCGTGCGGCCTATGTCCATGCGATTGCCACGCAGGTCGTCAGCGGTGAATTAAACTTGGAAGGCTGGCAGTCGGAAGACCTGACGGCGGAAGAGCTGCGGAAGCGGCTGCTGTCCCTGCCCGGCATCGGGCCTTACGGGGCGGCTTGCCTGATGCTCTATCTGGGCAAACCTGCCCACGTCAACGCCGATTCGGTGGCGCGGGCGCTGCTCGGCAAAGAGCTGGGGCGGACTGTCACGGACAAAGAAGTGCTGGCATTTTTTGAGGGCCACGGCGAATGGCGGGGGCTGGTGTATAACTTCTACCCGTGGCGGGGTACAGACAGCTCTATGGAACACACACTTAACAGCGCCCCGCAGCCGGGCACGCAGGCCGCGTCCAGCCAGGCCGACGCCGCGCCCGAAAAGACTTCCGCGCAGACGCCGCGCACCGATGAAGCCGAGAGGGAGGCTGAACAGGCCGCTATCGGCGAAGGACCGGAAGCAACGCCCAGCCCGTCGTAAGCCTCTCAAAATAATTTCTTAAAAGCCTTGACATCACGCAGGAGATATGTCACACTAATCTCCGACTCATCTGGTCGCCATTTCAGCGACCAGCACTCACAGAGAAACAGCGTTCCGAGCGTTTGCAGACGCCAGGGTCGCGGCGCGGGATGCGGCAGGATCACACCCTTCACCAAAGGCTCCTTCCCCCATTCCGCTCCTCCTGTGTCACCCATAAAAATAACTGGATTCGAAGCGTCGTGCTTCCAAGCGCGTCACTTTTAGTGTCCCGGCTTTGGCGGATTCCTCTGTCTCGGCCTGCCCTTGCCTGTCCCTGTGCCGTGAAGGCCCCGGATGAGGAGAAGACACTTTGGCACGTCCTATCAAGCCATCATGCGGATTTACATTGATTGAGCTGCTTGTAGTGGTTGCCATTATTTCGATTTTGGCAGCGATACTCTTTCCTGTCTTCCTGACCGTCAGGGAAAAGGCACGTCAGACCGTCTGTATCAGCAACGCTAAACAGCTTGCGCTGGCGTTCGGGCTGTATGAGAACGATTTCGATGAGCGCACTCCCTTCACTAATCCCGGCCCGCCGCGCTGGCCGAATGTCATGGGGTCCTATCTGAAAGCCTCTCCGCAGACTACGTGGTGCCCGGACAGCAATCAAAATTGGCCCGGTAATCCCCGTGTGCCTGATAACGGTGGAGCTGGCGACTACCTGTTTGGGCTGTGCCCGGACTACGGCTACAACGAGAAATTCCTGTCCCTGAACCCGCCCTGCCAGATGGGGCCACCGTTCACCTGCACCGGCTCGCAGGAAACCGGCCAGCCGTTAGCCGCTGTGGCCCAGCCTGCACGGATGCTGCTGCTGGTGGAAAGTACCTACGCCAAAAGCGGACCGACCGGCAAAGATTTCATCTACGGGTTCCACCGCGTCGAGCCGCCGCCACTCTGGACTGGAACGGCGAGCGGGGTCACGGCAGAATCCTACGGCTACTGCTGGCCGCGCCACAATGGCCGGGCAACGTCGGTGTTTGTCGATGGACACGTCAAGGCGCTGACGATCTCGCAGCTCAGTGATCCAACGCTTTGGAGCCTGGACGGCGGCGGCGCATGAGAAAGGGCAAACCAGATGAAAACATCGACCGGGCCAGGCTTGAAAGCCTGGCAGGCGGGAGTGCTAATTGTATTGATTGTGGGCCTGACCGGGTGGTTCTGCTGGAAGCAGTACCAGTCCGTCACGCAGGTACAGGTGAAGCCGCACGCCGCCGGAGAAGCCGCCGGCAAGTATCCCGAAGCCGATGCGGTTCCCCTCGTCGGCGCAGCCGCGCACCGGAAAGGAGAGTAACGCCAGCAAAACACCAGGAAACACAACGCGCCGTGTAAGCCGCCACGCGGACCGGCCTGACGATAAAAAGAACACAGACAACAAATACACGTCGCTAGACAGAAAGATCACAGACATGACCGCAACTCGCACACAGAAGTTTCTGGTCGCTTTCGGCACCGCCCTCGGCTGCCTGACTGCCGCCGCCGGGGCTTTTGCCGCACCAAACGCGAACTTCACCGCGCCGTCGTTTTTCGGGCAGCAGGGCACGACCTATCAGGAATGGGACGGTTACAGCAGCGCGGCAGGCCCAAACGCACCGAGCCTTTCGAGCAACCCGGCAGGTACAGCCAACTGGTATGACAGCACCGCCGCCACCGATGGCGCGTTTTTAATCGGCCCGGCCCCGACCGGGCATCTGTATTCTTTTTCAGGGGTGATTAATCCGGTGGTCACAGTCCCCAGCTTCGGCAGAGGCGTCAACTTCAGCACCACGCTGATCTTACAAATAGAGGCTCAAGGCAACCCGATTGACCTGTCTTCGGTCAAAGTCAGCCCGACAGGTGGGTCGAGCCTGGCATACAGCACTTCCAATGTAGTCTCCACGCCGATCTCAGGCGGGTTCGGAGGCAATGATTATGTTTACCGCTTCTCGTGGGACAATCTGGCCGGGAACGCCACCGGTTACACATTCAGCTACAGTCCCGGTCAAACGTCGTCCAGCCAGATTGCCACGCGGGTGGACACGCTGACGACGCTCGCCGCCGCTGCTCCTGTTCCCGAAGCGTCCACCACCATCTCTCTGGGAGTTTTATTGAGCCTGGGAGTTCTGGGGATGGGCGGGCAAGCCGTGCGGACGCGCCGCAAAGCGGCGCGGCCTGCTTAACTAGACACACAAAAACGCCCTGGGCATTAGCAGATGCCCAGGGCGCGGAGCGGGATGCGACAGAATCACACCCTTCACCGGTAGTAGTTTACCCCATTCTGCCCCGCTGTTCAAACTCTAATAATGTCAGGAAATTTTATGAAACGACAATCTTGCGCTAAAACTTGCATAGAAAAACGATTTGCGTTCAGCGCCGCCGTGGTTTGCAGCCTGAGCCTGCTGTTCTGCCGCCCCGCCTCGGCCCATTTCCTGTGGGCGCAGCTTCAGCCCGCCCCCGCGTCCACGCTCACGGTGGGGTTCAGCGAGGAAGCCGGTGAAAAGACGCTGCCGCAGCTTTTGCCCCGTGTCCATCCGGACCGCGCCTGGACGGCGGGCGGCAGACCGCTGACACTGACTTCCGGCACAGACAATCTGACCGCCCCCTGCACAGGCTCAATCGCTGCTGCCGAACAGACATGGGGCGTTCTGGACCGCTCGGAGGAAAAGCGAGGCATCTTTTTGCTGCGCTACTATGCCAAAGCGGCCAGCGGTCTGACGGAAGCAGAACAATCGGCCCATCTGCCGGTCGAGATTACTTTGACTCACATCGGCAGCCCCTGCCGCGCTGTGGTCACACGCGGCCACACACCAGCCGCAGGCGCCGAGATCATTTTGGCTCGCCCTGGTGATGCCCCGCCGGACAGCCTGACCACAGGCAGAGACGGCAGCTTCCAGTTCAATCTGCGGGGCGACGGCCTGTATAGCATCCGTGCAATGGTCGCCGAGAAAAAGAGCGGCAAGTACGGCGGCAAAGCGTACAAATTAGTGCGTAATTATACAACGCTGACGTTTCCGGTGCGTGGGAAGGCAGACGCGCCAGCGATGGCGACCGCGCCAGTGAGCGCCGACCCTGCCGCCTATGCGCTGCTGAAAGCCGCCCATGACAATCGGCAGGTCCTGCCGGTGGATTTCGGCGGGGTAACTGCAAACATTGCCTTCAATGACAATGGAAAAGTGTGCACTGGAACGCTGGCCTATTCCAAAACTGACGACGTGACGCTGACCATGGCGGGGCTGTCTTCGGACGGACGCGAGTGGCTGGAAGAGCAGCTTTCCAATGCGCTGGGGCATCGGCGCGGGGGAGATTTCGCCAAAGGCGACGGGCGCAACCCGATCACCTTTACCCCGAATGACGGCAGCCCGCTGGGGCGGCAGGTGACGCTCCACGACGGCCTGCATTCGTTCTACCGGGTGAAAGACAACGTCGTCACCGAAGTTACTCGCACAATGGGAGGCAGTCGGTTCACCATCACCGTGCTGGAAACAACGACCGCCGATGGAAAGTATCTGCCGCGCCACTTCGCCGTGACCTACTTTGATGCTGCCACTGAGGCCCTCCAAAGCGTGGAAGAGTTTACAGACACCTACGCTTCAACCGGCGGCAACTGGCTCCCCGTGTCCCGCCGGGTGATCAAAGCCGAAAAAGGAGCGCAGACCGTGCGCGAGTTCACTCTCAGCAACATCAAGCTGGCCCCGGCCAATTAAGCTCACAGCAGCGTGCCTTGCCCCGGCAGAAGCGTGGACAGGGATGGCGGCGGGGTCAGCCCCAAATGCTCCCAGGCGCGGCGGGTAGCGACCCGCCCGCGTGGGGTGCGCTGCAAAAAGCCCATCTGCATCAGGTATGGCTCGTAGACATCTTCCAGCGTGTCACGCTCCTCGGACATCGCCGCCGCCATTGTCTCCACGCCGACGGGGCCGCCGCCGAACTTCTCAATCAGCATCCGCAAAAGCCGCCGGTCAAACTCATCCAGCCCCGACGGGTCCACTTCCAGCATCGCCAGCGCGGCGGCGGCGACTTCCCGGCTGATATGGCCGTCGGCCTTGACCTGCGCGAAGTCCCGCACGCGCTTCAGCAAACGGTTGGCGATACGCGGCGTCCCCCGTGAGCGCCGCGCCAGCTCCCCCGCCCCGTGCGTGTCGATGCGGACTTCCAAAATGGCCGCCGAGCGCGTGATAATCTCCATCAGGTCATCGGGCGTATAGAACTCAAACGTCTGCTGAATGCCGAAGCGGTCTCGCAGCGGCGAAGACAGCAGGCCCGCCCGCGTCGTCGCGCCGACCAGCGTGAACGGCTGCACATCCAGCTTGACCGTCCGCGCTGACGGCCCGCTCCCGATGACGATATCCACCTGATAGTCTTCCATCGCCGAGTACAAAATCTCTTCCACGGGCCGTGCCAGCCGGTGGATTTCATCCAGAAACAGCACGCTGCCCGCCTCCAGGTTTGTCAGAATAGCAACTAAATCCCCCGCCTTCTCAATCGCCGGGCCGGAGGTTGCCCGCAGCGGCGCCCCCATTTCATTGGCGATAATCAGCGACAGGCTCGTCTTGCCGAGGCCCGGCGGTCCGTGCAGCAGGACGTGGTCGAGCGCCTCGCCGCGCCCCTGCGCCGCCTGCAAAAATATCCCCAGGCTTTCCTTAATCTTCGGCTGCCCAATAAACTCACGCAGCCGCTTGGGCCGCAGTGAATACTCATCGCGGTCGTCGTCGCCCATCTGCGGAGAGATCATCCGTTCGCTCATAATACTAGTATACCAGTTCGTTTTGACAAAAGAGATTTACCACCTTGCTTCGCAAGGTCCTTCCTTTAGGAAAGATTAGGATAGAAAAGATGGGCAGGGGCAAGCCCTGCCCCTACGGCTCTCGATTCTTTCCGACTTTTAAGAATTGTTGTGCTTCTATTATACCGGCTCGCTCGGGCAAAACTGCCCCCAGTAGCCTTCTAACGCCTCTGACGCTGCCTTCCCGTCCGCATAGCCATCGTTATGCTCTGCCATAAATCGCAGGAAGCCACAGATGGCCGCACACTGCTCCGGCGTGAACACGGCAAAGCGTGATTGACGAAATTCGATCATTTCCTTACTCGTACTAAGATATAAGTCAAGCGCATAAATGATTCTGTCACTAGACGCAGATTCAGAAGTTTTGTAATACTTCAACGACCAAACCATGTAGGCAGGCACGTAGTAGTGAAAACCCTGTAGGTCCAAAAAACTGAGTATCCAGTGATATTGCTCAATGTCGGCGTCAGGAACGTCCTGCCAGCGTGTGTCAGTATCTAACCGCCGCGCCTTTGCCCGCTCTTTGGATGAACCATAAGCATCAATGACATCCGCTTCGTGGAGCGAAACGCCTTTGCCGCGAGTCACACCCTGAAAAGCAGTGGTAATCTGCTCAATCAGCGCCGCGTTGATTTTGTCTGATATTTCCATCATGCAGATATAATACCTGCTGCGCCCCTCTCTCGGAGCGGCGGGTGTCTTCCGGGCGGCTTCGGGGTATACTCACGGCAGATTAGAATTGAGGGCGGGGTTGAACCAGACACAGACCAAGCAGGTTATTATTATCGGCGCGGGGATTGGCGGCATGGCGACGGCGATGCGGCTGCAGGCGACGGGGCAGTATCAGGTCACGATTTTAGAGAAGAACGCGACGGTCGGCGGGCGGGCCAATACCCTTGAAGTAGATGGCTACCGGTTTGACACCGGGCCGTCGCTTTTGCTGATGACGGACGTGTACCGGGAGCTGTTCGCGGCCTGCGACGAAGACTTTGATTCGTGGGTGAAGCTTATCAAGATGGAGCCGAACTATGCGGTTCATTTTGGGGATGGGTCGTCGATGGAGATGTCGTCGGACCTAACCAAGATGATCGCGGAGATGGAGCGGATTGAGCCGGGGGTGACGGCGGGGTACTACAAGTTTCTGGAAGATGCGGGCAAGAAGTACCGCATAGGCCGCAAGCAGTTTGTGGAAAAGAACTTCAACAAGGCTACCGATTTCTTCACGGCGTCCAATCTCAAATTGCTGGGGCAGCTCAACGCGCTGGACAAGCTCTACACGCACGTTTCGCAGTTCTTCAAGGACGACCGGCTGCGGCAGGCGTTCTCGATGCAATCCATGTACCTGGGCATCTCGCCGTTTGAGGCCCCGGCGGTCTACACGCTCCTGCCGTACACGGAGCTGGCGGAAGACGGACTGTACTATCCCGAAGGCGGCATTTATGCCCTGCCAACGGCGATGGCGGCGGTGGCGAAGAAGCTGGGCGTTCAGATTGAAACAGACCAAAATGTGACGCAGATTGTGGTCAAAGACGGGCGGGCGCGGGGCGTCTGCCTGGGCGACGGCGGCGAGCGGGCGGCAGATTTGGTGATTTCGAACGTCGACCTGCCCTACACGTATACCGACCTGCTGGCGGAGCGGCCCGCGAAGTTCTCGGAAGCGTCGTGGAAAAAGCAGGCGTTTACGTCGTCGGCCTTTATGCTGTACCTGGGCACGGACAAGGTCTACCCGGACGTCAAGCACCACAACTTCTTTTTGTCATCAGACTACAAGCGCAACTTTGAAGAAATCTTCGACGCCAAAGTGCCCCCACGTGACCCGAGCTTTTATGTCAACGCGCCGGGCCGCACCGACCCGTCGGTGGCCCCGCCCGGCGGGGACAACTTGTTTGTGCTGGTCCCCATTCCCCACCTGACCGATCAGATGCAGTGGGACGACGCGCAGGTGGCGAAGTTCAAAGAGAAAATCTATGATGCCCTGGAAGCACGCGGGCTGACCGACCTGCGAAAGCACGTTGTGGTGGAGGAAGTGGTCACCCCGCGTGAGTGGCGGGACCAGTATAACTTGAAGTACGGCGCGGCGTTTGGCCTGTCGCACGGTATTCTGCAGGTCGGCTACTTCCGGCCCTCCAACAAGTCCGCCGACATCGACGGCTTGTACTTCGTGGGAGCCAGCACCGTGCCTGGAACGGGCGTGCCGCTGGTCTGCCTCGGCGCAAAACTTGTCACTGAGCGCATTCTGGCGGACGCCGCCTAGAAAGTTCTTGTCCATGTCCACGGCAGTTTCCTTTAGCTCTGAGGTTGACCTTGACGCGGCCTATGCCGAAAGCAAGCGGCTGAACGCGCACCACGGTAAAACCTACTATTTCAGCACGCTGTTTTTCCCCCCGGAAGTGCGCCGGTCAGTTCATGCGCTGTACGGCTTTGTCCGTTACCCGGATGAGATTGTGGACAACCCGCCGCCCGGCTCGGACCCGGCGCTGGCGCTGGCGGGCTACCGGCAGGCAACATTGGAAGCCCTGAAAACGGGCCGCTCCTGCCTGCCCGTGCTGCATGCCTTTGCCGACATGGCCCAGCGGCACGCTCTGCCGACCGACTATGCACTGGCGTTTCTGGATGCAATGGCGATGGACCTGACGCGCACGCGCTATGAGACGTTTGAAGACCTCAAAACCTACACCTATGGCAGCGCCAGCGTGGTCGGACTGATGATGTGCCACCTGCTCGGCGCGACGGAGCCTGCCGCACTCGGCCCGGCCCATGATTTAGGGCTTGCTATGCAGCTCACCAATTTCTGGCGCGACATCGGCGAAGACTGGGCCACGCGTGGCCGGATTTATCTGCCATTAGAAGATATGGCCCGGTTCGGCTACACCGAGCAGATGCTGGCGGGCGGCGTGGTCAACGACGAGTTCCTGGCCCTGATGCGCTTTGAGATCGCCCGCGCCCGTGAGTTTTACGCCTGCGCCGATGTGGGCATTCCCCTCTTGCCCGCCTCCTGCCGCCTCCCGGTGCGCCTCGCCCGCGTCCTCTACGCCCGCATTTTAGACAAAATTGAAGCGAACGACTTTGACGTGTTCCAGAAGCGTGCCCGCACGAGCGGCCCGGAAAAAGTCGCCGTGCTCGTCCGGGAGCGTTTTTTCGCGCCGCGCTGAAGAGGCCGCTTTGCCCTGCTCTCTGCGAGTGCTCCTGCCGACAATCCCCTTATGTTTGCCACTGACTTTCTGCTGGCGTCCCTGTTCTGGGGATCGCTCGGCACCGGCTGCCTCGTGTACGGCAAAAAGCAAGGCTCCGCGCCTGCGCTTGTGGCTGGGTTTGCCCTGCTCCTCTGCTCCTACTTCGCCCCCGGCGCGTTGTGGATGTCCGGGCTGAGTGTGCTGCTTCTCGGCGGCATGGCCTGGGGCATCCGCCGGGGCTACTGACCGGCCCCGGCGATATGCCGCAGTTCGGCCTCATCCAGCACTGTCACCCAGCGGCCCCGCAGGGCAATGACTTTGGCTTCTTTGAGCGTCCGCAGCGTTCGGGAAACGACTTCGCGGACTGTACCCAGATAGCTGCTGATGGCCTCATTGGTATCTTCTAATCGAAACTCCTTCCGCCCCGCCATGACTTCCAGCAGATAAGCCGCGAGCCTTGCCCGCACCGTGAACAGGCTCTGCGCCTCGGCGATCTGAACCATCTGCCTCAGCCTAATGCCGAGCGCCAGCAGGGCGCGTTCCGTGATCTCCGGGAAGGCGTGCATCACTGCACGGAACTGATCACGCGGCACGAACCAGAGTGATGTATTTACCTGGGCCGCTTCGGCGCTGTACGGGTAATTGCCGCCGTCGAACAGTGGCAGCTCCGCGACGCTTGCCCCTGGCCCTTCCAGGCTCAAGGTCAGCTCCCGCCCCCGGCTGTCCAGTTTGTAAACTTTGACGGCCCCGGCCAGCACAACAAACAGGCCCTGACAGCGTTCCAGCTCCCTGAAGAGCTGTTCGCCTTTGCCGAGATGCCGCACCTGCCCCGCTGACAAGAGCTGAGTAATCGCTTCTTGGCTTGCCGTCTTTAAAAATAGCACCTGTCGAAGCGCCTCTTCAGGTTTCATGCAATTCTCCCCGTGATTAAAGTCATTGTTATACCGCCTGGGGGCTGGTATCCTGCCGCTGATACAAGCGAAAGGATAACTTTATTATGGCACTAGTCATCACGGAACCCTGTCTTGGTTGCAAAGACCAATCCTGTGTTCCCGTCTGCCCGGCGGACTGCATTCACTCTGGCACTTTGGAAGACAGCGGAATTGTCTACGATCAGCTTTTTATCGATCCTCACCACTGCATTGACTGCGGCCTCTGCGAGATGGAGTGCCCGGTGGATGCCATCTTCGTGGACGATGAAGTGCCCGAGCAGTGGAGCCACTTCACCCGTCTCAATGCGGACTTTCACCGGCAGCCCAGGCCGTGAGCGGCGGCAGGAGAACCCGGCAGCATTCCCGAATTACGCCCTATGACTAGTGCCCCTGCCATTTCCCCGCGACAACTCGCCCGCGCCGACACGCTGCTGGCTGAGGGCATCGCCGAAGGGCTATTTACCCACGCCGTCTACGCGCTGGCGCGGGGCGGACAGACCGTGGCCGTGCGGGCGTTTGGGGAGGCTAATCCAAACACGCGGTTTGATCTGGCGTCGCTGACCAAGCCGCTGGCGGGGGCGGCGTGTTTGCTGCAGTTGGTGGAAGACGGGCGGGTGCATCTGCGGCAGGGGGTCGGCGGGTTCTTTGAAGACGAGTTCGGCCCCCTGCCCCATCTCAGCGGCGTAGACTTGCGGCATCTGCTGACGCATACGTCGGGCCTGCCGCCCGTCCCGCGCTGGCCCCACGACGGCGAAGGGGCGGACAGGAAAGAAATGCTGCGTCACGTTCTGACTACCCCCACCCTGCGGCCTGCGGGGACGGGGTACACCTATTCGGACACGGGCTATATTCTGCTGGGCGAAATCACGGCGCGGGTCGCAGGCAGACCGCTGGACGTTTGCTTTGCCGAGGGCATCGCCGGGCCGCTGGGGCTGACCACGCTGGGGTTCTGCCCGGCGGGCGGAAACATCGCGCCGACGGGTAACGCCCCGCTTGGCACGGTGCATGACCCCCGCGCCCGCGACTTGGGCGGCGTTGCGGGCCACGCCGGGCTGTTTGGGGCGGCGCGGGACGTGCTGGCCTTTGCAGAAGCCATTCGCATGGGTGGCGGGCCGGTGGTGTCACGGGCGACAGCGGCGCGGATGGCGGTCAGCCAAATCCCCCAAGAAATCGGGGCGCAGTCGTGGGGATGGTTCTGTGCAGGCAACGATTACCTGCCGTGCGGGGATTTGTTTTCAGACCGGGCGTTCGGCCATTCGGGCTTCACGGGAACAGCCCTGCTGATTGACCCGGCCTTTGAAGTCTCACTGGTGCTGCTGACCAACCGGGTGATCAACGAAGCCGAAGACGGGGCGCGTTTTTTGCGCTGGCGGCGTTTGTGGCTGAACACAGTCGCGGCGGGGCTGATTTAGAAATGCTGGCAGAGGTATACTGCGATTATCAATTTCGTCCTGGAGGTGAGTTATGGCAGCACCCAGTTTGGAAGAGCGCGCTGCGGTTTTGGAAGCGCAGATAAAGCAATGGAATCAGGAGCAGACCGCTGCTGAAACAGCCGAAGGCCGCCCGTGGTGGGAAAAAATTGTTGGCATCTATCAAGATGACCCGGCTTTTGACGAAGCCGAGCGTCTTGGGCGCGAGTGGCGCGAATCCTCTCGCCCGGAAGATTACGAGCGGAACTCTTGATTATCACTTGGGCACTGGATACCGATCACCTTTCCATTCTGGAGCGGGGTGGCAGCACAGCCCTTCCACTGCAAATGCGAATTGGGCGCGTTCCGGGCCACGAGATTGGGACCACAATTGTCAATTATGGGGAACAAATGCGCGGCTGGCTGGCTTATGCCGAACAGGCGAAAAACTCAAACCGGCTTATGCAAGCTTACGACCGCCTCCAATCCCATATTACGACATTTCGTGACACTCCGCTGCTGGCTTACGAGGCGGCGGCAGAGTTTGAGCGATTACAGCAGGCCCGTATTCGTATCGGCACAAGCGATCTCCGCATTGCCGCAATTTGTCTGGCAAACAATGCCACGCTGCTAACGCGCAACCTGAAGGACTTCGGCAAAGTTCCTGGGCTGCGGGCGGAAGATTGGTCAGGCTCGCTTTAGTAGAAATAGCGATTGATGGTTACTTCGTTTTGTTCACCATTTAGATCAGAGCCAGCCTTTTCAGGGTCTTTCCAGGTGAAACGATGGATGAGGTGATCCGGTCCAACATACCATCGCCAGTTCGTCACAGAAAACAGCGCGTTGGGGACATGGATTTGAGAGCCCGGCTTTGGGATGGTAACAGTGGAGGCATCAGCAATCACGCGGTCTGCTTCTAGTATCCGGTACACAATTCCCTTTTTGGTTTCTGTGCCGACGTAATGCAAACCGCTGAGATAGACTGGGCCATTTGCAGATAAGGGGAAGCCGGTGCGAAAATAAGGGATAAAGGGGTCGCCGAGGTATCTCAGCAGGTCCGCAGATTTCACGGAGTCATTTTTTCCACGAGTAGATACAAATTGATCAAGACCGGCTCTCTTAAAGAGAATGACCAAAGGCAGCTTGTCCCCTCGAATGCCTGTATCACCAGTGTATATAGGCTTACCAGTTGATAAATCTGTGAGTGTAGAAGGATCAGGATAAGCAGTATAATGGCTGCTCCAGGTCAGATCGGCCTTCAGCGGATGGCGGGCGGCCAGCGCCGTGCTGACTTCCTGCTGAAGTGCCTGCGCCATATTTTTGTTCTGCTCCGTTTGCTCCTGGGCGTCGCAGATGGCGGGCGAGGAAGCACATGGCAGCCAGAGGATAAAACCCAGCGAGGCGGCCAGATTGAAATGCGCTCGTTTCATAGTGCATAGTACCAAAGTAGGCAGGGTTTGTCAACAAAAAAAGCGGCCCCGGACACTGTCTGGGGCCGCCCGACTTCAGTCAATCTCAAATAGCTCACGCGGCAGGGCGGATTGACGGATGATAGAGCGCAGAGTACCGCTGGCTATCTCGCGGTGCAGGGGGACCTGCGTACTGTAGGTCGTTTCATCAGCTTTGCGCTCATACGTCACATGACTGCCTTTTTGGCGCACAAACTCAAAGCCATTGGCTTCCAATATCTTGCAGACATCAGACCCCGACAAGACCCGCAACGGCTTCATGCTCTTTGCTCCTGTCAGGGACTTCTAGCTGCGTGGTGAACACTTCTGCGCCTTCCCGGTGGTGAGGCAGGCGGCGCTCTAGCTCGGAGGGCGAGGCGGTTTCCAGAAACAGCTCCACGGCTTCACGCAGATTGGCTTTGGCTGTCTCGACGCTGGCCCCCTGGCTGGCTATGTCAAGCTCCAGGCAAAGCGCAACATAAATGTCCTCGCCAGTGCTGAGTTTTTCTTTTTCGATGGTGACCGTGAAACGGAGTGGCTTCATAGGTTTATAGTACCAAAGTGTTTATGGTTTGTCAACTAAAAACGCGGCCCCGGACAGTGTCCGGGGCCGCTTCTTTGGTTTGCGCTATTCGGCGGTCACGACCACTTTTTTAGGCCGAGTTTCTTCCGATTTGGGCAGGTGGACTTCGAGTACGCCGTCTTTGTAGACGGCCTTGACAGCGTCGGCCTGGACGGGAACGCCGATGGTGAACGAACGCTGGAAGTGGCCGTAAGCCCGCTCCACGCGGACATAGTTGTCCTTGCGGTGCGTTTCGTCAAACTTGCGCTCGCCCTTCAAAGTCAGAGTGTCGCCGGTCAGCTCAATGTCGATGTCGGCCTGGTTCATGCCGGGCAGCTCGGCCCGGACGATGATTTCCTGGCGGTCCTCAAAGATGTCCACGGCGGGCGCCCAGGTCCGGGCGGCGGTCATCTCAGACTGCCGCTGTCCGCCGCGTGTGCCGTCGTCGAACAGCCGGTTGACTTCCCGCTGCAGGCGGGCCATGTCCTCAAAGGGATCGAAACGAACGATGTTTGCCATAATTAGTTTTCCTCCGTTAGTGAGTGGTTTGGGTTGGGTTTATCCCGGCACGGCTTGCGTGCCGGGACGTGAGAGTGTGATTACTCGCTCTTGAAATCGGCGTCAATCACATCGTCATCGGCGGGCTTGGCAGGAGTCTCCTTTGGCTGATCGGAATAGCCCGCTTCGGAGCCGGGGGCATTTGCCCCGCCGCCCGCCTGCTGGTACATCAGCTCGGAGAGCTTGTACGAGGCTTGCGTCAGCGCCTCGGTGGCGGACTTGATCTGGGCAGTGTCGTCGCCTTCCAGCGCGGACTTGACGTTGGCGATCTCCGTCTCCACTTCTGTCCGCTGGTCGGCGGGCAGCTTCTCGCCGAGGTCTTTGATCAGCCGCTCGGTCTGGTAAACCGCCTGATCGGCCTGGTTGCGGACTTCGGCCTTGTCGCGGATGGCCGCGTCTTCGGAAGCGTGCTGCTCGGCTTCGCGGATCATGCGCTCCACATCGCTCTTGTCCAAAGTGCCCGCTCCCGAAATGGTGATCCGCTGCTCTTTGTTGGTGGCCCGGTCTTTGGCGGACACATTGACGATGCCGTTGGCATCAATGTCAAACGTGACTTCCACCTGCGGGATGCCGCGCCCGGCGGGCGGGATGCCGGTGAGCTGGAAGCGGCCCAGCAGCTTGTTCTGCGAGGCAAGCTGCCGCTCGCCCTGGTAAACCACCACGTCCACTGCCGTCTGGCCGTCGGCTGCCGTCGAGAAGGTCTCGGACTTGCGGTACGGGATGGTCGTGTTGCGCTCCACCAGCTTGGTGAACATATCGCCGAGCGTCTGAATGCCCAACGACAGCGGGGTCACGTCCAGCAGGATGATGTCTTTGACTTCACCGCCCAGAACGCCCGCCTGGATGGCCGCGCCAATGGCGACAACTTCATCCGGGTTGACGCTGCGGTTCGGCTCTTTGCCGCCGCCGAGACGCTTGACCAGCTCCTGCACGGCAGGAATGCGGGTGGAGCCGCCGACTAAGATAATCTCATCGAGGTCTTTGGCCTCAATTTTGGCATCGGCCAGTGCCCGCTTCAGCGGCTCCTGCGTCCGGTCTACCAGGTCGCGGGTTAGCTCTTCAAACTTGGCGCGGGACAGGCTGACGTCCAGGTGCTTCGGCCCCTCGGCGTCCGCCGTGATGAACGGCAGGTTGATATTGGTCTGCACGACATTGGACAGCTCGATTTTTGCCTTTTCAGCGGCCTCACGGAGCCGCTGCATGGCCTGCTTGTCTTTGCGAAGGTCGATGCCCTGCTCGCGCTTGAACTCATCGGCGACATAGCTGACGATTTTTTCGTCGAAGTCGTCGCCGCCGAGGCGCGTGTCCCCGGCCGTCGCCAGCACTTCCACCGTGCCGCCGCCGATTTCCAGCACGGACACATCGAACGTGCCGCCGCCGAGGTCATAAACCAGAATGCGCTCGTCCTTCTTCTTGTCCAGACCGTAAGCCAGCGCCGCCGCCGTCGGCTCATTGATGATGCGAAGGACTTCTAAGCCTGCCACGGTTCCCGCCGTCTTGGTGGCGTTGCGCTGGGCATCGTTGAAGTACGCCGGAACGGTGATGACAGCCTTGTCCACCTTTTCGCCCAGGTACGCTTCGGCATCCGCTTTGAGCTTCTGCAAAATCATGGCCGAAATCTGCTCCGGCGAATAGTTGGTTCCATCCACGCTGACTTTGTCGGCAGTTCCCATCTTGCGCTTGATAGAGATCAGGGTGCGGTCGGGGTTGACGACTGCCTGCCGCTTGGCGGCATTGCCCACGAGGCGCTCCCCGGTCTTGGTAAAGCCGACGATGCTGGGGGTGGTGCGTGCGCCTTCGGCGTTGGCAATGACGGTCGGCTCGCCGCCTTCCAAAATAGCGACCACCGAGTTTGTGGTTCCGAGGTCAATTCCTACTGTTTTTCCCAAAGTGTATGCTCCTGAATATGCTTAAGTTTTATGTTAAATCCTGACAACGCTTATTATATCTCTTGAGTGCGTTGTTGTCAAGGTTCTTAACAAAACATCTTCAAAGTATGTTCCCGTAAAGTTTGCGGTGTTTCCTGCCGATACTCAAAGTGCGCCTGCAAACGGCGGGCGCACAAGTGTAGAGGTGAAGTATGGCTGAAAAGACCGAAGACAAAAAAGAGGCAGGCGGCAAAAAGAAGCCGCCCATGATGATCATTATGGCCGTGTTCGCCGTCGCTGTACTGGGCGGGGCGTTTTTCATGGTGCATTCAGCCAGCGCGAAAGCGAAGCCTGCGCACGAAAAGAAGAAAGTGGAAAAAGGCCCGGTCCTGACGCTGGACGAGTTCCTGGTCAATCTGGCCGACCCCGGCAGCGACCACTTTTTGAAGGTGACCGTAGGACTGGAGCTGGACAAAGCCAAAGGCAAAACGCCGGAGTCACTAAAGGAAGAGTCTCCGCTCATTCGGGATGCTGTGCTGACTTCGCTGTCCTCCAAGACCCGCGATGATATTGCGAGCATTAAAGGCCGCGAAAAGCTGAAAGCGGACATCAAAAAGAGTGTCAACGAAGGGCTGGGCGAGGACGACGTACAGGGCGTGTATTTCACGAACTTTGTGACACAGTAAGGTTTGCCCAAACAAACCTGTGAACATTGCCGGGAACTTATGGAATAAGCAACCTCGGACGCATAAAGCGTCCGAGGCTGTTTGCATTGAATAGGTACCCCCATTGGCCGAAGTTCTCTCACAAAACGAAATTGAATCACTGCTGGCCTCCATGACCGGCGCCGACGGACCGCCCGCGCCCAACCCGGCGACCGAGGAGCGCCGTGCCACTCTGGATGCGGTTTCCGCCACCGCTCCGCAAACGCTGCAGGTGGAAGGGCGCGTCTTTCTGCCGCTGCACAAGCGGCGGCGGGCCGAAGCTTCCCGTGCACTTGACACTACGCAGCACCGGGCCCTTATGCCGCCAAGCTATGAAGTGTACGATTTCCGCCGCCCCGATAAGCTTTCCAAAGATCACCTACGCTCGCTGCAAATGCTGCACGAAAACTTTGCCAGTATGTTTCTGACCTCCCTCGCCAGTCATCTGCGGACGCAGGTGGAAATAGAGTTGGTTTCGGTGGAGCAGGTTCCTTACGACGAGTATCTTAAAACGGTCAGTGCCTCGCTGCTGAACATCTTAAATGTGGAAGCCTTATCCGGTCAGTCCATTTTTGAGATTGATTTCGGCATCCTGTTTTCCATGCTGGACCGGCTGCTTGGCGGCAAAGGCGCGGCGGGAAAAGTGGTGCGTGACCTGACCGACATTGAAAAAACGCTCAGCGGTCATATCGTGGATATAGCGCTGTCTGACCTGAAGACAGCCTGGGACGCCGTGCTGCCGATGGAGTTTGATCTGGTTTCGATGGAAACCAGCCCGCAGTTTGTGCAGATTGTGCCGGGCAATGACACCGTGGTGCTGATTTTAATTGAGATTCGCATGGGCGATTTTTCGGGCGCGATGAGTCTGTGCGTGCCTTATCTGCTGCTGAAACCTATTCTGGGCAAGCTCAGCACGCAGCGGTGGCTGACCAGCGACCGCAAAAAGAACACAGTCTCGCATGGCAGCGATCTGGCCCGCCGCCTGCACACGACACGCGTGAACTGCATCGCCCGGCTGGGCGTCTCGGCGCTGACCGTGGCCGACTTAGTGTCGCTGGAAGTCGGGCAGATAATTCCGATGTCGGTCTGCCCGCCGCCCGACGGTGAGGCGGCTCCCAATGCGCGTCTCGGGGCTGTGGATCTGGTAGTGGGCGATCAGGTCAAGTTCCGGGGCCGGACGGGTCTGCGCGGGAGCAAGCTGGCTGTGCAGGTAGAGCAGGTCGTCGCCGCCCCCACCGAGTTGATTACGCATTTCGAATAAGCGTTTGGAGCAGGAGAAAAGTATGGCTGACGAAGAAGGAATGCTGTCACAGGCAGATTTAGACGCGCTGATCGCCGCCGCGCAGGCGGAGCAGCCCGCCGGGATTGATCTGGCCCTGGACGAACCCGAGGAGATACCGCCGCCCGCCCCCAGAGCCGCCCCGGTCGGCGGCGGCTCCGGGCTGGTGGACCTGCCGCGCTTTGACCCGCCCGCGCCGAGCTTCAGCACGGCGGATGGCGCAAGCGGCTTGATCCGCGTCCGGGACATCCCGCTCGAAGTCACGGTAGAGCTGGGACGAACGCGCCTGCTCATTCGGGATATTCTGGACCTGACCCCCGGCGCGATTATCGAGCTGGACAAAGTGGCTGGGGAACCCGTGGACCTGTTCGCCAACGGAATGCTGGTGGCACGGGGCGAGGTAATCGTTATTGACGACAACTTCGGCGTGCGCGTCACCGAAATTATCACTGCCGCTGACCGCAAAGGTGCGGAAAAGGATCGTCATGCTCTGGCGGCTTAGTTTAGTAGTGTGGGGCCTTGTCCTGATGACCGCCCCGGTCTGTGCCGCGCCGCCCGTGCCTGGGCCGCCCGTGCCTGGGCCGCCCGTGTCCGCGCCGCCTGCATCGGCTATTCCTGACTACGGCGGACGCGAGAGCGCCCCGCTGGGAACCGGGGCCGATGCGCCCAATCCTGCCGCGCAGGCCGGGCGGGCAGTAGAGGCACTGGTGCTGGTGCTGCTTGGTATCGGCGGCGTCATTTATGGCATGAAGCGGTTCGGGCTGGTGCAGCCGGGCACGAACGGCAAGCCCGCACGAATCAATTTTGCGGGCCTGTCCGCCGCCGGGTCCCGCCCTGCCGCCGGGACGCCCTCCCCGGTCACCGTAGAAGCTTCGCAGACGCTCTCCGGCGGAACAGTCCTGCATCTGGTGACGGTGCGCGGGCGGACGCTGCTGCTGGGCGCGACGCCGCAGTCGGTGCAGACGCTGACTGAGTGGCGCGACGGCCCGGCGGAGGAAGACGACGAAACGCAGGCATTTGAAGCGTACCTGGCACGCGCCAACGCCGCTGGAGAGACCACCGAACCCGGTTCGGCCCTGTCCGCCGCCAATACCCGCCTGCGCTCACTGCTGGATCGGCAAAAAGAGTAAACCCTTATGACTTCCTCGCACCTTCGGCTGATTCTGATGACTGGTCTCGTCATCCTGCTGGCCGCGCCGCACGCGCACGCACAGACCGGCTTTACGCTGCCGACTATTCCTGGCTCCGCGCCCGCTAAAAATCCGCAGCAGGTCGCCAACACCCTGCAGGTGCTCCTGCTCCTGACCGTGCTGACACTGGCTCCGGCGCTGCTGATTATGACCACGGCGTTCACGCGCATCGTGATTGTGCTGTCGTTTCTGCGCTCGGCGCTCGGCACGCAGAACATCCCGCCGACGCAGGTGCTTCTGGGACTGTCGCTCTTTCTGACATTCTTTGTGATGTCCCCGACGTTTACGCAGATGAACACGGACGCCGTGCAGCCGTATCTGAGCAACAAAATGGACTTCAATACGGCGGTCGCACGCGGGGAAACGCCCCTGCGCCGCTTTATGGTCGCGCAGACTTACAAAGACGACCTCAATTTATTCCTGCAGATGAGCCACACTCCCCTGCCCAAAATCACCGACCCCAAACACCCCGCCGACGCCGTGCCAATGCAGGTGGTCATCCCGGCGTTTGTGATTTCCGAGCTGAAAACAGGCTTTATCTTCGGCTTCATCATCTACATCCCGTTTATCATCATCGACCTCGTCGTCTCCTCGCTTTTGATGAGCATGGGGATGATGATGCTCCCTCCCACCGTGATTTCTCTGCCTGCCAAAGTGCTGGTCTTTATCCTCGCCGACGGCTGGCACGCCATCGCCGGGTCCCTCGCCGCAAGTTACCGTACTTAGACCCCTCTGCCAGCATTATTCCGAAATGGGCCATTTCCTCAACTATGAAAACGCCCGGATACAGAAAAATAACCGGAGCGGCCCGTTCCATCCACGCAGGCGTCTCAGTATCGCAGCAAGAAGCAAAGCATAGAGACGACCACGACGATGATATGCAGCAGGCCCTGTCCGACCAATGCGGCGGAAGTGACACCGGCAAAGCGGGACGATTTGGTGTCACGGAGGCGGTACGGCAGGTGGAACGAAGCCACAAGCAAAATGCTTCCCAGGCAAAGGAAGACCACAGCGCGTACTTTCGGGTCCGCGAACACTGCTGTCAGCAGCGAGTAGCCCAGCGCGACCAGCAAAGCGCCGCCAATTGTTCCTGAGACAATCGGCAGCGGACTCAGCGGGGGGTACGTGCGTGGCACTCCTGTCATACGCCGCAGCACCAGCGCCAGCGGCACACACAGCGCCGTAGTTAGTCCGGCAGCCAGCAGAAACCGCGTTCCGGTCTCGGCGGCAGTTGCTGGCATCACCTCTGCTGGCATCATATCATAGCCCCTTCGCCCTGGCTCCACTCATTCCAAGAGCCGTCATAATTACGAACTTCAGAATAGCCCAGTAGGTGCTTCAGCACGAACCACGGCACAGCGGCCCGGATGCCAACGGCGCAATAGGTGATGATTTCGCGGCCTTTGCCCGCCCCGGCTTCCGTCAGCAGGGCACTCAGCTCCTGCACAGGGCGGTAGGTCCCATCGGCTTGAAAGAAGTCTGTATGAGGCAAATGGCGTGCCGAAGGGATATGCTCGCCGAACTCTTTTTCCGAGCGGGCATCCAGGAGGCAGGCGGAAGCATGGCGCACTCTTTCCTGTGTGGCGCGGTGGCTTTCCCAAAAGGCGGTCACTGCCGGATACGGCGTCGGCGTCGGCTCCGCTTCTTGAAATGTCAGCGGGCGTCCCTGCGCCCGCCACAGCGGCGTGCCGCCGTCAAGAATGACTGTATTCGTGTGCCCGAAGCCGGTCAAAATCCAGAACAGCCAGGCCGCCCAGCATGCCATCGCCGGGGAGCCGTCAAACGTGCAGACAATCACCGTGTTCGGGGTGATCCCGGCGCGTGACAGAAGCGGCTGGAAGTGTGCCGGATTGTCATGGAGGCGACTGCCGGACGTCATCAGTTCATCATACGACCAGAAGACCGCGCCGGGGAGATGCGCGGCGTCGAACGCCTTGCCTGTCATACCGGTTTCGACAACCCGGTACCGGGCGTGGGACCAGGCAGCCAGCATGGCGGGGCTAATCAGTGTGTTCATACTTGTCTCCTCTGATCGCTTCGTCAGGCTTTCGCAGCCGGGCCTCCAGAAAAAACGTCGCGGCGGGCACGACTCCGGCCCCGAGGGCCAGCGCAATCTGTCGGACCGACCAGCGCAGGCGCGGCGCGGCCTGAAACACCGCCACGACGTAGAGAATAAACAGGCCACCGTGGATCGGTCCCAGAACGCGCACCGCCTGCGGAATACCCAGCAGGTGCTTCAGCGGCACGCCCACGCACAGCAGCAGCAGAAAAGAAACACCCTCCGCTACAGCAAGGCCGCACAGCCGCCGGACTTCCGGCGCAAGAACACTTTGAACCGGGGCGTCCGTCTTCGGCCCGCTCCGCCGTTTTTTAGCACGTCTCGGTATCACGCGCAGCTTCCTTTCCCACAAAAATGCCCAGACGATCAAGCCGGGCAGGCCCACCACGAACGGCAGGCTCATCTTTTCTTCCAGGCTCCAGCTCAGACCCGTCATTCGGTCGAACTGCGTGTTCAAAAACGCAGAGTATCCAGCCAGCAGGGCCAGACACAGCGCAATCATATGATCAACTACGACCCGGCGGCGTGAAATGTCGCGCACCGCCAGCGCGTGCAGGTCCCGCCCTGCTATCCCCAGACCCAGCAGCCCGAAAAATACGGACATTCCGGCATGAGGGAGCGCCCGAGCGGCCAGCAAAGACGCCGCCCCCAGCGTGCCGAACACAACGAACGCCGCCCCGGCGGTCAGAGCCGCACCCCAGTCCAGCCATCCGAAGCGGCCCTGCCCGCGCCCGGCCTGCACGGCCCGCAGACCGAACAGGGTCAAATAGCCGGTAAACACTCCCACTTCTGCCTGGAAAATATCCTCGCGCCAGTAAGCCAGCGGAAAAGCCGTCAGCGACGCCAGCCCCATCGCCCAAACGAACACGCGCCCCCACCCCCGATGCTCACGCCTTCCTTTGGCCGTGAACAGCGGCACCAGGCCGCTCAGAAGCGCGACAAAGCCAGCGGCAATATGCAGGAGCAGGATAAAAAAAAGTCCAAACGGGGGCAAGTTTAGCACATCCCCCTCTCCCGGACGCTGGACCGGGCACGATCCAGCAAGGCTTGAAGTGCCGTTTCGGCACGGGCGTCTGCCTTCGGGTCACGCAAAAAGCGCAGGGAGGCATGATGGCTCAGATAAAGGCCGGACAGTTCCCAGACAAACTGCTCCGCGTCCAGGTCAGGCCGCAGATGGCCCAGTGCCACGGCTTCCTGCACAAGCTGCACCAGCAGTTCGCGCCACTGCGCTTCCATCGCCAGCACCTGATCCCGGACAGGCCCTTCCTGATCGTCGGTTTCAAAAGCCGCAGCGGCAACCGGACAGCCGCCGCGCAGCCCGGCGCGAGTTGCCCAGCCCAGCCATAGCCGCACCAGCGCACACAAACGCGGCAGTCCCGCTGGCTCCTGCATGGCAGGCAGAACAATGTGAGCATGGGCGGCTTCAGCGGTGTGACGCAGCAGGCTGATCTGCACTTCTTCTTTGGACTTGAAGTGGGCGAACAGACCGCTTTTGGACATCCCCACCTGTTCAGCCAGAACGCCCAGGGTAACACCAGACAGGCCCGTTTCACTGAGCAGGTCAAGCCCGCTCTGCAAAATACGGGTGCGGGCTGGGCTGAGTTTGGTTTGCATAGCCTGATTATAGCACGAACGGTCGTGCTATTTCTACTCACAGACAAAAAGAGCCGGGCACACTCAGTGCCTGGCTCTTTTGTTTGGTGTCATTTGGCAGGTCAGCGGGCGTAATAGATTCAGCGGGCGCAATAGATGCTAATGGGTTCCTGAATGCTGGCGACGGCGGCGTAGTTGTGGAGCCGTTCCAGGAGCACGTCGGTCAGCTTCCGGCCCACCGTCAGAAGAACTTTCCCGTCTGCCGTCATAATATCTTCGGCGAGGACATGGCCGGCGGCGAGTCTGTTCAGAGGGACCGCGACCGACGCGGTCTCGGGGGCGGCCTGCTTGTCTTCGCCCAAGCACTGCCGGGCAGCGGCCAGAATCTGCGGATCGTAGCGGTGCGCCTGACGCAGCAGCAGCGCGAATGCGCCGCGCCGCGAGATGTTTCCGGCCTCGACATCAGCCAGGTCCAGCAGCACTTTCAGCATCCGTGCCCCCTGTGGGATCAGCTCCCCCGACAGCAAGCTCAGGGGAACGCCGCCGCCGTCGTAGTGCTTCCTCTGGAAGCGGACAATCTCGGCGACCGGCTCCAGGCGCGGGATATTGCGGAGCAGGGTGTAGCCGGTTTCGGGGACGCGGTGCCAGATCTTCTGCTCGTCTTCGGTCAAAGGGGCACTTCGCCGGACCTTGTCAATGACAAACGGCGGGATTGTGACCGCGCCGATTTCTGACAGCAGCGCGGCCAGCTCCAGCGGCCAGAGCTGATCCCGTGTCAGCTTGCCGTCGGCCAGAAGTGCCGCCGCCAGAGTTCGCATGCTCTGGCGCAATGCCTGGGCGCGTCCGAACAGAGCTGGGTCAACCGCCGATAGAATTTCTATCAGCATCTTGATCGTTCCGCCGAGCGTTTTTTCCAGCAGATCCTTCTCGGCGGTGACCAGGCGATACTGTTCGAGGCCCGCCGAGAGCGCACGGGCCAGGTCTTCGGGCGGGCAGGGCTTGCTGAGGAAGCGAAAAATGTGGCCGTCGTTGACGGCATCCGTGGCCGTCTGCTGATCGGCGTTGCCCGTGAGCATGATCCGCACCGAATCGGGCGCGACTCGCCGGGCTTCCTGCAGGAACTGCACCCCGTCCATACCCGGCATACGCATGTCCGTGACCAAAACGGCATACGGGCCGCACGCCTTTATTTTTTGCAGTGCTTCCGCCCCGCCGCTCGCCGTTTCAATTTCGAACTGCTTCCGCAGGGCACGCTGGTACCCGGACAGGATGTTCGGCTCGTCATCCACGCATAAAATCTTCACGCTCATTTTTCTACTCCTTGTCGGCGCTTTGGGCGATTGGGAGGCGGATCGTAAAGGTCGTTCCACGCCCCGGCGCGGTGTCAACGGCGATGCTCCCCCCGTGCTTCTCGATGATTACGTTGTGACAGATCGACAGCCCCTGGCCCGTACCGCGCCCCACGGGCTTGGTGGTGAAGAACGGGTCGAAGATCCGTGCTTTCACTTCTTCCGTCATGCCGCTGCCGGTGTCCCCGATTGAGACCTCCACCCACTCGCCGTCGCAGCGGGTGCTGACGGTCAGCGTTCCTTTGGCGCCACTGTCGCCGCCCAGGACATCCCCAATGGCGTGGGCGGCATTGACGATCATGTTCAGATAAACCTGGTTCAGCTCGGCGGGCAGGCAGAAAACCAGAGGCAGATCGGGATCGAAGTCCGTAGCCAGGTCCGCGATATACTTCCATTCATTGCGTGCGACGGTGAGGGTGCTTTGCAAAGCGCGGTTCATGTCCGTGGGGACCTTGTCGGTTGTGCCGGGGTGGGAGAAATCTTTCATTGCCCGCACAATATGCGTGACCCGGTCAATGCTCTCGACCGCCTGCCGGATGGCATGGGGAATTTCTTCAGCAAAATAGTTCGCGTCGGCATCCTCCTCCACCTGCTGAAGAGCCGCCTGAGTCTGCGGGTCTAACTGTTTAAAGGCACCCTGATAGGTCAGCATGACTCTATGGCTGGATTGGTAGGCTTCCTGAAGAAAACGCAGATTGTCCCCGATATACTGGACCGGCGTGTTGATCTCGTGGGCGACCCCTGCCGCGAGCTGGCCGATAGACTCCAGCTTCTGCGCTGTTGCAAGCTGGCTTTCTAGGATGCGCCGCTGCGTGATGTCGGCGGCCAGCAGCAGAAAGCCCTGCGGCTCGGCGCTGTGGTGGCAGATGGGATTAAGGGTAATGCCCAGGAATCGCTCTTTACCGTCGGAGGTCAGGTAAGACACATCATCAAGCCGTACTGGACACCGCTCCTCTTCACACGTTTTAACGGCGGCTCTGATGTGCCCCCAGTTCCAGCGGATGCCGCAGTCGGCAAACTGCTCTCCCAGCACCTCGGATGCTCTCAGGCTGAAGGCCGCGCACGCTGCTCTGTTCCAGGTCGTGACGATGCCGTCCGTATCCACACCGATCAGGATGGAAGAAATTGAAGCCAGAACCTGCGCGTTCTGTGTGAGTACCGATTCCAGCTCCGTCTCCGCCCAGCAGCGTTCGGCGATTTCAGCCTGGAGGCTCTCTTCTACCTCTTTGCGCTCGGCGATCAGTATTTCCTGAAGCATGATGTGACGCTTCAGCTCAAGCTGAGTGGATATCTGGTTTCCCAGTATCCGAAGCGCCGCCTGCTGGTCGGCGCTGAGCTGACGGGGCTTCTGGTCGACGACGCAGAGCGCCCCCAGGGCCAGGCCGTTCGATGTGATTAGCGGCGCACCGGCATAGAACCGGATACTGGAATCGCCAGTGACCTGAGGATTTTCCAAAAATCGCGTATCTGCGTGCGTGTCGGGCACTATCATCAGGTCAGGCTGGAGGATCGTGTGGGCGCAAAAGGCAATATCTCTCGGAGTTTCTCTGACATCCATCCCCAGAGTGGATTTTAACCACTGCCGGTCTGTGTCGATCAGGCTGACGGCGGCCTGTGAGACACCGCATATCTGCGCGGCCAGAAACGTGACTTCATCGTACTCCGGCTCCGGCAGAGTATCCAGAATATGACAGGCATACAGCGCCTTCAGCCGTTCTGTTTCGTTTTCAGGAATCGGGGCAGTCATAATCATAGTGTCGGGCTTCCACAGTGAATTTTGCAGAGACAGTGAATTTTGCAGAGGGGGCAGCCTGAGCGGACTCAGTACCGGCGCAGGATGACGATCTCCACCCGGCGGTTGCGGGCGCGGCGGGTGTCGGTGTCATTGGGGCCGAGAGGGCGCTGGTCGGCGTAGCCCGCCGCTTCGAGGCGTTTGGAAGAAACGCCCTGAGCCTCAAAATAGCGCAGCACAGTGGTGGCGCGGGTGGTGGATAGCTCCCAGTTGGACGGAAAGCGGGCGGTGTGGATGGGCAGGCTGTCGGTGTGGCCTTCAATCCGCACGGGGTTCTGGGCGACGGCTTTATTCAGGACGCCGCCCACACTCTTCAGCATCCCATCCTCTTCGGGCCGCAGGTCGGCCTGGCCGGGCGCAAACAGCGTTTTATCGGTCAGCACCGTGACGACGACGCCGCGCTCGTTGCGGATGACGCTCATCGACTCTTTGAGCTTGTTTTTCTCGATGTAGGCTTTGACGGCGGCATAGGCTTTGTCCAGGCCGTCCGAGTCCTGATGGGCGCGGGTGGTCTTGAGGAAATCTTCATTGCTCTGCGGTGCGCTTTTGCTGGAGTTGATAATGGACGGCGTGGCGTTCAGCCCGCCGCCACGTGAGAAGATAGTCGGTACGCCGTTGGAAACACTGGTTCCGAAGCCGGAGCGCACGGACACGGCAAGCTGCTCAAACTTGGCCTGGTTCATCACGGACATGGAGTACAGCATGATGAAAAATGCCACCAGAAGCGTAATCATGTCGGCATAAGTCAGCAGCCACCGTTCGGAGTTTTCATGTTCGCCCTCGCCGCCCTTTTTTTTCTTTGCCATCGCGTGCGTGTTCCTTGATAGTGTATGTCAGCGTCCGCCGGAGACCTACCTTCCTTGCTTCGCTCATTCTTCGCTTCGCAGGGTCCTTCCTAAAGGAAGGATTAGGATACCGAGGCAGAAGGCTTTCTTGTTTTGTCCGTATCCTCCCTTTAGGGAGGACCCTGCGAAGCGAAGAATGAGCGAAGCAAGGAAGGTAGGTCTCTTACACCGCCGCCTCGGCTTCGATCTTGCGGCGGATTTTGGGCGACAGGAACGCCTTGAGCTTTTCTTCCACGATGCGCGGGTTGTCCCCGCCCTGGATCGCCAGAATGCCCTCGGTCATAATCTCCCGCACCAGCACCTCTTCATGCGAGATGGCCTTCAGCTTGTTGCCGAGCGGCAGGAACAACAAGTTCGCGGAGCAGACGCCGTAGAGCGTGGCGATAAAGGCCGCCGCGATGCTGGGTCCCATGCTGCCGGGGTCGGACAGGTTGGCAAGCATATGGACCAGACCGGACACGGTTCCAATGACGCCCAGGGTCGGCGCAAAGCCTCCCATCGTTCCGAAGATATTCGCTCCCTCGTGGTGACGGCTGCCCAGGAACTGGATGTCGGTTTCCATGATCTCGCGCACCATCTCGGGGTCGGTCCCGTCGATAGCAAGCTGGATGCCTTTTCTCAGAAACGGGTCCGTAACCGAGTGCGCTTCCTCTTCCAGCGCCAGCAGGCCCTCGCGGCGGGCACGCTCGGCATAGCCCACCAGCGTTTTGATGATATGCGCGACATCTTCTTTTTTGCCGAAGAAGGCATTTTTCATGACGCCCGGCAGGCCGATGATGGCGGACAGCGGGAAGCAGATCATGGACGCGCCCAGAGTGCCGCCAAAAACGAGCAGGGCCGCCGACGGGTTGAGCAGGGCGGAGATTTCGCCGCCCTCAATGATAATGGAGCCGAGGAATGCACCCCAGGCCAGCACCAGGCCGATAATTGTTGCTAAATCCATGCGATTTGGTTACTCCGAATGGTCGGCGGCGACCGCCATGCCGGCCACGGGGATACGGGCCAGTGAGCAGGCTTGCTGCCGGTAAGCGACGACGCGGGCGATGACTTCGTCGGCGTTTTCGCGGGTGAGCAGCTTTTTGCCTGTGACAAGCGTGATGTGGGTATCAGGCAGGGACTCGACAAATTCAATGAGATCAGCGTTCAGAATAAAGTCGCTGCCATCGAAGCGGGTAAGGTGAATCATAGTGTGTTTTCTCAGGAAGGATCCCTCCCGCTCGTTCCTCGCTCCCTCCCCTGTCAGGGGAGGGCACAGAAGTAGAGGAGAGTAGCGGAGTTGGCTGCCTTTTGTCTTAATCCTTACCCTTCCCTAACAGGGGAGGGAGCGAGGAACGAGCGGGAGGGGTATCCTTACCGCTTCATCGTGATAACATCGTTGAGCATTTCGTCTACAGTGGTCACAATTTTGGTGTTGGCCTGGAAGCCGCGCTGGGTCACAATCATGTCCGTGAACTGCGTGGAGAGGTCCACATTGGACTGCTCTAAATATCCGGTGCTGATCTTGCCGAGGCTGCCGGACAGGGCTGTCCCTACCGTTGGCAGGCCGGAGTTGATGGAAACCTTGAAGGCGTTGCTGCCGGCCCGCTCCAGACCTGCCGGGTTTGGGAAGTCCGCCATCGCCATCTGGCCCAGAACGCGGGTCAGGCCATTGTTGAAGATGCCGGTGACCGCCCCTGTCTGGCCCACGCTGAACGATTGCAGCGTGCCCGGCCCGAAGCCGTTTTGCGTAGACGGCGAGGCCGAGGAAGACCCGGAAATCTGGGTCACGGTGCTGAAATCCGGGGTCACGGTCTGGCCCGTCGCCGCGCCGTCTGTCGGGTTAAGCGTGATCGCCCCGGTGCTGCCGGTCTGCTTGCCGCTGGTGTCAAAGGTGATGCCGCCCGTGCCGCTGACGGCGGTTCCCGTGGCGGTCCATTTCCAGGTATGCGCGGGATCGGCAGAAGCCGTATCGCGCTGAAAGTTCAGTGACACAGTCTGCTTTTCGCCCAGGCTGTCATAAACGACGACCGAACGTGTGTAGGTGTCTGTGCCAACCGCCTCGGCGCTGAGATTGCCGCCGAAGACAACTCCCGACGTGGGCTGCACGGCGGTCAGGCCGCCGACAGGAATGGCAAGCTTGGAGTCAGGAGAAATCTGCTTGGTGGAGTCGATTTTTCCATTGGCGTCGGCCTTCCAGCCCAGCACGAACGAGCCATTGGAGCCGTTGACCAGATTGCCGTTGCTGTCGAGGCTGAACGAGCCGTCACGAGTGTAGGAAACGCCGGTGCTGTCGCCAAGCATGAAGTAGCCGTTGCCCTGGATCGCCATGTCGGTGGGACGGGTGGTGCTTTGCAGGCCGCCCTGCGCCATCAGCGTGTCGATGGAGCCGACTTTGACGCCGAGGCCGATCTGCTGCGGGTTGGTTCCGCCAACGGTGGCGGTGGGAGCGCCTGCGCCTTGAACGGTCTGGGAGAGCTGATCCTGGAAGGTGACCCGGCCCGCTTTGTAGGCGGTGGTGTTGACGTTGGCAATGTTGTTGCCGATGACGTCCATCTTTTCCTGGTGGGCTTGAATGGCAGAGATGCCGCTGTACATGGCCTGTAACATGGTTTAGAAGTTCCTTCCGGGTAGTCCGGCACGCGGTCTGTCGCGCCGGACGGGACGCGCGGCGTCCTCGGAAGAGGTCCCGCCGCTTTGAGCTGTGAGTTTAGAGTATCATCGCGCTGTCGATGTTGGTAAAGATGTTCTCTTTGAGCGCGTCCTGCGCCACGGCGGTAATCACGGTGCGATTGGCGACCGAGACGACGAAAGCCGTTTTGTCCAGGAGCATCAGCGAGTCTTTCGAGCCTTTGGCTGCCGCCTGGGTCATGGCCTGGCCTAATCGGGCGACATCGCCTTCGGAGAGGGCGATCTGGCGCGAAGCCAGCCGCGTCTGGGCATGGCCGGAGAACTTGACATTGGCCCGCGCTGCCACCGTGGACAGCGGCTCGGCCAGACGGCCACTGAGAACCTGCCCGAAGCTCGGCCCCGAAACTGCCGCCGGGCGGCTGTTTGGTGCGGTCCCTGTGCCAATCGGCGAGGCTGTTCGTATTCGGTTGTTGAGTTCCGCAGTGTTCATAATCGTTTACTGAGAGACCGTCGTCACGGTCGAAGCGTCAATGTCCTGGCTGCCGACGTGCAGGTAGCTTTTGCCGTTCAGGAATGTCACCGATGAAACGACGCCGGAGATGCCGGTGGTGTCGGCAGTGGCCGTGGAGACGGTCTTGCCGATCAGGGCCGCACTCTGGGCCACCTGGCCGAAGCCGGACGAGGCGGTCAGAGTCTGGTTGAGGTTCTGCATCTGTTCCAGCGACGAAAACTGGGCAAGCTGCGAGAGCGTCTGCTTTTCATCGGTCGGTGCGGTTGGGTCCTGGTTTTTCAGCTCTTCCACCAGCAGCGTCAAAAACTGGTTCTTGTTGGAAAGCGAATTGTTGGGCTTCGCTGTGCCGTCGCTGTTGACGTTCGTGGCGGTCCCGTTGAGATTAAACGGGTTTTTGATCACGGGATTGGTCGTCACCGGGTTGGCGGTGATGGATATGTCGCTCATAGATTTCTTTCTGCTTGTCAAGCTTCTGCTTGTCAAGCTTCTGCTTGTCAAGCTTCTGCTTGTCAAGCTTCTGCTTGT
>CAXUKS010000026.1:32914-52086 GCA_964251675.1 uncultured Armatimonadales bacterium
CAAGCCCGCAGGTCCAATCTGACCGCACCGGAGGGTCGGGCGGAGTTCCACCGAGAAACGGTTTCCGGTTCCGGCTCGGCTCCCATCCAGCGCAGGGTTTCCTGGGGCGTTTGGCCTCCCTGCCGCCCGCCCTGAGAACCATTCTGCGAGCCATTGGCCCCGCCCCCGGAAAGGGCTGGTCCGGCGCTGCCGCCGGGATTGCCGTCCTGGCGTCCCGAAAAGTCGGTCAGTCGCTGTCCGAAATCGCTTCCCTGCGTCCCTCCGTGGGCTGGCGTATTTGCCTGCGTGCCTCCGTTCGGGCTTCCCTGCGTCCCATCCTGGAAGCGTCCCTGCGTGTCTGTCTGGCTTCCCTGCGTGTCTGTCTGGCTTCCCTGCGGCGTCGTCCCTGAGCTGCTGTGTGCTGATTCCGGCGCTCGCACCGTCACGGTAACGCTGTCCAGATGCAGCCCCGCCTCGCGGAGCTTCTGGTGCAGCTCGCCGGAGTGTGACTCCAGCGCGGCCTTGACCTGCGGCGTTTCGGCCACAATCTGGGCTGTGACTATTTTCGGCGCGTTCTCTTTTGGCGTGTCCCCCGGCGTCTGACCTGCGGGGACGATCTGCACGGTGACGTGCAGGCTGCCCCAGTCTTTGGGGTGAAGCTGCACAGTCATTTCCTGTGCTTCGCCCGGTGCCGACAGCCGCATTCCCCCGGCTCCCTCGGCAAGCTGCTGGACGACTGCCAGTTTTTCCGTGTGCGTCAGCGCCGGTGTCTCCAGCGCGGCTGCCGTCGTGCGGGTTTGCAGCGCCGGAGCGAGTGTGAAAGTGGGGGCCGATCCCTGGCCCTGGGTCCCTCCCGCTGCCGTGCGGCTCTCTTCCGTGCTGGGTTCCTCCGTGGGGGTGTCTTTCCGGGTCAGGTGAGTGAGCCGGGGCAGCTCCGTCTGCGTCCTGGTATAAGTATCGGCACGCAGCCCCGTCGTCTTCAGGTCTTTTTGCGGGGTTTTTACAGCCGAGTTTTTGTCGGCCCGTGCCGGGAGGACCGGCAGAAGGCCATCCCCCACCCCGGTCGGCATCGCGGCGCTCGTGGCCGCGTTTGTGACCGCCGGGCTGGCATTCAACAGGGGGGCGGCAGCGGCAGGAGTATCTGTCGGCGGCGTCCATGCCACTGGCGCAGCCTGTGTCAGCGGGATGGCCTGCGTCGGCGGGATGGCCTGAGCTGACAGCGCAGGAGCCGCCTCCGGCGTAAGCCAGGCAGTGGGCGCAGCCCCAGGCGTCTCGACCATTTCAGGCACGGCGGCAGGTATAGCCGTGAAACTGGCGGTGGAAAAGGGCGCGGGGGCAGGCGGCGTCGCCGGGGGCAGAGCCTGAATAGGGGCAATGACCGGCGGCGGAGGTGGCAGAAACAGCTCACCGCCCGGCACGAGGGCCGGGGCAGTGTCCACTGGTTCTTTCAGGCTGTCTTTTTCTTTTAGACTGTCTTTTTGGGTATCTTTTTTGGCGTCTTCTGCGGCTTCGGGTTTGGCGTCTTTCGCCATCACCTCTGTCCATTCCAGCTTTGCGCTCAGGGCTGCCGTCGGCGCGAGTAGGATCAGCAGCGGCGAAGCGAAAACAGGGGCATTGCCAGGCTCTTCTACAGGTTTCTGCTTCGCCCCGATCTGTTCCGTTTCGCAGAGGACAGGCTCTTTGAACGTCGGTGCGGCTGGCTCAATTGGGTCCGTGCCAGGAGAAACACTGACCGGAGGAACACTGACCGGAGAAACACTGACCGGAGGAAAGCTGATTTTCGAGAGTGTCGTGATGGTGTGTATGGGCGGCCCGGTGACGGCAGGCGGGGACGCCGCGAGTGCAGGCGGCGTCGCGGCCAGAAACAATGCAAACAGGGCTGCATTCGGGCTGCTGGTGAGTGCGGCTGCCCCGCCGGGCGGGGCGGTGGAACCCGGCGGCGCGGCGGGCGGAGAAAGCGCGGCGATGAGGTCCGGTGGCATGAAAGCCTCCTTGTCGTTTAGGTGATGCCCGTATTATTGGCAGGAATAGGAGGAAAGTGCAGGGGCCGCTGACGCAAAAAAGCCCGCCGTGCGGGGCACGGCGGGCCGGTTTCTGAAGTGGGGTGCTTACTTGGACTTTTCTTCGGTGGAGACGCCCTTGTTTTTGGCCTCTTCGGGGTTGCTGCCCCCCGTGGCCTTTAGATAATCATCATAGAACTTCTTGATGCCGATGTCGGTCAGGGGGTGCTTGAACAGCATTTCCATTGTCTTGAAGGGAATGGTGGCGATATGTGCGCCTGAATTGATGCTCTCGGTGACTTGCAGCGGGGAGCGGATAGAGGCCACTAAAATCTCCGGGTCTTTGGGAAACTCATACGTTTCCACCATTTCTACCGCGTTTTCGATAGCCAGCGGGGCTTCCAGGCTGCCCATGTCATCGATGCGGCCTACAAAGAACGAGATAAACGACGCGCCCGCTTTGGCGGCGATCAGCGCCTGCGGCAGCGAAAAGATGAGCGTGACGTTGAAGTTGATGCCCTGCGGGGACAGCTCTTTGACCACTTCCATCGCGTTCTCGGTCATCGGGACCTTGACAAAGATATTCGGTGCCCACGAGGCAATATCTTTGGCTTCCGCCAGCAGCTTGTCGGTCTCGGTTTCAATGCACTCGGCGGACACCGGCAGATCGCCGACGATTTTGATAATCTCCATCACCCGCTGCTTGTGCGGGATGCCCTCTTTGGCAATCAGCGAGGGGTTCGTCGTCACCCCGTCCAGAATGCCCCAGGCCAGCGCCTGCTTGATTTCGTCCACATTGGCTGTGTCAATAAAAAATTTCATGGTCGCGTGTGTGCCTCCTCAGCAGCGGGGCGGCGTGTGTGACTGTTCGCCGCGTCCCTCAAATCTTATATACCCGGATTACGGCGCATCATTACAGCTCATCCGTGCCGTAGGCCATCGCCAAAGAAACGGCCTGTGCTTCTGTACCCAGAGTGTCGCGCAGAATGTCCCAGAGCATATCCTGTTTCGCCCGCTCAGACCGGCCATTAAATCGCTCCGAGACGACTTTCAGATGAACGTGCCCGTTGTAGCCTTCGTCAGTGGCAATCGTATCCTGCGGAAAGACGGTCCGCAGGACTGCTTTGACCCGCTGCGACTCGACCTGATAGTCAAACAAAATGTCCGGCATAGCTTTTTCCTCACTGTGATTCAGGTAAAGTTATATCCGTTAAATCAGAGTTGCCCTCGTTGTCCAACACCAGAAGCCCGCTCTCATCAATCATTCCATTACCGCTAAAAATAAGTCCACCGAATGCCTCCGTGATGGCAAACACGATGTCATAATGTTTTTCCTGCTCATCAAACGCGGGCCTTCCGACAACCCCGAGGGCGAATTGACACTCCGTGATAGAAGTAAGCATTCTGTCTTTGACAGCCTCGAAGTTTGTCTTTGTGTTCTGAAAATAAGCATACGTGCCAAGAATAAGTTTAGCAAATTCGTCATGCTCATAGGGACGACGCTCCATCGCCGCAAATGTGAGCGTGCTTTGCCCGCGCACCGTGATTTGCTCCCACTTATCGGCGTCGCCTATGACTTCGACCGGGTTCGTCGAGACAGCTTCAATTATCTCGCGGACCTTTTTGTAATCAACGCGGTTGACATAAATTGTGCAGGCGTCACTCATGCGCTCTCCAATCTTCGGACACTTTCCAATTCTAGCAATCAGTCTTCCGGCAGGCGGTCATACAACGCTTCTTTGGCTCCGACGCGCAAGGCCCAGCCGGAGTCGCCGTAGCTCCAGTGCCACCATTCGCCGAGGTAGTTAGTCAGGCCGGTTTTTTCCAGAGCGTCGAAGAGCAGGCGGCGGTTTGTCTGGGCTTCGGCAGAAAGGCCGGGGGTGTCGCCGGGGGCTGAGGTTTCGTCCATCTCGAACGGGGAGGTCATGTCCAGCCAGTCGCGGGCGGGCATTCGCATCAGCGAGAGGTCCACGGCCCCGCCGGTGGTGTGGGGCGGTGGGCAGGGGTCGTCGGGCGGGGCGGACATGGTGTTGGTGATCCGGTGCAGGGTGGCTTTGTTCCATTCCGGGTGCTTCTTAGCGAAATCTTTGCGGATTTCGTCGTACATGAACCGCTGCTGGGCCATCGGGCGGAAGCCTTCGATAATGATGATGTCGATGCCATCGGGCAGGCTGTCGGCGGCCTGCGCCAGCTTTTCGGCGACGCTTTGGCGCACTTTGGGCGTGCGCTTCATGTCTTCAAATTTGGGGTGCGTTTCGGCAAAGTGGATGCGTTTGGAGAGCGTGCGCGGGTCAAGGAGTTCTTCGCCGTTGTCGGTGATAGGCACGGCGCGGAGTTTGGTGAGCGGTTCGCCAAAAGAGCGGGGCATAGTGGGTGTGTCTTTCTAGGGAGGGACAGAAGGAAGGGCAGGGGCAAGCCCTGCCCCTACGGGGTGACGGCTTGTGTGACCGCTGCAAACTGGTCTTTCAGGGCAGGGTACAGGGCGCGGTAGATGGCGTAGTATTTGGCGTATTCCGCCGTGGCAGTTGGGTCGGACCGGGTTTGGGACATGGGGCGGACGATGGCGCGGCAGGCGTCTTCCACCGTGGGGTAGACACCCGTGCCAACCATTGCCAGAAGAGCCGCGCCGAAGCTGGGGCCTTCGTCGGCGGCGAGCGTAACGTGCGGCAGGCCGGTGATGTCGGCCTGGATTTGACGCCATAAAGCCGACCGTGCCCCGCCGCCGCCTGCCCGCACCGTGCCGGATGGAATGCCCAGCTCGCGGAAGATTTGGAACGTGTCGTTCAGGCCATAAGCGACGCCTTCCAAGACGGCCCGTGTAAAGTGCTGACGCTTGTGCCGGAGGGTGATGCCAAAGAAGACGCCGCGTGCGTCGGCGTCGGGGTAGGGCGTGCGCTCGCCGGACAGATAGGGCAGGAAGATCAGCCCCTCGGAGCCGGGCGGCACGGTTTCGGCCCCCTGCCCCATCAGGGTGTATGGGTCCACGCCCAGAGTCCGGCCTACCACGCCTTCGGGCTGGAAGAACGTGTCCCGGAGCCAGCGCAGGGAGCCGCCCGCCGACAGCATCACGCCCATCGTGTGCCACTTCCCCGGCACGGCATGGCAGAACGTGTGGATGCGGAGCTGCGGGTCCGTCGCGGGCGTATCGGCGGCGGCAAACACGACGCCGCTGGTTCCCACGGTGCTGAACACATCGCCCGCCACGACGATACCGCTGCCGACCGCTCCCGCCGCATTGTCCCCGCCCCCGCCGACCACGGGCGTTCCGGCGCTGAGGCCCGTCAGCGCCGCGCCCTCGGCGTGAACGTGCGCCGTGACTTCCACGCTTTCCGCGCAGTCGGGCATGAACGAATACGGAATTTCGGCGGCGTCCAGCACTTCGCGGGACCACCGCCGATTTGCCACGTCAAACAGCGCCGTGCCGCTGGCATCAGACACTTCGGTGGCATGAGCGCCGGTGAGCTTGAAGCGAATGTAATCTTTGGGCAGCAGCACTTTGGCAACTTGGGCGTAGGTGTCCGGCTCATGGTTCCGCAGCCAGACGATCTTCGGAGCTGTGAAGCCCGTGAGTACCGGGTTGCTGATGTGCTTGACTAAATTGTCCCGCCCCACCCGCCCGGTGATCCAGTCGCATTCGGCCTGCGTGCGCCCGTCGCACCACAAAAGCGCGGGCCGCAGCACATTGTTGTCGCGGTCGAGAAACACCGACCCGTGCATCTGCCCCGACAGCCCCACGCCCGCCACGTCCGCGCCGGTCGCGCCCACTTTCGCCAGGACGTTCCGCGTGGTCGTGACCGTCGCCTGCCACCAGTCCTCCGGATCCTGCTCCGCCCATTGGGGGCGCGGCGTCGACAGCGGGTACTCCTGCGTGTCTGTCGCCGCCACCGTTCCGTCCTCGGTCACCAGCAGGGCTTTCGTGCCGCTCGTGCCGATGTCCAAGCCTAAGTAATACGCCATTCTAATTGTTCCTCATGCCGCATGATCAAAACGGCGGCGACTAGTTTGTAGCAGCAATTGTCCCATTCGGTCGGCTCGCCGAGGCTGACGGTCAGCAGAACGCGGTCCCCATCTGTGATGCCTGCCGCCGAGGCGGGGTGGCGGCCTTTGGGCAGACCGTCCAGGCGGGACAGCCAGACAGGGTCCGTGACGGACAAATTGTAGGCCGCGCCGCAGAGTGTAAACCCGGCTTTGGCCTGACGCCCTCCGCGTGCATTGGTGCCGATGTTCCAGCACGGGTTTTCGGGAACGACCAGCGCCAGCGAGGCAGGGGAGAGGCCCAGCTTCAATGCCCCGTAGTTTACCCGGTCCCCGCAGTTGCCGAACAGGGCCGGACCGGACACACAGGCGGTTTGCAGAAGCGCCCCCTGTTCAGCCGGAACCGGGCGGGCCAGCAGCTCCCAGCGTGTGCCGTCCACCAGCCAGTTTTCCGGCTGATGCGGAGCAGGCTGCGGACCGATACAGCCGACCCGGATGACATCCAGCAGCTCTGGCTGCGTGTCATTGCTGAGAATATAGTGACCGGGATGAAGCGCCCCGTTGCTGCCGGGCGCGACGGGGCGAACCCAGCCCCCGCCGTCGGTTCGCAGGCCCGCAATACAACGGCCTTGATACTTTTTCGAGTTCGCCAGACAAATGATGTCGATGCTTGGCATGATGCCCTCCAGTGGCTTGTGTGTTCGTCCTGAAAAACTGTCTAGAAAGCTGCTGGATAGCCCCCCCGCCCCCAATTCTGGGGGAGCCAGAATAAGACCCGTAGGGGCGCTGCTTGCTGCGCCCTCTTTGCCCTGTCTGCATTTGCCCTGTTCCCCCAGAATTGGGGGTTAGGGGGCCATTCGGGGGCTTTCTAGAAAGCCCTAAAGATGCGTGATTGTGAAATTGCCCCACTTACCCAGCAAATACTCTAATACCAAACGGCGGTGGCAGTGGTCGGCAGTGGCTTCACTGCACAGCAGGGCTGTAGGCTGCTCAAAGAGTGCCCGGTCGAGTTCGGTTTCAATGCGGCGGCGGGCCATGAGCGCGAGAAACGCCTGCTCATAGTCGGCCCAGCTTCCCTTGTGCTTTTTGTAGGTGTCCAGCATTTCCTGGCTTGGCGCCAACAGCGGCGCGTGGGAGTAGGCCGCGCCGCAGAGTTCGCGCAGAAAGTACGCCAAATCATCGCGCTTGGCGAAACCGGCAAGCTGCGAGACATTGTTTAGACGCACATCCAAGAGATGCTTGACCCCGGCAGTGTTCAGTCTGCCGAAGAAGTGCTCAGCCGTGCTTTGGGTAAAACCGATTGAATAGACTTCCATTCCCGCGTCTCCTCTCCGAAAAGTCCAAGCTGGGCGCTTTGGGCGTCGTCTTCCTCGCGGCGCAGGTCGGACTCCGATTGGACGCAGCCGCTGCCCCGGATATGATGCACCGCGAAGCCCTGTTCATACAGCACGCGGCTGATCAACAGCCGCCGGTGGCAGAGAGACGGGTTTTCTTCGCTGCAGAGGAGCGCGACCCGGTGCGTTTGCATTCCCTGGATCAGACGGTCCAACCCGTCGTTAAACAAGAACGTTTTGGCGACCTGCGAATAGACGACACGCCCGTCTTCATCGTACAGGCTCTCGTCGTCCGGCCTGCCGCCAAGATGCCGTCCGAAAAAGCCGTATTTGAGGCCCGCCGCCTCGACGGCTTGTTTCAGGCTGTCTTTGTTGAACTGCGGCGCGTAGCGCGAAAAGGGGGACGAGCGGGTGTCAATCAGCACTTGAATGTGCTGTCCGCGCAGAAGATCGAGAAACGTTTCCATCGTGTGATTTGAGTGTCCAATGGTGTAGACACTGCCCGTTTCATCCAGGTTGGCCGGGGTCATGGCAGATACTCCTTGCTGTAATTACGAGTGGTTCTTTTCCAAATGTGACATCAGAGGGTTAGCCATACGCCAACGCTTTTCCTTCTCCAAAGCCGGGCATTTTTTGCCGGGACCGCTTGACGTACCCTGCCGCCCTGTGCTATTCTAAAGTCACCCCAATGAAAGAAGCACTCACCCAATGATAATAGTTCGGCGAATAATTCCCGCTTTTCTCACCCTGGCCTTTGGCGTGTGCGCCGTGCTGGCTGGAACGGCAGTCAGCCCTGCCGCGCCGGGCAAACTGCCGAAAAAACCTGCCGTGAAGCCCGCCTTCACAGCGGCGCAGATTGCCCACGGCAAGCTGCTGTCCGAGAAAAAAGGGTGCAATTCCTGCCACGGCGCCACGTATGTCGGCAAAGAAGGCTTTTCGCCGTCCATCCGCGCAAACGGCATCACGCGCCAGTATACTGCCAAGACGTTTGCCCGGATGCTGGACACCGGGGTTACTGAGGACGGCGGCCATGTGCGGAAACCGATGCCGGTCTATCATCTGCCTGTCAAAGATGGCACGGATTTGTATGCGTTTTTCACGACGCTGAAGTAGGGACCCTCGCCATGAGGCCCCGGATTTCAATCCGTGGCCTATCTCTTAGAAACCTTCCTATGCCGACCGAACCTACCATTAACACTGCCCATCTGCCGATCTTGCAGGCGCAGCTTGAGCGAATGCGCGGGATGCACTATGGCTACTACGTGCAGTTCTTTCAGGCCACGCATCTGTTCACGGTGCTGGCCCTGCTGAACATCGCCCTCAGCCTGTACCCGCCCTTCCGGGCAGCCATCCTTGTGCTGCCGTTTTTTATCGTCTACGCCGGGTTCTTCTGTGCGTACCTGCTGACCTACAATTTGTTCGCCCGCATTTACGCGACGGCGCTGGAAAAGAAGATCAATGCTTTGCTCGGCGCGGACCTGCTGGTGGCGCACCGGATGGAAGACGCTTACATCTACCGAACACCCGCGCCGAAGTTTGTGGCGATTGATTTAGGTCAGCCCTGGACCTTTATCAGTGCATCCACGGTGTCGTTCACCGTGGGCGGGCTGGTGCTGTACGGGCTGGCGGCGTACCGGGCGTGGCAGATTCTTCCGGCACTGGCCGCCCACTTCCCGCCGGTGCAGCTTTTCTGGCCGCTGCTGGGGATGTGGACAGGGGGGCATCTGGCGTACCTGCTCTGGTTTTATGTCGGCGGCAAGCCGGAAAAGACCATCGCAGCCATTGTCAACGATGCTTACGGCACGGGCGGCACATAATTTTTGGCAATAGAAGGACCGGGGGCTTGATTTCGGCGGCACGAGCGAGTATAATACACCTCGTTGCCGCCTGAAGAGTTACGTGGGGCAAGCAGGGGGGATTGGCGCAGTTGGTAGCGCGTCTCAATGGCATTGAGAAGGTCAGCGGTTCGAACCCGCTATCCTCCATTTTCTGAAAAGCCCGCCGGGTCATTTGACCCGGCGGGCTTTTTTGTGACTCTAGTATTTGACACTCTGGTAAAGGTGCGGGGGGGAACTGCCGAAAACACGGTATTACCAACATCGAAAGTAGACCAACCCATGACCCCGACACACTGGAAAAAGACGCTGCTTGACAGCCCCGAAGTCCGCAGCGGCAGCGTCCTGATTGTCCTCGGCCTCGCCGCCTTTGCCGCTGGCCTGCACGGCGACATCCCCGCCGCGCTGGCCCCCTTTGGCGCCGGACTGATCCTCAGCGAGATCGCCTCCCTGGGCATTCAGCAGACGCGGGAGCGCGTTAAACTCCGGGCACGGCGCGGCAAGTAATGCGGCGTTTTCGGTTTTGCGTTGTGCTATAATAGCGGCATGAGTACACTCACTTTGGATAAAGCGGGCACGGAGACTATTCTGCGGAACTGGCTGGCACTCATTAACCGCCTGTTTCATACAGTCGAACACTGGGCGGACGAAAGCGGCTGGCAAACGGAGTATTCGACAGAAGAGGTGAGAGAGCAGGGGTTTGGGTCCTATGAGGTCCCGGTTTTGCTTCTCAGCATCCCGGAGATACCCAATGCTCAGATTATCATGGAGCCGCAAGCGGCCAACGCCGGGGGCCGAGGCCGGGTCAAAATGTATGCTTCCGACTCGCTTTACCGGGTACGCCTGCTGCCCGGCACAAATGAGGAGTGGATTATTTTGACCGACTCTGGTATTTCACTGCACGATCCCTGGGACAAAAAGACGTTCACCACTCTGGCAAAGGACCTTTTAAAAGCCGAGTGAGCAAACTGTACCAACGCCGCCTGATCCGGCTTCAGGATGAGCGTGAGACGGCGCTGGAACTTGTGTCTTTTGTTCACGACAACTGGTACAGCAAATCGTTTTTTAATGAAGCCGCCTTTCAGGGCAGAACGCTGGCAGAGGTTGCCCGGCTTGCCGAAAATTTGGACACGACTTTTACCACGGCTCTTTTCGCCGCATTTGAGGGAATTCTCCGCGAACACATGAGCCAGCATCATTCCGGTACCCTTGTCCCGGAAAATGCGGGGGCCGCTTTTCTGATTGATCAGGCCGCAGTCGCACAGCCTGTACGCATTACTGTCAGCCTCTGCAATCAGGTTCATCGGGTGAGACAATACCGCAATTCTCTCATGCACCCTGCCGGGAGAGATGCAGCAGAAGTCTCTTTTACAGAAGCACTCGCTCACCTTTCCCGCTATGTCGGCTGGCTTCCCGAACCCCTATGAACAATTTAGAATGAACAACACAGAAAATCAAAGTGCCTATGCCCGTGCGGGCGTGGATATTGATGCCGCGCAGGATGCCGTGGGGCGCATGAAAGCGCATATCAAGACGACCTTGACGCCGGGGGTTCTCACCGATGTCGGGGCCTTTGGCGGGATGTTCGCGCTGTCGGCGCTGGGAGCTATCGAAGACCCGGTGCTGGTGTCGAGCATTGACGGCGTGGGCACGAAGCTGAAAATTGCGTTTGCGACGGGGCGGCATGACACCATCGGGCACGATTTGGTGTCGCACTGCGTCAATGACATTCTGGTGCAGGGGGCGCGTCCGCTGTTTTTTCTGGACTACTTCGGCACGGGCACGCTGGAGCCGGGCGTCGCCGCCGAAGTCGTCAAAGGATTGGCCGACGGCTGCCGGGCGGCGGGATGCGCGTTGATTGGCGGCGAGACGGCGGAAATGCCAGGGCTGTACGGCAAAGGCGAGTACGATCTGGCAGGCTGCATTGTCGGGATTGTGGCACGGGCGAAAGTGGTCAATGGCGCCGGGGTTCAGCCGGGCGACATAGTGCTGGGGCTGGCCTCGGACGGCCTGCACACTAATGGCTATTCGCTGGCCCGGCAGGCACTGCTGGAAGACGCAGGCATGGCGCTGGACGCTCCGGTGGCAGAACTCGGCGGCGTGACGCTGGCGGACGCGCTCCTGTGGCCGCACCGCTGTTACGCGCCTGCCGTGCTGCCGCTTTTGGACACCTCCCCCACCCCCATCAAAGCCATGGCGCATCTGACCGGCGGCGGCTTTGTGGACAACATTCCCCGCGTCCTGCCGCCGGGCGTCGGCGTTCAGATTGACCGGTCGGCGTGGGACGTCCCCCCGCTGTTCCGGCTCATTCAGCAGGCAGGCGGCGTGTCCGAAGCCGAAATGTTCCGCGTCTTCAACATGGGCATCGGCTTTGTGCTGATTGTCCAGCCCGAGGCGGCAAACGACACGCTGGCCGCCCTGCAAGCCTCCGGCGAGACGGCCTACCGTCTGGGCGAGACGGTGGCAGGCGAAGGCGTAGCATTTATCTGAAAACAGCCCTGGCTCTGTAGAGCCGGGGCAGTTTTGTGTTATGCTTTGCGCCGCTTATTCCAGAGCAGCAGGCCGCCGAGAACGAGGGCGGCGAGGGCGGCACGCAGGGGGAACGGGTCGGGGGCGGGCGGCGGTATCCAGATGACGCCGGTTTCGTCGGTGCGAGCGGGCGTGGGCACGTAGCGCCCGTGGGCGGGCGGGGTGAAGGTGCCGGAAAAGGCGTTCAGGTCGGCAGGGACAGTCGGGCCGGTCAAAGGCTTGCCGTGGCCGCAGCCGAGGACCGACGGGTTCAGGGCCGCAAGCGTGGCGACGGACTTCCGGGCCAGTCCCCAGTCGCAGGTGAACGGGGTCGGCGGCAGGGAGATCCGGGGCGTTTTTGTCACCAATGCAGGCAGGGAGTCCAGGTTGACGGTGGTGAAAGCGTCCCCGGCAATCAGCGTGCGGTCGGAAGCGCGGTAAAAGGCGACATGACCGGGGGAATGGCCGGGCGTAAACAGCCATTCCCAATCGGGGAGGCCGGGGACCGCGCCTTCGGGCGGCAGGGATTTCAGCAGGCCGGTCAGGTCCACAAGGTTCATGGGAAACACGCGAGAGACCATCGCCATTGCACCGCCGACAGTGGGGTCTTTGGGCGGGTAATCGGACTTGCCCGTGACATACGCCTTTTCCAGCGGGTGCGCGTAGACGGGGACATCCCACGCTTCGGCAAGGGCGCGGGCGGAGCCAGAGTGGTCGGTGTGGCCGTGGGTCAGCAGAATGGCCTGCGGCGGGGTGTCGCCGAAACGCTTGCGGGCGACGGCTTGAATGTGCCCCGCCTGCCCCGGCGTTCCGGTGTCCACTAGCGTCCAGGGGCCGCCGGGGGTGCCTATGAAATAGACGTTTTCAATGGAAAGCGGAAGCGCGGCCACTCCCGGTGCGATTTCCTGCATGGGGTTATCTTTCTAGATTCAAACTTCTGTGGGGGCATCTTGGGGGAGACGCTGAAGCATATCAGTGACGACGTGAACCAGATGCTCGGGGCTGAAGGGCTTAGTGATATACTTATCGACGCCGATGTCAACGCCCTTGCGGATGTCTTCTTCCTGGGCTTTGGCGGACAGCATAATGATGGGCAGAGCGGCAGTGTCAGGGTCGGCCCGCAGGGTGCGGGCAACTTCGTAGCCATCAATACGCGGCATCATAATATCCAGCAGGATCAGATCCGGCTTTTCAGTACGCACCTTTTCCAGAGCGTCTTCGCCGTTGGTCGCCACCAGCATTTGATGCCCCTGCCGGGACAGGATAAACTCCATGAGCCGCACGATGGTCGGCTCGTCATCCACCACTAAAATTTTATACGCCATGATACCACTTTCTAAGTGAGCCAGTGCAGTAAGGCGGCGGCCAGGGACAGGAAAATACTGATGCCGATAACATCCTGAAAGGCCGTCTCAAACGGCCCTGCCGTCAGCGCGGGATCGAACCCGGCCCGCTTGGAGATCAGCGGCACGACCGTTCCAATAACACCCGCAATGTTGACCGAGGCGAACATCCCCAGAAAGACAACCATTCCGAACGCCCATCCATGTGCCCAGATACCCGCAATGATGCCCAGGGCGGATGCACACGCCGCCCCCAAAATCAGAGTGGTGGCGACCTGCCGTGCCAGTGCCTGACGCCAGCCTGAAAGATGGACCTGTCCCGAGGACAGGCCCCGGATGATGATCGCCGCCGATTGCAGCCCCGTGTTGCCGCTGATCGCTGAAATGATCGGCATGAAACTCGCCAGCAAGATGAACCGGGTTAGCGTGGCATCAAAGACATGAATGACCACACCCGCGCCCAGTTCAATAAAAAGGGTCGCCATGATCCACGGCAGCCGCAAAAGGGCAATGCGGGCAGGCGTCGTGCGCTCCAGCTCCTCCGCGTCCGAGCCGACCACACGCAGGTAGTCTTCATTGAATTCTTCGACCAGCACATCCATGGTGTCGTCAATCGTGACGATGCCCAGCATCCGACCAGTTTCTTCGGTGACGGGCAGAGTCAGTTGATCGTACTGGGAGATCAGTCGGGCGGCGTCCTGCTGGTCGGTGAGCGGTGAAACCCGGACCGGCTCGTGGGCCATAAAGTCGCGGACGAGCTGTTCCGGGGGAGCCGTGAGGATGTCGCGCAGCGGCGTCACTCCCAGCAAAAAATCGTCGGCATCCAGGATATAGACTTCGTTGATCGTTTCCAGAACAGCCGCGTTCTGCCGCAGATAGTCTAGAACTTCGGCGGCGGGCATCAGCGGACCAACGCAGGCAAACTTGTCGGTCATCAATCGTCCCGCAGAATGCTCCGGGTAGGCCAGCAGAGTGCGGACTTCGGCAGCATCGGCGGGCGCCAGAGCAGTCAGGTGTGTCAGCAGAGCATCGGCAACCTCAGGGTTTGATTCGGAAAGCACCTCGGCGGCATCGTCCATCGGCAGATGGTCGAGCATCTCCACGATCCGCCCCGGCGGCGCGTTCTGAGTCAGGTAGCGAACGGTTTCCGGGTCCAGATCATCCAGCACTTCAGCGGCGCGTTCATTGTCCAGCCAGTTGAACACCGCCAGCGCCTCCGGCCGGTTCAGGATATTCAGGGCCTGTACGATCTCAGCGGGGTGACTGCCGCGCAAAGCGGCTGTCAGCCCGACATCCCCTCCCTGTCCCAGCGGTTTACGCAGCGCACCGCGCAACGCGGCAGCCATTCTATTCTGCTCCTCAAACTGCCCATGTGTCGTCATGAGTACGGTTCCATTCGCGGCTCTCAGCCCGGATGCACAACGTTCCAAATCTGATGCCCCAGTAAAAACAGGGACAGCACGGCGGCGACAACGGTTGTCACCCAGGCAATCAGGTTCAGACCGAAACGGTTCCGGTAGCGGCCCATAACGCGCCGCCGGTTAATGAGTATCAAAATCAGCACCAGCTCCACGGGCAGCAGGGCGCAGTTGACGATCTGGGCACTCAAAATCAAGCTGATCAGGCTGGATTTTTCGGGCAGCAGCATGATCAAGCCGCCGCTGAGGGCGATCATCGCGCCGTAAGTGCCATAAAACAGCGGCAGCTCCCGGATGCGCTGGCCCAGTCCCGAAGCCCACCCGAGCGACTCGGTGACCGCATACGCGGTAGACAGCGGCACGATCACAGCGGCCATCAAAGAAGCATTCAGCAGGCCAAAGGCAAACAGCCACTTGCCCGCGCTCCCTGCCAGCGGAGCCAGAGCCAGCGCGATATGGGCGGCGTCTGTGCTGCTGTCCACAACAATATGACTTTTAAACAGCGTGCCCGCGCAGGTCATCACGATGAACGCGGCCACGAGCGAAGACAGCACGCAGCCAATAATCGTGTCCCATTTTGCCAGGGCGTAGTCGCGGATCGTAATGCCTTTGTCGCGGACGGCGGCCTGCTGATAGAACTGCATATACGGCGAGATCGTCGTCCCAATGAGTGTCACCAGCATCACAATCAGCGGCGGTCCCCACGGCAGCGCCCCGAGGTGCGGCGCAAACGTCGCCTGAGCGACGTGCTTCCACGGCACGCCAATTTTCAGCGCCGTGATCACATACGTAAGAAAGACCAGCGAAGCGACCAGAAAGATGCGCTCAACCCGCTGATAGGACCCCCGCGACACGAGCAGCCAGACCAGAAGCGCCGAGGCGGGGACAATGTAATACCGGGCGCGGGGGCCGAGGAACATCTCGCCAACGGCGGCGATGCCTGCAAACTCGGAGACGGTGATGGCGAAGTTTGCGATGACCAGCACCAGCATGGCGAACGCGGTGATTTTGACGCCGAAGTTTTCACGGATGAGGTCGGCCAGCCCTTTGCCGGTGACGGCTCCCATGCGGGCGCACATTTCCTGCACCACAATCAGGCCCACGGTGACAACGGCGAGGCCCCACAAAAGCGAGTAGCCGTAGTTCGCGCCAACCTGGGAGAATGTGGTGATGCCGCCGGCGTCATTGCCCGCAGCGGCGGAAACGACGCCCGGACCGAGGACCGAAAGCAGGACGAGCAGAAGAGGCCGCCGCCGGGCAGCCGGGTTCGGCGGCGCGGCGGGCGCAGGGGAGCCGTCCGGCGGGGACGACGCGGAGGGCGGCGTTCCCACCCGGCGAATATCGCGGGGCGCGGTCTGGCTCATGCGTTTGTCGATGTAGCCCCGGAGGACGGGAACTGTGGCTGTCCATTGGTTTGAATATCGTGAAAAGAAGGCTAGTCGCCCTGGTTTTCGACCATCATCAGCTCGGACCAGGTGTTCAGCCCGATGATGCCGTCGGCGCTGTGGCCGGTTCGTGCCTGAAACTTAAGCAGGGCGGCCTTCATCCGGGGGCCAAACCGACCATCTGTCGGCACGGCATAGCCTGCGGCCCGAAGCTGGACCTGGGCCGCGCTAACGGCGGGACCGCTCACACCCGGCACGATCCTGACAACCAGCGCCTCCCAGGTGGGCGGGCGAAGAATACCGTCGGCAATCAGGTGATGACTGCGCTGAAAGCGGCGCACGGCTGCGTCCGTGCTTTTGCCGAAGATGCCATCAGTGACGATTGAATATCCTCGCGCACGCAGCAGATACTGAGCCGCACGGACGGTTTCCTCCGCCCGCTCCCCAGCTGTTTCGGCCCGGCTGTAATAGGGCCAGTCACGGGGCGGGGCAGCCCGGAGCGGGCTGGTACTCAAGGCAGCATAAAGGCAGAAAACAATGGCAGCAAGAAGGGTGAATCGTCGCACAAAAATGGAGAGCGGCATCGGGACCTCCTGGCGAATCAGGCTCGCTCATTATAGCCGCCGGACGGTAGGTTTGTCAACCGAGCAAACTCGGTATAAGAGCTAGGACGGTTGCACGTTTGCAATGCGCCCACTCATTTCACTGAGATCACTTCTAGAACCGGAGAACAAGCATGAGTAAAGACGTACAGGGTTTGATTTATGGCGCGAGCATCGTGTCCATCGTGACGGCGATTTATATGTATGCGACCGGCAAGAAAGATACGGGCATTTTCATTGGCCTGTGGGCGCCGACGTTTCTGTCGCTTGGCACATTCTTTAACTCCGAATACCGGCTGGCAAAAGAACCCGGCACCGAGTAGACCGCACGTTCTGGAAGAGCGGCGGTGCTTCGCCGGTGCCGCCTGCCTTTCGGTGCTGAGCCTTTTGGCATCAATTCTGCACCTGCCCCACCCTTCTTTCCGCGTTCTTTCACACTATTTTCATTCGCTTCGGCCACACTGGTTAAACAAACACTGACCGGGAGTTTTGCGGAACCTTTCAAGTCCAAAAAATGTTCTCTGGATAGCAGTGCGCCGGGGAACATTCTTCAGGCGCTGGGCCGTAGACTCACGAAAGGACGCAGATTATGTCGGAACTGGCAGTCGCCGCAGCGGGCGGCGTGAATATAGCAGCCCCTCTTGTCGCTCCTGTACCGAACGCGCAGGAAGTTGCGGCGCGGCGAGCGGAGTTTGATCGGCTGGTGGAGCGGTATCATAAGCAGGCATACAGCATTGCGTATCGCATGACCGGCAACCACGCGGATGCGGAAGACCTGACGCAGGAAGCGTTTGTGCGGGCCTTTCGGTTTTTCGGCAACTACCGCCGGGACTGGCCGTTTGACAACTGGCTGTACAAAATCATGTCCAACCTGTTTGTGGATGACCTGCGGCGGCGTCCCAAAGCCCATTTGCAGTCGCTGGACCAGCCGCTGGATCTGAGCGGAGGTGGCGAAGTCTATTTAGAAATCCCCGATGCCGCCTCCAACCCGGAACGGCTGGTGATGACACATGAGCTGGATGAGCATATTCAGCGGGCGCTGAACGCGCTGCCGCCGGACTTCCGCATGACGGTTATTCTGGCCGACATCCAGGGTTTGTCCTACGAAGAGATCAGCACAGCGATGAAGTGTTCGCTTGGCACGGTGCGTTCGCGCCTGCACCGGGGCCGCAAGCTGCTCCGCGCCAAGATTGCGGCCTCTGACCGCGAGGGCATCTTTGCTTCCCTGCGTCCCTGACAGTATTTCACGACCAGCCCAATCGAAGGAGTGTTCTGCGATTTGAACTGCCGCTCTGCTCGACAACTCATTTCTCCGTATCTGGACGGCCAGCTCACAGGCCGCGAGATGCTGGCGCTGGGGGACCATCTCGAGAACTGCGAGTCGTGCCGGCAGGAGATGGAGTCCTTCAGGCAGGTCAAAGCACTGCTCCGGGGACTGGCCGCGCCTCGTCCGCCAGTGACGTTTTCCCGTCAGCTCACTTCGCAGGAGATTTACGCCCAAAGCCTGTCCTGGCACACGACCCGTGTGCCGCCGCGTCCGCAGCGGGGGCGGCGGTTGATGAGTGCGCTGGCACTGTCCTGCCTGACGCTGTTTGTGCTTGTCCCGGCCTCGCGGGACGGGCAGATGGTGCCTTCTTCCGTGCCGCTTTCGACCTTTCCGGGACCAGCCGGGCGAGGGGGATCAGGGATGCCTGGAACGCTCGCGCCGCCAGACACGCAGATCGGTCCTTCGGCCTATGCACTGACCGGCACACCCTCGCAGAGTTACATCACGTTTGCGGGCACGCTGGACCGCTCATTCAGTTATCCTCCACCGTATGGACCACCAGCCGCGCCGTTTTCGGCTACTCACTCTTATGACCAGACGATTTTAACCGGCTACCGCCGCCGCTGACAGGACACTTCCCCCGTGACACCCGCTGCCTCCGCCTGTTCCTTTTGCCTGTTTTTGTTCGCCGCTTCCGTCCGTCCCGTGCCTGCCGATCCCGTTTTGCCGCCCGCACAGCGCACACTGCTGACACAGATGCAGGAGGCATTTACGCGTCTGGCGGATTCGGTGGAGCCAACGGTGGTGAATATCAAGTCTGAGCGGCTGCGGCCAGCCGATGGGCTGGGCGATGGCCCTGACGACAGCGCCCCGCGCAGGGGGCCAGCCTTGCCGCCGGGAGCGCCCCGCCGGGCACGCTCGACCGGCTCCGGGGTAATTGTGCGCTCCGACGGCTATATTCTGACCAATGACCATGTGGTAGAGGGGGCCAGCGGCGGTCGGGTCACGGTGACCCTGTCCGACGGGCGGGAGTTTACGGGGCGGGTGTTCCCGGATTTCAAGAGTGATCTGGCTGTGGTAAAAATTGATCCGGGGCCGACGCCGCTGCCAGCGGCATCATTCAGCGACGGTTTGGCGGTGCGTCCCGGTCAGTGGGCAATCGCCGTGGGCAGTCCGTTTGATTTGCAGAATACCATGACCGTGGGCGTCATCAGCGCAGTGGGGCGGCATCAGAGGATCGGCGCGGGGTCAGCGGCGCGGTATTACCCGGATTTGATCCAGACGGACGCAGCTATCAACCCTGGCAACTCGGGCGGGCCGCTGTTTGGGATTGACGGCAAAGTCATCGGCATCAACGTGGCGATTGAGTCTCCTGTCGAGGGCAGTGCGGGGGTTGGCTTTGCCATTCCAAGCGGCACGGCGCAGCAGGTGATGGCGTCGCTGACGCCCCAGCAGCGCGTTCAGTTCGTGACCTACGCAAATAAGGCGACAGGGTGGTTCGTCGTTGGTGCTGGTGCCGCGCTGAT
>CAXUKS010000026.1:52096-55382 GCA_964251675.1 uncultured Armatimonadales bacterium
GCACCGGCCGTGTGACACGGGGGTATCTGGGTCTGGCTCCCGAAGACCTGACTCCGGCTTTGCAGACGCAGTTTGGTCAAAAGACGGGGGCGTTCGTGCGGGATGTCAGTGTGGACAGCCCGGCGGGCAAGGCGGGTCTGCAGGCTGCCGACATCGTGACGGCATGGGGCGGGCAGCCGGTGACGGGCGAAGTTTCGCTGCGGCGTCAGATCAACGCGACTTTGCCGGGAAAGACGGTGCAGGTATCGTATGTGCGCGACGGCGCGGCGGGGACGGCGGCAGTGACACTGGGGGCCTCCCCTGCCCTGCCGTCCGATGCCCCGGTGGCGGATGCGCCGCCGCCCAAAGCGCCGCCGCAGTTTGGGCTGACGGTGCGGGATCAGACGGCGCGGGACCGGGTCAGTCTGGGCCTGCCGCCGGGCACTTTAGGTGTGGTGATTACCGCTGTGGCTCCGGGCAGTGCGGCAGAGTCTGCGGGGCTGACGCCGGATTTACTGGCGGGCGGAGCACTGCTGCAAAAAGTGGGCCATCAGACTATCACCAGCAAGTCCGGCTTCCTGCAGGCCATTGCCGCCGTGCCTTCCGGCTCCGACGTGACACTGATTGTGTTGTATATCGTCGCCAATCAGGTGCATCAAACGGCGCTGACCCTGCATTCCTGAAATTTGCGTCCAGATATCCACCCTGCCCCTTGACACAAGCCTCAAGCGCGGGTATACTCTCTTTGTTAACGACGCGGGGTGGAGCAGTCCGGTAGCTCGTCGGGCTCATAACCCGAAGGTCGCAGGTTCAAGTCCTGCCCCCGCTCTTTATAAAACCGCCCTCGGAATGTTCCGAGGGCGGTTTTTTCATGCCGTCCGAAATCGCTCATGCGCCGCAGCACTTCTAGACCCGACGGGTCATGGGTCAGGACGCGCAGAAGATTGGAAATCGCCTGCAAAGTGAGTACGTCTGCACTTTCATATTACAGTGACCACAATAAATGCCACCATCAGCAGCAGGGTGGCGGTGAGTACCCGAAGACGATTCCTTTTTTCAGGCGCCCTGATACCCGGAAAGAAACCTCTCCCCCGCCCTCTCCTGCAGAAAGGGAGCGAGAATGGGATCAGGAGCCAGAAGCGTAGGGGCAGCGGCTCGTCCCTGCCCTCTTTTCCTAAATCTTTCCTGGCTTCTCCAGCTCGCTCTCTGGAGGAGAGGGCGGGGAGAGGTTCCTAAAGCGCCGCCGCGATTGTCTCCACATCCCGTGCCATCTGCGAGACCAGCGCCTCCAGCGAGTCGAAGCGCAGGGTGTCACGCACTTTCTGGCGGAAGTCCAAAGCAAGCGGCTGCCCGTAGAGGTCTTCGGCGAAGCCGTCCATCAGATACGCTTCTACTTTGGAAACGCCGTCGGTATCGGTCGTCGGGTTCGTGCCAATTGAGACTGCCGCACGGACGCCTCTCCCATCTGCCAGCGACGCGAGGGCGGCATACACGCCGGGGCCGGGCAAAAGCTGGCGGGGCTGTGCGGGCGACAGATTGGCGGTCGGGTAGCCGAGAGTCCGGCCAAGCTGCTTGCCTGTGACTACGGTGCCGCGCACCACGAACGGATGCCCCAGCAAGCCCACGGCGGCAGGCACATTGCCCCCGGCAATCAGGCCGCGTATCTGCGTGGACGACACTCGTTCGCCGTCAATCAAAATCGGCGGCACGACTGTGACCGCGAACCCGTTTTTCGCGCCGTCGCGCAAAAGCGTCGTCACCGTCCCCGAGCGGCGCGTGCCGTAGCAGAAGTCCGCGCCCACCAGAACGTGCCGCGCCCCCAGCGCCCCTTCCAGCACGTCGGCCACAAAGGCTTCCGGGGACAGGCCCGCGAATGCCGCATCAAAGCGTACCACCGCCGCCGCTTCAAGGCCGCCGCCGAACTTATCCAGCAGCTCCAGACGCTGGTCCAGCGTGGCGATATAAGTGGGGGATTGGGCAGGGGCGAACAGCTCCGTCGGGTGGGTATCGAACGTGAGCGCCAGCGGGGTCAATCCCTGCGAGCGGGCCTCGCGGACGGTCTGCCGGAGTATCTCCTGATGGCCCCGATGCACGCCGTCAAAGACGCCGATAGCCACGGCGGTATTTTGGAGAGTTTCGGAAGCGTCTTGAACTCTATCTTGCAGTGGGTGAATAATTTGCATGGTCGTGTCGTGTGAGAAAGGCCCGGAGACTTACCTTCCTTGCTTCGCAGGGTCCTTCCTAAAAGAAGGATTAGGATAGAAGCCAAAGCGCCAGTGTTATTATCCGTATCCTTCCTTTAGGAAGGACCCCAGCGAAGCGGGGCAGGTAGGTCTCCTGCCGGATTCTCTCTTACGCCGGAAACACCTTAAACGGGTGCAGGCGTTCCCCGTCCGCCCGCGCCAGCGCAAGAAGCGTTCCATCCAAACCCAGCACCCGTGCCACGGTCTCGGCGGGCAAAGACGACACCAGCGCCCGGCCATGCGATATGTCCTCCTGCTCGGCGTCGGTGGCCGTGTGCGACGGCAGGCGGCCCAGCGCGTCGGCAGGCGAGGTGAGCAGGGTGGGCAGGTCCTCTAACGTCAGCGAGTCCAGCGGCACGGCAGCGTCTGCCTTGAAGGCTCCAACACGGGTACGGCGCAGGGTCGCCATGTGCCCCCCCACCCCGAGCGCGGCGCCGAGGTCCGCGCAGAGTGTGCGGATATAGGTTCCCTTGCCGCATTCCACAGTCAGCGTAGCCGCTGCCAGCACGCCCGGCGTGAAATCCCCCAGCGTGAGCGCGTCAATGCGAATGATGCGGGCCTGCCGCTCCACCGTAATCCCGGCACGGGCCAGCTCATACAGCCGCTTGCCTTCGTGATGCACCGCGCTGACCATCGGCGGGATTTGCTGGATGTCGCCGACAAAGCGCGGCAGGACGGCGGCCAGATCCTCCTGCGTCAAATGTCTGGCATCGGCCTGTGTCAGCACCTCGCCCGAGGCGTCTTCCGTCGTCGTGGTCGCGCCCAGGGCCAGCACGGCAGCGTAGGTTTTGCCTTCGCCCGCCAGATAGTCGGACAGGCGCGTGGCCGTGCCGAGGCAGACCAGCAGCACCCCCGTTGCGTCCGGGTCCAGCGTTCCCGCATGGCCGACCCGCTTGATTTTTGCCACCCGTCGCACGCGGGCGACCACATCATGCGAGGTCATTCCGGCAGGCTTGTCAATGTTAAGAACACCGTTCATATAATCGTGATACCCCTTCGTAGACCCACCTCCTTGCTTCGCTCATTCTTCGCTTCGCAGGGTCCTCCCTAAAGGGAGGATTAGG
>CAXUKS010000027.1:0-52210 GCA_964251675.1 uncultured Armatimonadales bacterium
GACACGCGCCTCGGCGCGGCCATTCATCTGGCGGCGGCAAGCGGCATGGCTGACAGTGTGCTGACCGAGGCCGTTCGCGCCTATAACGCGCAGGTGCTGCCGTTCGAGCGCGTGCAGCATCAGCACCGGCTGGCCGCTATTCCGCGCTCGCCGCTGGGGAAGGTGCTGCGGACGGCGCTTCTGACTCAGCTCGGATACCCACCCGCATGAACGCCGCCCGCACCGCCTCGGGAATGGGCATTTTCGCGCCGGTCGCCTTGCTGATAAACACATGGACAATTCGCACGCGGCAGTGCAGCGCCTCCCCCTGCGTCAGCGAAAACTGCACTTCAAATGCGCTCGTGCGGAGGCTGAGAATATCCACACAGACTTCGTAGACCTGCCCGCCCCGGAGCGGCTTGAAATACTCCGCTTCCGCGTGCTTGACCGGCGAGGCCGTCTCCGGGTGATTAAACCAGTCGGCCCACCGAAAGCCGAGCGACTGGATAAAGTCTTCGTAAACCCCGGCACACAGGGGAAACACTTCGCCAAAAAACAAAATCCCCGCCGGGTCAAGCTGGCTAAACCGGGGTGTCACTTCGCGGATAAAAGTCATAGGGTATTGTGGCACGCGAGAACGCAGCTTGGCAAGTGGCAGACGCCTGGAGACATGTGGTACAATCGCCTGTATTGTCTTCTAATGACTTGCAGGAGAGATATGCCATGCTATCCGACAAACCCGTCGTTGACCCCGCCGCCCCGCTGGGAGCCGTTCCGGAGCGCATGGGCCGCTGCCGGTGGAGCATCTGTGCCCTGCTGTTTTTTGCGACTACGATTAACTATATCGACCGCACGGTGCTGGGCATTCTCGCCCCGGACTTGCAGAAATCGCTGCATTTCGGCGATGAAGCCTACGGCAGCATCGTGGCTGCGTTTCAGGCGGCCTACGCACTGGGGCTGGTCACGTTCGGCGGCATCATGGATCGGGTCGGGACGCGGCGCGGGCTGGCGGGGGCGATTGTCTTCTGGAGTCTGGCCTCGATGGGGCACGCGCTGGCGCGTTCGGCGGCGGGTTTTGGCGTGGCCCGGTTTGCGCTGGGGCTGGGCGAGTCCGGCAACTTTCCGGCAGCGATTAAGACCGTGGCGCTGTGGTTCCCGAAGCAGGAACGGGCGCTGGCAACTGGTATCTTCAACGCCGGCAGCAATGTCGGCGCGGTGATCGCCCCGCTGCTGGTCCCGTGGATTGCCATCAATTTCGGCTGGCGATGGGCCTTTATTGCGACCGGAGCACTGGGTTTTATCTGGCTGTTTTTCTGGCTGACACTCTACCGCCACCCGGATGACCACCCGCGTCTTACGCCGCAGGAGCGAGCCTTCATTGGCAGTGCGCCCCCGGAGGAGGCCCGGTTTCCCTGGGTGCAGATTCTCGGCAAGCGGCAGACGTGGGCGTATGCCCTGGGCAAGTTTCTGACCGACCCGGTGTGGTGGTTTTATCTGTCGTGGCTGCCCAAGTATTTCAACAAAGAGCATGGACTGACACTGAATAAGATCGGGCCACCGCTGATTGTGATTTACCTGCTGGCCGACATCGGCAGTGTGGGCGGCGGCTGGCTGTCGTCGCTGCTCATCCAGCGCGGCCTGAGCGTTAATCAGGCCCGCAAGGCAGCGATGCTGCTGTGTGCGGTGCTGGTGACACCGATTATCTTTGTGTCGAACGTGTCTAGCCTCTGGGGCGCGGTGCTGCTGATTGGTCTGGCGGCGGCGGCGCATCAGGGCTGGTCGGCCAATCTGTACACGCTGGTCTCGGACACGTTCCCGCGCCGCGCCGTCGGCTCGGTAGTCGGCTTCGGCGGGATGGTCGGGGCGGTGGGTGGAATGTTTGTGGCGGTGGCGGTGGGTATGCTGCTTCAGAAAACCCACGGCAACTATGTCCCGCTGTTCGTCATCGCGGGCCTGGCCTACTTGTTCGCCTTCGGGGTCATTCAGGCACTGAACCCGCGCCTGGAACCGGCTCAGGTCAGATAAGCCTTACGAAAACCTATGAAACAAGCTTTACTCTGTACCCTGTTCCTATTATTTATGTGCTGCCATACCATTGTGGTATGGGCAGATGCTTCCGCTGACGCCAGCAGTATAGCCCCTATCATCTACATTTTCCCTTTCACCACGCCCTACGGTGCTCCTGTTGTTCAGGTCAAAATCCATCGTCCGCAAGCTAGCGATAACACCAAATCCAGCGACAATGTGACGGCATTGTTTGTCATCGACACAGGTGCGAGTTCTAATGCGATCTCGGATACTCTTGTTGCAAAGATGGATCTCAAATCGCAGCCAGCACTCAATAGTGGGGCTGCTTTCCTTGTAGATGGCAAACCTGCCCAGATGGTAACGCCTCTAAACCTTCAGGTCGGAGAGCTTGAGTTGGAGAGTGGAACCTTTCTCATTGTCAAAGCTAAAACGCTGGCGGCTGTCACCAAAAGCAACATAGACGGTATTATCAGTATGCAAGTCTTGCGCTACTTCGCCCTTGACATTGATTACGCCCATCACCAAATCAAAATGCTGTATCCTGGCGGGCTGACACAGAATGCCATCAAGGAAGCGGGGTTTGGCGGTGCTTCTTTAGTGCCGCTGATCTCAAGTATTCCTGATAGCGTCCTGAACAATCCGGCCAAGTCAGCAGCCTCAGCCACCTACTACTGGGACTTGACATATAGTCTGCCGGTACAAATTAGTGATGGCACTCAAAATAGTCGTCAAGTACTGCTGCTGGACACGGGAAGTTCGGGAACTATCTTTCCCGCCGAAGTCTCTAAAAACCTGAGCCTGAAAGTTTCTCAAACGTTGAGAACCCCAACCGTATCAGAGGGGGACGATATTATTGACTCTGTGATCGCGCCTCGCCTTCAGATTGGAGACCAGACGGGGGGGCCATCGCTGACTAATCAGCCGGTTTTCGTGTCCCACGCTGATGCGGCTCATTCCATATCTGTTCTTGGAAATGATGTGCTGAATGCGTATCATGTGCTGATGGATTTCGAGGCAAAAAAGATGTATTTTCTGCCATCTCACTCTAAAAATCTGCAAATAAAGCTTCCATAAGCCGACCGCCAATCAGGAAGTTTTATGATTTATGCCATTGGGGACATTCACGGCGAGGCGGACACCCTGCGTCAGATGCTTGCCAAGCTGCCGGTGCAGCCTGCGGATTTGGTGATTTTTTTGGGCGATGCCATCAATCGCGGCCCAGACTCTTACGACTGCGTAGAGCAGATACTCGCGTTTGACCGCTGCCGCAAGGTCTTTTTGCAGGGCAACCACGAAGAAGCCATGCTGCTGATGCTGGAAGACGGCGAGGAGCAGGGATTTCTGGCTCTCGGCGGTCAGGCAGCGATTGACTCCTACGCCCGTGCCGGGTATACGCTCACCCCTGGTGACCCCCAAAGCCTGCCCTACGCCCACGCCGAGTTCTACGCGCAGATGCTCCCCTGGACACGGCCTCTGCACATCACAGACGAGTATATCTTCACCCACGCAGGCTTCAACCTCGCCCTGCCTCTGCCCGCGCAGTCCGTGGCGGCATTCCGCTGGGGCAAAGTGACCGGGCAGGAGCGGCCATTTTGGACACAGACTGTCGTGCGCGGGCATACGCCGTTTCCCAAAGTCATGTTCGCGCACCGCAAGCAGTATATCGGCGTGGATACCGGCTGCGGCCTGGGCGGACTGCTGTCTGCCGTCGCCCTGCCTACGGGCGAGACATGGACTGTTAAGCCAGCATCGTACCGCCCCGGCTGGAGTCCGTCGTGGACCGGAAAAATTTGGCAGGTTAGCTAAAGCTGTTTCTTGACGCATTATCGCAGACTTGTTATAATGGGTTTGCTGAAACTGGAAAGTTTGAAGGAATCACCGATGATTAGAATTTTGATGTGCCGCGCTCTGATAATTACCGCTCTGATGTTTGCCGCTGTGTGTGGAAGCGTTCACGCCCAGCAAGCCACTCTGACCGAAGCGCACCCGCTGCTGCATCCGCTGTTCTCAGAGAACGCGGTGCTGCAGCGAGACCGACCGGTCCCGATTTGGGGCTGGACGAAGCCGGGGACCAAAGTCGTTGTGAAATTCGACGCGCAGACACAAACGGCAGTGGCGGCTAAAGATGGCCGCTGGACGATTACGATTGCGCCGCACACGGCAGGCGGCCCCCATTCTTTGAGCGTGACGGGGGCGGTACAGGGCGAAACCTTGACCCGAAAAAATCTGCTGTTTGGGGACGTCTGGCTCTGCAGCGGGCAGTCCAACATGGCCTACGACCTGTACGGCGCGAATAATCCCGAAGCTGAGATCGCCGCCGCAGACTATCCCACCATTCGCCTGCTTAATGAACCCAATGCCATCAAGGCGGGTCCTATCGACAGTTTTGAGGGCACGGCCTGGCAGGTCTGCTCGCCGCAAACGGTGGCGAAGTTTTCCGGCGTCGGGTACTTTTTTGGACGCACATTGAACACCAAGCTCAAAGTTCCCATCGGTCTGATCAATGCGTCGTGGAGCGGCACTCCCGGTGAGTCGTGGGTGAGCGGACCGGCGCTGGCGACCATGCCTGAGTTTAGGCCCGCCGTGGACGCCCTGAAGAAGATCGCCTCCGCGCCGGGCAGCGATCAGGACCAACTGCTTGCGTGGTGGCAGAACGACCCCGGTACGGTCGCCCGTCAGGAAGCGCCTGGGTTCGACGACGCCGCCTGGAAAACTATCAGCCTGCCCGGCTACTGGGAAGGCAAAGGCTTTCCTGGCTTTGACGGCGTCATGTGGTTCCGGCGCACTCTGGATGTGCCAGCGGCCTGGGCCGGACGCGACCTGCAGCTCAATCTGGGCGGGATTGATGACAGCGACACTACGTACTGGAACGGCGCTCTGATTGGCGCGACCGAGGATCACCAGAAGGCGCGTCGCTACACTGTGCCGGGGGCACAGGTCAAGGCGGGGCGGATGGTGATCGCCGTGCGCGTTCTGGACACCGGCGGCGACGGTGGCTTTTCCGGCCCTGCACTCTCGGCGGTCAGCGGGACGGACACGCTTTCTCTAGATGGCGGCTGGAAAGTGCGTCAGGGTCCGACCCTGCAGAGCCTGCCCCCTCAGCCCCCACGCCTCGATGACCCCAATGCGCCCGAGGTGCTGTTCAACGGCAAAATCGCGCCCCTGCTGCCCGGTCAAATCAAAGGCATCATCTGGTATCAGGGCGAGTCGAATGCCGACACGGCGGCGGAGGCAGAGCAGTACCGGACCCTGCTGCCGCTTCTGGTCAACGACTGGCGCAGCCATTTCGGGGCGACTGTTCCATTTTATATCGTGCAGCTCTCCAGCTTCAAGGCGCTTGACGATGTGCCCCGCGACGACCCCTGGCCCAACCTGCGCGAGGCGCAATTGCAGACGTCGCAGCGGCTCCCGAACACAGGGCTGACCGTGGTGATCGACCTCGGCGAAGTGGACAATGTCCATTTCCATAACAAGCAGGAAGCAGGGAGGCGACTGGCATTCAGCGCACTGCGCCATACCTACGGCCTTCCTGTGGATGCCGACGGTCCTGCCCTGCGCGGTGTCAAGAAAGTGCCTGGGGCCATTCAATTGACGTTCGACCACGCGCAGGGCCTGTCTTTGAAGGGGGACGCCAACCGGGTGTTCGCGGTGGCGGGCGCAGATCGGAAGTTCTCCTGGGCGACGCCGCAAATCTCCGGCAATACGGTCACCCTTCGCAGCGCCGATGTGCCGGTTCCGGTGTATGTCCGCTTCGGCTGGTCTAATACTCCGCGTGCCACACTGTACAATGCCGCTGGTCTGCCCGCGTCGCCGTTCCGCACCGATAAATAAGGGGCGCAGGTGATGGGGAAAGTTTGGCGCACGGGTTGACAAGTCTGCGCCTGGCCCTGTATACTAATTTCAAGATGCAGAACGGCGCGACAATTCGGACATGGTGGCGGCGGGTTTCCAATCTGGAAAAACGCTGACCCTTTCTGCCGCCGTGCTGCCGACCGCCGCTGACACAGAAACTGACATAGGGCCGGGGCGTTTTTCCGAGGAAAAATGCTCCGGCCCTTTTGCTTGCACTTGGTAATAAGAGGTTTCCCCTGATGCCCGCGATGACGCCCACCCGTGAAGAATTTATCCAAAAAGCTGCCTCTGGCAACGTGATCCCCGTCTGGCGCGAAGTGCTGGCGGATATGGAAACGCCTGTCTCTGCCTACCGCAAAGTGGCGGGCCGACGGCCTAACTCGTTCCTGCTGGAAAGCGTGGAAGGTGGCGAGCGCCTGGCCCGATACTCGTTCCTCGGCTCCGACCCGTTCCTGATCTTCCAGAGCAAGGGCGATACGGCCACGATCACCGAAAACGGGCACACCGAAACGATTGCCCTGACCGCAGGCACCCGCGACCCGCTGCACGTCCTCAAAGAGCTGCTGGGCCGCTACAACTATGTCCCGTCCCCCACCCTGCCGCCGTTTGTCGGCGGGGCCGTCGGCATGATTGCCTATGACACGGTGCGCTTTTTCGAGAAGCTGCCAACCCTGGCGACGGATGACTTACAGCTCGACGACTGCTTTTTTCTGTTCACCGATGCGCTGCTGGTCTTTGACAACGCCAAGCACAACGTCCTGGCCCTCTGCAATGCCCGCATCGCTCCCGGCGCGGACCCCGGCACGGCTTACGACGCGGCCGCGCTAAAGGTGGAAGACCTGCTGGCGCGGCTCAAAGCCCCCCCCGCCCCTGACACCATCGATGGGTGGGGAGCCGGATTGGGAGCAGATAAGCAGCAGCAGTTTGTCTCCAACCGCACCGAAGCCGACTACAAAGCCGCCGTGCTCAAAGCCAAAGAGTATATCGCGGCAGGCGACACGTTTCAGGCGCAGGTTGGGCAGCGGCTGTCCAAGACCCTGAACGCAGACCCCTTTGATGTCTACCGCGCCCTGCGCTCCATCAACCCGTCGCCCTATATGTTCTATCTAGACTTCGGCGACACCAAGCTGATTGGCGCATCCCCGGAGATATTGGTCGGCGAACACAATCGCGAAATCACCATCCGTCCCATCGCCGGGTCCCGGCACGGACGCGGTGCGACCCCTGCCGAAGATGACGCCATCGCCGCCGACCTGCTGGCCGACGAAAAAGAGCGGGCCGAGCATATCATGCTGGTAGACCTCGCCCGCAACGACATCGGGCGGGTCGCCAAATACGGCACGGTGACGGTGGATGAGCTGATGACCATTGAAAAATACTCCCACGTCATGCACATCGTCTCCGAAGTCACCGGCACACTCCGGGACGGCTTGGATGCCTTCGATGCCCTCCGCGCCTCGTTCCCGCACGGCACAGCGACCGGTGCGCCCAAAGTCCGCACGATGGAGATTATTGAAGAACTGGAGCCGACCCGGCGCGGGGCCTATGCGGGCGGTGTCGGCTACTTCTCCTTCAGCGGCCACATGGATTTGGCGCTCACCATCCGCACCGCCGTGGTCAAAAACGGGATCATCTACGCGCAAGCCTCCGGCGGCGTCGTCGCCGACTCCATCCCTGAGTTCGAGTACCGCGAAACCCTCGCCAAGATGCGTGCCCTGACCCGCGCCGTCGAATGGGCCGAGGCGGGGCTGGAGTAGAGTAGCCAGAGGAGAGGACGAGGGATTTTCAATCCCTCGCTAGGTGAGGCGTCCTTCGGACGAAAGAAGTTATGAGCCTGCGGTGGGTGATATTTTCTTTGTCCTTATGTTCCTCCGTCCGCAGGACGCCTTACCTAGCGAGGAGTTTTCAACTCCTCGCAATTCTCGGGCAAGGATGTTAGAAAGCCACTATGATCAAAGTGCTTCTGTCCGGCTTTGCGCCTTTCGGCGGGGGCCAGTCCAACCCGTCCCATCTGATTGCCGAGCGGCTGCACGGCGAGACGGTCGGCGGGGCCGAGATTGTCGGCCTGACGCTGCCGGTGCAGATGGGCAAGGATGCCGCGCAGCTCATGGCGGCGATTGCCGAGCATCAGCCAACGCTCGTGCTGTCACTGGGGCTGGCGGCGGGGACGCCGTGTTTGGATGTGGAACGATTTGCGGTCAATCTGCGCTTCACCGGGGAAGTGAACCCGGATGAGCCGGTTCCCGCTGACCTGCCGCAGTCGGCGGTGGTGGAGGGCAGTGCGGGGGCGCTGCTGGCGACCATTGACACCGAGCGGGTGGCGCGGGCGATCCGGGAGAAGGCGGGAGTTCCGGCACGGGCGCACGGCTACGCGGGGGCGTATGCCTGCAACCATGTTCTGTACCAGGTTCTGCACGCGGCGCAGGTGCAGGGGTGGACGTACAAAGCCGGGTTTATTCACCTGCCGCTGTCGTCGGCGCAGGTGATTGAAGAAAACAAGCTGCATCTGCCGTCGCTACCGCTGGAATTGATGATGGCAGGTGTGCGGGCGGCGATAGAAAAAGCACTATTATGAGTGATGCTTTGAAACACGCCCAGTCTTCGGCTCTTAGATTCGGCGGACAGCCCGCCGACTACCTGCGTCTGCATGAGTTTCTGGATTGCTCCAAGCTCTTTCTGGGCGACTGGCGGCATCGCGCCCTGCTTCACACGACCTTTGGGGTCTATCTGGCGGAAAAATGGGTCTTCGGCCCCGCCTACCGCCGTGAGTCGGACGGCGCGGAAGTGGCAACGCGCTCTCTTGTTGAGCAGCACCTCATCGAGGACTTGAACGCCCTGCTCACCCCCGCTGAGTTCCTGCGGGAAATGCCGGTGCGTCTGTGGATGAATGGGCTGACAGCACGGCAGCGGGAGCGGCTGCGGAACCTGACCATTGAGGAAGATAATGACAACCGGGAGGCTGGGCATGAAACCGCAGGAAATCAAGAGTAATACAGATCAAAGTGCAGGGCGTGAATGGCAGCCGGAGGCAGGGTTTCGTTCTTTTCCTTTAGACGCAGCTTGTTTGACATTCATTCACGGCAAGCAAATCGGCCTCTATAATGGGGATAACACTATTTTATTTCGTTATGTGAACAGAAATAGCGTTGGCTGGACTTATTTTATGTACGACAGTGCCGAGCGTAACGCCTATCGGCTCGAAGCGGCCTGGTTTACGGAACAGTATGAGGCCAAACAGTTCGGGCGCGTGATTGCGGTTCCTGTGACGCCTGAGCCGGACTGCGATCAGTTTGAGTTGCTTTATTTTCGCACGGATGGGACAGGGTTCATTTGGCCGGGTGCGGAACAACGTGAGTTTTCCTGGGCCTCGCTCTGGGAGTGGCCGGTTGATCCGCTTAGTGAGTCGTTTGAGGTGATGTCTTCTCTGGGGCGCGTCGCCTTTGACAACTTCAACGCAACTCTTAAAAATCCGCTTATTGATCCCAAAGCACTCAAAGATGAGCCATTGGAGTTTATCAACGGCTCAGAGCAAGAATTGGAAACAGTCACACGCTGGATATGCCATTCAGGTGTCGGCGTGAGCGATCAGCGTTCCGGCTGGAATGTAATCTACTCTGCGCCAGACACTAAAGATAACACAGCAGGGGGGCTTTCGGAATGGGCTTTCATAAAAAGCGCGAGTCTGCAAGAGCTGTTTAATCTGGCTTATGAATACAATACGTTCACCGGCTATCACTGGGAATACAATGACAACAGGCCCGGCCATCAAGACTCTTATGACTCGAAGCCGCTCTGGATCACTTTTGAGTTTCGACAGCCCAGTCACGACGAACAAAGAGAGGCAAGGCGGGAGCTTCGCCGCTGGCTTGGCGGCAAGATGACGGCGAAAGAGATACAGAGTTTGCTGGGCGGCGATGACGCGCTTAAGAAACGGTGATAAAATTATGATACTGGTGATTGACAACTACGATTCGTTTACTTATAATCTCGTGCAGTATTTGGGTGAGATGGGGGCAGAGCTGGAAGTGCGGCGCAATGACACGCTGACGCTGGCGGATGTGGCGGCGCTGGCCCCGGAAAAGATTGTGATCTCGCCGGGGCCGGGGACGCCGGATGACGCGGGAATTACGCTGGACCTGATTCGAGAGTTCGGGCCGAAGACGCCGATTTTCGGGGTCTGTCTGGGTCAGCAGGCTATCGGGCAGGCACTGGGCGGGCGGGTGCTGCGGGCGGAAAGCCTGATGCACGGGAAAACGTCGCCGGTCTATCACACCGGGCAGGGCGTCTTTCGCGGCCTGCCCTCGCCGCTGACTGCGACCCGTTACCATTCGCTGATTGTAGAACGGGACACGCTGCCGGACTGCCTGGAAATCACGGCGCAGACGGCAGACGGCGAGATCATGGGATTGAAGCACAAAACGTGGCCGCTGGAAGGGGTGCAGTTTCACCCAGAAGCTGTGCTGACTGAGCATGGCAAGGAGATGATCCAGAACTTTTTGAGGGGTATGAGTAACGAGGAGTTTTCAACTCCTCGCTAGGAGAGGCACCCTCCGGGTGGAAGATTAAGGCCCTTAGACATAGGCTCCGTGCTTCCTCCGTCTGAAGGACGCCTCACCTAGCGAGGGATTTTCAATCCCTCGAAGCTTCGCCAGGAACACACATGAACCTTTATGAGATGAGACTGAGCCGGGTGCGGACGGCCATGCAGGAGCAGGGGCTGGACACGCTGATTCTGACGCCCGGCGCAGCGATGCGCTACCTGTCGGGGTTTTTGGAACCCGGCTCGCGCTTTCTGGCGCTGGTCGTCCCCGATGACACGCCTTGGCTGCTGATTTCGCCCGCGCTGAACGCCGGGCAGGCGCGGGCCAATGCGGCGGGTATCATCGACATCCGGGTCTGGGAAGATGCCGGAGGCTGGGAAGCCGTGACCGGGCCGCTGGCGAAAGACCTGATGCTGGATATTGGGATTGTGGGCGTCGATGACGACATGCCCGCACGGTTCGTGCTCAAATTGCAGGAGCTGATGCCGACGGCCCTGTTCCGCCCCGCTGGTCTTGCTCTGTCTCCCCTGCGCTCGGTGAAAGACACGCTGGAAATAGCGACCCTTCAGCGGGCCGCTGACGCGACCGACGCCTTGATCCCCGTGGCCTTCGCCGCCTGCCGGGAAGGGGCCAGCGAGAGCGAGATCAGCACAGCGATTGGGCAGGCTATCGCGCTGGCTGGACACGAAGACTCGTTTGCGCCGATTATCGGCGCGGGGCCAAATGGAGCCTCGCCGCACCATGCCACGGGCCGCACGAAGGTCAAGCGCGGCGACGTGGTGGTGATGGACTTCGGGGCCAAAGTAGACGGTTACCACGGCGATATTACGCGCATGGCGGCAGTTGGAGAGGCTTCCGACGATGCCAAACGTGTCTACGAGGTGGTGTACCGTGCGTACAGCGCCGGGGTCGCCGCCGTGCAGCCCGGCGCAACGGGGCACGACATAGACGCCGCCGCCCGAAAAGTGATCGCTGACGCGGGCTACGGCGAGTTTTTCATTCACCGCACCGGCCACGGCATCGGGCTGGATGACCACGAAGCGCCTTATATGATCGCAGGCAACTACGCCAAGCTGGTTCCCGGCCACTGTTTTTCGGTGGAGCCGGGGATTTACCTGCCCGGCAAGTTCGGCATCCGCCTGGAAAACATCCTGACTGTGAAAGAAGATGGTACGGCCCACGTCTTCAACGAGGCCATCGCGCCCGAACTGCCTGTGCTGTGACGCTATGCCGGAGCAGTTGTGCAAGCACCGCTTGCACAATTGACGGGCACACGGTACGAGGGGCTAAACCCCCTCGCTGGGGGGCGAAGCGCCTTAAACCCGCCTGCGCGGGTACGGAGCAGAGTAGAAATATCACAGCCTCGGGTCCTAATCTTTATCTTTCTTCACCCGCGCAGGCGGGTTCAAGGCGTCTGCGCCCCCCAGCGAGGGGGTTCAGCCCCTCGTACTCTTTGTGCCCCATTTGACCATCGCTTAGAAAGCAAACCCACTTGAAACTGATTGCCGATGCCTTGATTGACCTGCCGTTCACGCTGGATTTCTGTGCGCGGGGGCCGGATGTGGAGCCGCTGGTCTGCACGCTCGACGGCCTTTCGGCGACACTGTTCTTCCCACCGTCCCTCAGCGAAGGCACGGATGGAAAGGGCATCTTTGGCGAATGGGCCTGGTGGACCGGGAAAACCCTCCGGCTCGTCATGGAGCAGACCTTAGAGTACGACGAAGATACGGAGGCCCTGCGGGCGCGGGTGCGGACGACCGGGCAGGAGATTTTGCGCCGCTTCCTGAACGCCTACCGCTGGCGCTTTAGTCAGCCCGAAGTGCATCCCATTGTGCTGGACGCCCGCGCCCTGACGCTCTCCATTCAGCACGACGACGGCACGGTGGAAGCCCTGACCGAGCCACTGGCCTCGTTCTTCTACCAGAACATGCCCAGCAAGCCGCCACTGGAAACGTCGGTCAACGCCACCACGCTGGCGACGCTGACAGCAGACATCGCCTCCGGCATCGCCCCGCCCCTGGCCGGTCAGCTCCGCCTGGATGCCGAAGCGCTGGACGCCCAGGGCGAAACCGAGCGGGCCGAACTCATTCGTGGTTTAATCATCAGCAGTGGGGACAGCATCGCCCCCTAACCCCCAATGAAATCAATGATAATGGGGGAACCGGAGAGTAGGGGCTGGGCTTGTCCCTGCCCTTCTTCTCTTAATCTGGCCCCCTCTCCTTGCGGAAGGAGAGGGCTGGGGTGAGGTTCTCCGCAGTCGTTCTATACAGTGTTCAAGTCACCGATTTCAGATCAAGGACGCACCACCTGGTACAGCATACAGAAACCCGCATCTGCCGCGTCGAGAAAGATTATAAGTTTGACGCCTATGGGAATTGAAAAGCTAGAAGGATTTATCAAAGGAGCGGCACAGGTTATAGACTATTATGGCTTTTGGCCTTCATTCCACGATGCGGACTATGTAGCCATTCACATGGACATGAATGGTCCAGCCATCCAGATTGATTTCCGGCTTTATGATTGGGATGACGCCGCGAAAATCGCTAATCGCCCCAGTATCAAACTGCTTTGGCATAGCGTGGAAGAATTGACTCTCACGGGCATTCAGGAGATGGGGCAGAACGCCATTGGAGAAATGCAAATCAGCAAATCTGACAGCATAATTACGACCGTAATTCAACCAACCGGGGACGGGACGAATATCAGTTTTCGTGCAGAAAGTGTGGAAGTCATTCTTTTTGACCCGCACGAAGAATGGGACTATGAAAAAAGCAATACAGCATTTGATTGAGGGAAACCACTTGACCGAGGCCGAGGCGGTTATGCGGCAAAGGGTGACGCTTTGAGCTATCTCTTGTTCCTGGATGAAAGCGGGCACGATCATCGGAATATGCCTTATGAGGTTCATGGGGGCGTGGCTCTTCATGCGTCGCAAGTTTGGCCGTTTGTTCAAGGAATACAAGCGTTGGAGCAGGAATGCTACGGGGCATACCTGCATACCTATGGGACAGAGATCAAAGGGCAGAAACTGCTCGACAAAGACCGGTTTAAGTGGGCGAAACAGGAAGCCGAGTTGATGCCGGATGTGGCGCGTCGGTATCATGCCCAGGCATTTCTGGAAAAGAAACGCACTGGCGGCACACCAACGCGCAATGAGTTCACAGCTTATGGGCAAGCCAGCCTGCTTGCGGCGCATGGCATTTTTCGGCTGCTGGAAAATCATGGCGCGAGGCTCTTTGCTTGCGCCGTGCCGCGTGGTGCGGCAAAACCGCCGTCTAGTCACAACCCGGAAGATTTGCGGAAAGATTTTGTTTTTCTGCTGGAACGCTACAGCTACTTTCTGGTAGAGAAGCAGGAAACTGGACTACTCATCATGGATGCTACGGAACGCAGTGATGACCGGCGACTGGTGAATCGGCTGGAACGCTATTTCAGTCTCACACAAGCAGGCAGAGAACGCGCCCGACATATTGTGCCAACACCGCTCTTTGTGGACTCCGATATGACCTACCCCGTGCAGGCGGCTGACCTGTGCATCTATTGCGTGAATTGGGGATTTCGTCTGCCAGAACGAGGGATGAATGCTACCACTCGCCCAGAAATTGCGGAAGACTTCGGCCCGTGGCTCGGCAAACTACAGTGGCATGGAGAGGTGCAAAGGGAGCAGGCGAGCTATGCAAGTTATGGAATAACTTATGTGCCAGATTTGTTTACGACACGGCAGGAGACACAGAGCACGCAATAAAAAAGGAGGTAATGCTTTCCGATAAATCGAAAGGCCGAACCTCCGATCCCATTATGGCACGAAACTATGAAAAAAGCAATACAGCATCTGATTGAAGGAAACCACTTGACCGAGGCAGAGGCGTCGGCGGTCATGCGGCAGATTATGGAGGGACAGGCAACGGACGCGCAGATTGCCGCGCTGGCCGTGGCCCTGCGGATGAAGGGCGAAACGGTAGAGGAAATCACCGGGTTTGCCCGCGTCATGCGCGAGTTTGCGGTTCCCATCAGAGTCAGCACAGACAAAATCGTGGTGGATACCTGCGGCACAGGCGGGGACTCGCTGAAGACGTTTAATGTCTCCACGGCGGCGGCGCTGGTGGTGGCCGCAGACGGGCGGCTGGCGGTCGCCAAGCACGGCAACCGGGCGGCGACTAGCAAATGCGGCAGTGCGGATGTACTGGAAGCATTAGGGGTCACGCTGGACCTGCCGCCGGAGCGGCTGGGGCAGTGCATTGACGAGGTCGGCATCGGGTTTCTGTTTGCGCCGTCGATGCACCCGTCGTTTAAATATGCCGCCGGGCCACGCAAGGAGATTGGCATTCGGACCATCTTTAATCTGCTGGGGCCGCTGACGAACCCCGCCCACGCGCCGGTGCAGCTCATCGGGGTCTATGACGGCAAAATGTGCGAGACGCTGGCCCATGTCCTGAAAAACCTGGGCAGTCACCGGGCGCTCCTGGTGCATGGGGTGGACGGTCTGGATGAGCTGTCGACACTGGGCGAAACGATGGTGAGCGAACTCAAAGACGGCGAGGTGAAGTCGTACACACTGGACCCGGAATGGGATTTGGGGATTGCACGGGCGACGATTGAGCATCTCGCCGGGGGCGAGAGCGCAGCGGAGAACGCGGACATTCTGCTGCATATTCTGAAAGGCCGGGACCGGGGGCCGCACCGGGATATTGTGATGCTGAACGCGGCGGGCGTGCTGTATATCGCGGGCGTGGAGGACAGCATGGAAGACGGCATGGAGCGGGCGGCGGCCCTCATTGACAGCGGCGCGGCGCTGGCGACACTGGAAAAGCTAAGGGAGTTCACGAATGCCTGAGCCGACGATTTTAGACACAATTCTCGCGCACAAGCAGGCCGAAGTGCAGGCGCGTCAGACCGCTCTGCCTCTGGCGGAGGTGCAGGCACAGGCAAAAGACGCTCCCCCACCCCGCGACTTCCAGGCCGCTTTGCAGACGCCGAAGAGGGGCCGCGTGGCGCTGATTGCCGAGGTCAAGAAAGCCTCGCCGTCAGCGGGTGTCATCCGCCCGGACTTTGACCCCGTGCAGATCGCACAGATATACGAAGGCAGCAGCGCAGCGTGCCTGTCGGTGCTGACCGATGAGAAGTTCTTTCAGGGGCGGGATGACTACCTGAAAGCCGTGCGTCAAGCCGTCTCACTTCCCGTCCTCCGCAAAGATTTCGTGGTCAGCGACTGGCAGATATATGAGTCGCGCTGGCTGGGTGCGGACGCCGTGCTGCTGATCGTGGCCGCGCTGTCGCCCGCACAGATTAAGGACTACGCCGCACTGGCCGCTGAACTTGGCATGGCGGCGCTGGTGGAAGTGCATACCGAGGCCGAGATGCAGGTGGCACTGGACGCCAAAGCAGCGCTCATCGGCATCAACAGCCGCAATTTGAATACGTTTGTGACGGATTTGGGGACAGTGGCCCGGCTGGCCGCGATGGTCCCAGCAAGCGTGACACTGGTGGCGGAAAGCGGCCTGAAAACCCCCGCTGATGTGCGGCAGGTGGCCGACGCCGGGGCGAAGGCTATTCTGGTCGGCGAGACATTGATGCGCTCTGCTGACATTGGCGCGGCGGTACGGGCGATGCTGCTGTAAAATTATTCTCCCCTGACCGAACCCTTCCGGGCGGCAGGCGCGTTCTTTAGATAAACCGGCACTAAAAGTGCCGGAACCTCTGAAGGAGAACCGCCATGCGCCGCCGTTTTGCCCTGCCCCTGCTTCTGCTGGGGCTGCTCACTTTGCCTGTTGCTGCAGACCCGCGCCCGGATGTACTATATACGACCCACAAAGAGTTCGTGCAGATCAGCCCGCCCCGGCAGCTTACGTTCAATGCTAACACATCCCAGTTTGCTTATGACCCGCTAGGCCTAGAGGTAGCCGTGACGGGGACAGAGATACAGCAGGGTCAAGCCACTAGTTTTGTGAAAACGCTCGATGTTCGCACTGGAAAAGAACTGCACCGACTGACAATGAGTGCGCCGCCAGACACAGAGACTACGGATACCTGGTTTCGTATTCTGGGCTGGACGCCGAGCGGAAAGTATCTTTTGCTCGAACAAACAAAGCCGAAAGAGGATGGAGCGGGCGAAGGCAACACGAACCTTGTTCGCTGGGACCTCGGCACGGACCCGCCGAAGCTGCGGCCTGTCAAAACTTTGCCTGTGCTGCCAGAAGGCGCACAGGTAGATGCGGCTTTTCGCTTTACCTCTCCGCAGTGCCGCCGGGTGCTTGTGGACTATATTTACAGTCTCAATGGAAAACAGCATTCCGCATATCAGGTGTATGATGCCGAGCAGGACACATCCCGAACGCTGGCCCCACTGGACGGCCAAGAGCTTTCTACCTCTTGGGCAGATGATTCCCATCTGCGGCTTGTTTTGTCAAGTTCCAACCGCAAGCAGCAACAGATAGATGTCATCACCGGACAGATTAGCCCTCTCTCCTTGCTGAATGTAGACCAGGCAGTAACTTCCAGACAGTTCCCGGACCTGAATCTGACTGTGGATAGAAAAGTGCAGACAGATTACACCAGCAGCGGCGGCTTCGACAGCTCACGCCTTTGGGTGCGCTGTGCAGCGCGCTGGAAACAGCCCTTCAGCGTCGTTGGCGCGGGGCTGGTGATGGGAAGCGATGAGATTCAGGCGGTCTGGTCACCACCGGGCAAACAAATCGCGTTTCTCAACAATGCAGACTTGTATGTGGTAGAAGTTGCCATCGTGCCCTCCGAGGAGATGGCCGAGGAAAGACTGACACTTGGCTTGCCGCTGACCTGCAAGGAGGAGCGGGCAATCGCTTCCTCGCACATGAAACAGATTGGGCTGGCGATTACTCAATACACGCAGGATTTTGACGAAACTTTGCCGCCGGCCGCCGATGTGGACGAGACGATTTACCCCTACCTCAAAAACCGTTCGCTGTACAATGTCGGCAAAATTCACTGGGCGTATCACGCTCCGGGCAACTTGAGCCTGGCGGCGCTGGATGCGCCTGCTGATACTGTGCTGGGAACGATGGATTTGCCGTGCGGGCAGGTAGTGCTGTATGCCGACGGGCACGTCAAGGAGTCGCCGAAGGCGGCCCCATAGGGGCAGGGCTTGCCCCTGCCTTTCTTTCCGGTAAGGAAGGTAGGTCTCTTATCGGGGCGCGGGCAGCAACTCGCGCACCTGAGACGCCGTGGCCGTCGCATCTTGACCGGGCGTGTGGACAGTGATAGCAATAGCGTGGGAAGAAGCACTGGGGCGGCGGACGAACTCAAAGGCGATGCCGCGTGCTTTATCGTCGTAGAGGGTATGGACGGCGTTGGTCGGGCGCAGGTGCGGGAATTGACGCCGGATTTGGGCGAAGGTACTGCCGACGTGCAGACCGCTTTGGGTGGCAAAGGCGGGTGAAGTGACACGGAGGGTGTCAATGGTCAGGCCGGACAGAGGCTTGACACTCAGCGCCCCATTGGTGACGGCGGGGAGAAACAGCGTGTGCGGCGGCCCTGCAAGGTGCGAGAAGTCCAGACATAATGCGGGCAGCAACGCAGGCAACAGGGTTATTCATGCCTCTAGGACAGCGGCCAGCATGGTTTGTTCCGCCTGAGACAGCGGTCCGGGCAAAGTACAGCCAGAGGCCATCCGGTGCCCGCCGCCGCCAAAGCGGGCGGCGACTTGCGACACGTCCAGACCTTCGCGGGAGCGCAGGGACACACGAATCTGGCCGTCGGCCATTTCCCGGAACAAAATGCCCGCGTCCGCTCCGCGCACCCCGCGCACGTAGCTGACAATCCCCTCGGTATCGGCATCTTTTGCGCCGAATGTCTGAAAATCGGCGGCGGTCACATGAGTCCAGACAATTTTGCCGTCCGGCGTCTGCTGCAGGGCGGCCAGTGCCGCGCCGAGGAGTCGGGTGGCGGCAAAGGTCCGGTTGTCAAAGACGTTTTCGGAGATATGCGCGGGGGGCGCACCGGCTTCGAGCAGCTCGGCGGCGACACGCAGGGTGTTCGGGGTGACGTTCTGAAAGCGGAACGAGCCGGTGTCGGTGATAATGCCCGTAAACAGGCAGGTAGCAATATCCGCCGTGATGGGCACGGCCATTGTTTTCAAGAGGGCGTGGACAATCTCGGCAGTGGAGGCGGCGCGGGGGTTGAGCACGCGAATATCACCGAACGCCCCGGCGGTGACGTGGTGGTCGATGTCCACGACGCGCCGTGCCCGGCCAATCATGGGCTGTACGCCTGTGCCGACACGGGGCAGGTCACCACTGTCTACCACAAGGGCCAGGTCAAACGCGGCGGTGTCGGTGGACTGCTGCACCATTGCCGCGCCGGGCAGGAAGGCTAGAATATCCGGGACGCCGTCTTCCGACAGGCAGGTCACGGTCTTGCCAAGTGCCTGCAGGGCCAGGGCTAGGCCGAGCAGAGAGCCTATCGCATCGCCATCGGGGTTGACATGGCAGGCCAGCACAAAAGTCTGGCTGCTGCGGATCGCCTGCGCGGCGTCTTCCAGCGCCCCGGCCAGCTCTTCAGGAAGGGGATAGGTCACGCGGCGACCCCGTCTGTGTGTGTCTCGGTCTGCGTGTCTTCCTCAGAGATAATGGGCTTGGGCCGGGCGGCGTCTTCGCGGCGCACCTGTTCCATAACATCAAACATATGAGAGCCGCGCTCAATCGCCTCGTCGTATTTGAATGTCAGCGACGGCACATTGATAAAGGCTTTGGAGTGCTTTAGCTCGGTTCGCAGAACGCCCACCGCGCCGCGCAGGAGGTTCAGCTTGCTGCTGCGCTCTTCTTCGGTTCCGAGGACGCTGATATAGACCGTCGCCTGCTTGTAGTCCGTCGTGACTTCCACGTCCGTAATGGTCAGCAGCCCTTCCTGAAAGCGCGGGTCGCGCATCTTTCGCAGAAGGATTTCGGAGAGGACTTCGCGGAGCTGGTCCTGAAGCCGTATTTTTCGTGTGGCAGGCATAATAGTTTGCTTTTAGGTTACGCTCTTAGAGCATCTCGATTTCCGTGTGGCCCATATCCACACGCGGGTTGCTCTCGATATGGTCGATCACTTTATCCAGCACTTGCTGGGCGAATGCGCCGTCGGTGGCAACGACGGCGATGCCGATGGTGGCTCGCCGCCAGACGTCGTGATCGTCAACCTCGGTAGCCGAGATATTGAATTCGTGCCGCAGATGAGCCAGCAGGCTTTTCAGCACCTGCCGCTTGTCTTTAAGCGAGTTGGCTTCGTCGATCTGAAGCTCGGCGGTCAGCAGTCCAATGGTCATGGTATTGGCCCCCGCCATGAGGCGGGGGCGAGTGGGTTACAGCGTGCGCGGGATGCGCTTCATCTCGTAGCATTCCAGCGTGTCCTGCGGGCGGTCGTTCACCGGTTCCTGCGGGTCGTAGCCGGGGATCAGGATGCCGCACTCGAAACCCTGAGCCACTTCGCGGGCGTCGTCCTTTTCGCGCTTGAGCGTGTCCACTTTGCCGTCAAAGACCTGACGCCCGCCGCGCTTGACACGCACCTGTGCGCCGCGCACGAACTTGCCGCTCGTGATGTACGACCCGGCAATCGAGCCGCCCGCACGAGGCAGCTTGAAGACGGCGCGGACTTCGGCGGTTCCGAGCGCCACTTCCTCGAAGATGGGGTCCAGCAGGCCCGCCATGGCGTCTTTGACGTCGTCAATCAGGTCATAAATAACCCGGTATTCGCGGATTTCGACGTGCTCCGCTTCGGCCAGACGCTGCGCGGCAGGCTCGGCTTTGGTGTTGAACGCCACAATCAGCGCCGACGACGCCGAGGCCAGCAGAACATCCGAGTCGGAAACGGCTCCGACGCCCGACGAAATAAACTTGACTTTGACTTCGTCATGCTGGATTTTGTCCAGCGACTGCCGGATGGCTTCCACCGAACCCTGCACGTCGCCCTTGACGATCAGGTTCAGCTCTTTCAGGTCGCCCTGCTTGATTTGCCGCTGCAAGTCTTCCAAAGTCACCGGGCGGCGCGTGTTCAGCTTGTCATCGCGGGTGGTGATGGACCGCTCCCCGGCGATCTGCCGGGCGGTCTTCTCATCTTTGACCACTTCCAGCCGGTCCCCGGCGGCAGGCACGCTGCCCAGCCCCAGCACGACCACCGGAGTGGCCGGACCGGCGGACGTGATACGCTGCCCCCGGTCATCCAGCATGGCTTTGATGCGTCCGAATGTATCCCCGGCGACAATCGAGTCGCCCATTTTCAGCGTGCCCTGGTCGACCAGGATGGTGGCAACCGCGCCGCGTCCCTTGTCCAGCTCGGCTTCCACAACGGTGCCTGTGGCCGGGGCGCTCGGGTCAGCCTTCGGCTCGACTTCGGCGTCCGTGACCAGCAGAATGCGCTCCAAGAGATCATCTAAGCCCAGACGCTCTTTGGCCGAGACTTCCGCCACCTGGACATCGCCACCGTAGGCTTCGGGCATGACATCATACTGCGTGAGCTGTGTCAGAACGTTGGTGGGGTTTGCGCCTTCCTTGTCGATCTTGTTCATGGCGACGACGATAGGCACACCCGCCGCACGGGCATGGTTAATGGCCTCAATTGTCTGCGGCATGACGCCGTCATCGGCGGCGACGACAAGCACGGCAATATCCGTGACCTGTGCGCCGCGTGCCCGCATGGCCGTAAAGGCTTCATGACCGGGGGTGTCCAGGAACGTGATTTTGCGCCGCTGGCCCTTGTTTTCCGGGTCGTCCACTTCCACCTGATACGCGCCGATATGCTGCGTGATGCCGCCAAACTCGCCCGAGGCCACTTTGGCCGAGCGGATAGCATCCAGGAGGCTGGTTTTACCGTGGTCAACATGACCCATAATGGTCACGACCGGCGGGCGGGTCACCGGCCCGGCAGGCTTCTGACGGGGCTTGGCAGCAACTACGGCCACTTTCGGCACGGCGGGGGCGGCTACGGGGGTCGCGGCAGCAGCCGGGGCGGCCGTGGCCGGCGACACGGTGTTGACTGGGACTTTGTAGCTTTTTGCCAGCCGCGCCGTCACCTGTGCGTTGAGCGGCTGGTTTAGCGAGGCCAGAACGCCGAGGCCCATCAGCTTTTTCTGAATGTCGGACGCACTGACGCCGATCAGCTCCGCAAAATCTTTAAGCTTGATGACATCAGGAATGTCAATCGGCTCAGAAGGCGGCGTGAAGACGGCTGCCGGAGCCGGGGCAGGAGCGGCGGCAGTGCCGTTGGAAGCCGCAGTGCCGTTAGGGGCTGCCGTCCCGTTGGAAGTCGATTTTGGAGAGACGCGCTGACGCACAGCGGCGGCAGCGGCATCGGGAAGGGTGCTGGAAGGGGTACGGGTCGGCTCACCCATCTCTTTGAGGATTTCCAGCAGGTCGTTATTGGTAACGTTCAGTTCTTTCGCGAGGTCGTAAATTCGCACACCTGACATAAACTCTATTCACCTCTCGCAGCTCAAAGCTGCTTCTTTTCATTAATTCAAGTCTTTAAATCATGACGCAGTCGCTCCTCTGAGTTCGGCGGCGGTCAATTCCGTTGGACTGATCCCCTGGGGGATGGCTCGCTTCAAATCGTCCGCCAGGGTCGGCGGAACGGGGGCAGACAGAGAACGTTCGAAACGCTTCTGTTTCACAGCTTTGTCAATACATTCGGCGGACGCACACACATACGCGCCGCGCCCGTTGGCCCGTCCGGTTGGGTCAGCGGCGATGCCGCCGCCCTCTTTTTCCGGACGGCGCACGACCCGCAGCAGGGTTTTCTTATCGGACGGCTCCCGGCAGACCACACAGGTCCGCAGAGGCGTGTGACGTGTTTTCATTCGGTTCACACTATCGCCGGAACGCTCAACGCCCCGATCTCATTTTCTTGGACAATCGTGCCAAAATCTTCACCTCGGCTGTCCCGAAAAGTTACTTCGTAAGCCGGGGGCATCGTCGTGTACTGGCAGAAAACGATGCCCCGGCTCCCAGCAGGCAAAAAGTCTGCGTGGCCCTCGGAGTTCAGTAGGACAACCTGGTCGCCTTCTTGAAATCTGAACATGGGTTTTCTACCAATCTATCTCGCGTGCATACTCAGGGGCATTCCGGGCAATCCTCACCACCTGCCCCCGCAGAAAAGCTGCTCGTTCCAAGTTATAGAGCCTGGCCAACTCTGCACGGCTGCCAACGGTCTCTTCTGCAAAGGCTTCATACCAAAAAGCCGCAACCTCGCGGTCCGCCGCCGAAATCTCCGAGAGCAGTTCGTTGTTATGAAAAGCGTCTTCAACAGATTTTTTTAGATTGGCGGGCAGCGGTGCCATAGGTGCATCCATGCTTCCTATTCTTCGTCGTCCTCGTCGAAGGCTTTCAGCATATCGGCGGTGATCATCACTTCGTCGCCATACGCCACGGCTTCGCCCGTCGGCAGGGTTGCGGCATCGTCGCCCGCCAGCATTCCAGACGCTGTGCCGGAAGCTTCGCGCTCTTCGGCTTCCACCTCCTCAGCGGCACGGGTGAAGGCCGCTTTGGCTTCCTGCGACTCGGAGCGGATGTCAATGCGCTGCCCCGTCAGACGGGCGGCGAGGCGCACATTCTGGCCGGATTTGCCAATCGCCAGCGACAGCATGGCGTCGGGGACCAGCACAAAGCAGGACTTTTTCTCTTCGTTGACCCGCACCTGTACGCTTTTAGCCGGGGACAGGCTTTCAGCGACGAACTGCTTTACGTCGGCGCTCCAGCGCACGATGTCCACTTTTTCGTCGTACAGCTCTGACACCACCGCCTGCACACGCGCTCCACGATGGCCGACACACGCGCCGACGGGATCGATCTTTTCGTCTTCCGAAGCCACCGCAATCTTGGAGCGTGCGCCTGCCTCGCGGGCCACGCTCTTGATCACCACCGAGCCGTCCGCGATCTCCGGCACTTCCAGCTCAAACAGGCGGCGAATCAGGCTCGGATGCGTGCGCGAAACAATGATCTGCGGGCCGCGTGGATACCGGTTGACTTCCAGCAAGTATACCTTAATGCGGTCGTTAAACCGGTACGGCTCGGTCGGAACCTGCTCCTTTTTGGGCAGAACGACTTCCTGCTTGCCAATCTGGATAAAGACGTTGCCCATTTCAGTGCGCTGCACGATGCCGGTGGCGACTTCGCCAATTTTGGCGTTGTACTCATCGAACACCTTGCCGCGCTCGGTTTCCCGGAACTCCTGCATCATCACCTGCCGCGCCGTCTGCGCGGCGATGCGGCCAAAGTTCTCCGGCGTGACACTGACCGGAATGAAATCGCCGAGGACAGCCTCCGCTTTGGTCTCGCGTGCCTTTTCCAGCGTCATTTCCGCGTGTTCGTTTTGGACGGTTTCGACAACCTCTTTTTCAGCAGAGAATTTAAATGAGTTTTTGGTTGTATCAATATGGACCGCGACATCGCCGTTAATGCCATAATGCTTTTTGTAGGCTTTGCCGAGCGCGATTTCCAGCGTCTTCAGCAGCGTGGCAAATGGAATATCTTTTTCTTTTTCAATCTGTCGCAGGGCTTCAATAAAATCGCCGTTCATAAAGTGATTATGCTCCCCCGTGTCCCTACGCTTCGAGACCCACGAAACAGACAGAAAGAGCGGGCACAGGCCCGCTCTTCCAGAAGTGTGTTCTCTGAAGCTGATACGCTATTATAGCACATCGCCGCCCCTTTTTCAATGCAGGCAGAGGGGTAGAGAACCCACTTCCCGCCGCCGATACTCAAAGCGTCGCTTCGCGGTGTCTACAAAAAGAACACTCAGTTTACCTGCCAAGTTCCGCTCAGGGCTTGACGCCCAGGCTGCCGTCGTCGCCGAACACTAGAACGCTGTCATTGACATCGGTCCCCACAGTGTCGCCGCTGACGCCTTCGGGTGTCAGCAGGCCATCGAAGTCTTCTGCTGTCGGCGTTCGGCCTTTGACGCCGCGCAGGCCATTGGCGGCATCAATATCTTTCTCGTAAGGCGTCTCCGTCAGAGCGGCATTGCGGTTGCCGAGCGTATGGTCCACGGGAGCGCCCGCCAAAATTGCCCGGTCGGCGGCTTCCTCGGCCTGCCCGCGAAACGCGGGTTTGTCGGACTGCGTGCTGCCCTGCGTGAAGGTATCAGTGTTAGGAACGGTCGAATCGGTTGCCATAATAATTGCCTTTAAAGTTTGCTCTTGTCAGAAAGCGGTCTGCTGTGAGTGTTCCCCAGCGTCCGCCGAAGCAAACTTGCTTGTCCTTGATTTACTTTGCTTGACAATGCGGCAAAAGTGCCGGATAATACAGTACGCTATGACCCAAACAGTTTTCATGCCAAATCTATCCGCTCTTGAGTCGGCACGGCTGCTTCGGCAGGCCGCCGCGATTGTAGCCGACGAGACACGCGCCCCCCTGCTTCCGCTGCTGGCCCTTGTCTGCGGCGCGATGAAGACAGAGGAAGTCGCACTGTATCGGGTCAGTGCCGCTGGGATGGTGTTCGCCGAAGGTGCACGCACCGAGGCGCTGGACACGCTGGCACAAAGCGGCGGCCCCGGCGCGGTCTTGCTCGGGCCGACAGCGCAGCCGGTGGGCATTTTGTGCGCTCCAGTGGGTGCGGCGAACGCGGCGCTCTGGGAGGCTGTCTCGGAGTGCCTGGCCCCTTTCTTTGTGATCGCCCTCCGGCAGAGCGCCTGGGCAAGCGAGGTGTCGGCGGCCCGTTCGCAGGTGGAGCGGCGCATCCGCGAAGTCGCCACGGTGTATGACATCGGGCAGGCCATGGACAAAGTCGAGATTGACCGGCTGCTGGATATCGTGACGGAAAAAGCCGCGCTGGTCATGGAAGCGCAGGCGTGTTCCCTGCTCCTGCGCCTGCCGGACTCGGATTCGCTGGTGATTGCCGCCTCGTATGGCCTCGAAGATGATGTGGTGGAAAATGCCCGCATCTTTGTCAGCAATTCCATTGCCGGGCGGGTGGTGGACAGCGGCGAGCCGCTGCTGCTGAACTCTCTGGCTGAAGACCCGCGCTTTCAGGGATCATCGGTGCATAGCGTTCCCAATATCTCGTCGTCCATCTGTATGCCGATGAAGAACGAGGACGGGGCGGTGCAGGGGGTTCTGTGCATCCGGCGCAGTACAGTCCAGCCGATCTTCACCGAGGAAGACCTGCGGCTGTTTTCGATTTTCGCCACACAGGCGGGGCTTGCCATCAACAATGCCCAGTTGTATGCGCGTCTCAGCCACAAATTGCAGGAGCTGTCCACCCTGGCCGCGCTCACCGAAGCCATCACCTCCACGCTGGATTTGGAGCAGGTCTTAAACCAGGTGGCCGACAACATCGTGGATGTGGTGCATTTTGACCGCTGCCGGATTTACCTGCTGGATATGGAAACGGGGCAGTTTTCGCCGCGCATCATGCGCGGCTTCCGCCGCAGCGCCCCGGAGGACCCGGACGGGGCGGTCCGGGCGGGCGAAGGGGTCATCGGCATGGTCGCCCAGCGGCAGATGCCGCTTCATGTGGACGACATCAATCAGACGCTGCCACTGCTGCGGGACTACGGTCTGGCACTGGAAATGGATGCGTTTTATGCCCAGCCGATTGTCGCACGCGGGCGGTGTATCGGGGTCGTAGTCGTCTCCAACACCGGCCCGCAGCGCCCGATAGCCGCGCCGGACATCGAGCTGCTGTCCACATTTGTGCATCAGGCCGGGATTGCCATTGAGAATGCCCGGATTATCGCCGGGCAGGAAAAACGCTATGCCGAGCTTGCCACGCTCTACGAAGTCAGCAAAACGCTGGCGGCGACGTCCGGCGTGCAGAAAGCCGCGCAGACGGTCAACGACCTCGCCACGCAGATTACGGATAGCGATGCGGGCCTGCTGCTGCTTTTAGACGGCTCGCAGGAGGGCCTGAGCGCCCTGCACTGGCGGGGAGTCTCCGAGGCTCTGTCAAAGCGCCTGCGCGGCTTTATGTCTGCGGTGCGCGTCCCGGCCAAAGCGCGGACGCTGCGCTCTCCACGCATTTTGACCGCCGATGATGCCGAGGACCTGCTGGGGCCGGAATGGCGGCCGGTGTGCGAGGCGTTCCTGGCGCGGCACCGGGCGGCGGCACTGGTTCCACTGGTGGTGGACAATGCCGCCGTGGGCTTTCTGCTGCTGGGCAAACACGGGGCGGACTACGGCGATCAGGAGCTGAAACTGATTGGCGTTGCCTCGTCGCAGGCAGCCACGGTGCTTCGCAGCGCGTCGTCGTATGAGCGGCGCATCGGGCAGCGCGACCTGGAGCTGTCGGCGGTGTACGAGCTGATGCAGAAGCTCCGCACGGCAACCACGCTGGAAGGGGCGCTGTCGTCCATTCTGGACATAGTTGCAAGCCTTGTGTGGAGCGATGACTCGTCGCTCTATACCGTGGACGAAGGCGGCAAAACCATCACCGTCCGGGCCGCACGCGGCGACCGGGCGTGGCAGTCCGTCGGGCGCGAAACACAGATGCTCGACGGGGACGGCTTGGCAGCGCGTGCCCTGCGGGCGCGAACCGGGCTGATTGCGTCGAGTGCGGCTCCAGCCCTGCCGGAGTCCCCCGCCCGCTCGCGGATGGCGATCCCGCTGATTGTGGCTGAGGAGATGATCGGAGTCCTGGTCATGGAAAGCCGGACCCCAGACCTGTACAGCGAAGACAGCGTGATGATGCTGCACCTGGTCGCCTCTCAGGCGGCGACGATCTACCGGGAAATGACTTCGCTGCGAAATCTGGCCCGCTACACCGATAATATTCTGCATTCTATCGCCGCCGGTGTCGTGACCGTGGACAAGAATGGCATGGTAGCGACATGGAACAAACGAGCCGAAGAAATCGTCGGTTTTCCGGCGGTGGAAGTCATCGGCAAACGCTACAGCCAGTTTATTCGAATGCTGCGCGTGGATGAGCCGGTGCGCGGCGAGACCAAGCGCATGATGGAGCTGACGGCACGCACCGGCAAAGTATTTTCGCGCTCTCAGCTTTGCTACCATCTGCCCGGTGGAACCGATATTTATATCAACTTGAGCGCCTCGCAGCTTCGCAGCGAGGCCGGGGATTATCTGGGCGTGGTGGTGGTGTTTGAAGACGTCACCAGCGAAGTGCAGATGAAAGAAGAAGTGGAGCGCGTGTCCAAGCTCGCCGAGACGGGTCAGCTTGCCGCAAACATCGCCCATGAGCTGCGAAACCCGCTGGCGTCCATCAAGGGTGCGGCCCAGCTTCTGCGTAAAGAGCTGCCCGCCGACGTGCGCGGTGAACACGGCGAATTCTTAGACATGATCGTGCAGGAAGTCAATGGCCTGGACCGGATCGCCACGGAGTTTCTGGAGTTCTCGCGGGTCACACCGCCGGACATGCAGCCGGTCAGCGTCTATGCCATGCTGACCCGCCTGCTGCAATTCATGCGGGCCTATCTGAACGATCAGGATGTTGTGGTGATACAGGATTTGGACGAGACACTGCCTTTGCTGCCGCTGGACCGCTCCCAGATTGAGCAGGTCATCAAAAACATTGTGATTAACGCGGTGCAGGCCATGCCCCATGGCGGCACACTGACGGTGCGGACTTGCCGCTCGCTGTCAGGCGAGGGGGTGGACATTGATTTTGCCGACAGCGGCGTCGGCATCGCTGCCGACAAGCTGGGCAAAATCTGCGCTCCTTTTTTCACAACAAAAACCAAAGGCACGGGCCTCGGCCTGGCGATTGTCCGCAAAATCGTGGAAACCCACGGCGGGCGGCTGATTATCCGCAGCACGCCCGGTGAAGGATCGACGTTCACCGTGCAGCTTCCCACCAATGCCATCCCCGCCGGGCTGATGCCGCCCTCGGGAGCCGAAATTACCGATCAGCGCCATGATGGCGCGGGTCACGCTTACGAGAACTGGGCCGTATTTTCCGCCTGATGCCTTGTTTGCGTGCCCGAGAGGACCTACCGCAGTATGCCAGCAGAAGTTAATCCGAAGTCCACTGAGAATAAATCCGGCGAGAGCACGCGCACGCTGCTGATTGCCGATGACGAGCCGAACATCCGGCGCGTTTTGCAGGCCATTTTTGTCAAAGAAGGTTATGAAGTCCATGTCGCCGAGAACGGCGTCAAGGCATTAGAGTGGGCTTCCTCCAACCCGGTCACTTTGCTCATTACCGACCTCATCATGCCGGATATGAACGGCGTGGAGCTGATCCAGAAAGTCAAGCATCGCCATCCCGACGCCGTCGCCATCGTGATCACGGCCTATGCGACCATCAAAACCTGCGTGGACGCCATGCGCTTCGGGGCTTCGGACTATATCACCAAGCCTTTTGACATGGACGAGATCAAAGCCGTGGTCAAACGCGCCGTCACCCGCGCCGCCGAGACCCGCGCCAGCGCCTCCGGCTCCGGCAAAGCCGTCGGCGCGTCCACCGCCCCCTCACTGGCCGCCAGCGCCATCAGCCCGGCCATGCAGGAGATTATTATCACCGTGGGCCGTGCGGCGGCCTCCCGCGCCACAGTCTTGATCCGGGGCGAAAGCGGCACGGGTAAAGAGCTGGTCGCCCGCGCCCTGCATCAGCAGTCTGACCGCGCTTCCGGCCCCTTCGTGCCGATCTCCTGCGCCGCCCTCTCGGAAACGCTTTTAGAGAGCGAGCTGTTCGGCCACGAAAAGAACGCTTTCACCGGCGCGGCGGCGGAGAAGAAAGGCCGCTTTGAGCTGGCCCACGGCGGCACACTGTTTCTGGACGAAATTGGGGATATTTCCGGGGCGGTGCAGGTCAAGCTTCTGCGCGTCCTGCAGCAGCGCGAGTTCGAGCGGGTCGGCGGCACGAAGACGATCAAAGTGGATGTGCGCGTCGTCGCCGCCACGAATGCCGACTTGGAACAGCTCATCAAAGACGCCAAATTCCGCGAGGACTTGTATTACCGCCTGCAAGTGATCCAGGTCGTCATGCCGCCGCTCCGAAAGCGCACCGAGGACATCCCGCTTCTCGTTGACGTATTCTTAGAGAAGTTCAAAGCCGAAAACGGCGCCACCGTCGAGAAGTTCTCCGCCGAAGCCATGATGCACCTGCTGTCCTACCCCTGGCCCGGCAACGTCCGCGAGCTGGAAAATGTCGTGGAACGCTGCGTCGTCATGGCCGATAGCCACGAGTCGGTGATTGGCGCGGACCTGCTGCCCTCAGTCATCCGGGGTGGCCGGCTGTCCTGACATCGTTCCTTTCAGACAATCAGCGAGGAGACTGAAATTATGACATCACCAAGCAAGCTGTTCTGTGCGCTCGCCGCCGTATGCGTTCTGTCCGGTCCTCACCTTGCCGCCGCGCCGCCCGCCGCGCCGCTTCAACCCGCGCCTGTCACGCACGTTCTCAAAACCATCCTGCTGACCGAAGACAGAGGCTACCGTTTTATCTGGACTGTCCCGGATCAGCCGGGCCGCGCCTGGACCGCGCCGCCGAAGGACTGGGTCAGCGCCATCCCAAGCGGCGACCTGCTTGCGGTCAATATGCCCTATTACACAGACACCCGCTGGCAATCCCAGTACGACGACCTGGTAGCCGCCTGCAAGAAGCGTCACGTTACCGTCACGCTGGTTAGAAGCGTTTACACTATGCCAAAGCCATAAAATAGCCCGGCACTGGAAGTGACGGGCTAATAGCAAACAGGGAAAGTCGCTCCGCGACTCAGGAGCAGATCAAGTCAAACAAGACTGTTTTCTCCTCAGTCGCGGAGCGACTTTTTCCTTTTACCAATAGACTGGCTCTTTAGAGCCAGGGACTTATTACACCGCCACCGTCTTGCTCGGCCCCGCTGTCAGCACTTCGGCGGGGTCTCGCCAGCCGAGGCTCTGGCCGTCGCGCATCATCAGGATAGAATCCGCGCCTTGCAGCATTTCGGGGTCGTGGGTGACGACGACGACAGTTCCCTGGTCGCGGTAGGCGGACAGCAGATCGACGACGAGGTGGCCGTTGGCGTGGTCCAAAGAGGCGGTCGGCTCGTCGGCGAAGATGATTTCGGGGTCGTTCATCATGGCCCGTGCCACGCACACGCGCTGCTTTTCGCCGCCGGAGAGCTGCGACGGCAGCTTTTCCGCCATCTCCGCAATCCCGAGCTGCTCAAAGTAGCCCGCCGCCTTTTTGCGGGCGGCGGTGTTTAAATCCGGCGCACCCATCAGGACGTTTTCCATCGCCGTCTGCCAGACCAGCAGGTACGGCTGCTGGAAGACGAAGCCGAACCGCTGACGGCGCAGGTCGATCAGGTCCAGATCGGAGTGCGCCCCGAAGCGGTAGTCACCGAGGCGGACGTCCCCACCGGTGGGCCGCTTGAGGCCGCTCAGGATATACAGCAGGGAGGACTTGCCGGAGCCGGACGGCCCCATGATGCCGACAAAGCGGCGGTTCGGGATTTCGATGCTGACTTCGCGCAGAGCGTGCGTACTCCGTGCGCCGTCGGTGTAAGTCAGCGAGATTTTATCGGTGGACAAAAGAGAGTCAGACACGTCAAAGGCTTTCTAGCTAGAAAAACAAAGAGAGCGCGGCAAGCAGCGCCCCCACTCGGGTTCCCCCATTATTGGGGGCTAGGGGGTCCTATCGCCGCTCGATAATGGTCACCGGGTCCAGGTGAGACAGACGGTACGAAATCGTGGCGACAGCAAACAGCGTGATAAACACCGGAATAGGCAGAGTGTTGAAGTACGAATACGGGTCAGCCGGGTTAATCAGCATGCCACGCGGCTCGAAGACGCTGCCTTTCATCGCCGACAGGACGCTGTAGTTCACAGCGACGCCGAGCAGCCAGCCCAGCGTGGTCAGGATAGCCGTCTCGGAAACCGCGTGCCAGACCAGTGTGCTGCGGCGCAGGCCAATCGCGGCCAGCACGGCGAACTCGGAAATGCGCTGCGTGAAATAGATATTAGACAGCATCCCCGCCATCAGCGCGACCACGAAGATGACCGTGCCGTTGACCAGATGCATGATCAGATACATCGATGACAGCGATTTCCGCAGTGTCAGCACCAGGTTGTTGAACGACAAAACCTGCACCTGAAACTTGGGCAGAGTCTTAAACAGCGTGTCACCGAGGGCGTTCTGCTCGGTGGGGTTTTTCGTAGTGACCAGCAGGGAGCGCGGGACGGCGGCCAGCTTTTCATCGGTGAACTGCTTGGACGTGAACGCCATCCATGTCGGGCCTTTCAGGATACCCACCAGCTTGATGTTGGCGGGCGCGGCCACCAGCGTGCCGGTGTCGAGAGGCGAGGCGATGATGTCCCCAACTTTGACTTTCTTGTTGTGGGCCAGCCCTTCCGAGATGACGGCTTCCGGCTGCCCCGGCGCGGGCATCCGTCCGCCGGGCAGAAGGCTGTCGTTGGCGCGTTTTAGCAGGTAGTCCCGGTTGTCGTCAGTGACACCGAAGCACACAAACGGAAACGGGCCGAAGACCGTGTTGATGTTGAAAAAGAACCCCGAGGTCTCAATCATGCGGTCCACGTCCGGCGTCTTTTTGATCTGTGCCTGCACGTCCGGCGGCACGCGCACCACATCCACCCCCGGCAGGGCAGCGGCGATGCGCGGCAGCACGGGGGTAAAGACTTTGGTGTAGTTGTAGATCGTCAGCACCGTCAGGTCAATCGAGTTGACCACGGTAACGACCGAAGCGATGAGAAAGACGGACAGCACAATCACAAACGCCAGCGGCAGCGTGCGTCCGAGGTTGCGGCGAAAGTAGGTAATCGGGTTGAGTGGGCGTGCGATGGTCGTGGGACCCTTCTAATTCTCCAAAAATCTCCCCTAGTATACCCGTTTCCGACGGGGAACGGTACGGGCAGGAAAACGGGAGGTCCTGACGAAATGCGCTTTATGAGTGCCCTTCGCTGCAAGTGCAGACACACTATTCGGGACCGGCGCGACTTCCTGTCCTACAAAGGAGAAGTGCGCCGGGACCAAGACTCGGAAGAGTTCTGGGAAACGGCTTGCAATGAGCTTGCGCTTTTAGTGTCCGCAGTCGTCGAAAGCCGCCGCGATGAATGGATTGGTCGGCAGTTTTTGCCGGGCTACCCGCTTGACGGGCCTGACGAAAGGCTGATCTCCGACTTTCTCTGTATGCTGAACAACAAAATTGCGTCAAAGGTCTACGAGTGTGAAGTCTGCGGGCGTCTTTGGATGCAGAAGCAGCCTGGCGTCAACGTGTACTATTCCTACCGACCGGACACGGACGATACGAACCGAGTGCTTGCCTCTGCCCGGTACGCGAACAGTGACTTGAAGCAAATTGAAGACAACTGACCGGGATGCTGCGAAACGCGATGGTTCCCCATGGCTGCCGGGTCTACGGCTCGGACATGAAACTACACACCGGCGACGGTAGCAACACGTTCCCAGATGTCGCCGTCGTCTGCGGACTATCTTTTAGTGTCTGTCGATGAGCCGCGTGTGCTTCATGACAGTCTGCGCGGCGACCACTGAAAGTTTCGGGAAGCGGCGGGGCTGGACGCCGCCGCCACGCTGCCGTTCATCAAAACCATGCTGGCCCTGTCCGACATTTACGCGCTGATTGAGTGTGCGGGTTGAGCGTCACCGGGGGCCGGTCGCCGGGGGCGCGGGCGGCGGCAGGGTCATTCCGAGCTGGTCAAACAAGAACGCCGTGCGGTCGGTCTCGCCGGCGATGATCTCGTCCAGCGAAGACCCGATGCCGTGCCCGGCTTTGGCGGTTGTGCGGAGCAGGATCGGGTGCGAGGACACATTCGCCGCCTGCAGGCGAGCCAGCATCTTGCGTGAGTTCAGCGGGTTTACGCGCCCGTCGTTGTCCCCGGTCATCAGCAGCACCGCCGGGTACTTTGTGCCATCCACAACATGATGGTACGGCGAGTAGGCGTACAGCGCGGCAAACTGCGCCGGGTTTTGCACTGTGCCGAACTCGGTGACGTTGAACGCGCCGTTCGGGTCAAGCTCGACCCGCAGCATATCGTAGATGCCGACGTGCGAGACGACCGCTCGAAGCTGGGCCGGGCGCTGTGTCAGGGCCGCGCCCATCAGCAGGCCGCCGTTGGAGCCGCCTTCAATGGCAAGGTGCGCGGGGCTGGTGTATTTTTGGGTGATGAGATACTGCTCGCAGGCCAGAAAGTCGTCAAAGACGTTCTGCTTGTGCGTTAGATTGCCCGCTTGATGCCAGGAATCGCCATACTCGCCGCCGCCCCGGATATTGGCCTCGGCAAACACCCCACCCGCGTCCAGCCAGAGGCGCAGGAGTGGGTTGAACGACGGCGAGGAGTTGATTCCATAGCCGCCGTAGCCGGTCAGCAGCGCCGGATTCGTACCGTCAAGAACCGTGCCTGCTTTGGACAGCACCGTGAGGGGAACCTGCGTGCCGTCTTTAGAGACGGCGAAGCCTCGATGCACGGACACGTCGGCAAAGCGCACCGGTGACGTTTCAGCCAGCGTCGTTTTGACGTTCTTTCTGGTGTCCGGGTCGTAAGCATACCACGCGGGTGGGGTCACATACGAGGTGCTGCTGTAAAGCACCCGGTCCCCTTCCAGCCGCACCACCGCGCCCACGCTGGAGATCGGCTCGGTGGGAACCGTCGCGCTCCGGTCTCGCCGCAGGCCATACACCCGCAAATCGGTCGGGCCGCCGTCCAGAAAAGACACATACAGGCGGGTTGTAGTCGGCGTGAAGCCCTGAATCGCTTCCTTGCCTTCGGGCAGAAGGACGCGGGCTGTGGACAGGTCCGGCGTTTCCAGCGGCAGCCGCAGGATTTTCCCACGTGGCGCCTCGCGGCGGGACAGCAGGTACAGCGCGTCATCAGGGCCGATCCGGGCGTCCTGCGCCTGGTCGGAAAACTTGGTGATCTGCCGCCACCGGCCATCTTCGCCGCGCACGAAATGGGCGACTTCGCCGCCGTCGCCGTTTTTGACCACGGCCACCGTGTACTTGCCGTCGTCGGACGTATCCACTTCCGACTCGGCGATGCGCGGGAACTCTTTACCAAGGGCATAAGTGTCTGCGCTGGCCGCCGTGCCAAGCGTGTGGAAGTAAATCTGCTGGTAGAAGTTCACGTCGGCGGCAGGCCGTTCGCTGCCCTGCGGGTAGCGAGTGTACCAGAAGCCGGTCCCGGCGGCGTTCCAGGCGACGCTGCCGCCAGCAGTCGGAAAGGAGACACGCGGCACGCGGTCGGGGAGGCGCTTGCCGGTCGCTGTCTCAAAGACGGAGACGGCCCCGTCTTCCGAGCCGTTCTCCGACAGCGAGATCGCCACATACCTGCCGTTCAGCGACGGCGCATAGAAGTCAATGGCCGTCGTCCCCGACGGGTTCAGGAGGTTCGGGTCCAGCACCACTTTCTCGCTGCCTGCGTCGTCGACCGACGCACGGGTCACGAGGAGGGGCTGCTGCTTCGGCGGCTGGTTTTTAAGAAAAAAAAGCAGGCCGGGCCGATGCGTCAGCCTGTAATAAGCCGCCGATTGGGCCGAAACTATCTGGGTAATCCGCGCTTGAAGCGGGGCGTGCGACGGCAGGGCATCCAGATAGGCCCGCGTGTGGGCGTTCTGCGCGGCGCTCCAGGCTTTGACTTCCGGCGACGCGGCGTTTTCCAGCCACTGATAGGGATCTGTGACGGCGACCCCGTGGTAGGTGTCGGTGACGGGCCGTTTGGGCGTCTCCGGCGGCGACTGCGCGTGGGCGGAAGCAAGCAGGAATAATGGGAGCGAGAAGAACGAGAGCAGCGCAGCGGACAGGGCAAACACGGGGCAATGACGCATAACAGCCTCTGGCAAATGGAATAAAGAGCAATTCTCGCCTGCTGCCCTCTATTCCTGCCTTGTTTTCTTGGGTACACTCTTTCCATGAATATTGGAGTCCCCCGCGAGGTTAAAAACAACGAAAACCGTGTTGCCGTCGTTCCTTCCGGCGTGGAAACCCTGACCCGTGCAGGTCATGCCGTCTGGGTGGAAACGGGCGCGGGCATGGGAACCAGCATCCCGGACAGCGCCTATGCCGAAGCCGGGGCGACCCTTGTGTCAGCCGCCGCCGAGGTCTGGGCGGCGGCGGACATCATCTGCAAGGTCAAAGAGCCGCAGCCGGAAGAATACCCGCATATCAAGCCGGGGCAGACATTGTTCACGTACTTCCACTTTGCCGCCTCCCGACCGCTGACTGAGGCCATGCGGGACACGGGAGCGACCTGCATTGCCTATGAAACCGTGGAAGCGCCCGACCGGACGCTACCGCTTCTGACGCCTATGTCCGAGATTGCAGGCAAAATGGCAATTCAGGAAGCGGCCAAGTTTCTGGAAAAGCCGCAGGGCGGGCGCGGCATTCTGCTCGGCGGCATTCCGGGCGTCCCGGCGGCTCATGTGGTCATATTGGGCGGCGGTGTAGTAGGGATCAATGCTGCCAAGATCGCGGCGGGCATGGGCGCGGTGGTGACCATCATGGACGTGAATTTGGAGCGCCTGCGTTATTTAGATGACGTCCTGCCCGCGAATGTGACGACATACTTTTCCAACCCCCTGCATATCCGCGAGATTTTGCCGTCCGCCGATGTCGTGATAGGCGCGGTGCTCATCAAAGGCGCACGCGCTCCCATCTTAGTTTCGCAGGCCGATTTGAAGCGCATGAAGCCCGGCGCGGTGATTGTGGATGTGGCCGTGGATCAGGGCGGCTGCATTGAAACGATGCACCCGACGACCCACGCCGTCCCGGTGTTCACGGTGGACGACGTGGTGCATTACGGGGTTGCCAACATCCCCGGCGCAGTCCCGGCGACTTCCACGTTTGCACTGACCAACGCAACGTTCCCTTACCTGCTGTCGCTGGCAAATAAAGGCATCAAGCAGGCTCTGCGGGACGATGCGGGTCTGGCAAAGGGGCTAAACGCGGCGGGCGGCGAGTTTTTCCTGTCCGAAGTGTCGGAAGAGTTTGGAATGCCGCTGGCGGATTTGGGGGCGTGGCTAGGAGAACAGACCTCCCCTAAAGCCCCGGCCTCGCCGGAGCAGGCGTCGGCTTTACATCTGCTTTGGGCGGAGCAGCGACTGGGGCAAGCGGCGCGGGCGAGGGCGTGAGCACGTCAATCCGGGCGGCCTTGACGTCTGCGGCGTCGCGGGTTCCAACCACGCGGATGTCGTCGTCGCCGTTCAGGTCATGCACGGAGATAGGCCGACCGGCCCGGCGGATCAAGATGCCGTGGCCGACTTTGATTTTGGTTTCCACACCGTCGGCACTGCGGATTTTGATGTCCCGTCCGCGCAGGCGGCCCGACCGGGATGAAATACGCCCGAACAGGATGCGATTGGGCTGGTCCGGGCCGGACGTATAAGCGATGTCCCGACTCTGCGTGAGCAGCACGGCCAGCACCGTTCCGTCCGGCTGCACCGGCCCGCCGACACTGATACGCTCCCCGGCATTGACCGGAAATTTGCTGACTGCCAGTGGTCCCAGCGCCGTAACATCGGTATCCGGCGTCACATAGATTGTCCAGGGCTTGCTGTTGACCCGGAGCGTGAACGCGCCGCGCCGGAAATCCAGCGCCGTGACGGTCCCGCGCAGCTTGGCATCGGGCACATCAGGCGCTGTGATCGGGGCAGTCGGCGTCGGCTTGTCGGCGGCGCGGGCTATCGGCAGCCCTCCCAGCAGGCAGGGCAGGACAAGAGGGATTAGCAATTTTTTGTTCACGCGCTTACCTCGTCGTTGATAGCACGGGCCGCCGCGCCGGGGTCGGCGGCTCCGGTGATAGGCCGTCCGACCACGATGTAGTCCGCCCCGGCGTCCACGGCCTCACGCGGCGTCATCACGCGCTTTTGATCCCCTGCGTCAGCCCCCGCCGGGCGAACGCCGGGGATGACCAGCAGGAAATCCGGCCCGCAGGCGGCCCGAATAGCCCCGATTTCCAGCGGCGAGGCCACCAGGCCGTCACAGCCTGCGTCCTGTGCCAGCCTGGCCAGCGCCACGACCTGCGCTTCCACCGAACGCTCCACGCCTAGCTCAGTCTTCAGCACAGGGGCGCTGATGCTCGTCAGCACAGACACGGCAATGACCAGAGGACGCGCCGCGCCCGCCGCATCCGCGCCTTCTTTTGCGCCGTTCGCGGCGGCTTCCATCATGGCGCGGCCCCCGGAGGCATGGACATTGAACATCCACACGCCCCGCCCTGCCGCCGCCCGCGATGCGCCTTTGACGGTGTTCGGGATGTCATGGAACTTGCAGTCGTAGAAAATCTTCGCTTCCGCCCCGGCTATCGCTTTCAGGTCGTCCAGCAGCCCGAAGCCCGCCGCGTTGATGAGTTCCAGGCCCACTTTGAAGCCCGCGACCTCGCCCTGCAGCGCCTTTGCCAGCATCAATGCCTTTTGCGCCGTGTCCGTGTCCAGTGCCGCTAAAATTTTACTTGTGTCGTTCATACCGTGCATTGTACCAAAAACAGCCCCCATGCCACAAGGCACAGGGGCTGTATTTATTTTGCTTTAGTTGCGGCGCGAACTGCTGCCGCCGCTCAGGGCCATCAAAATCTGGATCAGGAACAGGAACAGGTTCAGGAAGTCCAGATACAAGCCCACCGTCGCGGCCACGTAGTCGTTGGGTCCGTAGCGGTGCTTGATGTTCGAGAAGTCGTACAGCGTAAAGCCTGCAAACAGGGCCGCCCCGCCAATCGCGTAGATCAGGTTGATGCCAGGCGTGAAGGCCACGAAGAACCGCAGCAGGCCGATCACGATCAGGCCGACCAGCCCCCAGATCAGGAACTTGCCGATGCCGCCGAAGTCTTTGCCCGAAATCCAGACATAAGACCCCAGCCCGGCCACGATCACGGCGGACAGCACAGCGGCCTCACCAATGACGGCAGCCCCATACGGGTAGCCGCGAGCAATCGCTCCCAGCATCGGTCCCAGCAGCAGCCCTTCCAGTACGCTGAGAACATACAGCAGTACCAAGCCCAGCGTCGGGTTTGTCCGCGCTGCGCCCATCGCAAAGACGCACACAAAGGTGCCAATCATCAGAGGCAGGAACAGTCCCTTCGGCAGATTGGCGTTTGCCGCCCAGTAAGCTGCCCCCGCCGTCACCAGCAGGGCCGTACAGAGCAGATAAGAAACGCGCTGAATAAGCGCATTCGCCGACGCCACGCTTTGCCCGGCAGCGTAAGGGCTGTAAGTGTTTTTTGGATTGGGTGAAAAGTTGTTCAACAAGGGTTCTCCGGGCGCGGGGTCAAAAATTGGTTCCGCGTCCCATCTATATAACGCAACTGGCCGCCTGTTTGTTCCGGGGCAGCCCATCTTCGTACAGGAATTACCCGCCCAAGCGCCGAATAAACCTGCTGGAAAGATTTACGGAGAAACTTATGACTAACTGGCTGCTCGTCTCGTCCTGCGAGAACTTTGAGACCTCCCGCGCACGCGGCTTCGACATTGCGGGCATGAAAAGCCGGCACCGCAAAAAAGCCGAGCGGGTGGCCCCCGGCGACCGGGTGCTGTTTTACTTGACCGTCCTCAAATCCATCGGCGGCGTGGCTGCCGTCACCGGGCCAGTCTTTGAAGACGAGACGCATATCTGGGACAGCAATAAACCGAACGAAGAGTACCCCTTCCGGTTTCCTATCGAGATGACTAAAGCAAGGCCCGCCGGGGACTACCTGCCGCTGACACCGCTGGTCCCCGCTTTGGATTACCCGAAACGCTGGCCCGCCGCCCACTGGACCCTGGCCTTTCAGGGCAATGTCCATGTACTGAGTGATGCCGACTTTGATAGAATTGCCGGGGCACTTTGACAACAGAAAATAGCACAAGCCGCGTCCAAGTTCACTTTTTCGTCTGCACCAACGCCCGCGCCGACAGCAGTTCCCTCCCCTCCTGCGGCGGGCGCGGGAGCATCGCCATCCATCAGGCATTCACGCGGGAGCTTGCCCGGCGCGGCTGGCCGTCCGGCGTCAAAGCCACCGCCACCGGCTGCCTCACACCCTGCCAGTGCGGCCCCAACGTCGTGGTCTACCCCCATGGCCTCTGGTACGCCGGGCTGACCCCGGAGGACGTGCCTGCCCTGATGGCCTACTACTTGGACGGCACGGGCGATGTGACGCACTTAGAACTGGACACAGAAGTCATTGTCGCCTGAAAGGAGACACGATGGACACACCGGGCATGGATTACGAACGGCTCACCGGAACCAGGAGCCAGGAGCGCGTTGACCAGGAGCATCTGGGCACGCTGGCCCTCTGCCATTACATCTTGGGCGGCGTCACGGCCCTGTTTTCTTCCCTGTTCATCATCCATATCGTCATGGGGCTGACGATAGCTCACAACCCGAGTGCGTTTTATGCACCCGCCCCGCCTCCCATACCGGGTCAAGCGCCGATGCCCATCGGATCTCCATTTTCGCCCGGCATGGGCTACCTGTTTGCCATCATGGGGACCGTCGCGGTGCTGGGAGGGTGGACACTGGGAGGCTTAACGGCCTATGCCGGGCGCTGCCTTGCGGCCCGGAAGAACTACATCTTCCTGTTGATTATTGCGGGCATCAACTGCGCGTTTGTGATGCCGCTGGGCACACTGCTAGGCGTCTTCACTATTGTAGTGCTGACACGCCCCACAGTGAAAGTCCTTTTTGGCCGACAGCCTTAGAAAGTAACCTCTTGAAGACAATCGTGATAGCCAGCGCAAACGGCGATGTCGGAATGGAGGCGGCCATTGACGTTCTGCGGCGCGGCGGTTCCGCGCTGGACGCTGTGGAGGCGGGAACGCGCGTGGTGGAGCTGAACCCGGAGGACCATTCGGTCGGGGTCGGCGGCTACCCGAACGTACTGGGGCAGGTGGAACTCGATGCGTCCGTTATGGAAGGCACCACGCGCCGGGCGGGGGCCGTGGCCGCCTTATCGGGCTTCCCCCACCCTGTCTCCGTGGCCCGTGCCATCTTAGACCATCTGCCGCAGCATCTTTTGCTGGCCGGGGAAGGCGCGGCGCACTTTGCCCGCGAGCGCGGCTTCCTTCCCGCTCCGCTCCTGACCCCTGCCGCCGAGGAAGCGTGGCAGCGGGCCATGGCGGGCATGCCGGACGCCGACTCGGCCAGCCTGTCGTTCCAGTCCCGCCGCGCTCAGGACCCGGAGCGGACGGTCGGCACTGTCAACTTCCTGGCCCGCGACGCCGAAGGCCGCATTGCCTCGGCAGTCAGCACGTCCGGCTGGGCGTTCAAGTATCCGGGCCGGGTTGGGGACAGCCCGATTATTGGCGCGGGCAACTACTGCGATGACCGCTACGGGGCCTGCGCCTGCACCGGCATGGGCGAATGGTCCCTGCGAAGCAGCACGGCCCGCTTGGTCGTCTACGGCCTGCAACATGGCCTATCGCTGGCCGATGCCTGCCTTGCGGCCCTGCAAGACCTCGCCGACATCCCCCTGGCCGCGCACGTTGAGTCGGTGATGAGTTTAGTTGCCCTTGACGCGGACGGCGGCTACACGGCCTACTCCACCGCCGAAGGCCGCGCCTATGTCTGGCAGACGCCGGACATGGCGGAGTACGAGACGGCGGCGCGGGTAGTGGTTAAGGTTTGAAGTGGGACGCGATTTGCCAGATCGTTTCGGCCTCGCGCCGGATAGCGGGCACGCGGTCGTGGAGAGAGACCTGCCACAGAACATCGCGTATCTCGTCACGGCAGTTGCTTTGGGGCGGCAGACCGGCCAGCACCTTTTCCAGCCCCAGCACAGAGGCTTGCCTGCCAGCGGCATGACCCGCCTGCCGTGCGGTTTCCAGCAGGATCGGCAGTGCCTCGGACACCTCCCAGTGGCAGCCGAGCATATCGGTGGCCATCCAGACCGCCCGCGCCGTTGCGCGGGGAACCAGATACAGATAGCATATCACCAGCGGCAGGACGCTCTTTTTCAAATGGGTAGCATCGGGCATCTGCTGCACCCAGTCCAGGTAGCAGAAGAGCGTGAAATGCGTCTCATAATCCTGCTTGCCGGAAAACTTCCGCAGCCGTTCCGTGATAGAGTCCAGCGACAGCGGGAGTAGGGCAACAATGGCCCGCACAGCGGACACACGCAGGTCCATCTCCCGGCTGGATTGAATGCCCGCCAGCGCAATGCGGCTGACTTCTAACAGCCGCGCTTTTTCGCCGTCATCTAGCGCGGCCACTTTCAGCAGGACCTCCTCGTAGTCAGTACGAAGAATATCCATCCCTACAATTTCGTCAATTGCCGTGCGTGTTTTTGTCATGGTTTTGAGGGGCTTTGTTGCACAAATACCCTGATGCCGAGTACCGGGGGTATAAAACCCCCGGCAGTGAAGTTCAGCCGCCCTCCGGACGGAAGAGCTTTACTCTGCTATCTTTAGCCCGGCAGGGCGTCAGATTTCTCTGCCGGGGGTTTTATACCCCCGGCGCTCTGGCGGCGATTGCTGGGCAACATTCATGCAACAACGCCGTTTTAGCCCCTCTTGCACAAAAAAGACCCGCCCGTCTTTGCAGACGAGCGGGCCTCAATAGTAAGTTACTCCGCCGGGTTCAGGCCGGTGGGACCAACGGGGGGGGCATCAGCGTAGACGCTGATGCGGCGGGTCTGCTTGGAGTGGCCTTCAAACTTGACGTAGCCTTCAATCAGCGCAAACAGCGTGTGGTCGCGGCCCATGCCGACATTGACGCCGGGATCGAACTGCGTGCCGCGCTGGCGGATCAGAATGTTGCCCGCTTTGACGTGTTCGCCCGCGAACTCTTTGACGCCCAGCATCTTGGGCTTGCTGTCGCGTCCATTACGGGTCGAGCCGACCCCTTTTTTGTGTGCCATTTCGTGTGGTTCCCTTCACTGCAAGTGGTGCCTACCCGGCGGAGATGGTCTCGACCCGAACACGGGTGAGCTGCTGGCGGTGGCCCCAGTGCTTGTGGATGTTTTTCTTGGGCTTGTAGGTGAAGGCGTTGATCTTCTTGCCTTTCGTCTGCTCCATGATCGTCACCGTGACGCTGGCCCCTTCGACGGTGGGCTTGCCCCACTGCGGGTTATCCACGCCGCCCAGGTACAGCACTTCGCCCAGGGTCGTGGTCGCCCCGGCCTCGCCTTCAAACTTATCGACGGTGAGAATGGCTTTCTCTTCAACCCGGTACTGCTTGCCACCGGCCCGGACAATTGCGTACATTTAACTGCGTTTCCTTTCGCGCCCAACACTCAGATAAAAATGGATTTGCCCTAAGACAACGGGGATAAGTATGACACGTCGGCAGGCCGTTTGTCAAGGCGCAGACGCTTACTTTGTCAAAATCAGATAAAAACCCATGATGACAAAGCAGGCGTCAATGACCAGCGCCCGGTGACGGCGGGCTTCAAATGCCTTGCGGGCGCGGGGCGTGTCCGGCACAGACGGGGCACGTTTGGCAAAATAGGCGAGGCTGATGGCCCGGAAAATACAGCCCAGGGCCACCAGAATGCCGCCGATAATTTTGATGGGGTCCAAACGGGCCTGCCTGTTCGCTCTCACCGATAGTTCGTATACTGAAGCGGCGTTTCCAAATCCTCGCTCTTCAGGAGCGCCATCACCGCTTGCAGCTCGTCCCGGCTTTTCGCGGTGACGCGCACCTGCTCGTCCTGAATCTGCGTGGTCACTTTCAGGCCCTTGTCTTTGATCAGCTTGGTGATCTTCTTGGCCGCCTCGGTGGGCAGGCCGTTTTTAATGGTAATCACCTGCCGCACGGTGCCTTTGGTGGCCGGTTCCAGCTTGCCGTACTCCAGAAACTTGATGTCCACGCCGCGCTTGATCAGCTTGGACTGCAAAACGTCAATCAGCGCGGTCAGCCGGGGTTCATCGTCCGACGTGAGCGTGAGCTTATCTTTGCCGTCGTGGTCAATCTCGCTGATGCTGCCCCGGAAATCGAAACGGGTCTCAATCTCGCGCTGGGCCTGCTGCACGGCGTTCTTGACTTCCTGCGGGTCGGCTTTCGAGACAATGTCAAAGCTGCTTTCAGTTGCCATGTGTGTATTCTCCTATGCGTTAATTATCTGATAATACGAAGCTGATCGGGGCGGCGGACGATCATCTCGGGGACATTGCCGAAGAAGCCCATCTCCCCCACTGCCCGCACCACACGGTTCTTATAATACCTGGCGGGGTCTACGGTTCCCGCCCGCGCCCACGCTGCCAGGTCTTCGGCCAGAATCGTCACGCGCAGGGCACGCAGCGGATCGGCGCTCCCCAGCAGAAGCCGGACCGTTCCTACCCCGCGTGTCTCTTCTGCGTGCAGGACGCGGCCTGTAACCAGAACCGTCTGCCCCTCCAGCGCATAGGCATCGCGCCACCAGAACCGGGCGGCATCGACCCGGGCCGGGGCACGGCGCGGCAGATGGGGCGGGTGGTCGCGGTCATAAAGGGCCGTCAGGCTTTCCGGATAGCCCGGTGCAGCCCCGAACGTGACCCGCAGCGGGGAATGGTCCGAAGCACGCCGCGCCCACAGATCGTGCGGGATTAATGCAGAGTTCGGCACGAACTGCTGACGGAGGGCGGGGGACGCCAGGAGGTAATCAATGCGCTCGGGCCGCCCCATGTAGAGAAACGAGTAGTGGCTGGCTTCGGGAACGTCCCGTGCGGTCAGGTCGGCCCAGACCCTGTCTTCGAGCAAAGAAGCCAGCGCGGGCGAATCTGCCGTGTCGTTCAGATCGCCGACAATGGCGATCAGTGAGTGCGTGGCAAGCAGGCCATCGGCGATTTGGCGCACGCGGGCTGCCTGCGCGGTCCGCACGGCGCTGCCTCCGTCCCCGCCGCCGCGCTTGGACTTGAAGTGGTTGACCAGAACCACCAGCGTCTCCCCGCCGGGCAGGGTGACATGGCACTCCAGGCAGTCCCGCGAGAATAGCCGCCGGGGCAGGCCGTCGCCGTCTGCCCACAACTCGTCCGCGTGGGAGACGACCTGATTGACGGGAAACCGCGACAGCAGAGCCACATCAATGCCGCGCTCCGGATCGTTGCCCTCCCGCAAAATGACCTGCGAGTAGCCGAGGGGTGCCAGCGCCTCGGTGTTGAATCGCTGCAGCAGGGCCAGCGTCTCCACCTCCATCAGGCCAACCACGTCCGCGTCCAGGATTTGGAGCACGCGGGCCAGCCGGGTGAACTTGTTTTGAAGCTGGTTTTCCATCGGGCGCGGCTCTTCGGGGCGCGGGTCGCCGCTTGTGTCGAACAGGTCCTTGACATTGTATGTCACCAGTGTCCAGCAGTTCGGCGGGCGGGACGGCTCCGGGAACATTTCTGGAAACACTTTAGGAAATGGGGGCGGGTACACCGTACGCCTCCTTCCCCGCTGACACGCCGGGGCGGTAGGTCAGTCCCAGCACGGAGGCCACCAGCACCGCCAGACCCAGCCACTGCCCGCTCGTGACCGGCGAATGCAGGACGGCAACACCTAGCAGCAGCGAAGTCAGCGGGTAGCACAATTCGGCCAGTGTCGCCGCCGACGCAGGGGTCCCCGTCAGCCCCCGGTAATACAGCAGCATTCCCAGCAAATCCGGCAGCAGCGCAATCAAAGCCAGAAAGAGCAGCCCGTAGCCCAGTGGCCCCAGCGACGTATGGAGCGACGGCAGCAGAAGCGGTGCGGGGTAGCTCGTCGTGGGAACCAGGGTCAGCAGAGCCAGTGCGGGCACCGCCACCGCAAACCGCGCCCCGGCCAGAGTGGGCGGCGTCAGTGACGGTGTCAGCAGCCGTCCGGCGACCGTGGCTGCGCCCCACAGGGCGGAGGCTCCCAGAGCCAGCAGGGCCTGTTCGGCCCGGACATCGCGCAGCGTCGGCGGCTTCTGAAACCCAATCAGCCAGTACGCCCCGGCCAGCGCCCCCGCCGCCCAGAGCCAGAACAGCGGCCCGCGCCGCTCGCGCAGCACCCACCCGGCCAGCAGGATAGCCACCACCGGCTGCGTCTTTTGCAGAAGCACCACGGTGAGCGCCTGCCGACCGTCCAGCGCAAACGCCGTCGTGTACAGCCACGTCGCCAGTGCCGACCCGCCCCAGCCAACAAACAGCAGCGCGGCCCACTGCGCCCGCGTCAGCCGCGCAAACTCCGCCCGGCCCCGCCACAGCGCAGGCAGGAACAGCAGGCATAAAATCAGATGTTCGCCCAGCACCAGCCGCGCCGGGGACCAGCCTGCGCTGAGGGCCTGCGAGCGCAGCAGGACATCGCTGCCCCAGAACATGGCGGCCAGGGCAATCAAGAGCGGTGAGAGAAAACAAAGAGGCATAGCGGGACTACTATACCCGATGACCTACCTTCCTTGCTTCGCAGGGTCCTCCCTAAAGGGAGGATTAGGAGCAGAGGCATTTGGCCTGCGTGCTTATCCTCCCTTTAGGGAGGACCCTGTAAACGAGGAACGAGAGAACAAGGGGGTAGGTCTCCCAGTGTGCTTCCGATATGCCCCCTTTTCTGTTATAATGTAGACAGAAGAACGCAGGATAAGACCCGCCCGAAGAACCGAAAGAAAACACGTATGGCCGTCAAACCACCTCCCACCCGAACCCCAGCGCGTCAGCCGCGCCCGGCTCCGGCGAATAAAACACACACAAACAGCCGCCCGCGCCCGCCGCGCAACAATCAACGCTTTGCCCATGACCTGTTTGGGCTGGGATTAGTGGCGCTTGGCCTGATTTTGCTGGTCAGCCTCGTGCTGCAGCACCGGGGCCACGCCGGGCTGCTGGGCGACCTGCTGGTAGAGGGCCTGCGGCTGGCGGTCGGCATTGGGGCCTGGGTGTTCCCGTTTGTGCTGGGGGCCGTCGGCGTGATGCTCATTCAGGGCAAAGAAGAACATACGCGCACCAATTTTGCCAGCGGCGCGGGCTTGGCCTTCGTGCTGGGCATCGCCTGGTGGCAGCTTGGGCACACGCCGTTTGTCGACCCATTCCGCACGCCGGACCAGTACGGCGGCTTTCTGGGGGCCATTCTCTCGGCGGGCCTGCGGCGCATGGTCGGGGACATTTCCAGCCATATTCTGCTGTTTGCCTTTGCCGTGGGGGCTTTGGTGTGGGCGACGGATATGCGCCTGCTGCATATTTTTGATAAAGCGGTGGAAGGCGGGCGGCGGGTTTCGAGGCCAGTGGCGCAGGGAGCGCGGGACGGCGCGGCGGCGCTGAAAGAAAAGGCGCAGCGGCCCCCCCCGCCCCCAATAATGGGGGAGCCGGAGGAGAATAAGCCGGAGAAGATCGCGCCGTCACGGCGGGGACTGCCGGGCAAGACCCTGAACACGGACGACCTGCCGACCGTACCCCGAGTCACGCTGTCCAAGCCGCCTGCCCCGGCGCCGCCGGTTCCTGCACTTCTTGTTCCTATCCCCTCCTTATCCGACTCCCCCCTTATTGGGGGCGGGGGGGGCCTTCCGGTCATCCCCATCGCCGCTGAAGACAAGCCGAAAGCGCCGGCGGGGCCGCTGGTCATTCCGGAGTCGCTGGGCGATGACGGCACGAAAAAGCCGTTTGTCCTGCCGCCTTTAGAACTGCTCAATGAGTCCCCGCCGAAGCCCGTCCAGCATGAGTCGGCGGCTTTGGAAAAACAGGCCGTGCTGATGCAGACGCTGAACGACTTCAAAATCGGGGCCAATGTCGCCCAGGTGGCGGTGGGGCCGACGGTCACCCGCTATGAGGTTCAATTGGAGCCGGGCATCTTAGTCAAAAAGATCGTGGCGCTGGCCGACAACCTCGCCATGTCTCTGGCCGCCATTGATGTGCGCGTCGAAGCCCCGATTCCCGGCAAGGCGGCCATCGGCATTGAAGTCCCAAACGACGTGACGCAGATGGTGTCCCTGCGGGAGTGCCTGGCGACCAACGAGTTTATGAACGCCCCGTCCAAGCTGACATTTGCGCTCGGCAAGGACGTCTCCGGCGAGTTCAAGTACGCTGATTTAACACGGATGCCGCATCTGCTGGTGGGCGGCAGCACCAACAGCGGCAAAAGCGTGTGCCTCAACGTGATTATCTCGTCCATCCTCTACCGGGCAACGCCGCGTGAAGTCAAGTTCGTGATGATTGACCCCAAGCGTGTCGAGCTGTCACTGTATGACGGCATCCCGCACCTACTGTCTCCGGTGATTAAGGATGTCAAGCAGGCGGCAGGCATCTTCCGCTCGGTCTTGAAAGAAATGGAAGAGCGGTACGACCGCTTTGCCCGGCTCGGCACGCGCAACATTGACGGCTTCAACAGCCGGGTCCCGCCCGACGAGCGGCTGCCCTTTATCGTGGTGGTGGTGGATGAGCTGGCCGACCTGATGATGCAGCAGGGGCCGGAAGTGGAGCTGTCCATCTGCCGCCTGGCCCAGCTTGCCCGCGCCACGGGTATTCACCTCGTTCTGGCAACGCAGCGCCCTTCGGTGGACGTCGTGACGGGAACCATCAAAGCCAACATTTCCAGCCGCATCGCCTTTGCGGTGGCAACGCAGGTAGACAGCCGGACGATTATCGACCAGCCCGGCGCGGACCGGCTCATCGGGCGCGGCGATATGCTGTATATGCCCATCGACGCCGCCAAGCCCGTGCGCGTGCAGGGGTGCTATATTGGCGAGCGCGAGACGGACGATCTGGTGAAATACCTGCGCGAGCAGGAAGAAGCCGTCTACACCATGATCCCCAGCGATACCAGTGGCGGGGGCGGCTACGGGGGCGATGAGGACGACGACGGCTTCTCCGATGAGCTATTCGAACCCTGCGTCCGCTGGCTGGTCATGCAGGGGCAGTGTTCGACATCGAGCTTGCAGCGCAAGTTCAAAATCGGCTACACCCGCGCCGCCCGCCTCGTCGAAGTCATGGAAGCCAAAGGCATCGTCGGCACGCAGGACGGCATCAAGCCACGCGAAATTTTGCTGCACAAAGAAAACCTCGAAGTCTTCTTCGGCGGCTACCAGGACGGGGACGTAGGGCAAACGGGGATGTAGAACAGGGATAACACGTAAATAAAGCGAAGGAACCACTAAATGACAATCACATTAGAGTTGCCGCCGGAAATTGAAGCGCAGACCGCTACGGAAGCGGCAGAAAAGGGGCTGCCTCTACCGGAGTACCTTCTCACCGTGATCCGGGAACGGAACCGGCGGATGCCGGAAGGCTTGGAGACCTATCTGCTCAGTGAGTCGGCATTGGCGAAAGACTGGCTCCGCCCGGAGGAGGATGAAGCATGGCAGGATTTGTAAAGGGGGATGTGGTTGTTTTGCCTTTCCCCTACTCCGATTTAAGTCAGGCCAAGCGTCGGCCCGCCTTGATTGTGGGCTTCTCGTCCGGCCCGGACATCATCCTTTGCCAGATTACCAGCCAGGCAGTCGCAGATGGAGATGCGCTGCCGCTCAACATCTGGGATTTCACCTCCGGGGCATTAAGCAAGCCGAGCAATATCCGACCCAATAAACTGTTCACTGCCGACAGCCATATCATTTTGTACCAAGTGGGCACTTTGAGGCAGTCCGTCGTAGACAATGTCGTCCAAAAAACTATCGAGATACTACAGCGTTAAATCAAGCCAATGAAACTTCACTACTATGCAGACACCGACTCCCTTTATATTAACCTGAGCGAGAAGACGAGTGTAGAGTCCCGCGAAGTTTCCCCTGGCGTCGTGCTATATTTCGACGAGGCAGGCCATCTCTGCGGCATTGATGTTGATCAAGCCAGCAAGAATTTAGACCTGTCACGGCTGGAAGCGATCTCGCTACCTATGAAAACAGGTGTTTTGGTCCACACCTGAAACCTAGCTAATATACAGCGAATCAACTTGTGTACTAATCCAACAGGAAACACCACCAATGATCAAGCCAAAGACGGAACAGCGAACGTTTCGTATTACAGATGATTCGGGCTTCTTGGCATTGCTTGACTCTGATGCTTATGAGGGGTTCGTTGATGAGAACTGGGATTTTCAACTAATTGTTTCACAATTTCAGAGCCAGATGCAGCAATGGCGACTTCTTATCTGGGCAACAGATATGGAAAACGTCTGGACCGTTCAAGTGTGCTTTGAACCTGTTGCAGAACGGGGATTTCGAGAGCAGACAGGTTCAATTTTTGTTTCAGATGGTTGGCTGCTCCTGACAAATTATGAGGCTTTGACAATGGCGGCGCAGTTTGAGGACGTGAAACTGCCAGAGGCACACGAGTATAATCAACTGATCCAAGTTGAACCGGGCGGCTACAAATGCCGGATTATCCAGCTTCAAGATCACGCTTGCAATGCCGAATCGGACGAGGAAGAAAGCACAGAGCGGGGCAAAGTAGACTACATCATTGAACTGCTCAAAGATGAACACCTAGCCCCGCCATGGCCCAGCATTCCCTGGTTCACGATTTGACGGCCTTTCACGGCACTAGCGAAAGACTGGCTCCGGCCCTAAGAAGACGAAGCGTGGCAGGATTTATAAGGGGAGTAATCTTATGACAGTGACACTTGACTTGAAGCCAGAGACAGAAACGCGGCTGCGGCGCAAGGCAGAGCGGGCGGGGCAGAGCCTCCCGGACTATCTGCTGACCGTCGCCGACGCCGAGGCAGAGGATGAAGAAATGCCGGTTGCCGAAGGCTCGGCCTTTGACTTGTTTGAGGGCTTGCTGGGACAAGTGACCAGCAGCGGTGACGGGCACTGGTCCGAGGACACCGGGCGGAAATTTGCGGAAGGGATGGCGGAAAAGCGGCGCCAGGGGCATCTATGAGAAATCGCAGCACGTTGGAGGATGTGAATCTCACCGACACCGGCCCACTTGTAGCATTGATTGACGCAAACGACCGCCATCATGCCCAGGCGGTCGAAACGCTCAAGCGTCTGCCCAAAGTGCCGCTCTTGACCACATGGCCGTGTTTGACGGAGGCGATGTACCTGCTGTACCAAGCTGTCGGCTACACTGCTCAGGAAGCAGTTTGGCAGTTTGTCGAAAAGGGCGCTCTCCTGCTGCATCTGCCCTCAGAGGACGACTGGCGCAGGATGCGCGAGCTGATGGCCGTCTTTCAGGATGCCCCTATGGACATGGCGGATGCGTCCGTGGTTTCGGCGGCGGAGCGTCTGTCGCTCCACCGCGTGTTCACCTTTGATCGTCACTTTTACGCCTGCCGTCTGGCGAATGGGGATGTGCTGGAAGTTGTTCAGTAATTTGTGAAAACTGCCTGGCAGGATTTGTGAGAGGAGCAAACGTATGACAGTCACACTAGACTTAAAACCGGAAATAGAAGCCGAAGTGACGCGCCAAGCCAACGCGCAGGGCGTGGCGCTGTCGGAGCAGATTGACCGGCTGGTCGCCGACGCTATCTGGCGGCAGCCAACTCTTGCGCCGCTGTCTGTCGAGGCGCAGAGGGAAAAGAACCGGGCGGCGCAGGCAGTGCTGCGGCAGTGGCGAGAAGAAGACAAAACTGATGACCCGGAAGAGGCTGCCCGGCGTCAGGCAGAGCTGGACGAATTTAAGGCGGCATTGAACAAGAGCCACAGTTCAGATCGAGTGATTTACCTATGAGCATTGTTATTCTGGACAGCGGCCCGGTGGGCTTGCTTGCCAAGCGCGGCGGCACGCCTGCCGTGGATGTGTGTAATCTCTGGCTGGACGGGCTGCTGGATCAGGAAACTCGCGTCATCCTTCCTGAGATTGTTGATTTTGAAGTCCGGCGCGAGTTGATCCGGCTTCGCGCCGTATCCAGCATCGCCCGGTTGGATACTCTGATCACTGTTGTAGAATACCTGCCGCTCACGACGGCGGCGATGCGGAAAGCGGCGGAGCTTTGGGCGCTGTCGCGCCAGCAGGGTCTGCCGACGGCGGACCCGAAAAAGCTGGATGGGAATGTGATTCTGGCCGCGCAGGCGCTTTTGCTGGGCGCGGCGGATGTCGTTGTGGCGACAACCAATGCCGGGCATTTATCGCGCTTTGTGACGGCCCGGCACTGGCAGGACATGACCTAGACCGGCTGGCGCGACCGGCGGCGGGCGCGTTTGTCGGCGTACATCCGCTGGTCGGCCATCTCAATCAGCGTGTCGGCGTCGGAGGCGTCGGCGGGGAAGACGGACAGGCCGATGCTGGCTCCAGCAACACCCGCGAACAGCGGATGCACGGCCAGCGTATCGGCAATAGCCCACTGAAGCCGCTCGCGGACTTTTTCGGCCTCCTCGCGCTCCAAGCCGTCCAAAATCAGCAGAAACTCATCGCCGCCGCGCCGGCCCACCAGATCACTGGCACGGGCATGGAGGCGGCAGCACTCGCCAATCAAGGACAAAAGCTGGTCTCCGGCCGCGTGGCCGTGGTGGTCATTGACGACTTTGAGACCGTCGGCATCCAGAAACAGCACGGCGAATGTCACCGGCTCCTCGCAGGCACGGGCGATCTGCCGGGCCAGATAGGTTTCAATGCCGCGCCGGGAGGCCAGCCCCGTCAGCGGGTCGCTTTCCGCCTCCCGCCACGATTCCATCCGGGCGAAGTATGCGCGGGCCGCCAGCAGCAGGCTTTCGTTGGTCAGCAGCGTGAACGGAACCGCCCCCCACCCCCACGCCGTCCACTGCACCACCAGCAAGGCCCCGCATAAGCCTTCCAGATAGACAAAGCTCGACGGCAGCGGGTCGCGCAGGGTTTCACGCAGGGGCGTCCCGCGTGTCGCCCGCAGCACCAGCGCCGTGAAGGGCCGGTGAACCAGTTCATTGGTCAGCAGCAGCATTCCCGACAGCGGCAGCAGCAGCGCATGGGGATGCTGATAAAACAGGGCGCTGTCGGCGGCAGTTTGCACAAAATGACCGCCAAAGGCAAAGTACAGCGTTCCGCCAATCCAGTTCAGGCCGCACGCATAAAACAGCGGGGAGAGTTTTTTCAGGGGAGCTTCAATCAGTTTGCGCCCGTGCCATATCTGGTAGGCTGCGCCGCTGAGAAGGGTGACCGCCAGGCTTGCCGCCGGGCCATGCCGCAGCAGGGCAACGATTGCCAGTGACCCGCCGGGAACATGGTATAGCAAAGGTTAG
>CAXUKS010000028.1:0-19859 GCA_964251675.1 uncultured Armatimonadales bacterium
GCCCAGGTCCCAAACTGCGTCGGCGTCAGCCCCAGTGCGTGCCCGATGGGCGGGAAGACGAATAGCGCCACGGCATTCAGTACAAACACCGTCCCCATCGCCACCGTCATGTCCGCCTCTTCGGCGTCAATCACCGACCCCACCGCCGCAATCGCCGAGCCGCCGCAGATCGCCGTGCCCGCCGAAATCAGCGCGGACGTCTTTTGTGCAATCACCAGCCGCCCCCGCAGCCAGTACCCTAGCGCGAAGGTCACTCCGATGCTGACCGCCGCGAACGCCGCCCCGCTGACTCCTGCTTTCAGCACGACGGCCAAATCCATGCCGAAGCCCAACAGCACGACACATCCCTGCAAAAGCTTCGGCGCGGCCATTTTGCCGACTACCGGGAACGGGCTGCCCAGCGTCAGGACCAGCGCCATGCCTGCCGCCAGCGCCAGGGGCGGCGAGGCCCAGGGTGTCAGGCAAAGGACGGCCAGCGTGGCGAACAGGGTCCGAGCAAGCCAGGCCGGGTGGACGGCGACAGGTGACAATGTGCGTTCCATAGTTGCAGTATGGCTGGATTTGTGATATAATACAAAGGCATATATGTTATAGGATGCATAGATTTTAGAAATATAGGGCGCGAGAGGTTGAATGCCGAGCCGAGGGGTTGAAAACCCCTCGCTAGGAGAAGCACCCTCCGGGTGGAAGAAGTAGGGGCAGGGTCTCTGTGTCCTGTTGCTCTTTCGTCCGAAGGACGCCTTACCTAGCGAGGGGTTTTCAACCCCTCGATCTTCTCAAAAAGCAATATGAACTACAACCATTTGATGATCTTCTTAGCCGTCGCCGAAGAAGGCGGCATCAGCCGGGGGGCGGAGCGGCTGTATATCTCGCAGCCTGCCGTGTCCAAGCAGCTTGGCCTGCTGGAAGCGTCGCTGGGGCTGACACTGCTGGAACGAACGCCCAAAGGCACGGTGCTGACCGAGGCGGGGCGTACTCTGGCCGGGTATGCCCGCCGTCTGTCGGGACTGGAGCGCGAAGCAGAAACGGCGATGGCCGAGATGCGGGGCGTGGAGCGGGGGACGCTCACGCTGGGAGCGAGCCTGACTGTGGGAGCCTATTTGTTGCCGCCGCTGCTGGCGGAGTATGCCCGGCGCTATCCGAAGATCACGCTGACGCTGCAAATCGCCAACACGGAAACGATCCAAACCCGTCTGCGCGAGGGCAGGCTAGACATGGCGCTGACCGAAGGACTGGCCGATGACCCGGAACTGACGGCGGCAGTGTTCGCGCACGACGAGCTAGTGGCAGTCGCGCCGCCCGCACACCTGCTGCTGGCCGAGGCATCCGTCACTGCTGCCCGGTTCGTGCAGGAGCCGCTGATTTTGCGCGAACTTGGGTCGGGGACGCGGGCGGTGGTGGAGCAGGCATTTCGGGACAAGGGGCTGACGGTGACACCCCGGCTGTCGCTGGGCAGCATTGAAGCGATCAAAGGGGTGGTTGCGGCGGGCGCGGGGCTGGCGATGGTGTCGCGCCTGGCCGTGAGCCTAGAGCTGGAAACGGGCCGTTTGGCCCTGCTGCCGCTGTCGGACCTGGCCCCTCACCGCCCCCTGCATCGCCTGTCCCGGCGCGGCGCTTCTGAAAGCCGCGCCGCGTCGGCATTCCGCACCCTGCTGGCCGAAACGCCCGTGCAATAATTACTGTGTAATAGCTCTGTAACATTTTTGACAAGTTACGCCCTCATGCGCTATACTTGGGGCACGAATGCGTCTGAAGAAACTGCAACTGCATGGGTTTAAAACCTTTGCTGACAAAACGGAAATCGAGTTCGCCGAGGGCGTCACCGCGATTGTTGGGCCGAATGGGTCCGGCAAGTCCAATGTCGGCGACGGCATCCTGTGGGTGCTGGGCGAGCAGAAAGCCTCGGCGGTGCGCGGGACCAAAGCCTCCGACGTGATTTTTGCGGGCAGCGACGGGCGACGTCCGATGGGCATGGCCGAAGTGTCGCTGACGGTGGACAACGCCGACGGCACGCTGCCCGTGGCATTCAATGAAGTCACCATCACCCGCCGCGCCTATCGCACCGGCGAGGGCGAATACTTCATCAACAAAACTCCCTGCCGACTGAAAGATATTTACGAGCTGTTTTTGGACACCGGCGTCGGGCGCGAAGCGTACTCGCTGGTCAATCAGGGCCAGATTGATGCCGTGCTCTCGGTCAATGCCGAGGACCGGCGCGGGCTGTTTGAAGAGGCGGCGGGCATTAAGAAGTACCGCGTCAAAAAGCGCGAGGCCCTGCGGAAGCTCGAAGCCGTCGAAGTCAACCTGAACCGCGTCCGCGATATTCAATCCGAGATCATCGGGCGCGTGGAGCCACTTAGACTACAAGCCGAGCGAGCGCAGACGCACGCCCATTTGAAGAGCCGCCTGCGGGCGATTGAGTCCGGGCTGCTCCTGCGCGATGTCCGTCTGGCACAGGCTGAAAGCGAGCGGCTGGCCGGAGCACGGGACGAGGCACGGGCGGATACGGCACGTCTCGGCACGAAGCTGGCCGCCGAAGAGGAACGCGCCCGCGATGTGGGTTTGCGCTTTTCGCAGGCCGAAGCCGCTCTGGAAACCGCCCGCCGGGCGGCCTCCGACGCGGCGGGGCAGGCCGAGCGGGCCGAAAGCGGGCGGGCGCTGGCCGCGCAGCGGGCCGAAGGTTTGGAGCGCACTGTCCGGCAGATTGCCGGGGAGCGCGAAGAGCTGACCGAGCGCCGGGCACGTCTGGCCCGGCAGGTGGCGGATTTAGAGGCGGAGCTAACCGAAGCCCGCACCCACGAAGCCGCCCAGCGGCGTGAAGCCGGGGCGCGGCAGGGAGAGCTAACGGCGCTGTCTGAGCGCATCGCCGGGCTGACCAAGCTCACGGACCGGCGGCGGGCCGAAGCGGTCGCGCAGGCCCGCCGCATCGCCGCGCAGGAAGCCGATGCCGCCCGCGCTCAAACCCGCGTGGCCGAACTCGAAGCGGGCCTGCCGTCGGTGCGGGCGGAAATCGCCCGGACCGAAGCCGGGGCGGGCGAAGGCGAGGCAGAATTCAAAGCCGCCCGTGAGGCCGTCGCCGCCGCCAAAGCCGCCGTCGCCGAGGCCGAGCAAAGACTGACCGCCGCGCAGGCGGCCCGAGACGCCGCCCGGTCGGCCTCGCAGGTCGCGGGCCAGAAGGCGCAGGCCGCGCAGTCGGCGGCGGTGGCGCTGTCCACCCGTCTGCGAACTTTGCAGGAGCTGGAAGCCGCGCAGGAAGGGTACTTCGCGGGCGTCAAGGCTGTGTTTGAAGCCAAGAAGCGCGGCGACCTGCGCGGCGAGTTTGCGGTGGTCGCCGACTCGTTTCAAACGCCGAGCGGCTACGAAACGGCTTTGGAAACGGCGCTGGCAGCGAGCTTGCAGGATATTATCACGGACACCGAAGCGGCGGCAAAAGCGGCCATCGGCTTTCTGCATGACAACCGCGCTGGCCGGGCGACATTTCTGCCGCTGGACCGGATGCGTCCGGGCCGGGACACGCTGGACCTCAGCGGGGCGCGGGGGCTTCGGGGCGTTCTGGGCGCGGCTTTAGAAGTGATCACGTTTGACGCCAAATACCGGCCCGCGCTGGAAGTATTATTAGGCCGCGTCTTCTTCTGCGAGACGCTGGACGACGCCCTGCGGGCGTCTGCGGCAGCCAAAGGCTGGAACCGGGTCGTGACGCTGACGGGGGAGCTGGTCCTGCCCACCGGGGCGCTCTCCGGGGGGCGGCAGGCCGGGCGGACGGCGAACATTCTGGGCCGCAAAACCGAGCTGGCCCGCCTCGGCGACGACCTTGCTGCCCGTGAGCGCGACGGCGATGCGGCAAAAGCCGAGCGCGAGCGGGCCGACGCTGCCCGCGAAGCCGCCGACACCGCACAGGCCGAGGCGCAGTCCGCCCGGCAGTCCACGTTGTCCGCATTGGCCGAAGCCGGGCGGCGGGCAGACCGGGCAGCAAGCGATGCCCGCCGGGCCGAAGACGCCCGGATCGCCGGAGCGCGGCGGCTGGAGTCCGCCGAGGCGACGCTGGCGCTGGCCCGCGAACAGGCCGCCCGCGCTGAGACGGCGCTGGCATCCGCTGGTGCTGCCACGCATGACGCCGATCTGACCGAAGCGACTGACACCGACGCTCTGGCTGCGCTCACGGGCGAGCGCGAAACCGTACAGGCCGCCTTGACACAGGCCCGAATCAGTCTGGCGACCGTGGGCGAGAAAGCCGTCAGCCTGGACCGTGCCCTGCGCGGCGCGAAAGCCGAGGGCGACGGACTCCTCGGCTCCGAGGATCGCCGCGCCCGTCAGGCCCGTGAGGCGGCGGAGGAATTGGCTGCCCTGACCGCGCAGGCGCAGGCCCGCGAGGCGGAAGTGGTCCGCGCCCGTGCCGCCCGCGCCGAAGCCGCCGACATTCTGGAAACGCAGGCCGGGCTGCGGCAGGCTTTGCTTCACGAGTCGCACGAGGTCAATGCCGCCATGCGCTCGCTCGGCGAGGCGCGGGCGCGTGCCCTGGACACCCTGCACAAAGCCGAAGTTGCCGGGGCCAGAGTGGACACCCAGCGGGATACTTTGGCGGCGCGGCTGTGGGACGACTACGAAATCTCTCTGGAGTCCGCGCTGGCCGGGGAAGGTCCCGAACTTGAATCAGGCGACATTACTGAAGTCGCCCGCCTGCGCCGGGACCTGCGGGCGCTGGGGGATGTCAACCCCGCCGCCATCGACGAGTACGAAGAAGTGCGGACCCGGCATGAGTTCCTGCTGACCCAGGCTGCCGACTTAGAGGAGTCCCGCGCCAAGTTGCTGGCCGCCATTCAGGAGATCGATGAAGGCACACGCGGCGTCTTTTTAGAGACCTTCCACGCCGTCGCGGCGGCCTTTGAAACCCTCTTCACTCGCCTGTTCGGCGGCGGCAAGACTGAGCTTGTCCTGACCACCCCCGACGATATTTTAGAAACCGGCGTAGACATCTTAGTCCAGCCGCCCGGTAAAAAACGTCAGAACCTCGCCCTGCTGTCCGGCGGCGAACGGGCGCTGACCGCCGCCGCCCTGCTGTTCGCCTTCTTGACCGTCAAGCCCAGCCCCTTCTGCGTGTTGGACGAAGTGGATGCCCCCCTCGACGGCGCAAACGTCGAGCGGTTCGCCGATTTGCTGCGCGAGTTCGGCCAAAAGTCCCAGATGATTGTCATCACCCACAACCCCACCACCATGGAAGCCGCCCCCGTTTGGTACGGCGTCACCATGCAGCAGCCCGGCATCTCCCGCATCCTCGGTATGCAGGTCCCGGCGGCAAGCTAACGAAAAGCGTGTGGTATAATTGCGTCCTGTCTTGCTTCGCCAAAAATACATCAGGAAGCAGCACACGAGGGCAAAATTCATGTCGGAGCCTCTTGAAACACGGCTATTCATCCATCGTCTCACTCAGGCGGAGAAGATGGCAGTTTACGCTCATAATCAAGCGTTTCCGTCTTCAGGCTTGGCGGCAGCCTTCGCAACAGCGATACAGGATGTGTGTATAGACAAACTCATCCGAGGCGATGGGTGTCTGGAACTCGCAAAGTCACTCGCTGCAAGCACAGAAAACGAAAGCCAGCGTGCTTCCATTGGCCGTGCCTACTACTGCATTCACCACTCCTTGCGTGCAATGCTTCTCTGGCAAAACAAATGGGACCCAGACGGCCACGAGCAAAGTATCAAGGAATTTGGGACGCTCCTTCAAGATACTACCTTCCGCAATCGCTCCGGTCTTCCTCTGAACACCGAAAAGCGTGTTACAGAAGCCCTCACAAATCGTCATGTCGCTGACTACTCGCCCTACGTCTTTCAGCGAAACCCTCCGGGTACTGGGCTTATCAGCATTAGCAACGGCGCTTGGCCGAATGCCGTTCAATTCAACATCGCTCTTGCCGAAGAAATCTTTCGGGCCGCTATGAAGTATGTTGGATAAGGAAAACTCTCATGCCTAAATCTACCGAAACGCTGCTGACAGAGATTGAAGAGGAGATCAAACAGTCTTTTCCTGACCTGCGGATGGAATTTGCGACACAGTCCTTTACATATCATGTCGAACTATGGATATACGTCCTTGACCTCAGCGAGTATGAGCGAGTTCTAAGTATATGCCGTCAGCTCACTGAGGCAAAGGGACTAGAAGAGCGAGAGCCGCAGATATGGCTGCTTGCCAAAACGTGGACCGGGCCGTGGCCGGGCGGCGAGTCCGAGCAGGAACTCAAGCAGCGGCGGGAAAAGTTCCGGCAGAAGTACGGCCTAGCCACCACTGCTGGCTGACAGCAGCCCGGCATTTTCCGCATCCTCGGCATGCAGGTCCCAACAACAAATTAACCCGCGCCTCGGCTGAGGCGCGGGCTTTCTCTATCGCGGCGTACTTGCCTCAGGCGGTCAGCGAAGCCATGTCGATGACGAAGCGGTATTTGACATCGTTTTTGAGCATGCGCTCGTAGGCTTCGTTGATCTGGCTGATCGGGGTCATCTCAATGTCGCTGACAATGCCGTGCTCGGCGCAGTAATCCAGCATCTCCTGCGTCTCGGCAATGCCGCCGATATTAGAGCCAGCCAGCGAGCGCCGCTTGCCTGCCAGCGGGAAGGCGGACACCTCCGCCGGGTTTTCTGGCAGGCCCACCAGCACCATACTGCCGTCACGCTTCAGCAGCGACAGATACATATTCAGGTCGTGCGGGGCCGAAACGGTGTCCAGAATGAAGTGAAACGATCCGGCCAGCGCCTTGAGCGCCTCCGGGTCACGGGTCAGCACCACCTCATCGGCTCCCAGCCGCCGCGCATCTTCTTCCTTTCCGGGCGAAGTCGTGAACTGCGTGACCGATGCGCCCATCGCATGAGCGAATTTCAGGGCCATGTGTCCCAGGCCGCCCAGCCCAACCACACCGACCTTTTGGCCCGGCTGGATGTTCCAGTGCTTCAGCGGCGAGTAGGTGGTGATCCCGGCACACAAGAGCGGCGCGGTCGCGGCTAAGTCCAGCTTGGGCGAGATTTTCAGCGCGAATTTTTCATCCACCACGATGCTCTTGGAATAGCCGCCGTAAGTCGGAGTTCCGTCCGGGAAGCGGCTGTTGTAGGTGAACACCGTCTGGCCCCGGTCGCAGTACTGTTCCAGCCCCATCTGGCAGCTTTCGCACTCGCGGCAGCTATCCACCATGCACCCGACCCCGGCCAGGTCACCGGCGGCGAACTTGGTGACTTCGCTGCCGACCTCCGTGATGCGCCCGACAATCTCATGCCCCGGCACCATCGGGTAAATCGACCCGCCCCATTCGTCGCGGACCTGATGGATGTCGGAGTGGCAGACGCCGCAAAACAAAATCTCAATGTGAACGTCGGCTGGCCCCGGCACGCGCTGCTCGAATTGAAACGGCGCGACGGGGGAAGTGGCGGACTGTGCCGCGTAGGCGGCAATAGTGTTACTCATAGGTTCCCCTTACCCAGTTTGAGCGGCAAGTGCATCACTGCGTTTTGAGTGAGGCCATGTCAATCACGAACCGGTAGCGCACATCGCTTTTCAGCACGCGCTCAAAGGCCGCGTTGATGTCCTGAATGGCAATCATCTCCACATCGCAGGTGATGCCGCGCTCGGCGCAGAAGTGAAGCATTTCCTGGGTTTCCGGCAGGCCACCCGCCCCGGAGCCAGCCAGGGACTTGCGGCCCCCCATCAGCGAAACGCCCAGGATGGGCGGCTCCAGCGGGTCGAGCTGGCCGACCAGAATATGTGTGCCGTCGAGCTTCAGAGTCGCCAGATACGGGTTCAGGTCATGGGCGCTCGGCACGGTGTCCACAACAAAGTGGAACGAGTTCCCCGCCGCCGTCATCTGCGCGGGGTCCGTGGACAGCACCACATGGTCTGCGCCCAGCCGCCGGGCTTCCTCTTCTTTGCCTGCCGAGCGCGTGAACAGTGTCACTTCCGCGCCTAACGCTTTGGCAAATTTCAGCGCCAGGTGGCCCAGTCCGCCCAGCCCAACCACACCGACTTTGTGCCCCGGCCCGATCTTCCAGTGTTTCAGCGGCGAATAGGTGGTGATGCCCGCGCACAGCAGCGGCCCGGCAGTTTTGGGGTCCAGCCCCTCGGGGATATGCAGCACAAAGCGGTCGGAGACGACGATTTTGTCCGAATAGCCGCCATAAGTTGGCGAGCCGTCATGCCGATCAGTGCCGCCATAGGTCTGTGTGCAGAAGTTCTCGCAGTAAACTTCCAGCCCCGCGAGGCAGGCATCGCACTCGCGGCAGGAGTCCACCATCACCCCGACACCGACCATATCGCCGGGTTTGAAGTTCGTGACTTCGGGGCCAACGGCGGTGACTTGCCCGATGATCTCATGGCCCGGCACGACCGGGTACGTGCTGTAGCCCCAGTCATTGCGTGTCATGTGAATATCCGTGTGGCAGACGCCGCAGTAGAGAATGTCGATGCTGACATCATCGGGGCGCGGGTCGCGCCGCGTGAAGTCGAAGGGGGTAACGGGTTCGGTGGCCGATTGGGCCGCATAGCCAGATACGGGTGTAGTCATTGTGGTGTTGTCTTTCGGTACGTGAGTGTAAGGACAGCAAATGCCGGAGGGGTTGAAAACCCCTCGCTAGGTAAGGCGTCCTTCGGACGGAGGAAATTAGCAGATTGGGACGGCTGGCTTTTCTCTTCCACCCGGAGGGTGCTTCTCTAAGCGAGGGGTTTTCAACCCCTCGGGCATTTGCTGTCCTTATCTTACTCGCTTCCACCGCCGACCCGATGACCGAAAACCGCACAGTTCTTGCCCAATCCTGCAATCCAGGTATAATGAGCGAAAGGAACCTGATACCATGCTGCATTTATCCGACGAAGTTTCAACGCTTTGCGAAAGGCAGGCTGCACTGGTCACACTGATGGAACGCTTGCTGCCCGCAGACGGCGCCTATCACTGTCCGATAGCCGGACTGCTCCTGCACCGCCTGTCGGCTCCAAGTCCCCCGGTGCACGGCGTCCAGAAACCCACGTTCTGCCTGGCCGTGCAGGGAACCAAATCGGCGGTGCTGGGCGAGGACGTGCATCTGCACGATCCTGCCTGCTACCTGCTGGTCTCGGCAGACCTGCCGATCACCGCGCAGATCGTGGAGGCCACGCCGAACACGCCGTATCTGGGCTTTTGCCTGGATTTGGACCTGCGGCTGATTGGGGCGATGCTGATGGAGATGGACGGCCTCGCGCTGCCTGCCGCTGAAAATAGAAGTCTGGCCTGTAGCCTGTCCCTGAGCCGCACCGATGCCCCCCTGCTGGACGCCGTCCTGCGCCTGCTATGCCTGCTGGACACGCCCGCCGATATACCCATGCTGGCCCCACTGGCCCTGCGCGAGATTTTCTACCACCTGCTGACCGGCGAGCAGGGCGCACGTCTGCGGCAGCTTTCGGTCAATAACAGCCTGACCCAGCGCGTCTCCCGCGCCATCCACTGGCTTCAGCAGCATCACGCCGAGCCGCTGCGGATCGACGCTTTGGCCGACGAAGTCTGCATGAGCGTTTCGGGCCTCCATCACCATTTCAAAGCCGTCACCGCCCTCAGTCCCCTGCAATACCAGAAGCACCTGCGCCTTCAGGAAGCCCGCCGCCTGATGCTTGATGGCACGCTGGACGCCGCCACGGCAGGCTACCGGGTCGGCTACCAGAGTCCTTCCCAGTTCAGCCGCGAATACCGCCGCCTGTTCGGCGCTCCGCCCCGGCAGGACTTGGCCCGCCTGCGCGGCACGGCCTGAGCCGAGTTCGACTGCCCGCTGATAACTTCGCCCGGTTCCAGGCTTTTTCCCGTACACACGTCTCCGGACGGTAGAATCGCTGCTCATAACAAAATATGGTCTCAATGTGATAATTTTTATAGAGGACGCGATTTTTCTTGACAAGCCCCGCACACTCCTGTATAATGACTGTACGCAAAAGTACCTTACGCACAAAAGTACGCGGAAAGTCAAGGCAGTTCTTATGGTAAGTGTCTGGTTTTTGCTGGCAATGGGCGGCACAATGGGCGTGGCGGCGCTGCTGGCGTTCCTCTGGGGCGTTAAAAACGGGGCGTTTGAGAATGCCGAAGACGCCAAATACATTGTGTTCCGCGACGAAGACGACGAATAAAAACGACGAGTGAGCAGAGACTGCTGGGCAGTTTCTTACGTACTTGTGCAAGGTGTTCTTATGGCGATCAATTACGATCAGGAAAAACAAGACCTCACGCGCCGCAACTTTTTGTCTCTGACAGCCAATGGGCTGATTGGACTGGGACTGCTGGGCGCGGCAGGTGTCTTCGGCAAGTTCTTCTGGCCCAATGTTTCCTATGGCCCGCCCACCGCCTTCTCTATCGGCAAGCCCACCAACTTCCCCGACGGGGCCAAGCAGAATATCGCGGACCAGAAAGTGTCCATTATCCGCCACGGCGACAAGCTGGGGGCGATCTCAATGGTCTGCCAGCACCTCGGCTGCACCGTCGCCGCCTCGCCGACCGGCTATGACTGTCCCTGCCACGGCTCCAAGTATGACGATATGGGCAATGTCACCCACGGCCCCGCGCAAATCGCCCTCTTCTGGTTTGATGTCCACCCGACCCCGAGCGGCGACCTGGAAGTAGACAAAAGCAAGAAGAACGATCCCGGCCACTACTACACTATCGTCTGAACAAGACAGAGAGAGCCGTTCGTATGAGCGTCAAAGAACTGCGACCTTCCTCCCCGCTTCCTCCCGACGGTGACGATTCCGGTGGCCCCCTCCGGCCCCGGCGGCCTGACGGCCCCGTGACCCGCCTCCGCAAAGCGATCTACCGGCAGGCCCCCGAAGTTTGGGACAACCTGAACCCGCGTGTGCTCGGGCACAACATCTACAAGTCCGTGTACCGCACCACCGCGTTCCCGAAAACCGAGCGTGAGCGTTCCGAAGCGTTTTTCAACTCGTTCCTGCTGCATATTCAGCCCGCGAAGATTGAAAAGCACGCCCTGCGCTTCACCTATACCTTTGGGCTGGGCCTGCTGTCGCTCTACCTGTTCTTCCTGCTGACGGTGTCCGGCCTGCTGCTGATGTTTGTCTATGTGCCGTCTACCGAGCAGGCCTACAACCGGATGCTGGACCTGCATTCGTCAGTGTCGTTTGGCGGCATCCTGCGCGGCATGCACTTCTGGTCGGCCAACGCCATGATCGCCGTGGTGTTCTTCCATATGTGCCGGGTCTTCTATACCGGGGCCTACAAAGCGCCGCGTGAGTTTAACTGGGTCATCGGCGTCATCTTGATGGTGCTGACCCTGGTGCTGGGCTTTACGGGGTATCTGCTGCCCTGGGATCAGCTTGCCTTCTGGGCCATCACCGTCGGCGCGGGCATTGCGGGCAAGGCCAACTGGGTCTCGGACCATCTCAACGCTCTGCCGCGTCCGGCGTTTGCTCCCCCCGTGCCGCCGATTGGCGACCTGACCCGGCGCGGCCTGCTGGCCGCTGACACGGTGGGCCAGGAGGCGCTGATTCGATTCTATGTCCTGCATGTCGCGGTGCTGCCGGTGATTATGACGATCTTTATCGTCTACCATATGTGGCGCATTCGCAAAGACGGCGGCATTTCCAGCCCCAAAGAGTCGCCGGAATAACCTAACCCCCCGGCCCCCTTCCCTAAGAAGGAAGGGGGAGGCAGAGGGGGAATAGTCAGAAGGAGATAAGTCATGGAAGACACGCGGATTGTGCGGGGGCGGCGGCAACCGGAAAAGCAGGTGCTGGCGCGGAAAATGCGCCGGGAAATGACGCCTTCGGAAACAATTTTATGGGATTGTCTGCGGTGCAATCGGCTAGGTGGCCTGCACTTTCGCCGTCAGCAGGTGATTGCCGGGTTTATTGCTGACTTTTTCTGTCATGCGGCCCGCCTTGTGATTGAGTGCGACGGAGCCGCGCACACAGGCCGCGAAGACTATGACCGAGAGCGTGACGCTGTTCTTTCCGCGCACTGCCTACGGGTCCTGCGCGTCACAAACGACCGTATTCACACAGACCTGTCCGCTGTCCTTGCCGAAATTTTAGCCTACGCCTCTGATCCAGCTTAATTCATCTCTTACTCCGACTCCCCCTTCCTTCTTAGGGAAGGGGGCCGGGGGGTTAGGTTCCGAAACCATGAAACGCATTCGTGAAGAAGAGATTTTTCCGCGCAACCCCAACAAGACCTATGGCCTGATGGAACTGGTCAAAGGCTCGTCCACACGGGTGGACCGGGGGCCGGATGATATGGTTTCCTCGTGGCCGCACCTGCTGATTCGGGAAGCCGCGCTGTTTGCGGCCTGTTTCGCGTTCATTCTGGCGCTGTCCGTGCTGAAGCCGCCGCCGCTGGAGCTGGAGGCCAACCCGCAGAAGCCGCCGAACCCGGCCAAAGCGCCCTGGTACTTCCTGGGCTTGCAAGAGCTGGTCGCCTACGACGCCTTCTGGGGCGGGCTGGGCATTCCGGGGCTGGTCGTCATCGGCCTGATGGCGATCCCCTATCTGGACCGCCACCACAGCGGCATCGGGCGCTGGTTCGCCAAAAGCCGCCGGACGGCTTGTGCGCTCTGGACGCTGTATGTGATCGCTGTGATTGTGCTGATCATCATTGGAACCTACTTCCGGGGACCGAACTGGTCGTGGTATTGGCCGGGCGATATGCCCAAAGAAGTGCAGTAGAGAAGTGCATTAGGCGAGAGCCAGAAACTAAGAAATCATGTTCTTCTTCAAGTCAATGGTCTCCAAATTTGCGTTCTGGAGCGTCGCCCTGCTGATTTTGGTCGCCGTCACGGTCTACAACTCTACTTGGAACAACCAGAACGCCTCCACCCATGAGTTTACGTACTGGCAGGACCAGTACAAGAAGGCCGCCGCGACACTGGCCGACTCCGACGCGACCAAACAGGCCGCCCTGAACGCCCCGATTGAGGTCAAACAGGTCACGGTGCTGCAGTTCTCCACCCTTCAGGGCGATGGAAGCACGCAGCAGCGCGTGGACCGCTGCCAGTCCTGCCATATCGGCCTCGGCGACCCGAACATGACGGCGGAAAAGCTGATCAAAGTGCTGGACAACCAGACTGTTCCCACCGAGCAGGTGGCCGCGTATCTCAGCGACCCCAAAAACGCCAAAACGCTGGAAACCATTAAAACCATCGGCGCCCACCCTGGCATCCGCGTGGAATCAGGCAGTGACCCGCACGATCTGGGCGTTATTCATGGGGCCAAGTTCTCCTACGGCATCGCCACCGAAGGCAGTGTCACCGAAGCCGATAAAGCCGACTACCAGGCCCAGAAGATTAACTTGAAGCAGCACCCGTTCCCGACCTTCGGCTGCACCACCTGTCACTACGGCACGGGCCGCGAGCTGATTCAGGACAGCGCCCACGGCGACCCGGAGCATTCTCTGACCCCGATGCTGGCGGCCAAATATATGGAAGCGGCCTGCGCCCAGTGCCACGCGCACTATGACAAAGAGAACTTTGCCGTCACCTACCAGCAGCCGCTGTCGGCGTCGCGGATTATCAAGCTGCTCGACGGCCAGGACGTGGTCGCCGCCAATGTTCCCGCGTACCTGAGCGACCCGAAAAACGCACAGACCGCCGAGACCATCAAGTATATTGCCGGTCAGCCGCAGATGACGACCATTGCACGAGGCCAGGCGCTGTTCCAGTCGCAGGCGTGCTACGGCTGCCACAAGATTGAAGGCTTCTCCAAAGGCAATGTCGGCCCCGAGCTGACCAACGAAGGCCGCGTCGCCGGGGGAACCACTAAAATCGCCCATCAGCTCTGGGACCCGCGCTACAATGTCAACTCGTGCGTCATGCCCTACTTCTTCGCGGTGCGTAAGATCAACACCGACCTGCCCCCCGGCGGCGTCATCGGCAGCCCGAATGCGACCACCAACATCGTGGACCCCCGTGCGGAAACCATTCAGACGGCCCCGGTCGCTGTGGAAGGCTCGCCGGATTATAACGAAGAGATTGCCGCCACCCTGCGTCAGCATGGCTACATTCCCGATGCCGCAAAGCAGAAGGACGTCGACGCGCTGGTGACCTTTACCGCCTCGCAGACCGGCCAGAACTACGCCGAAAGCACCTCCGACCACTTCAACCGCGTAGCCTCCTACAATGTGACCCGGCCCGCCGATGTGCCCGTGACCGTGGAGCAGGGCAAGCGGCTGTTTGAGCAGTCCGGCTGCTATGCCTGTCACTATATCGGCAACCCCGATGTGAAGCACACCACAGGCGATGCGAAGTTCGGCCAGGGCGGCATCGCCGGGCCGGAATTATCGTGGGAAGGCACGCGCCATTCGCAGAAATGGCTGGTGGAGCATTACAAAAACCCGCAGGCATTCGTGCCCGGCTCCATCATGCCCATCTTCCCGTTCTCAGACTCGCAGCGGGCGGCGCTGTCGCTCTACGACGCTTCCCTGCGCCCCTCCAAATCGACCGCCCGGCCCGTCTCGCCCGACCAGGACCTGCCGCCCGGCTATGTGGACTTGCCGTAACTAGACTTACCGTAATCCGCCCGCAGTTTTCAGAGTGAAGGATAGCGTTCATGGCACAAACTTATTCGCCGGGCACCGACCCGGACCCCGCCGAAGAAACCAGTTCGAAAGAGACCGCACCGAAAAAGTCCGGCTTCCACTACTACTCCGGCGGCGAAGTCAAAGAGCTGGAGCACACCAATGTCAGCCCTCTGCTCTGGGGGTTCTGGAGCGTTGTCATTCTGGGAGCCATTGGCTACCTGGTCTGGGGGGGGGCGCTTGGCCCGAACTCGCCGCTCGGCGGGTTCAAGCCCAGCGGCGGCTCGGCGTCCAGCCAAGCGATGATTCAAGCGGATGTCAACCAGAAAGCGACCGGCGGCAATGGCCTGAAAGCCGCTGACATGGCCCAGCTCATGCCGTTTCTTGGCGGCGTCACCCTCACCAAAGCCATCGACAACGGCTCGGAAACCTACCAGAAATACTGCATCGGCTGTCATGGCCCCAATCAGGACGGCAACGGCGTCAATGCCGCCGCGCTGAACCCCAAGCCGCGCAACCTGCACGATGCGCCGTTTATGCGCGAAACGCTCACCTACGAGCGCATTAACAACTCGCTGCATTACGGCGTCCACGGCACGGCCATGCCGCGCTGGGAAAACACGTTGAGTGAGCAGGAAATCCAGGAAGTGATCGCCTATGCCCTGAGCCTCACCTGGACTATGCCCGCGTCTGCCGATATGGACACGACCACCGCGCAGCTTGCGACCCCCACAAACGCGCCTGCGGCAAAAACTCCGGCCCTGACCGGGGCAGGCACAGCCAAGCAGACGAGTGGCCTCGCCGGGCCGGGCAAGTCCGTGACCGGCTCCACCACCGGCACAGCAGGTGGCTCGCTGGTGCGCGGTGGAAGCGTCCAGACTTCGCCCGCGCCGATTACGCCGACGATTGACGGCAACCCGGCGGCGGCGACTTCCACGGCCCCGCCGTCGATGTCCGGCTCGACTGCGCCCAAGAACGACGCGCCGATAGTCAGATAAGCTGTGTGCCGGGGGTGTCAAAACCCCCGGCAAGATAGCACCCTTCGGGTGGGGACAAATGCCAGGCTTGCTGGCCTCTCCTTGTCCGAAGGACATTTCCCTGCCGGGGGTTTTGACACCCCCGGCCCGCCGAAAGTAAATACCTATGGCAGTGCAGCAGATTATGCGGATGCGGCCCGGCTCCGAGGGGGCCGAGCGGATAGACCACGAGGATTTGGCGGCCAAGTATGCCCTCTGGGCGGGCGTCGGCTTTATTCTCCTGTTTGGCCTGCTGGGCGTCATCGCCGCCGTCAAGTTCATCATCCCGGACCTCTTTTACGGCTTCAACTGGCTGTCGTGGCCGCGTATTCGGCCCGTCCATGTGCAGGGAATGATCTTCGGCTGGCTGCTGTCGGTCTATATGTCCCTGTTTTATTACATGGTGCCCCGGCTGACCGGCACGAAGCTATGGAGCGAAAAGCTGGGCATTGCCACCACCGCCGTCTGGTCCGTGGGCGTGCTGATTATGATTCTGGGCGTGCTGAACCCGATGGACTCGGTCAACCCGTGGATTATGACCAAAGGCAAAGAGTATGAAGAGTGGCCCATTCTGGCGTCCATCTTCCTGGTCGTCGGCTGGGTCATGCTGATGACCAATCTGCTCCAGACCTTCGCCCGGCGCACCTACACACAGATGTATGTGGCGCTGTGGTACATCATGGGCTGTCTGATGTGGACGGCCTTTGTGTACGTCATCGGCAACTGGCCCTCCCAGCTTCTGCCCTCGGCGGCGTTCATGGGCCTCAACGACGCCAACACCAACTGGTTTTACGGCCACAGCGTCGTCGGCCTGATTGCCACCCCCGGCGGCCTCGGCGTCGCCTACTACTTCCTGCCGAAAGCCACCAATGCGCCTCTCTACAGCCATAAATTGTCGCTGATTGGCTTCTGGACGCTGGGCGCGATTTACATCTGGAACGGTGCCCATCACATGATCTATGGGCCGATCCCGTACTGGCTCCAGACGGTCGCTACCATTTTCTCGTTCCTGCTGTTTATCCCGGTGCTGTCCGCCGTGACCAACTTCTTCGGCACTATTCGCGGCGAATGGCATCAGCTCCGCGCCAATGTGCCGCTGAAGTTCATCATCGCCGGGACGATCTTCTACCTGCTGGTCTCCACACAGGGGTCGTTCCAGGCCCTGCGGGCGCTGAATGCGGTGACGCACTTCACGGACTGGGTCATCGGCCATTCGCATATGGCGCTGTTTGGGACGTTTACGTTCTATGCATTCGCGGGCTGCTACTATGCCGTGCCACGTATGTACAAGCGGCCCCTGTACTCGGAAGGCATGGCGGACTGGCACTTCTGGCTGTCGTTCCTCGGCTTCATCCTGTTCAGCACCGCCCTGTGGATTGGCGGCTTCAACCAGGGCATGGAGTGGAATAACCCGAACATCCCGTTCATCAATACGGTCAACGACATGAAGCCTTTCTGGCACGTCCGGGCGGCGGGCGGCGCGATGATGTTGATTGGAATGTTCCTGTTCGCCTTCAACCTGTACAAGACGGCCACGATGCCGGGCGAGACCGCCGACGACGGCGGGCAGACACTTCTGGCCGATGACCCCCGGAACCCGTCCACGCTGACTGCACGGGCTTAAGAAATACCTATGAAAACGATACCGGAAAAAAGCGCCATGCTGACGGGGCTGGGGATCGCAGCGACCTTTCTGGTCGGCCTGCTGTTCACCATGCTGATCCCGTCCTTCAACGAAAACTGGTCGCAGAACACGGCCAAAGACGCCGGGCGCTACCATGCCGTCTACGCCGTCGCGGACCTGGACAAATACGAGCAGGACCTCAAAGCCGCCAAACCCGGCGACTTCGTCCTGCCCCCGAAACAGTACGCGGGCAATATCAATACCAACAGCGAGCAGCTGGCCGGGTACACCATTCAGCAGGAGCGCGGGCGGCGCATTTATCAGCGCGAAGGCTGCCTCTACTGCCACTCGCAGCAGATTCGCCCGCTGGCCGGGGAAATCAAGCGGTACTCACTGGGAACCTCCGTCGCGCCCATCGCCGATGAGCGTGAGTATATCTGGGACCAGCCCCACTTTTTAGGAACCCGGCGCATCGGCCCGGACCTGTCCCGTGAGGGCGGCAAATACAGCGACGACTGGCACTATTCGCACTTCTATTACCCGCGCCAGATGGTCCCCGGTTCCATCATGCCCGCGTTTACGTGGCTGTTCAAGTTCACGCCCGACGACACGCAGAAAGTCAACCCCATCCCGACCGACGACGCCCGCGATCTGGTGTCTTATGTGCAGACGCTTGGCTTCTACCGGCAGGTGTATGACCCCGCCCTGAACGATGGCAAAGGCGGCTGGCGCTCGTGGCTCAAGCCGCAGGATCAGCAGTACACCCAGGCGGCAGGCGAAGGACAGGTGCTTCGCATCAACCCGGACGTCAACGGCGGCAAAGGCGGCCAGGTACGCGGCAACGATCCGCTGTCGCCGACCAACCGAGTCGTACCCGGTGGGGCGCTCTGAGCGTCAAATCAGGTATAATAGCAGCAAGACTGAAGACAGGGCGGGCGCAGTCGCGCCCGCCCTTGTTTATGTAGAACCCCTCCCGCTCGTTCCTTGCTCCCTCCCCTGTTAGGAAGGGCAAAGAGTCGGAGAAGAGAGGCCTCGTTCGCGTCCTTGCCTTTCATTCCCCTTCCCTAACAGGGGAGGGAGCGAGGAACGAGCGGGAGGGGTTCCTAAAGCCCGCATTATGCAAGACCTGTCCGACCGTATCATACAGCCGCCCCACTCCTCGCCTTCCAAATCCGCGCCCCGGCAGCGCGTGGGGCGTCTGCACGGGCCGCGCCGGATCGGGCAGCTCGTGCTGGGGGCGCTGTTTGTCGCCCTGCCCCTCACCAATAGCCTGCGGCTGGATGTGCGCCGGGACACGTTTTACTTTGCGTGGCACAAGACCGCCGCGCACGACCTGTTTCTGCTGTTCTGGGTGTCCCTGCTCGGCGTCGCCGTGGGGCTGACCGTGGCATTTTTGTATGGCCGCCTCTGGTGCGGCTGGGCCTGCCCGCAGACGGCGGCCTCGGATTTCGCCGAATCCCTGCGAAAGCGGCTGGACAAAGCACTGAAAACGCGCCCCGGCAAGCCGCGTTTTCACCTCTCGCGCACACTTTGGGGGCTGGGCATCGCGGGGATGGCCTGGGCGACGGGCGTAGTTCTGGCCTGTTACTGGTTCGCGCCCGGCGAAGTCTGGGCGGCGGCGCTGGCCCCGGCACGGGACCCTGCGCCCGCGCTGACGGTGTACCTTGCCGCCGCCGCGCTAACCGCCGATATGCTGTGGCTGCGGCGGCGTTTCTGCACCCACGTCTGCCCTTACGGGCCGCTGCTGGGAACGGTGGCGGATCAAAACACGCTGGCCGTGCGTTACTTAGAGGAGCGTGGCGGGGACTGTATTGGCTGTCATCAGTGCGAGGTGGACTGCCCGATGGGTATTGACATCAAGCAGGGTGTCGGTCAGCACGCCTGCATTAGCTGCGGCGAGTGCGTGGACTCCTGCTATGTCGTTCTGGGACGCCGGGGAACGCCGGGCCTGATTGAGTTCCGCTACGGCACGGCCCCCGACCGGGCAATGCCGGCGCTGACGGTGCGGCAAAAGCTGGGCCTGTGGGACATGCGCCGCTGGTCCGTGCTGTCCACGGTGCCGCTGTGCCTGGGCGTCGTGCTGTGGCTGCTGCTGGGCCAGTCCCCGCTGTCGGCCAGCCTGACGGCCAGCGGCGCGATAGCGCGAACGCCCGCCGAGGTTCGCAACGGCTACCTATTGACTGTCGCCAGCGGCCAGCCTCAAGTATCTATGCTGATGCTGTCCGTGACCGGCCTGCCCGGTGCAAGCGTGGAGCCGCGAGCCGTGCGCGTGCAGCCCCGCGACAGCCGCACCCTGCCGATTGTCATTCATGCCCCCGTCGGGACGCCGCCGGGCCGCACCCGGCTGACCCTGCACGTCTCTCGCGGGATGGACGCGCAGAACTTGACCGCGATTTTTTATGCGCCGCGCCCGTAAAGAAACTAAAGAAGGCTTATGAACCTGCTTGCCGTCTCCGGCAGCCTTCGGGCCGCCTCCACCAACAGCGCCCTGACCCGTGCTGCTGCCGCGCTTGCCCCGGACGGGGTGACTATCACCGCCACGGAGCTTCTGGACAGCCTGCCGCACTTTTCGCCCGACCGCGATGGCGACGCCGCCCCGGACGCGGTGCGGCACTGGCGGGCGCAGGTCGGAGCCGCCGCCGATGTTTCGATGCCGACGGGCCAGCCGCCACGGCACGGCGGCGGGAAAGATGCTGGCGTAGTAAT
>CAXUKS010000028.1:19869-52126 GCA_964251675.1 uncultured Armatimonadales bacterium
GGAGCCGCCGCCGGGGTGCTGCTGGTAACGCCCGAATACGCCTATGGCATTCCCGGCAGCCTGAAAAACGCGCTGGACTGGCTGGTGACTTCAGGCGAGCTGTGGCGCAAGCCGGTGGCCGTGGTCAGCGCGTCCCCCTCAGCCAAAGGAGGCGAGCACGCCCACGCCGCCTTGCGGCTGACCCTGAGCGCCCTGGAAGCCGAAGTCGTGCCGGAGGCTTCTTTGCTGGTTCCATTTGTCAGCACGAAAGTCAGTAAAGACGGCACGGTCACGGACGCCGCCGCGAGGGACGCCCTGCGGGCATCCGTGGCAGCGCTGGTGGGAGCCGTAAAAGTTCGGGAGGCGGTTAGCGAGTAGGAGAGGCCCCCCAATAATGGAGAGCCGGATAAAGACAAGACAGGCCATAAAGAGGGCAGGAAAGCACTGCCTCTCATCTGGTTCCCCCATTATTGGGGGCTAGGGGGCCTCCTGATCCGTCAGAAAGCAGCACACTATGCCACGCACCTGGAGCAATATCAAATATACTGAGACCCGCAGCGCCGCGCAGAAAGTCAAAGAAAAACCGTCCAGCCGGACGCTCTTTGTGCTGCTGATTGTATTTAATCTCGTGGTCTTCTGGGGGCTGATCGCCTACACGATGGACAGTGTCATCCATCACCCCGTCACTGAAATCCCCAGCAACATTGTTTCTGCCAACCGTCATTAGAAAAGAAGCCATTGGCTGTCGCTCTGCAAAACACCAACCTGCCGTCTGCCGCGCCGCCGCCCTGCGACCTGTGCGGGCTGCCTGCGCGTGCCCCAATCGCCGCCGACATCGTGGGCACGGCGCACGTTTTCTGCTGTGCGGGCTGCCGGCAGGTCTATCAGATTTTGAGGGAAAGCGAGCAGCTCCTGCCGGGGCAGGACCCGACCGAGACCACGCTCTATCAGCAGTGCCTGCAAATGGGCCTGATTGCCCGGCCCGATGCGCCTGCCGATCTCGAAGACGACCGGCCTCTGCCCGAAGTGCTGACCGTGCCCGGCATGGACACGCTGCAAACCACCCGCGAAGCCGCCTTCCATGTCGGCGGAATGTGGTGTGCGTCGTGCGCGTGGCTGATTGAACACGCCCTGAACCAGACCAAAGGCGTCGAGCGGTCTCGCGTCTTTTTTGCCTCCGACGTCGTCAAAATCGTTTACAAGCCTGCCCGTGTCGCACCGGAAACGCTGGCGCGGATCATCCAGAGCCTGGGCTACACGACGGAAACTTACCGCGACGAGGGGGCGGAGGAGCGCACCAGCCCGCAGGCGCGGGCGCGGCGCGGGCTGTTTATCCGGGCCGTCGTAGCGTTCACGTTCGCGTTCAATGCCGGGATGTTCCAAATCCCCTTTTACGCCGACTTTCTGGTGCGGCAGGACATCACTGCCGATGCCTACTACTGGCTCCCGCGTATCGAGCTGCTGACTTCTCTGCCGGTGCTCTGGGCAGGCTGGCCGATCTTCACTAAAGCCTGGGCGGCGGCGCGGCGCGGCGCGGCGCAGATGGAAACGCTGATTTCCGTGGGCGTTCTGGTCTCGTTTGTTTACAGCGTGTGGGTGCTGGCACACGGCAGTGTCCACGTCTATTTTGACACGGCGGATATGCTGATTGCGCTGGTGCTGATTGGCAAGCACATCGAAGCCGGGGCGCGGCAGGACGCGGGCGGGGCAGTGGCGCTGCTGCACGGTCTGCTGCCCAAAAAGGCGACCGTGCGGACTGCCGAGGGCCGCGAAGTCTTGATTTCCCTGAGCAAACTGGGGGTGGGTGACCATGTCTTTGTGCGCCCCGGCGAGCGCATTCCGTGCGATGGGCGTGTGGCCGACGGGGCGGCTCTCGTGGACGAATCGCTGCTGTCCGGCGAAGTGCGGCCTGTCGCCAAGCAGGTGGGAGACGCCGTCACCGGCGGCACAGTGGCGACCGACGCGCCTTTGCTGATAGAAGTGACCCGGATGGGCACGGACACGACGCTTTCGCAGATGATCGCGCTGGTGGAAGAGGCGCTGGCCGCGAAGTCCCCGGTGGAGCGGTGGGCGGACAGCATCTCGCGCCGCTTCGTGCCCGCCATTCTGCTGCTGTCGCTCGGCACGGGGCTGGTGCTGGCCCAGACCGGGCACTCGCTGCAAGACTGCCTTATCCGGGCTGTGACCGTGCTGGTGGTCGCCTGCCCCTGCGCCCTGGGGCTGGCGACGCCGCTGGCTGTCACCACGGGCGTCGGCGCGGCGGCGGCACGCGGCATTTTGATTGGGGGGGTAGACGTTCTGCAAACCCTGCCGAATGTGCGGCATCTGCTGCTGGACAAGACCGGCACGCTGACTGAGGGGCACTTCAAGGTGCGGGGGTTCACCGGCACGCCTGAAGACCTGGCCGCGCTGGCCGCGCTGGAAGACGCCTCCGAGCACCCCCTGGCCCGCGCCCTCGTCGCCCACGCCCGCGCCGCCGGGCTGACCTTCCTGCCCTGCCACGACTTTCAGCGCCACGAAGGGCAGGGGATCACCGGCACGGTGAGCGGCGAACCCTGGTTCATCGGCAGCCGCGCCCTGTGCGCCGCCCGGAACGCCCCGATCCCTGCCGCATTCACCGCGCAGGCCGAAGCCGCCGAAACCGAAGCGCAGACGGCTCTCTTTTATGGCATCGGCTCCGACGTGCGCGGCCTGCTCACCCTGGGCGACGCCCTGCGCCCCCGCGCCGCCGAAGCCGTCCAGACCCTGCGCCGTCTGGGGCTGACTGTCGAAGTCATCTCCGGAGACGCCGAGGCGACCGTGCAGGCCGTCGCCCGCACGGCGGGCATCGCGCAGGCCACCGCCCGGATGCGCCCCGAAGGCAAGGCCGCCCGCGCCCGGCAGCTTCAATCTGAGGGCGTGGTGGTGGCAATGGCGGGCGACGGCATCAACGACGCCCCCGCGCTGGCCCAGTCTGATGTCGGCATCGCCTTCGGCTCCGGCACGGAAATCGCCCGCCGCGCCGCCGACATCACGCTCGTCGGCGATGACCTGTCTCGCCTCGCCGCCCTGTTCGTGCTGGCCCGGCGCACCGCCGCCGTCATCCGGCAGAACCTTTTCTGGGCATTGCTTTACAACCTCGTCTGCGTCCCCCTCGCTGTCTTCGGCGTCATCAAAAACCCCATTTTCGCCGCCGCCGCCATGCTCCTCAGCAGCCTCAGCGTCGTCGCCAACTCCCGCCGCCTCCGTCGCCAATTAGCCCGGACGGACTGAGTATTTTCAGGTATAATCGAGAGACAAGGAGGTCACTTTATGCTTGTACCAAGGAAACCTGTTGTGTGGGTTAGCTCTTCGCGCAAAGACATTCAAGCAATGCCAGGACAAATCAGACGCCTCTTCGGGGTGGCGCTGGACGAAGCACAGCAGGGAAACAAGCCTGAGAACGCAAAGCCGCTGCATGGATACGGCGGCGCATCCGTCGTAGAGATTGTTGAAAGCTACGATTCTGATGCCTACCGCGCTGTTTATACCGTTCGGTTTGAGGAAGCCGTTTATGTGCTGCACGTCTTCCAGAAAAAATCCCGGCGCGGCTCCGAGACGCCTGCGCGAGATCGGGAGCTGATACGGACACGGCTGCGTCAGGCGGAAGAAATGCACTCTCAATATCAGCAGCAGAAAGAAGAAACAGATGAGTTATAATGTTTTCGAGGACATGGGGCTACCAAACCCGGAGATGGAACTGCTGAAATGTGAGATTGTTCGCTCACTTCGCCATACGCTTAACGAAAAAGGACTGTCGGAAGCTGCCGCCGCCAGCCTCTGGGACATTCCCGTGGCCGAAGTCCCACTCCTCCTCAAAGGCTATTGGGAAAATTATTCTGTGGAGCGTCTGTTTCAGTTTGCCGATGCCCTGGGGCGCACTGTCCGCATCACAATTGACAGTCAGGACGCCGCGCCCGGCGAGCAGGCACGGACGCTGGTGCTGACTGCATAGCGTTCTGCTTTTGTCTTCCAAAGGAGAAAGCCAATGGTTTCCGAACTGGATGCAGTGCGACGGCGAAAGAACAAAATATGGCTTCGGCTCAGTCTCGGAATTGTGCTGTTGCTTTTTCTCGGCCATCTGACAATGCTGCTGTTTACCGGCTTTCCGATATTTCTTGTCCAAAGCGTTGCTCAAGAGACCGAAATCATGTTTCCCACCTCTGCGCGGCTAGTAAAAGGGCACTGCTATCATTTTACTTCAATCATTGTGAAGGCCAAACTGCGAATGCCCCGGAAAGACCTGACTGCCTTTCTGCAACAGCCAAAGATGGGGCAGCCCATGAAACTCAACGAGGCGTTTGAACTGGCAGATGCCCGGCGCTACTTTGCCGCCCAGGGCTGGAACACGTTCAATATCCGGCACAGTGAATGCCGCTTTTTTTCCAACGGCAGCCCGACGTGGCTCTTGCTTGACCTGGACAATCCTTCCGAAGTCACAATCTATGTCTACGAAGATGAGCCGTAGGGGAAGCCGTTCATCGACCCCTCCAGACGATTTGGCCCGCGACATTCGCAGACTCTTTCTCCGAAATAAAGTCCGTGACCATGAATTGAAACGACTGTCCCTGTGTATCTTTGAGGGGGATTTCCTTCATGGCGTACCCCCGGTTTAGCTTCAATCCAACCCACCACGCCTCTGTAGATAGCCCTTCGGGCGGCATCATAGATTTCAGTTTATCCCAGTGCAGATAACGTTCTGTGCGCGGTAAGGCGCGTACCTGTTCCAAAACTTCAAACACCTTCTCCGGGCCAATTTTCTGAATAAGTTCTCCTAATTCCGGTGGCTTTTGTGGTACCTTCATCGTTATCAGCCCTTTATGTCAATTTTATACTAATTTATGACAAATTAGTATAAGAAGTATATTCGAGAAAATCAGTACGAATTTGGTGTGGTGCTTGATCTTCCCGCGCGGGATCGGGTAGGATCGGATCGCTTTGCCCTGGCCCTCTTTTGGGGCGTTTAGGGGAAGCGTTCTGAGAGGATTTTTACCTGTGCCTGCCCCCGCTGCCGATTTGCCGCCTGTCCTCTTTAACACTCTGTTTGACTGCCCTGCCGCCGATCCGTCGCCCCTTGCCCTGTCCCTGCTGGCTCCCATTCCTGGCCTCGCGCCGGACACCGTTCACGAGGCCCGGCCCGGCTACGACCATGCCCCCGCGCCGTTTTATGCCTCGCCCGATGACACTTTGCGGCTCTATCAGGCCGACGCGCTGGACCTCCTGCGCCGGATGCCGACCGAGTCCGTGGACATGATTTTTGCCGACCCGCCCTACTTCCTCTCCAATGGCGGCATCACCTGTGTCAACGGCCGCATGGTGCGCGTGGACAAAGGCGGCTGGGACAAGTCGCAGGGCATCACCGCCGACCACAACTTCAACATCCTCTGGCTGGACCAGTGCCGCCGCCTGCTGCGCCCGAACGGCACGCTCTGGGTCACGGGCACGTCGCACAATATTCACAGCGTCGGCTACGCCCTGCAAACGCTGGACTACAAGATTTTGAACGACATCGCCTGGTTCAAGGTCAACCCGCCGCCGAACCTCGCCTGCCGCTACTTCACCCATGCCACCGAGACGATTTTGTGGGCCGCCAAGAACGCCAAAAGCCGCCACACGTTCCACTATGCCCTGATGAGAGCGCAGAACGGCGGCAAGCAGATGCAGTCCCTGTGGTCGATCATGCCCCCCGGCAAGTCCGAAAAGCGCCACGGCAAGCATCCCACCCAGAAGCCCGAGGCTCTCTTGACTCGTATTGTGGAAGCCTCCACGAACCCCGGCGAGCTAGTCCTGGACCCCTTCTGCGGCTCCGCCACCACCGGCGTCGCCTGCGCCCGCCTGGGGCGGCGGTTTGTGGGAATTGAGCGGGAAACCGAGCACTTAGAACTCGCCGCCCTGCGGCTGAAAGACGAGGCAGACATGAAAACCAGCCAGCCAAACCTTGATTTTAATGTAGTTCAGACTACATATGTCGGGGGGGGGGGGTAAAAGAGGATGGAAAGAGAAGACGCTTTGCACCTTTTACAACTCATTCACGGCAGCGATTTGGTCGCCCTTGCCGCCCGGCACGGGAGGCGGATTTTCTACGAAAAAGAGCTGGAAGGCGAGATCAAGCGCACGCTCAACAAGGGCTGGGCTGGGCTGACCCTGGAAGCCTATCTTGGTCTCAAGCCCAACTCCCGGCGCGAGCCGAACGGCGGAAGCTGGGAACTCAAACAGGTTTCGCTCAAGCGGACCCGCGATGATGCGCTAACCGCCAAAGAGACTATGCAAATTACCATGCTGGACCGGGCGCACGTCCTCTCGCATCCGTTTGATGAAAGCCATGTCCTGCACAAAATCGCCCGTTCCATCATCGTAGCCCGCGAATACATTGACCGCAGTGAAACGTCCTCGCCTATCGTTTACGTCGGAGCCGCCGACATTTCCTGGCAGGTAGAGCCTATCTACCGGCAAGTCGAAAAAGACTACAACCTGATCCGACAAACGCTGGCTCAAACGGACACCCCGCGCACCACCTCTGGAGAACTTATCCAAATCCGAACCAAAGGCGCGAAGAATAGTAACACGTATGCTTTTTACGCCAAGACACGGTTCGTCAACATTTTGCTTGGGCTGAACAAATAGCAGGAAACAGAGGAACGACACGAGCCGTGCATGGAAGCCCACGCATTTAAGAAGCCCACGCATTGAAATGCATGGCTGAAGGGCGCAGACGCCGAATGTCCCTCCGGGACGCCCACTTCGCTGGTCTTAAATCTTTTGTCCCCCAGGGACATTCAGCCGTAGGCTCCTCAGCCACGGATTTTAATCCGTGGCCTTTGCCCGGTCAGAAGAAGAAAAATAGCAGGAAATCGCCCCTATTTGATCTAACTCTTTTGCATGAAGCAGCATGAAGTCGTGCAGTTGGCATTGGCACAAAACGGCGGGTTTGCGACACTGGGGCAGTTGTATCAGGTGGTGACGAAGATGCCGGAGTGGGAGTCTGACTCGCTGACGCCGTATGCCAGCATCCGCCGTATCGTACAGCAGACGCCGGGTATCTTTCGTATCCGTCCCGGCCTCTGGGGGCTGGAGGCACAGAAGGCTGCGATTGGAGTGCAGTTGGCCCTGCCGGAGTATGCCCCGCAGGAAAAAGTGGAAACGTACAGCCATAGCTACTATCAGGGGCTTTTGATCGAGATTGGCAACTTGCAGCATCTTGAAACAGCCGTTCCGGCTCAGGACAAGAATAAGCTGTATCTGACACAAACGCTGGCGGCGATTGCCACTCTGCCAAAGCCCCATGACTTTACGTTTCCTGAAATTATGAGCCATGCCCGGACCATAGACGTATCCTGGTTCAATGTGCGGCGCTTTCCTACCTCTTTCTTTGAGGTGGAACACTCCACAGACATCTATAACTCGCTCCGCAAGTTTGTCGAGTTTCAGGACTTCAAGCTGAACTTTTGGATTGTGGCCGACCAACAACGCAAGCAAGAGTTTGAGAAGAAGCGGCAGGCAACGGCCTTCGCGGCGGTCGCAGACCGGGTCAAGTTTCTCAGCTATGAGCAGTTGTCTGGCTGGCACTCCAAACTGTCTGAAAGTGCCGCGCAGGAAGCCCTACTATTGGGATAAGGGAAAGAGGATTGAAGAGGGAGAGAGGATTGAAGAAGGGTAGGGGCAAGCCCTACCCCTACGCGATTTGCGGCTGTTTTGTAGGGGCGGGGCTTGCCCCCGCCCTTCTTGTTCGTGTTTCTCTTGTGCTGTCGGCCTACCCCGGTTCGTCCCATTCGGCGTCCATTTCGCGGCGGTGGCGGCGAATGGACTCCTGCATTTGCTCCCAGAACGGGTCGTCTGCGAAACGCCCCCCGGATTGGGCGAGAGAATACGGCGTGTCTTTATCCGCTTCCGCCTCCGTGGACAGTGGAGGCAAAATTTCGGTTGTAGAAAGTTTTTCCATAGCTGTTAACTCAAAGTATACCACGAAACGCAAATAGTATCAGCCGCGCAGCGTTTCGAACAGGCCGGTGGCGTCGGCGAGGCGGCGGGGGAAGAGCCAGCGGGCGAGGGGGTGGCCGTGCCAGCTTCCGAAGGTGTCCATGTCGGCGGGGAAGAGGGGGTACAGGCCGGACTCGAACAGGGCCAGCGCCAGCGGGTCGGTGTCGGCAGCGCCATCGCCGGAAATCAGGACAAGCGGGCCGAAGGGGCAGAGTTCAATCCCGATGGAGCCGCCCGCCGTGGTGAGCAGCAGCGACGGCAGGGCATCGGCGGGGGCGTTCTCGTCCAGGCGCGACAGGTCGCCGAGGTCGGCAAGGGCATCGGTCGGCAGGGTGGGGACGGCCAGCAGACCGTCATAGGCGGCGTCGGGGTCAGGGCGGCGGGCTTGACGCTCCAGGTGGGTCAGGATGCGCGTGACGGCCTCTTCGGCGGTCTGCGGCGCGGCGGGGGTGGGTTTGGCGGGCATAGTGGGGTGATGATACCCGATAGGGAGGCCCCCCCCGCCCCCAATAATGGGGGAGCCGGAAGTTAGGAGTAGGGGCGCGATTTATCGCGCCCTCTGGTTCTTTATCCGGCTCCCCCATTATTGGGGGCGGGGGGGCCAGTCCTACGACTCCACGCTCTGCAGGGTGTCCAGGAAGCGCGGGAAGAAGCCGAGGCGGCGACCGCCCTGCTCGCGCAGCATCTCTTGAAAATGCGGGGCGTTGCCGCTCGAGGCCAGCATCGTCACCAGCGTTTTGCCCTGCTTGACTTCGGCATGGTAGCCCTTCGCGGCCTCGACAGGGATGCCGCCCGCAGTCATGGCCCCGACAATCGCGCCGATGACGCCAAAGACAAGCCCGGAGCCAAGCTGCCCCGCCAGAGCGTGTGCGGCCAGCAGGCTCTCGACGGGCTGAAAAAAGACCAGCAGAGAAATCAGCAGTGAGCCGAGCGGAGCGCCGATGACGAAGCCGACCACGGCACGCGGGGCAATCTCGTCCTGTGGGTTGATCGGGCGCTCCACATCATGCTCGGTGACTTCGCGTGCCCCGGAGGCCAGCATCGGCTGGTCCGGCTCGGTGGTGTCATGGGTGGTCCCGGTGGCCCCATCCGCGCCCCGGAAGACCAGCGTGATGTCTTCGAGGGGCACGCCGTCGTCTACCAGAGCCTGTGCAGCCCGCTCGGCCTGCGCGTTGTCGTCAAACACTGCCACGATTGTTCCTGCCATAACGTGCGTTTCTCCTGTGGTTGGAAGGTTGTCTTACCCGCGAATGCCGGGCTTGACCAGCGCCCCGAGGCGCACCGAATGGGCGTGGCAGATCGCCACAGCCAGTGCATCGGCGGCGTCATCGGGCTTCGGCACTTCGGACAGATTCAGAAGGCGCGTCACCATGAACTGCATCTGCTTTTTTTCGGCCCGGCCCGTGCCCACCACCGCGCTTTTGACCTGCGTGGGCGTGTACTCAGTCCAGGGCAGATTGCGCTGGGCCAGGGTCAGCAAAATCACGCCCAGCACCCGTGCCACAGGAATGCCGGTGGTGATGTTGTTGGTGAAAAACAGCCGCTCCGTCGCCACCGACTCCGGCTGATGCCGGTCCAGTAAAGCGTTGAAGGCGTCGTAGATCGTCTTGATACGGGCCGGGGCATCGTCGGAGGGCGGCGTTAGGATCACGCCGCAGTCCACATACGACACCCGGTCGCCGCGCTTTTCAATCACCCCGTAGCCCGTCGTCGCCGTGCCAGGGTCTATACCAATCAGTATCACAGATGGATCACCTGGTTGGTACGGGCGGACTCGTAGACGGCCATGATCACCTCAATCGCCTTGCGGCCCTCGTCGCCGTCCACCAGCGGCGTTTCGCCGGTGCGGCAGCAGTGAATGAAGTTGGCAAGCTGCGCTTTGTGAGCATCCCCCCAGAGCGCGGCGGGGTCCGAGGCGGCGGACTTGGTTCCGCCGGTCGCCACGTCCAAGGCGTGCTGCTTTGCCGCCTCGCCGCCGCCGCCGTTGATAGGCCCGTCTTTGGTGGTCAGCGTGTGCAGCATATCGCCTTCAATAATGGCGCTGCCCTCGGTGCCATACACGGCGACGCGCACGGCAAAGCCGGGGTACAGCGCGGTGGAAGCCGTCAGCGTGGCAATCGCGCCATTTTTGAGGGTGAGTGTCGCCGCCAGCACGTCTTCCACTTCAATGCGCTCATGGGTCAGCGTCCGCGCCTGGGCATAGACTGTCTCCACCGGTCCGGCCAGCCAGCGCAGGAGGTCTACCGTGTGAACACCCTGGTTCATCAGCGCCCCGCCGCCGTCCAAAGCCCACGTTCCGCGCCAGTCGCCTGAATCGTAATACTGCTGGGTGCGAAACCATGGCACGGTCGCCTCGGCATAGACCAGCGTGCCCAGCGTCCCGGCGTCCAGCGCGGCTTTGACGGTCTGACTGGCCCCGTCAAAGCGGTGCTGGGAGATAATCGCCAGCCGCGTGCCGGACTTCTGCTGGGCTTCCCGCAGGGCATCACAGGCCGCCAGCGTGATGTCCATCGGCTTTTCCAGAACGACGTGCTTGCCCGCATTCAGGGCGCGAACCCCGTACTCGGCGTGCATTCCGCTTGGCAGGCAGACCGTGATTACATCAATCTCCGGGTCCGCCAGCATCGCGTCAAATGTTTTGACCTGCAGCCCGAACTCGTCGGCCAGCGCCGCCGCCGACTCCGGGACCACGTCCGCGCAGGTGGTCAGCCGCGCTCCTTCGCCCGTCAGTTCGGCCAGCGCCCGTGCGTGCGTGGGGGCAATCGTGCCGCAGCCGACCAGTCCAAAGCGCAGGGGTGTCTCTGTGTGTGTCATATCCTGCAATTATAGTACGAGGAACGGTGTTTGTCAACCGGGGCGAGGCTTCCCGGAGCCTACTGTGCCTTTTGACGGGAAATGGCGGCGTGGAAGCCGGTGGGCGGGACCGGGGCGGTCAGCGCCCGGCGGTAAGCGTCGCGGGCGGCGTCGGCGTTTCCGGCCCGCTCTTCCGACTGGGCAAGCTGGAAAAAGTCCTCGCCGTTTGCGCCGTCCACGGAGGCAATGCGCTCGCGCTCCTGCCGGGCGGCGTCTGCCGTGCCGCTGAAATCGTAGACGGCGGCCAGCATCCGGCCTGTGGCGAGGTCACGCGGCATCTGCGTCCGGCGAGCTTCCAGATTGGTCCGCAGGTCATCCAGCAGGCCCGCTTCACGCAGGTCGGTCAGCGTTTCATTGCTCTGCTGCATCCCCTCGTTTTTGCCCCAGAGCGGCAGTGTGACCGCCTCGGCCAATGCTCTGGTCCCGGCGGACAGCAGCGCGGCGTTTTGAGCAGATGTCGGCTCGCGGCGCGGGGGAGTCGCCATACGGCTCATGGCCCGGCCTGGCGCACCGCCAAACCCGCCGGGGGGCGTCGGTTTGGACGTATCAGGGGGCGTAGGCGGCGCGGCAGCCGGGGCGGTCTGCGTGCTGAATGCCTGAACCTGCCCGGTGACAGCTCTGTTTTCGTCCGGTGCAGGCGGCGAGACTTTAAGCATTTTTCTGTCAAACTGTGCCTGCGGTGTGGGAAGCGGCGGCGCGGCGGGCGCCGGAGCCATGGGCGGCGGCACGGGGAGGGGCAGCAGGGGACGGACGACCTCGGACGAGACGCTGTCCTGAGTGATGTCCCGCGAGGCAGTCTGCGGGTTCGGCGCAGGCTTGATCACGACCGGCGGATACGTCTTTGCGGTGGGCGTACCGGGGCGCGGCGGGGGAACCGGCAGTGTCAGGAACGGGTCGGACAGGCCGTTCGGGTTGGGCGGCGTGAGCGGTCCCGCCGCTGTTTTGGCCGGCGGCGTTCCAGCGACTTGAGCGGGCTGCTGGACAGTTTGAGCGGCGGACGGCGCAGGAACAGACGCCGTCGGCGCAGGGCGCACGGCGACCGCCACCGGTGGGCCAGACGTGGCCGGGAGCGGCACATGATGACCCGGCAGGACGACGGCCAGCACCCCCGCCGCGACGGCCACTGCCGCCCCTGCGCCGCCGAGCCAGCCCCAGGACAGGGAGCGGCGCGGGGCGGGCTGGAGGCGCTCTTTCAGACGCGGCCACGAATCGGCGGGCACGGCGGCGGTGCCGGGCCGGGGCGTGCGGGCGGCGACCCCGCGCACGGCGTTCAGCGTCCGGCGCATCTGCGCGGCCTCAGCGGCCAGCGCCGGGTCGGCGGCCAGACGCGCTTCGCACGCGGCCTGCCGGGCCGGGTCAGCGGCGTAAGCGCCTTCCAGGTACGGCAGCAGCCAGTCTTCAGTTTTGTCTTGCAGTGCCACGTTGAGTTAATTTTCTCCGACCAGCCAGCCCGCCGTGTCGCGCAGCTTGCGGCAGCCGTAATGCAGACGCGACCAGACCGTGCCGACCGAGCAGCCGATCAGGGCGGCAATCTCGTCGCAGCCGTAGTCTTCAAAGTAGTGCAGCAAAATCACGGTGCGCTGCTTTTCGGGCAGCTGCTCAATCGCGTCCCGCAGGTCACGGTCCCGGGCCTTCTGCGCGGCGATTTCCTCGGGGCCGGGGCCTTCCGACGCCAGCGCAGCCCGGATGGTGTTGGGCAGCTCTTCCTCCGCCACGGTCGGAACCCTCCGCTTGACCCGGTGCCACTGCTTGATCGCCATGTTGGTGGCGATGCGGTGCAGCCACGTCGAAAAGCGGGCCTCTTCGCGGAAGCGGGGCAGTGCCCGCCAGGCCTGCACGAACACGTCCTGCGCCGTATCGTCTACGTCGTCCGCCGTGCCGTTTGTGCCCAGCACCCGCGCAATCAGGGCATACACGCGGGTTTCATGCCGGGCCACCAGCCGCCCGAAAGCGTCGGTGTCGCCCGACCGCGCAAGCCGCACGAGCGGGGCATCTTCGTCGGTTTCGGCGGTCTGCCCGCCCGGAAAAGCCGTCGAATGTTCAGTTGTTGGTTCGTGTGACACAGTGTTAGAGACGGAGCCGGGCAAAAGGCTTCAATGCCAGCCTCCCCTTGCGAAATCGGCGGGTATCTGCTAGAATGTAACTCAATTATACCCCATATCTTGCTTTGACGCAGGAGCCGTTATCTATATGTTGTAGTAGGCAATAGATAGCGGCTTGCGCTATTAACTGGCAAAAAATATCAAGGAACACGCCTGACCCATGAACAGCACCCCGTCGAACTTTGTCCATCTTCATCTTCACTCGGAATACAGTATGCTGGATGGGGCGTGCCGCATTGATGACCTGATTAAAAAGGCTGTGGACAATAATATGCCCGCCGTCGGGCTGACCGACCACGGCGTGATGTACGGCGCGATGGAGTTTTATCTCAAGTGCCAAAAAGCGGGCATCAAGCCGCTGGTCGGCAATGAGATGTATGTGGCGACGCGCTCGCGGCACGAAAAAGAAAACAAAAAGCTGGATGATGCCCGGCACTTGGTACTGCTGGCGATGAACGAAGTCGGCTATAAAAACTTATTAAAACTCACGTCGCTGGCCTCACTGGAAGGCATGTATTACAAGCCGCGTATTGACCGGGAGCTTTTGCAGGCGCACAACGAAGGCTTGATCTGTCTGTCGGCGTGCCTCGGCGCAGAAGTGCCGCAGCACCTGATGAACGGCGATGTCAAAGCCGCTGAATACGCCGCCTCGGAGTTCCGGGAAATCTTTGGCGACCGCTATTATCTCGAGCTGCAAGACCATATGCTGGACAAGCAGCACCATGTCAACCGGGAATTGGTCAAAATTGCCCAGCGGCTCAATATCCCGCTGGTTGCCACCAACGACGTTCACTATTTAGATGCCCAGGATGCTGACCCGCATCAGGTCCTTTTGTGCGTGCAGACCGGCACGACAATGGACGACCCGAAAAAGATGAACTACGGGTCCAAAGACTTTTTTATGAAGACGCAGGCCGAAATGCTTCTGCGCTTCCCGGAGCAGCAAGACGCCCTGGCACGCACCGTGGAAATCGCCGAGCGGTGCAATCTGGATTTGAAGTTTGATCGCCTCGGAATGCCTTCGCCTGGCGACACGCCCGAAGGCATGAACGCGCAGTCGTACCTGAATAAGCTCTCGTTTGAAGGCATGAAAACCCGCTATCCCGTCATCACCGAGGAGCATGAGGACCGCCTGCGCTTTGAACTGGACGTCATCGAAAAAACCGGCTTCGGCCAGTATTTCCTGATTGTCCGCGACTTTGCCAACTTTGCCCGGCGCGAGGGGATATTCTTCGGCGTGCGCGGCTCGGCGGCAGGGTCGATGGCGTCGTACTGCGTCGGTATCACGGATGTAGACCCCTTAGAGTACGGGCTGACGTTTGAACGCTTCCTGAACCCGGAGCGCCTGTCGATGCCCGATATTGACATGGACTTTGAGGACCACCGGCGGCAGGATGTCATTGACTATGTCGTGCAGAAATATGGCCGGGACCATGTGGCGCAGATTGTCACGTTTGGAACGCTGGCCGCACGCGCTGCCATCCGGGACTGCGGGCGGGCCATGAACAAGATGCCGATGGCCGAAGTGGACAAGCTCTGCAAAATGATCCCCACGCTACCCGTCGGCATGAAAATCTCCAAAGCCCTCGAAGTCAGCCCGGACTTCAAGGCGGCGGTCCAGGGCAACCCGCAGGCCCGCGAGCTGATTGACACCGCCCTGCGCCTCGAAGGCCTGACCCGGCACGACAGCGTCCACGCGGCGGGCGTCGTCATCTCCGCCGAGCCGCTGGTAGACAATATCCCTGTCCAGAAGGCCGATGACGGCGTTGGTTTGGTCACGGGCTACCCGGCCAACGTGCTGGAAAAAATCGGCCTGATTAAGATGGACTTCCTGGGCCTCGCCAACCTGACTATTCTGGCGCGGGCGGTGCGGAACGTCAAAAAAAGCCATAACATCGACATTGATGTCTTGAAACTGCCGCTTGACGACAAAAAAACCTACGACCTGCTGGGGCGCGGCGAATGCTCCGGTGTCTTCCAGCTTGAGGGCGGGCAGATGCGCCGCTATATCGCCGAGCTGAAGCCAAACACCGTCGCCGAAGTCGCCGCGATGGTGGCCCTCTACCGCCCCGGCCCGATGGCGCAAATCCCGCGCTATATCAAGTGCAAGCTGGGCATGGAGAAGATCGAATACCCGCACCCCGCTCTGGAGCCGATCCTGAAAGAAACCTACGGCGTTATTGTCTACCAGGATCAGGTGCTTCGGATTGTGCAGGCTATCGCGGGCTTTTCGCTCGGGCAGGCGGACATCCTGCGAAAAGCGATGGGCAAAAAGAGCCTGAAAGAGATGGTGCAGCAGCGCGAGAACTTCATGGCAGGCGCGGCGGCGAAGGGTATCGTGGACGAGAAAATGGCGTCCTACCTCTTCGACCTGATTGAGCCGTTCGCGGGCTATGCGTTCAACAAGGCCCATGCGTTCTGCTATGCGCTTGTCGCCTATCAGACGGCGTATCTGAAAGCCAATTACCCGGTAGACTACTTCGCCGCGCTGATGGCCGTGCAGGCCGACGACACGGACAAGCTCGTGGCGTTTATCGAAGACGCCCGCCGCACGTATCTGGAAGAGTACGGCCAGCGCATTGAGCTTCTGCCGCCGGACATCAATTACAGCGATGCCGATTTTACCGGGCAGGCCGCCACCATCCGCTTTGGCCTGCTGGCGATCAAAAATATCGGCAAGGCCCCCATTGAGGCTGTGCTGGCCGCCCGCAAAAAAGGCGGCCCGTTCACGTCCCTGCACGACTTCTGCGCCCGTGCCCTCGAGTTCGGTTTGTCGGGCAAAGGCGCGATTGAGACGCTGATCAAAGCCGGGGCGCTGGCAAGCCTGGAGCCGAACCGGGCGCGACTGCTGGCCGGGCTGGAAGGGGCCATGACTAGCGCCCAGACCATCGCCCGCGACCGCAAAAGCGGCCAGGTGTCCATGTTCGGCGACGACGGCGATGCCGAGTCACTGGAACACGTCGCCCCGCCCCTGCCCGACGCCGAGCCGCTGAAGCCGCGTGAGATCACCGCGATGGAAAAAGAGCTTCTGGGCCTGTACCTGAGCGATCACCCGCTGGACCAGTACGCGCAGGCGGTCAAAGCCCATGTCACGCACACCATTGAAGAGTGCCGTATTCTCGGCGACCGCGAAGCCGTCACCCTGGCCGGGGTGCTCACGAACGTCCGCCCGTACTACACCAAAGGCAAGAACGAGCTGATGTACTTCCTGACCCTGGAAGACAAAACCGGCACGATGAGCGTCTCGGTCTTCCCCCGCTCCGCCGCGACACTGACCGAAGTGCCGCAAAAAGACAGCGTCGTGCTGGTCAAAGGCAAGACGTCCCACCGGGACCGCATCAACAAAGGCGGCGCGGACGAGGACGCCGGGGCCGCCAGCGTGGAAATCTCCGCCGACCAGCTTCTGCCCGTCGCCACCGCCGAAGTCCTGCTCGGCACCGGGGCTAATATCGTCCGCGAAGTCCGCCCGGCGTTCACCTGCCTGAACATCCGCCTGGAGGAAACGATGGAGAAACGCTCGCTGGAAGCCGTCAAACGCCATCTCACCGAGCGCAAATCCAGCGGCGGCAGCCGCCTCCTGCTTCACATCTCCGACGGCCCCCGGACTCGCCGCGTCCAGCCCAACCTCACCGTCACCCCCGACGAGGGCATGGTCGATTACCTGCGCCACCTGCTCGGCAGCAAACAGGCGGTCTGGACGGAGTAGAGGAGATTGGAATGGCATTTCAGCGCGATCAGCCTTATAATGACCTGCCCCTGCTGCCACCCGCTGGGATAGAACTAGAAACAAAAGCCGTTTTGAAACAGGCTATTGCTGCCAATCGCGCTTTGGCTGAACTTAAGGGTGCGGGTGATTTAATCCCCAATCAAACGCTTCTTGTGCGGCTGATCGGCTTGCAGGAAGCCAAGCTGTCGTCCGAGATTGAAAACATCGTCACGACCAACGATGAGCTGTACCGGGCGTTCGCCGATGAGGGCAGCCACGCCAACCCGGAGACAAAAGAAGTTTTATCGTACAACGATGCCCTCTGGCGTGGTTATGAGGCACTCCAAACCGGACAGCCTCTTTCGACACGCCTGTTTGAGCAGATCGTTCAGGTGATCAAGAGAAACGACGCTGAGATACGCCGGACGCCAGGAACCAAAATTGTGACCAGCATGGGTGAAAGCGTCTACACGCCCCCCGAAGGCGAGCCATTGCTGCGTGACAAACTTGGCAACTTGGAGCAGTTTCTTTATGCCGAAGATGGCCTTGACTCTCTCGTCAAGATGGCTGTTTTGCACTATCAATTTGAGGCCATTCACCCATTCAGCGATGGTAACGGGCGAACAGGCCGCATCCTGAACATTTTGTATTTGATTGAGATGGGTCTGCTGGAAACACCCGTGCTGTACCTCAGCCGTTATATTATCGAACACAAAAGCGATTACTATTCCGGCCTGCGCCGCGTGACGGAAGACAACGCCTGGGAGCCGTGGATTTTGTTTCTGCTGAGGGCAGTCGAACAAACGGCTCTGGCAACCTATAAAACCCTTCTGAACATTCGCGCCCTGATGGCAAAGACCGGCGAAATGATCCGTCAGGAGCTGCCTAAAATCTACAGCAAAGATTTGGTCGAAGTGCTGTTCTCTCAGCCCTACAGCAAAATCAAGTTTTTGGAGCAGGCGGGCATTGCAAAACGTGCTACCGCTTCTCGGTACTTGCGGGAGCTAAGTCAGGCAAAAATCTTATCCGCTCCCTATGAAGTTGGACGTGAAACTTATTATCTGAATGAGCCTTTTCTGCTCTTGTTGACTGGGAATGATCAAGAAGATAATTAAACACAAAAGATGATATGTTCACAATATGTACATGTCGTTGAAATATGTGCATAAAGTGGAAAAATTTGCACATATAATAATCTTTTGTGAAAACATAATCGAATCATTGCAGCATCCACTGGGTAAGATGGAGTTATAAAAATGGGGTCAACACCTGAAGAACCGAAAGAGAAGCGCGTTCAGATGGAAGTGCGATTGAGCCAAGAGGACAAAGAACGAGTGAGACTGGCTGCCGCGCTTTCGGGGCAGTCTATGAACCAGTTCGTCGTGTCGTGGCTCGTTCAGCGGTCGGACGAAATACTGAGAAATAACGAAAGCACCCCATGCGCCTTTTGATGTGCCCGCCGGAGCATTTTGATGTCACCTATGAGATCAACCCGTGGATGCGGGTGGCGAACGGGCCGGATGCCGCGAAGGCCAAAGCGCAGTGGGCGGCGCTGTATGACATTCTGACCACGGAAGTTGGCGCGGAGGTGCAGCTAATAAAGCCGCAGCCGGGGCTGCCGGATATGGTGTTTACGGCCAATGCCGGGCTGACCAAAGGCAACTACTTTCTGCCGTCGCGCTTTCGGCCTGTGGAGCGGCAGGGGGAAGTGGCGTTTTTTGTTCAGTGGATGCTGGAACATGGCTTTGAACTGAAGCCGCTGACCGAGGAAGTGGCCGGGGCGTTTGAAGGCGAGGGCGACGCGCTCTTTTACGGGGGCTTGCTTCTGGCGGGCTATGGGCAGCGGTCGGACGAAGCGGCGTGTGTCGGGGTAGGGAAAGTGCTGGACGTGCCGGTCCTGCCGTTAAAGCTGACCGACAGCCGGTGGTATCACCTGGATACGTGTCTGATCCCTGTCTCTGCCGACCTGCTGGCCTACTACCCGCCCGCGTTTGATGCGGCGGCGAACACGGCGATTGAGGCGCTGCCGGGGGAAAAGATTGTGCTGACCGAACACGACGCCCTGCGCTTCGGCGGCAATGCGGTGGTGGTGGGGGACAGCATTGTGATGAACAGCGGGTGCGACGCGCTGGCGGAGGCGCTGTCGGCACGGGGGTACACGGTGCATGCGACGGACCTGTCGGAGTTCCTGAAGTCCGGCGGCTCAGCCAAATGCCTGGTGCTGGCGCTAGACCATTAAGAGGCCCCCCGCCCTCAATTCTGTACAGTCTCTTAGCTTCAGGCAGAAAAGGGGGACTGGTCAAAGTGCGCCAGCAGGTCGGCGGGGTCATCGTAAACGGCCAGTGTTCCCTTTAAATCTTCCGTGGTCCAGCCGCCGCAACGGACGCCGACGATGCCGACACCGGCTTTTTGTGCGGCCTGCACATCGTAGGGCGTATCGGCCAGCATGATGACCTCGTCCGCAGACAGGCCGGACTTCTTCAGAGCCGCGTGCAGGATGTCCGGCGCGGGCTTGGATTTTTCGGCGTCTTCGGTCGTGGCAATCTCGGAGATCAAATCGGCACTGCCCGCGATTTCCAGCAGCGCCTGGGCCTCGTCGGTCTTGGCGGACGTGGCGACTACGAGCGTCAGCCCGGCGTTTTGGAAGCGGACCAGCAAATCCCGCACCTGCGCGAAGGCGTGCAGGCGGGGCAGGTAGCTATCCTTCAAAATCCGCCCACGCGTCTCGCTAATGGCCTTGCCTTTGGGGCTGTCGCTGTCTATTTTTGCCACCTGTGGCAATAAATTGTCGCCGCCCATGCCGATGGCCTGCCGGATGGCGACATAGTTGGCTTCCACGCCATGCTGCCCCATCGCTTCCATCCATGCCCGTGCGTTGGCGTCGTTGCTGTCCACCAGTGTGCCGTCAATGTCCAGCAGGACGCCGGTGATTTTTTTGGTCACTTGGTTTGCTCCCGTCACAAAAGAAGAAGCGCGGGGCTTGTGGCCCCGCGCCTCTCTGAATACATAGGTGTCAGCGGCGGGTGGTGTCTGTCGCGGTCACATCCTCGACATCCACGTCCGTGCGGCGCACGGTGTCGCGGACAGTCTCGGTGTGCTCGGTGGCCGTCTTGCCGACCACGACTTCTTCGACGACCCGTGCCGTCTTGGACACCACAGGGACTTCGGAAGTCTCAGTCACTTCAAAGTTCTGTTCTTGGAACGCCCTGTCGGCCTCGGTCAGGGCGCGGTCCACCGCGTGCCGCTGCACGGTCACGTTCTCCTGACGCAGCGTGACCTGCTCTTCCACGGGCCGCTCGGTGATACGGGTATGAATGCGAGCGCCGCCGCCCTGCACCTGCCGCTTGCCAACCGCCAGCTCCTCTTCCACGATGGGGATGACCGTTTCGCCGCCTGTGTTCAGTGTGCCTGCGTTTGTCGTAGGCTGTGAGGGGGGCTGATAATTGTCGCGCTCCCGCACGATTTCCTCTTCAGTGTAGGACGGGGCAGTCTCGGCGTATCCCGCATAGCCGCCGGTGCGGTAGTTCGCGCCGCGTGAGTCGATGTCCACAGCCCCGGCGCCGTTCATGATATCCACGGCCCGCTGCGCGTCCTCGTCGCTTGCGCTCACCGTCACCAGCGTGCCGCCGCGCCGGACGCCTTCGGCATAATACTCGGCCTGGTCATTAGGCACGCCGAGATGTGTCAGCGCCCCGATGATGCCGCCTGCTGCCGCGCCAATCGCCGCGCCGGTCAGCGTGCTGCCGACCGTCACGCCCAGCGCCGCCGCCAGCGGACCCGCAGCCAGCACCGGCCCGATGCCGGGAATTGCCAGTGCGCCGAGGCCGACCAGAAGGCCGACCACGCCGCCAACGCCCGCACCGACCCCGGCATCCTGTCCAGCGGCTTCCCCAGCGGTGAGCTTGCCGTCATTGAGGTCCGAGCCGTCGCCGGTGTAGCCCGTCGCGGTCTGGTTCGCGGCCAGCGAGATGTCCTCGCGGCGGAATCCGCCGTCGACGAGGTTTTGGACGACCATCTGGGCGTCTGCAAAGTGATCAAATAATCCAACAACTGTCTTAGACATGGTGTAGTTTCCTTGTTATGGTTTGGGTGACTGCTCGGGGAGCAGTTCTTCCAGCACGGCATGCTCCGAACGCAGTGTCACTGTCTGCGGCTCATGCACCGTGCTTTGCGTGCGTGTGATGCGGATTTCTTCCTTGAGCAGCAGCCGCTTTTCCGTGACCAGCACTTCTTCCAGCACCGGCACGATCAGCGTGTCGCCTTCCTGCCGGGAGGGCGGGGCCTCGGCAACGATCTGGTTGATGGGAACACGCTCCACGCTGACCAATTCGCGCAGGAGCGCCTCGTCCACAACTTCCTCGTGCTCGGTGACACGCTTAATGAGGCGCACACCGCCGGTGACGACGGCCCGCTTGTCTATGGTCAGCATTTCTTCCACAACAGGGATGACTACCGTGTCGGTGCCCGTCACTGTTGTCTGCGTTTTTTCTGCTCCCGGCATTGCCATTGCATTATTCTCCCGAACTGCGTGCTGGCTGAGAGATACCCGGCGGTCCGTGCGGGCAAACCTGCGGCTTCCAGTATGGGGGCCAATTTTCTGCTCCCCGATGGGGCGAGCAGAAAAATTCTTTCAGCCGGGTGCTGGCTTGACAATTTGCCCTGCCGCCGGGTACACAAGAACCACTATGGACACACAAACATCCACGGACGGCTTTGCCTCTCCTATCAATCCTGCCGACTGGCGCACCGAGGCTCTTAATGAGGCCCTGCGGGCGGAAGCCTTTGGCGACAACTCCGAAGACGCCCTCCTGCGCGAAATCCGCCGTGCCCGTCCAACTGGGGCCTCGCTGATGATGTACCTGGACCGGGTGCAGCTTCGCAAGTTTTTAGAGCACGAAGTCGGTCCGCTGACGAGCCTGCTGCCCGGCACGGACGGCTTTTTCACCCCGAGCGGCGAAGGCGAAACCCTGCGCTATCTGGGCTGGCTGTCGGGCATCTGGGGGGGCCACACTGTTGAAATCGCGCTCGTGCCGTGCAGCGTTCGTGTCGGCTACGTCGTCTTTGTCGGCGAAGACGAGGCCGCGCTGACCACGCTTGCCCGCGCCGCGTCGGCGTTCTCCGAACGCCCCGAAGGCCGCTGCCTGCGGTATACGCACGGCTGGGAAAACGCGCCGGATTTGGACGGCGAGATCGGGAAAGTGACGTGGGACGACATCGTTCTGCCGCCGGAGGTGACCGTGCGCCTGCGCGACGCCGTGGAAGGGTTTGTGCGGAACCGGGACTCGTATGCCGCCCTCGGCTTTGCCTGGCGGCGCGGGGTTCTGCTGGTCGGCCCGCCCGGAACCGGCAAAACGATGATCTGCAAAGCGGTCGCCGCCGCCCTGCCGGACCTGCCGTTTTTGTATGTGCGGGACTTGCAGCCCTACAGCCACGACGATGCCGTGCGAACCATCTTTGCCCGCGCCCGGCAGCTCGCCCCGTGCATTCTGGCGTTCGAAGACCTGGACGGTCTGGTGCACGAAGACAACCGCACGGTCTTTCTGAACGAACTCGACGGCTTCCAGAACAACGAGGGCCTGCTGATTGTGGCGTCGTCGAACCACCCGGAGCGCATCGACGAAGCCCTCTTGAAGCGCCCCTCCCGCTTCGACCGCGTGTTCCACATAGCCCCGCCCAAAGAGGCCGAGCGCCGCGAGTTCTGCCTGCGCCTCCTGTCCCGGTCGTCGCTGAACGGCCTGCTCGCCCCGGACTTCGACGCCGCCGCGCTGTCCCAATCCGTCGCCGAGCGCACCGACGGCTTCACGCCCGCCTACCTCAAAGAAGCCTTCGTCTCGGCGGCTTTGGAGCGTGCCCAATCCGGGGCCATGACTCTCGACGACGCCTTCGCACGCTCTGTCTTGACGCAGGTAGACGAGCTGAAAGCTCACCTCAAGCGCATGGACGATCCTAAATCCCTGGCGGAAATGACCACGAGCGGCAGCGGCATGGGCTTCCGGCATTGAAAAAGCCTCCTGCAGTAGCACCAGATATTCCCAGCCTGAGCCTAAAGCCATACGCGCACGACGGCGTTGACTTTATTGTTGTCTGTCTCAGCGTGAACAGTGAGCCGCTGGCAGACTTTAGCTATTACGCGGTAGACTTGGAAGAACTTGGGCGTAGTCAGAGCGAAGACGGGGAAGTCTTTCTCCTGACTTGTTGGTGTGGGCAACCAAGCTGTGCGGGCATTTATCGAGGCGTTCAGGTATGGCATGAGACAGCCAAAGTTCATTGGCTGATACCCGAGCCTGATGCTCCTAAAGAGTATATGTTCAATCAGGCCGCTTTAGAAGCCGCATTAGCCATGCTGCGAAAAGAAATTAGGAGCTTTGTTGCAGAACGAATGTACAGCAACAAAGCCCCCTATGAAATTGTGCCAATGCAGAACGAGCCGTTTTTTAGTCTTGAATGAAACAAAAAGCCCCGGCAGATGCCAGAGCTTTTTTGCCGACCAGGAAATCCTAGTCCCTCAATAACAGTATTGTACCAGAAATTTGACACTATCATCGCACAACTGTTTAGCACGTCAGTTGGCTGTGGCGATAGTGACTGTGATAACATGATGAATTTAGAAACAACCCCCGCCGATTGGCGGCATGAGGCGATGAACGAGACGCTGCGCGGCTTTGGCTACGCGGAGTATCTGGATGCGCTGCTGCGCGAAGTCCGCCGGACCACCCCCACGGCGGCCACGCTCGTGCTTTGGCCGGACCGCCCTCAGCTTCTTCGGTTCCTGACTGACCGGGCCTCGGGCCTGCGGAGCTTGCTGCCTGCGCCGGGCGAATACTATTCCGAGACGCACGATGGGGCACGGGCACAGCTTGCTTGGCTGGCGGTTGAATGGGAGGCCGAAACGGTCGAGGTGGTGCTGACACCCAGCACATCCGAAAGCGAGAACGTTGTCTGCATCGGACGAAGCGCGGACATCTTAGAGCGTTTTGGGCAAGCGCTGATGGCCTACACCAACCGCCCCGCCGGGCGCTGCCTGCGCTACTCACAGGGGTGGGAGAACGCCCCGGACATCGACGCGGAGATCGGCAAAGTGACCTGGGACGACGTCGTGCTGGCCCCGGACCTGCTGGCACGTATCCGCGAGGCTGTGGAAGGCTTTTATCTGCACCGGGAGTCGTTCGCTGCGCTGGGCTTTCCCTGGAAACGTGGCATCCTGCTGGTCGGCCCGCCCGGCACGGGCAAGACGATGGTCTGCAAGGCTGCCGCCGCCGCCCTGCCGGACCTGCCGTTTCTCTACGTCCGCGACCTCGACCGAGACTGCAACCGGCGCGAAGTGATGCGGACCATTTTCGCCCGCGCCCGTGCGCTTGCCCCCTGTATCGTTGCCCTGGAAGACATGGACGGGCTTGTTAATGACCAAAATCGAACTGTCTTCCTGAACGAGTTGGACGGGTTCCAGGGCAATGACGGCCTGCTGATCATTGCCTCGTCCAACCACCCCGGCAAAATCGACGAGGCGCTGTTGAAGCGCCCTTCACGCTTCGACCGCGTGTTCCATGTCGGCCTGCCTGGCCCGGAAGAGCGGGCGGAATACTGCCGCCGCCTGCTGGCCCGCTCCGCCCTGGCTCCGCGCCTGTCGCCCGCGCTCGATGTCCAGGCGCTCACGCGGGACGTGGCAGCGCAAACAGAAGGTTTCACGCCTGCGTATCTCAAAGAAGCGTTTTTGTCCGCCGCCCTAGAGTCCGCCCAGTCCGGGGCCATGACCCTGGACGACGCCTTCGGGCGGGCAGTGCTGTCTCAGGTGGACGAACTCAAGTCACACCTCAAACGCATGAATGACCCCGAAGCCCTTGCCGAGATGACTGCCAGCGGCAGCGGCATGGGGTTTAGGCACTGACAACAAAAAGCCCCGGCACAAACCGGGGCTTTTCTAATAGGCAAGCCATCGTCTTCATCTTCTAGGCCAATGGGTATGCCCTTTGCTGGGCCTGAGCGGAGCGCGATGCTTTTTTCATATCCACCGGGTCTCTGCTGCCGGAGACAGTTCTCGTGGTGCAAACTCTATTGCAAGCGGGTCAATTCCCAACTCTCGGAAGATGCGTCCTGGCCTGTCGAGATTAATACGGGAAAGGCCGACCTGCTGAATTTCGCGTGCATATTTCAGCAGTCAATACGACGAATAGCCTGCCGACCATAATATCTCTTGGACATCTTTCTCGGTCAATAGTATCACCTCCTGCGGTGTTTTCTATCAGCATTTATAGTACCCAGTTTTGTAAAGCCTTTCCTCTATCTTTGGTTGCGGACGGGTACAATCGTTTCTATGAGCGATTTGAAGCTGACATTTTTGGGAACTGGGGCGGGGTCGCCAAGCACGACGCGCAATGTCAGCGCGGTGGCGCTGAACTGGGTGCAGCACGGGGCGCTGTGGCTCTTTGATGCGGGGGAGGGGACGCAGCAGCAGGTTTTGCGTGCCCCGGTGCGGCTTAGTCAGCTGGAACAGATTTATGTGACGCATCTGCACGGCGACCATGTCTTTGGCCTGCCGGGGCTGCTGGCCTCGCGGTCGTCGGCGCAGGATTTGGAGACGCCGGTGACGATTTTCGGCCCGCCGGGACTCGAAGAATGGCTGCGCGTGACCCTGCGGCTGACCGCGACCGGCCTGCGCTTTCCCCTGAATTTTGTGACCGTGACCGAAGGGCTGGTGTTTGAAGACGAGACACGCACCGTCTACTGCCGCCGCCTGGCGCACCGCATTCCGTCGTATGGCTACCGGGTCAGTGAGAAGCCAAAGCCGGGAACGTTTGATGTGGACTCGGCGCGGGCGCTGGGGATTGCGCCCGGCCCAATCTACGGGCGGCTGAAAGCGGGTGAGACGGTGACGCTGGACGACGGGCGAGTGGTTGAGGGGACGGCACTGGTCGGCCCCGAGCGTCCGGGGCGGGTGCTGTGCCTGTGCGGCGACACGGCCCCGGCGGCGGCGGCGGTGGCACTGGCTGAAGGCGCGGACGTGCTGGTGCATGAAGCGACGTTTTTGGCCGAGCAGGCCGACCGGGCAGTGATCTCCGGCCATTCCACGGCGGCGGACGCAGGGCGGATAGCCGGTGAGGCCGGGGCGAAAACGCTGATTTTGACACACATCAGCCCGCGCCACGAGAGCGATGGGGCTTCGCGTCTGCCGGAGCTTCTCGCCGAGGCGCAGGCGATATTTCCGAACACGCTGCTGGCGCACGACTTCTGGGAATACGGCGTTTAAACGACGCCTGCCCCGGCACTTTGAGTGCCGGGGCAGGCTGGGTTTGTTAGTCTACTTTGTGGCGGCTGCCGTCTTTTGTGTCCTTGTAGTACATATGGCCGTTGTACTTGTAGTACTTCTTGCCGTCTTTGGTGTAATCGCCGCTGCGATGGTAGCGGGCGCGGGTGCGCTTGTTTTCGTCCTGGCTCTTGCGGTCCTTCTCGTAGCGGCTGGCGGAGTAAGCCGCACCGGCTGCGCCCAGAACAGTGGCGGTCTTGTTGCCTTTGATCAGGCCGTACAAACCCACGGCTCCGGCGCCGATGGCTCCATTGCGCCAGGTGTTTTTATTTTTCTGCCGGCTGTCCTCCGCGTGCGCCGCGAACGGCACGGCGAGCGTGGCTGTGAACAGGGCAGTAACGATGCCCAGCGTGATAGACTTGGTTTTCATTGGGTGGGTCCTCTCCTTTGCAGGTGATAGCTGTATTATGCCCATACGGTCTCGCCTGCAAACCCGCACCATGCCGTTTGCCGGGTATACTCGTGTCTTATGGACACCAGCACCCGACCCGAAACCTATGACGCCGCCGCCTTCCTGCGCCCCTCAGTGACGGTAGATATTGCCCTGTTCACCGTCCGTGCCGCACAGCTTCAGGTGCTGCTCATTCAGCGCAAAGAGTGGCCGTTTGCCGGGCAGTGGGCCTTGCCGGGCGGCTTCGTGCGCCCGGCGGAGACACTGGAGGCGGCGGCGTGCCGGGAACTGGCCGAGGAAACCGGCGTCTCCCGCGTCCTGCTGGAACAGCTTCGCACGTTCGGCGATCCGGGCCGCGACCCGCGCACCTGGGTGATCACCGTGGCCTACACGGCGCTGGTGTCAAGCGACACGCTGGTTCTGCGTGCCGACACCGACGCCGCCGATGCCCGGTGGTGTTCCCCGGACGCCTTGCCCGGCCCGCTGGCCTTCGACCATCAGCCTATTTTGGACCACGCCCTGCGCTCGCTCCGCGCCCGCCTCCATGTCAGCCTGGACGTCGCCGCCGCCCTGCTTCCTGCCCGGTTCACCCTGTCCGCCTTGCAGGAAGTCTACGAGATTTTGCTGGGCCGCTCCGTGGACAAGCGCAACTTCCGCAAGTGGGTGCTGACGACCGGCAGCCTCGCCTCCACCGGCGACGAGCAGCGGGGCCGCCACCGCCCCGCCCTGCTATATGAGTTCGTGCCTGCGCCAGCGGTGCTGTAGAACCCCATCCCCGCCCTTGCCTCCAGCGCCGTAGGGGCAGTGGCTTGTCTCTGCCCTTCTTGTGCTTTCTGCTTTGTGTGATAATTACGTAAACTTGTGGTATAGTGTTTGTGTCAATAAAACACGAAAGATTGACACAACGCAATGACCATTAAATTCTACCGGGAGCGCGACGAACCCTACGGCTCCTTTTCTAACTTTTCTAAGCACGGTATGGAACTTGACGGGACGCTGTGGCAGACCGTAGAGCACTATTTTCAAGCCATGAAGTTTGTCGGCACGCCGCAGGAGCACGCCATCCAAATCGCTTCCGCGCCGATGCTTGCCAAACAGCTTGGCGGCGACCGGCATTACCCCATTCGCCCTGACTGGGAAGCCGTCAAAGATGATGTGATGCACCGCGCTGTCCGCGCCAAATTTGAACAGCACCCGGATATTCGCGCCGTCCTGCTGGGCACGGGTGACGAAGAGCTGATTGAAGACGCGCCCAATGACTACTACTGGGGCTGCGGCGCGGATGGCACCGGGAAAAACAGGCTGGGCCGTGTGCTGATGAAAGTGCGCGCCGCTTTGCGGGCGGAGGAACTATGACACGCCAAGACAGCATCACAGGCTGCCTGCTGGGAACCTCGGTCGGCGATGCCGTCGGGCTGGCCTGCGAAGGGCTGCCGCCAAAGCGGCAAGCGCGGCTGTTTCCAAAGTTAGACGGCCCGCGCCTGCTGGGGCGCGGCGGCATGGTCTCGGACGACACCGAGCACACCTGCCTGGTCGCGTCGGCGCTGATTGAGGCTGCCGGGGACCCGGACCTCTTCCAGAAAACCCTGGCCCGCCGCCTGCGCGGCTGGCTGCTCCTGCTCCCGGCAGGCGTGGGCCTGGCGACGCTTCGGGCAACTCTGAAGCTGTGCGTGGGCATTCCCCTGGATCGAAGCGGAGTCTGGTCGGCAGGCAACGGCCCGGCGATGCGAAGCGCCCTGCTCGGCGTCTGCTTCGGCGGCGACCCCCCACGGCTGGCGGCACTGTTGCGGGCGTCGGCGCGGCTGACGCACACCGACCCTCGCGCCGAAGCCGGGGCCTGGGCGGTTGCCGTGGGCGCGTGGCTGGCAAGCCAGGGGACGCCCGATTTGCCGACCGCGTTTCAAGCCGCGACGGCGCACACGGAGCCGGAGCTGGCCGCGCTGATCGCCCGAGTCGTGGCGAGCGTTCGCGCTGGGGAGGCGACCGCGCAGTTCGCCCGGACATACGGCATGGCCGGGGGCGTGTCCGGCTACGTGTATCAGACGGTCCCGGTGGCCCTGCACGCCTGGCTGTCTCACCCCACCGACTGCCGGGCGGCGGTGCTGGCGGTCGTTCACTGCGGCGGCGACACGGACACGACCGGGGCCATTGTCGGTGCATTGGTCGGCGCGGGCGTCGGGGCGTCCGGCATTCCCGCTGACTGGCTTTCAGCCCTGCGCGAATGGCCGCGCACGGCGGATTGGATGAACCGCTTGGCCGCAACGCTGGCTGCCACTCTCGAAACTGGACTGCCGCAGAGGCCGCCGGGTTTGCCGCTGCTGCCGCTGCTGGCCCGCAACCTCTTTTTTACCACCGTCGTTTTGGCCCACGGCTTCCGGCGGCTTCTGCCACCTTATTGAGTAGCTATGAAAAACACTGAGCTTTACACCACGCAAAATGCCCGCTGGCCGCAGGCAGGGCGGCATATTCTAGCGCAGTATGACGCCGAAACTGTGGTTGTGTATCAGGCATATTGCCCAAAAATCGGGCGATTTGCCGTAGAACATGGCTATTTCGGCGGGCCGTTTTCGCTTTCGCGGATGAGCTGGATCAAGCCGAACTTTCTGTGGATGATGTTTCGCTGCGGCTGGGCGACAAAAGAAAACCAGGAGGTCGTGCTGGCTGTGTCCCTGCGCCGTGAAGCGTTTGACCAGATTTTGATGCAGGCCGTTCCGTCTGTGTTTGACCCCGCTCTCTACGCAAGCGAAGCCGACTGGAAACAATCGCTAACTTCTTCTGATGTGCGCCTGCAATGGGACCCGGACCACGACCCCGGCGGCGGCAAAGTGGAGCGACGCGCCTTGCAGCTCGGCCTGTGCGGCGAGACTTTGGCCCGCTATGCCCGCGAGTGGATTGTGGCGATTGAAGACGTGACAGACTTCGTATGTGAGCAGCGCCCTCACGCGTTTTCCGGCGATTGGAAGCACCTGCGGACGCCGCTCGAACGAGTGTATCCCGAATAGCCCTAACCGCCGAAGCCTGACGCGGGGGTGTCGTTGACCCGCAGGCGGGTGGCGGACAGGGAGCCGTCGGCGGCAGGCTGGCCGCTTGCCATCACGGTATCGCCGACTTTCAGATCGCCGATTTTCTCAGAGACCGTGCGGCTGATTTTCGCATTCGGCGCGGCGGTCAGTGTCACGGACACGCCGCCGGACAGGGCAATGGTCAGGGGAGTGAGGGCGGTGATTTTGCCGGAGGCCTGCGCGTAGGCCGCTTCGGGGCCGCTCGGCCCGGCAGCACCGTTAGGCCGTCCCAGGCCGAATGTGCCGCCGCCCATCATGCCGCCTAGCATCGGGTCCGGAGCAGACGTGCTTCCGGCGCTGATTTGCGACGCCGTGATGCCGGTCGGGACGCCGCGCACCTGCACGGTGTCGCCGACTTTCAGGTCGGAGACTTTAGATTCGACGCGGGCGGTGATTTCCGTGGACGGGGCGATTTTAACCGTTCGCAGCTCGCCGCCGAACTGCGAGCGCACCATGATCGTGCCCGCCCCGGCGTTCACGGCGCTGATGGTCCCGAGCGCAAACGGCATTCGGGCGCCGCTGAACGGGCTGCCGCCCATGCCGGGCGGGTTCGGCTGCCCGCCGCCAAAGGGATTGCCGCCTGCTGTGGGCATCCCATCGCCAAACTGGGCGCGGGCCGCGCCCGCCATTAAAACCGTCCCGGCCAGAAGCAGGGCCGTGAGTGCTCTCTTTTGCATCAATGTTTCTCCCTCAGTGATCGGTCATGCGGGTATAATACCCGTATGAATGCACTGCTTGCCAGTCCGCGTGGGTTTTGTGCCGGGGTGGACCGGGCCATTGATGTCGTGGAAGAATGCCTGGAGCTATTCGGAGCGCCCGTGTATGTCCGCCACGAGATTGTTCACAACGAATATGTCGTCCAGCGTCTCCGCGAGCGCGGCGCGGTCTTCACGGATGATCTGGCCGACGTTCCCGCAGGCGCAACCCTGATCTTCTCCGCCCACGGCGTCTCCCCCGCTGTCCGCACCGAGGCTACGGCACGGGGCCTGCGCGTCATTGACGCCACCTGCCCGCTCGTCACCAAAATCCATCTGGAAGTCCACAAATTTCTCAAGCGCGGCTACGGCATCTTCTATATCGGCCACAAAGGCCATGTGGAGACGGAAGGCACACTCGGCGAAGCGCCGGGCCGCCTGCACCTCGTAGTCGATGTCGCCGATGTCGCCGCCCTGCCCGAGCCGCCCGAAGCCAAGCTCATCTACCTCACACAAACCACGCTGTCTATCGACGAGACTAAAGGCATCGTGGACGCCCTCCGTGCCCGCTTCCCGCGCCTGGAAGACCCGCCCTCGGGGGACATCTGCTACGCGACGCAGAACCGGCAGGACGCCATCAAAGTCATCGCCCCCCGCAGCGATGTCGTGCTGGTCATCGGCTCGCAGACCTCGTCCAACACCAAATCGCTCCGCCAGGTCGCCGAGACCCTGGGCGCACGGGCGTATCTCATCGGCGGCCCCGAAGACATCACCGTCGAAATGCTGACCGGAGCCGAGACTATCGGCGTCACCAGCGGCGCGAGCGCCCCCGAAGACCGCGTCCAGGGCGTCCTCGCCGAACTGAAAGCGCGAGGCGTCGGGACCGTCGAAGAAATCAAAGTCCGCGACGAAGACGTCGCCTTTACGCCCCCCCGCGAGATGAAAGCCCTGCGGCAGCTCAAAATGGCGGGGTAGGAAAAGTCGAAAATGAAAATTATTCCCTGCCTTGTCGCCGCGTTTGTGTGTTGTCTTCTAGCGTTCGGCAGCCCGTTGGGGGCCAAAACGCCCAAGCACACGCCACACTACAAAATTACTCCTTTTGATATACATTTTGTGGTCGAAGGCAGCCATTGCCTAAACTCGGCGGGTGTGATGGTGGGAAGCAAGCCCGCTCCACGGCCGCCCCACTCGTTTGCAATTAATCGCCAAACGTATCTTTGGAAGAAGGGCGTCCTGAAAAACCTCGGCATCACCGAAGAAGAGCTTGCCAGCAGTGCGCCGTCGGCGATCAATGACCGGGGGCAGGTAATTGGCACATTGGATAAAGGCACTGGCTTTCAGAATATGCATAGCTGGGGCCATGCGTTTTTATGGGAACGCGGGCACTGGCAGGATTTTGGGCCACTGCTGACCGAAGAAGTCAGCCGCGCAGTAGCAATTAACAACACAGGGGAAGTTGCCATCTCCGCGCAAACGTCTTCTCTCTACAGCATGGATTATGCTCATCCTGAACAGCAGCATCCGTGTTACTTGTACCGCAAAGGACAGGGCCTGAGACTTCTAGGGTATGGTAGTGTCGTCGCTCTCAACAATAAAAGCCAAATTTTACTCAATGATCAGGAGAACGAGCGAAAGCAGTATTCAGTCTGGGACAATGGCAAAATAACCTCACTGATTAACCTGGAATTGGTAGGCAATATGCCCCAAGACATGAACGACCACTTGCAGATCATCGGACAGCAGGGCAATCGGGCGTTCCTGTACGAAAAAGGGCGTTTCACCTATATAGGCCAGTCCAATGATTACGTAAAGTCGCTTAACAACAAAGCGCAAATTGTCGGCTATTATGAGCTGCCGCAAGTCCCAGGCAAGCGGCCTGCCTCGCGGGCGTTCCTCTGGCAGAACGGCAAGTTCTCCGACCTGAACACTCTGATTTCGCCCACGCTGGGCTGGGTTTTTGAGGACGCAAACTGCATCAACGACCGGGGGCAGATTGTGGGGACTGGCACGTACCGAGGCAAGCCGAGCGGCTTCCTGCTGACGCCGATTTCCGAAAAATAGGGCGTATGGCAGCGGAGCCGGGGGTATAAAACCCCCGGCATTGAAGTTTAGCCGCCCTCCGGGCGGAAGAGCCAAAGTCTGTTATCTTTAGCCCGGCAGGGCGTCTGCTTTG
>CAXUKS010000029.1:0-2621 GCA_964251675.1 uncultured Armatimonadales bacterium
GCCGGTTTTGGTATTCACCACGACATCGGCGGCGGAGGCGGCTCCGACGCCGCCGGGGATGGTGGCCTGCACCGGGCCGAGGCTGCGGGCGGTGCTTTGTGCGGCGTCCCAGACCAGAGCGGGGCAGGTGAGAGTTGTCAGCCCCCGCGTGCTTTGGAACCGGGCGCGAATGCCGCCTGAAAGCTGCAGGCGGCCGAGGTCAGGCTTGCCGGGCGGGGCGTTATACAGGGCGCGGCCTGCCGTGACTTGCAGGCGGGGCAGCCGCGCCGTCAGCGGGGTGGGGGAAGTCAGCTTGCTGCGGGGGACGTTCCAGACAAGGGTTTGCGCCTGCAGCACAGGCCGCTGCGCGGTCAGCACGACGGCGCGGACCTGGCCGCTGAGGGTGAGAACGCCGGAGCCTGCTGCGTCCAGACCGCCGAAGGGAGAAGAGTACACGGCATTGGCTGCCGTGACAGTGGCGGTGGGATGGCCCCGGTCATCCAGCAGAGTGCCCTGCCGAATGCCCAGCACTGTCGCTGTGCGCCGGTCCCGGCTGAAGGTGATGGCATCGGCGGTCATGCGCCAGCGCCGCCGCCCGTGATCATGGCCGACCACATGAACGTCCAGGGCTTCCAGCGCCACGCCGCCCAGCCCCGGCTGAAGGTAGCTTTGCGCGAACGGGGTCAGGCCCTGCGTGCGCGTGAAATAGCGCAGTGCCCAGGCCGTTCCCAGCACAAACAAAACCCCCAGCGAGACCAGCAGCAGCCGCAGGAAAGTCAGGGACACGAATTATTTGCCCCGCGAGAAGCTCAGGATTGGCGGCGCGGGCGGCGCTCCGGTGGTTCCCGTCGTTGTTCCGGTGGTTGTCCCGGTCGTTGTGGTCCCCGTCGTTGTGGTGGGTGTGCCCGTCGTCGTTGTCGTGCCCCCGCTGTTGCCGTTGCCGCCCCCGCCCCCGCCGCAGCCCGCCAGCAGTGCGGCCAGCGTGAGCGCAATGCCGACAAGTCCGAGGCGTGTGACGGGACCCTGAGTTCTCTGAATCAATCTGTGTTCCTCTTACGTCTTTGTGGTTAGTTTGTGAATGGAATGCTGCCCTATTATAAGACAAATTGGGCTAAAGCGCAAGGGGTTCAGCGCCGCCGCCAGACAATGACCGCCCCAATAATCGCCCCAATGACCGCCGCCAGCAGAGACAGCGGCAGGAGCAGGCGGCGGTGGGCGGTGCGCTCGGCGGCAAGTTCAGGCCGCTCCTGCTGTGCGGCCAGGGCGGCGGGCGCGGCCTGCGGCAGCAGCACATGAACGGCTCTGGGAACCACTTCCACTGTCAGCGAGCGCGTCTGGCCTTCCGCCTCGCCGTCGAACTGTACTGGCTGCGGGCGGCGCGTGGTAACCGTGACCGTCCGAGCCTGATGTATCTCCAGGACCGACTCGTGCTGAGTGCGGCCCAGCAGGGCGTTTCCCATAAGATGCACCCAGTGTGCCAGCGTCGCCGCTTTCAAAATGCCGACATCCAGCAGCCCATCATTCGGGGACGCCGTGGGAAAAACGGACACGCCCCCGGTGATCTGCCCCATGTTCGCCAGCAGCACGCTTTTGACCTTGCGCCGAAACGGCTTGCCGCCGTCCAGCGAAACATGGACATGGGCATGGCGGCGGGGCAGGTTCTTCAAAGCTGCCCAGAAGTAAGCCGCTTTGCCCATTCGGTCTTTTGAATCCCGGTCGGCGTCGGCAATCACCTGAGCATCCATACCGAGACCGCCCAAAACGGCGAAATAGCGGTCGTTATCGGCCCGGCATAAATCCAGAGCGTAAGGTGTGCCGGACAGGGCGACGCTGACGGCGTCGGGCACGGTGGTGGGAATGCCGAGGTTGACCGAAAGCAGATTGCCCGTCCCGGCGGGCAGCACGGCGATGGGCATATCCGTGCCGACCAGTGCCGACAGCGCCTGCATCACCGTGCCGTCGCCGCCGGAGACGGCCAGAAGGTCCACGCCATCTTTGAGTGCCTGTGCCGCCAGCGCCCGTGCGCCGATTTCCTGAGTGGTATTGATAAACTGGCAGACGTAGCCATGTTCTGCCAGCGCGTCCGAGATCACCCGCCGCCGCTGGTCTGGGTCAGACTGCCCGGAAACCGGGTTGAAAATAATAGAAACGCACTTTCTGGATTCTGTCTGCTGTGTCATGCCCGTGGTTATACCCGCCGGGGGCAGATACTTGGGTATACTAGACTACCCGACTTTCAAGGAACCTTCAAGTGAACCTCGACAAATACAAAACTTTGTGCCTCTACGCCTTTGATAAAGGCGTCAGCCTGCGGGCGCAGACGCCGAATGCGCCGCAGAACACGCGCACGCTCTTTGACAGCGGCCTGCTGTACCTGCCCGCGATTATGGCGCAGGAGCCGGGCTTTTTGGACAAAATTACGGCGCTGGAGCTGCCCGATGACATCGCGCTTGGCCTCGGCAACAAGTTTTCGCAGTTCGATGCCAAAGCCTACCTGACGTCGCGGGCCGAGGCAAAGCGGCTGGCCGAAAAAGCCAAAGCCAAGAAGCCCTTCGGCGCGGCGGCTCCCGCATCGTAACGTGGCTTGTCTATATAAATATGCGGTTGCGTCGAGGGGCTGAACCCCCTCGCTGGGGGGCGCA
>CAXUKS010000029.1:2631-49729 GCA_964251675.1 uncultured Armatimonadales bacterium
ACCCGCGCAGGCGGGTTCCAGGCGTCTGCGCCCCCCAGCGAGGGGGTTCAGCCCCTTGAATAATGGCCCAATGGCTATGCAGCAAAACCTCATGACACTGCCTCTGCGGCGGCTCGGAAAAACTGGGCTGAAAGTCTCCGCGCTCGGCTTCGGCGGCTGGGCTATCGGCGGCAATGCCTGGGGAAGCTCCTATGGTCCCACCGACGATGCCGTGTCCCGCGCCGCCATTCAGACTGCTCTGGAAGCAGGCGTGACGCTTTTCGACACTGCCGATGTCTATGGGCACGGGCACAGCGAGGCCCTGCTGGGCGAAGTTTTGAGCGCCTGGTCTGGCCCGCCGCCGGTGGTGGTGACCAAAGGCGGCATCAACTTTTACCGCCGCGATGGCACATTGGAGCCGGACTGGACGCCGCTGGCGCTGGCCCATGCCGTGCAGCAAAGCCTGGCCCGCCTGCGGCGCGAGACACTGGATGTATTCTTGCTGATGAACCCGGTCGTCGAAGACCTGGAAAAATACAAAGTCTGGGACACGCTGGAGGCCCTGCGCCGGGCGGGCAAGCTTCGCTATTACGGCGTCTCCGTGGCCGAGCCGTCCGACGGCCTGTGGCTGCTGCAACGCTGCCCGGTAGACGTCCTGGAGGTGGCTTACTCGCTGTTCTATCAGGGCGCGACGACCGCACTTCTGCCGCTGGCCCAGAAGCGCGGCGTGGGGTTGCTGGCCCGCGAGCCGCTGGCAAACGGCTTTCTGTCCGGTAAATACGCCCCGGACACCGTGTTTCCCGAAGGCGACATCCGGGCCGCCCTGCCGCGTGAGTATATCGCCGCGATGACCGAGACCGCCGACGCGCTTTCGTTTCTTACCGGCGGCGGCACGCGAACGCTGGCCCAGGCCGCCCTGCGCTTCGTGCTGGACGATCCTGGCGTCTCGTGCGTGGTGGCCGGAGCGAAAACGCCCGCGCAGGTGACGGAGAACGTCGGTGCGGCCTCCGTGCCCCCGATTACACTGGCGGAGCGGGAACAGATCGTCGGAGTGTTTTGAGAACGCTGAGACGGTGAACGCCCCGGCTGTCTGTGCCGCTGTGCAGGCAGTAAAGCTTTAGAGAATTGCTATGATCAAATTAACGACTGCCGCGCAGATGCGCGAAATGGATCGGCGCACCATCGAAGAGTTTGCGGTTCCGGGGATTGTGCTGATGGAGAATGCCGCCCTGCGTGTTGTGGACGTATTGGCCGCACGGTTTGGGCCGCTCCGGGGCAAGCGTATTGCCATTGTCTGCGGCAAGGGCAACAACGGCGGGGACGGGCTGGCCGTAGCGCGGCATCTGGCGGCGCGGTTCGGGGCGGACGTCACGGTCTGGCTGACGGCATCTGCAGAGGCGTTCACGGGCGATGCAGCGGCGAACTATCAAATGGCGGCGGCATATGGGCTGGATATGCGTCTGTGGGCCGGGGCGCTGGGCGAGACGGCACTGGTGATAGATGCCCTGCTTGGCACGGGCATCAGCGGCGGCGTGTCGGGGGAGCTGGCCGAAGTTATTCAGGCCATGAACGACGCAGGGAAGCCGGTTGTGGCGGTGGATGTGCCGTCAGGCTTGGACGCGGACACTGGGCGCGTCGACGGGGCGTGTGTTCGGGCGGCACTGACGGTGACGTTCGCACTGCCCAAGTTTGGCCTGCTGGTGTACCCCGGCGCAGAATATGTGGGCGAGCTGCTAACCGTGGAGATTGGAATGCCCCGGTCCGTGATGGCGGCAGAAGGCGTTTATGTCGTGGCGACGGAAGCCGTCGATGTGGCCGGGTGGGTCGCGGCGCGGGTCAACGGGCGAGACAGCAACAAAGGCAAGTTCGGCCATGTGTCTGTCTTTGCCGGGTCGGCAGGCTTTGTCGGTGCGCCGGTGCTGTCTACCGAAGCGGCGGCGCGGACAGGGGGCGGGACTGGTGACGCTGGCCGTGCCCAGAGGCGTACAGGCGGCGGCGATGGCCCGCATTTCGCCGATTGCCATGACGCGGGGGCTGGCCGAAACGGCGCGGGGGTCGTTCAGCCTCGACGCGCTGGAAGAGGCACTCAAGATCGCGCATTCCGGCACGGCGGCGGCGATTGGGCCGGGCCTCGGCGGCGCGGACGATCCCGAAACGCGGCAGTTTGTGCGCGAGTTTGTCCGGCAGTGCGCCGTGCCGCTGGTCGTTGACGCCGACGCCCTGAACTGTCTGGCGACGGAAGATGACTACGGGGCGGCGATTGTGCGAAAACGAACTGCCGCCACGATTTTGACCCCGCACCCGGGCGAGATGGGGCGCTTGCAGGGGACCAACACCAAGACCGTGCAGGCGGACCGGCGCAAAGCGGTGGAAGACGCGGCGCGAGCGTATGCCTGCGCGGTCCTGCTTAAAGGGGTACGCACGTTGATTGCAGACCCCGAGGGGCGGCTGGCGGTCAACACGACGTCTAACCCCGGCATGGCGACGGGCGGGTCGGGGGACGTGCTGACCGGGGTGCTGGCCGCGCTGCTGGCGGGCGGCTCGCCGGAGGAGAAACTGAGCGCCTGGGAGGCGGCGGCCTGCGGGGCGTATCTGCATGGTTTCGCCGGGGATTTGGCCGCCGAGGCGCAGGGCGGCCCGGCGGGGCTGATTGCGACGGACCTGATTACGCATCTGCCCGCCGCGCTGGCCCGCTGCCAGGCCGAGGCAGACAAGTCGTGAATGAATTGGCTGTAAACTGGAGAAAGCTGCTTTTGATTGTTGGTTTGCTGACCTTGACTTCTTCTGCCCATTCCCCTGCCCATGCGGCAGGAGAAGTGCGGGTGACTTTTCCCGGAAATGGCCCGCACTGGTGCTGGCTGCGCTCGGCGGCGGGGCCGGTGATGGCAGGGCCGGTGGAGGCGGCCAGCGCCGGCTGCACTCTGACTGCCCTGCTGGGGCCGGGGGACACAGTGACGGCGCTGGACCCGCGCACAGGCCGCACGGCGACTCGGGTGCTGGCCTTCGGAACGGATGGTCAGCCCGGCCCGGTGCGCTTCGCGCCTGCCGACTTCCGGGACCCGCCCCCGCCTTTGTTGGTGCCCGCGCTGGCCGGTCTGTCGGCGCTGCTGGCCGGTCTGCTTGGCTGGCAGCTCGCACGGAGCCGCCGCGCCGCGCCGCCCACTTCGACCCCGGCCCCGGTCAGGTCAGAACTGGAAGAAGACACTGCGCCAGCGGCGCAGGGGCCGAGTCTGCCCCTCTCAGCCATCGCTGCCCCCGCCACGCTGATTGGCATTCAGGGTCTGGTGGCGGGGGGGACGTTTGCGCTGACCACGGGGGACGTCCTGGTGGGGCGCGACGGGGACAACGACATTGTGCTGGCGGAAAACATGGTTTCCCGCCGTCATGCCCGCCTGCGGCGCGACACGCAGGGCCGCTTTGTGCTGACTGATCTCGGCAGTGCCAACGGCGTTCATGTCAATGGAATGCGGGTCGCCCGCGCCTATCTCACTTCCGGGGACGAAATCAAAATTGGCGACAATTTCTTCCGCTTTCATGTCGAAGACCGCACCGAGCTAAAGACACAGGAGAAACTGCAATGATTCAAATGCTCAACTCTGCCCGCCTGACTCTGGGAGCCGCTGCCGCACTGGCTGCGCTTTCCCCACTTGCCGCACAGGCACAAATTCCCGCCCCTGCCACGCCCACGGCTCCGGCGGCAGGCACTGCGACGCTGCGCTACAAGTTCACACCTGGCCAGGTCCACCGCTACAAAATGACCACTAACGTGGTCGGCACGATGATGACCGGCCAGTCCGGTGCAGGATTCCCGCTGAACATGGCTTCTCAGATTATTATGAAGCAGACTGTCAAAGACGTTCGCGCTGCCGATGGCGCGGCGACAATCGCTGTTGAGGTTGAAAGTATGCGCTTTGCCTTGAACGGCAACGAACAGACTGTGCCCGATGCTCAGCAGGCCGCAATGAAGAAGCCCTCCACCGTGGTAATGCTGCCAACGGGCAAAGTGCTTTCCATGACCCTGCCGGACACACCGGGAACACCTATGGCAAGCATGGATTTCAGTAAAAACTTTAGCAGCATGAGCGCAGCGTTCCCGGACGGCCCGCTCAAGGTTGGGGATACATGGAAAGGAACCGTTGCCGTGCCGGGTATGGATGGCACTAGCCTGATCTATGACTCCACTCTGACCTCGTTGACCGGCGATGGCGACACGGCGCGGGCGAATTTCGATCAGAAAATTAGCGGGACATTGGGCATGACTTTGGCTAAGGGAATGCCGATGGCAATGAAGATGGCGGGGACGAGTCAGGGTACGGGTAAGATGGTGTTCAACACGGCACTGGGCGCGGTGGAGAACATGACCAACGACAGCAGCATCAACTTGTCGGTTGATTCCAAGCCTAATCCTGGTCAGGCCACACCTCCCGGAATGCCCGCCGGAATGCAGATGCAGATGCGCCAGAAAACGATGATGGAGCGCCTGCCCGATGCGGCGACCGCTCCGGCAAAGTAGTTAAACGCCGCCGTTACACAAAAAGCCCCCGCCTCACTCTGAGGCGGGGGCTTTTCTACGCTTATTTTTCAGCCCTCGCATACGCTTCCACGCCTGCCAGAAGCGCCTGCGCCATCGCCTCCTGCCCGGCGGCGGTGCAGATAAACTTGTAGTCGTGGGCGTTGGTCAGCACGCACATCTCCACGGTCAGCGCGGGGACCTGCGCGAAGATGGAGCCGGTCAGCGCCCCCTGCTTGCCGCCCACGCCGGTTTTGGAGTCGCCTTTGATGCCTGCATCTTTCAGTGCCCCACGCAGAGCGGCAATCACGGCAGGCTGAAAAATCTCGGCGGCCCGGTGCGAGGCGACCATGACGGCGGGAGAGGGGCCGGTGACACTAAAACGCCGCCCCTGCCGGTCGGGATAATACGTTGCCAGCCCGGACTGTTCGCCGGAATCGCAGTGCAGGCGCAAAAACAGCGCGGCATGGGCGGCATTGGCCGTTTCCGCCCGTTTGCGGTTGGTGACAATCTGGCCTTCGGCGGCTTTGGTCACGACCACCGTGGCCCCTGCCGCCCGCAGCAGCGCGGTCAGATTCTGGCCGACCACCCAGTTGACGTGCCGCTCGGTCAGCCTACCGTCGCGGCTTGCGGTCCCTTCACTCGTTTCCGAGGTATGGCCGGGGTCCACGCAGACGACAAAGCCAGACAAAGCCCCCGCCTGCGCGGGGACCATCCACACCAGCAGCAGCAGACTCAGCAAAACTTTCACGGACGCACCCCCAGATAAACCAAAACACTGACGGCAATGCCTGCCAGCAGGCCCAATGCCAGCGCCCACTGCCGCGTCTTTAATGCCCCCGCCAGTGGAAACAGGGCGCACGCCGTCACGCTCACCCACGCCGCCGCGCCGTGCCACCGAAACAGCAGGGCGACAAGCCCGCCGAACAGCGCACAGAGCGGCAGCACAAACAGCCCCTGCAGGAAGCCTGCGACATTGGCACGAGTGAAGATGGGGGAGGGGGTAGGCATGAGCGATGGAGGCAAGAAAAGGCCCCGGCACAGAATGTGCCGGGGCTATTGTGCTACTTCTTCAAGTTGTAGAACGACTGCAGGCCCTTGAATGTGGCCGTGTCGCCCAGCGACTCTTCGATGCGAAGAAGCTGATTGTACTTGGCGACCCGGTCGGTGCGGGCCGGAGCGCCGGTTTTGATCTGCCCGGCATTGGTCGCCACCACGATGTCGGCAATCGTCGCGTCCTCGGTTTCGCCCGAGCGGTGCGACACGACAGCGGTGTAACCCGCCTGCTTGGCAAGCTCAATTGCGGCCAGCGTCTCGGTCAGCGTGCCGATCTGATTGACTTTGACCAGAATAGAGTTCGCGGTCTGCGTGTCGATGCCTTTTTGCAGGAACTTGGTGTTGGTGACAAACAGGTCGTCGCCGACAAGCTGCACTTTATGGCCGATACGCTCGGTCAGCTTGCGCCAGGTCGCCCAGTCGTCTTCGGCCAGGCCGTCTTCGATAGAGATAATGGGGTACTTCTCGACCAGGTCAGCGTAGTAATCCACCATCTGGTCGCCGGACAGCGTCCGGCCCTCGCCCTTCAGCACATAGGAGCCGTTGTCGTAGAACTCGGACGCGGCAGGGTCCATCGCAATCATGATCTCTTCGCCGCTCTTGTACCCCGCTTTGTCGATGGCTTCCAAAATAACCTTGATGGCTTCTTCGTTGGACGGCAGGTTCGGCGCAAAGCCGCCTTCATCGCCGACCGCCGTTGCCAGTCCGCGTGCTTTCAGGACGCCTTTGAGGGCATGGTACACGTCCGTGCCCATTTGCAGCGCTTCGGTGAATGATTTCGCGCCGACGGGCATTGCCATGAACTCCTGCATATCGACGTTGGAGTCGGCGTGCTTGCCGCCGTTCATGATGTTCATCATGGGAACCGGGAGCTGCCGGGCGCTCGTGCCGCCGATATAGCGGTACAGGGGCAGGCCCAGGCTGCGGGCGGCGGCTTTGGCGACAGCCAGCGAGACGCCTAAGATTGCATTTGCGCCCAGCTTGGCTTTGGTGTCCGTGCCGTCCAGCGCGATCATCAGCTCATCAATCGCCACCTGCTCGGTGGCGTCCAGATCAATCAGCTCGGGCGCAATGGTGTCGTTGACATTCTCGACGGCCTTCAGGACGCCTTTGCCCCCGTAGACCTTCTTGTCGCCATCGCGCAGCTCCACCGCCTCATTGGCTCCGGTGGAGGCCCCCGAAGGGACGCTGGCGCGGCCCAGTGTGCCGTCTTCCAGGTAAACATCGACCTCGACGGTGGGGTTGCCCCGCGAGTCCAAAATCTGCCGCGCCTGAACATTCGTAATTGCCGTAGACATAATCAGTTGTGTTTCTCCTTCGTACTATTTCTCTTTGTGTCACGGGCAAATTTGCCGGGACAACATCTTGTTTGGCATTGGTGAGCTATCTTTTTAACCACGCGGTTGCCACTTGGGAAGCCCACAATTTAGACACTTGGAAGTGAATGAATTGTAACGCTTTCCAATCGCAACAGGCCGCGAAAAGAAAAGTTTACCACAGCGCGGACAGCGAAATTTCCCAATCGGAATGCCCGCGACATAAGAGCCTGCTAACCACAAAATACCAAATACATTACTAAATGAGGGAAACTGCAAAGACAAAAATAACGCCACAGGCACCCCGCCGATCCAAACAACGTAAAACACGATTTGATAGCTCTTTAACGTTTGCCATTGCGTAATGTAATCTTGCGGTTTGTTTTCATCCATTGATTCTTTGCTGTTCTCGTAGACCAATTAGTTCTTTTCACCTGCTGCGTTTTGCAGCGCGTCTGTCGATGAAATATGTTATCAAAAACCCCCAAAGGGAACCTAACGCCGCGTGAGGTACAGCCTTGAAAAGAGCGCCTGACACTGTGAGGTGATGTCCCGGATTTGATAACCACGCACTGTAGCCGAGATCTAAGAGCGTCAGGAAGACTGTGGTGAAAAGTCCAATCACTGACCAGATTGCCGCAATCTTCATCCACTTGGTAACCATCATTGCCTCATCATTTCGCCGCATATCAGCCGTTTTCCTGCCCCCCGCCCAAATTTTTCAGCATCGCCCGCGCTTTAGCAGCGTAGGGGGAGCGCAGGGCGAGGGCAAGCTGCGTTTCCATCAGGCCCTCGGGGTTGCCCATGTCCAGCCGCTCTCCGGCGACTTCGCACAGCAGATACCGCTCGCGCTCCTGGAGAAGCACTTGCGCCGAGGTGAGCTGAAACTCGCCCCGCTCGCGTAGATTGTGTTCAATGAGATGCGCCAGGCAGTCGAAAATGGCGGGGGCGAACGCATGGATGCCGAAATGGACCAGATACGCGCCGTCCGGCAGGCCCGGTGTTTGCAGATGGGCGCGGGCATAGTCCACAGTCGGCTTTTCGGCCATCGCCGCGATTTCGTAGACCGGCGGCGCGGTGTCCGGCACGGGGCGGCCAGCCAGGACGCCGTAGCGGAAAATTTGTGCTTCGGGCGCCCGCATGACCGAGGTGACCGAGGCGCTTTGGGCGGCGAAGGCGTCCAAGACCTGACGGGCGCAGCCCGTGTCCGTGTCGGACAAGTAGACGTGGTCGCCCAGTGTCAATAAAATGGGTTCGCCTGCAGCCCAGTCTCGGGCCTGAAACACGGCATGACCGAAACCTTCCTGACTCTCCTGCACGACCACGGTGACACACGAGGCAAGAGCATCGTCCCCGGCGAAGTGCCGCCGCATCGGGGCGGCGTTGGCCGTGTTGGCGACGATGCAAACCTCTTCCAGCCCGGAAGCCAGCAGCTCTTCTACCAAAATCTGGACCAGCGGCTTGACGCGCCCGTCACTATCCATCAGCGGAAACAGCTCTTTCTGAACCGTGCGCGTGGCAGGCATCAGCCGCGTCCCGCGTCCCGCCGCTGTGATGATGCCTCTTCGGATGGTCGCCATAATGTATTGCCACGCCCAGTATACCGGAAAATGCCCCGCTGCGTCCAATGCTGGAGCGTAGCGGGGCGTCTTTTTCGGCTGATTAACGGCTGTTCTGATCCGCAGGGTCGCCGTAGGGGTCCTCGGAGGAGCCTTTGATACCCTGTTCGCTGTCGTAGGCCGGGTCAGCGGCCAGGTCCGGGTTTTCCGGGGTTTCCTCGTGAGTGCTGCCGGTCAGCGCGTCTTCCACGCTGTGCAGAATGTCGCCAAGTGACATTACGGGTCTCCTTGCTTTTGCTTACATCCGGGGTCCGGGAGGGCCACCCGGGCCGGGCGCGTAGCCGCCACCCGTATTGGCGTACTGATCCGCAGACTGCACCGAGCCGCCATTGACTCCGGCGCGAGGGTTCGTGTTGATGTTGCCGTAAGCCCCCGTGCTGCCGCCGTTCGGGTTGTAGTCCGGCAGATACTGCTGCACTTCAGACTGCGGCACCTGGACAGGCTGCTGCGGGGCGGATAGCCACACGACAGTGTGGTTGGCGTCATTCTTGCGGTAATAAATCGCGCCCGCATTGGGGCCTTTTTCTTCCCGGTAAAGCTGGGGCTTGCCATTGGCTCCCATTGTGCCGTTCTGCGCGGCGGCCTGATCCTGCTTCTGGTAACGCTTGTACAGGTAGAACAGCAGCGCCGCACCGCCGAGCAGAACAACTTTCTGCTTGGTGGTCAGCCCGGCTTTGGCGGGGGCATTGTTCGCCATCGGGCTGTTATTAGCCATTGGGCCGGGCGCAGAAGTCGTCGTGGTCTGGTCGCCAGCCTTCTGGCCGCAGCCTGCGGTGAGGGCAATCATGGGGAGGGCAAAGGTCAGGGCCAGCGAAAGTGCGGCAAGGCGCGGGGCGCGGGGGGCGCGTGTCATGGGCATATCTCCTCTAAATGTCCGCCTCTTGCGATGCGGCTTCTGCCCCCGTTGTACCCTGCCTCGCTGCTTCTTTAACCGCACAGGACCCGGCGCATTTCCTGAAGGCAGCGGGTACACTCTGCTTATGAGCCAGACTCCTACTTCCGACCCGCCGGTGTGCGTCGCCGTGATTATCTGCAACGAGATTATCGAAGACAAGCGCTCGTCCAACAAAACGCTGGTCGGGCTGTTCAACGCCATCGCCGTGCCTGCGCTGCCCGCAACGCACCCGCGCCTGTTTTTGTTCGCCTCGCTCACCGACATCCACGCCGACACGCCGGTGTCGTTCAGCCTGCGTGCCCCCTCCGGGCGCGAGGCGCTGCGAATTGATGGCATCGCAGGCAGCGGCGGCGACCCGCTGGCCGTGGTGGATTTGGTGGTGGAAGTGGTCGGCCTGAACATCACCGAAGAAGGTGTGCATTTCGTGGACGTCCTCTGCGGCGACGCGCTCCTCAGCAGCCGCCGCTTCACCGTGACGCGGCGGTAAACGCCTCGTCTGAAAAGCGTCCTTTGGACAAAGAGGCAAACACCGTGAGAATAATCCTGACAGCATATCTATTGGTAGGGCTTTTGACGGCAGGCTATGCTCTGCCGTTGCAGGCAGCGCCCACACCACCAAAACCTGCGCCATCCAAGTCTGCGCTGTCACCGACGTTTGTTTATGTGCCCGTGCCACAACCGGTAAACAGCATCCAGCAGTACCGGCAGAAGGCGGACGGCATCTTGGAGCCGCTGAAACCATTTCTTGTGGCGACGCAGAGCAAGATTATTCCCGTGTCAATCACCGACCCCACGCACCACTTTGTCTACCTCGGCACAAGTCCCCTGCGGCAGTTTCACATCAGCAGCACGGGGCAGCTTGTTCCGCTCAAACCCGCCACCGTCGCCCTGCCGGAAGCAGACCAAATGGCATTTACTCCCAATGGCCGGTTTCTCTACTTGAGCCGCACCCACTACACTGACTCCGGCTCAACCGACACGCCGGATGATCTCATTCCCTGCCGCGTTGACAAAGACGGAACCATTCACCCAATTAAGGGCGCAACTCTGCGTACAGGTATTTCTGTCTCCACACTCGCTGTAGATCACACCGGGCAGTATCTCTATGTCTGCGTCTACAACTATGACCTCTCAGGAAATCTGGCGTACACGATAGTGTATCACATCCACAAGGATGGGACGCTGACCCCTTTGCCGACAGACGAATACAATTGTATGCCCGCCCCGACTACTATCCAAGCCTCTCCCTCCGGCGCAGTCATGTACATGGGTTCCAACCAGGGTTTGTCCGTCTGGAAGATCAAAGCGGATGGCACTCTGCACTTGCAGCAAAGCAACACGACGGCGATGAACGTTACTGCGTTCACGATTGATGCCCCTGACCACCTAATCGTTGGCATTGGGAAAGCTGTGATAGACTCTGACTTCGGTGCGAACAGATTGGTCATCTGGCGTCAGCTTGCTGACGGCACTCTCACCGAGATATATGCGGCTTCTATCGGCAACGACGGGTTTTTGTACGGGGACGAGAAAGACATGAAAGAACGAAAACCTGGGTTTCCAATAGGACTGGCGTTTGACCCGGAACACAGGCTGCTGTATGTGCGAGAAAGTTCTACCGACCGGATATTCCGGTATGCGGTTGTGCCGAGTGGGTTGCTGCAACTGAAAATCCCGTGGTTGAATACGGGTGTTACGGGGATTGAGAAGCTATACGTCGGGCCTAGAGAGAATCCTATATTTTTGGGGAAATAAGACCGGCCGCTGCTGGCACTGTTGATCACTTTCGATGCGCCCGCCCTGGCGGCTGCCACTGCGGATAACGATGCTGCTGAGTATCGGGTACACTCTTAAGCATATCGGGGCGCTTTTGCCCTGCAATTTTTAAGAAAGTCTACCCATCATGGCAAAACCGCCCAAATCCAACTTCGGAAAGCCCGCGCCCAGAACCAACCCCACCGGCAAGCCCTTCACGCCCCGGCCCGATGGCCCTCGCCCGCCCTTCAATCGCGGCAGTGCAGACAATCGCGGCAGCACAGACCGGCCTCCCTATGAGCGTCCCAACGGCGACCGCCCGCCCTACGCCCGGCCCGGCGGTGACCGGCCCCCCTACCGGCCCAGTGGTGACCGTCCGCCCAATGCGGACCGCCCACCTTACGGTCGGCCCGGCGGCGACCGGCCCCCCTACAACCGGGCTGACTCAGACCGGCCTCCCTACGAGCGATCCAACAAGCCGCCCTACGCCAAACCGCCCTACGCCAAACCGCCCTATGCTAAGTCGCCGCCCGCCAAGCCCTATGGCAAGCCCGCGCCCGGCAAGCCGACCTTTACCGAGCGGCTGAAGGCCGACGCTCGTGCGACGCCTCTGCCGGGAGGCCGCCCCTGGGAAGCGATGCACGGACGGTCAGAGACGCCCCCGCCCGCCGCGCCGCGTCCGGCCCCTGCCCGCCCGGCCTCCGTCATGCCCTCGGTCGCCGCCGCCCAGGTGCCCGCCGCCCGGACAATCAAGACTAAAGCCAAGTCCCCATTTGTGCCGGCAACCGTGCCCATCGCAGAGCCGTTACCGCAAGAAGCCGAATCTTCGCCGGAGGCTCCGCTGGAACCTTCGCCTCAGCCTGCCGCCGAAGCCGCCGCGCCGCAGCCGCCAGTGTCAGAGGCTGTCGCCCCGCCCAAACCTGCCGCGCCCAAAGCCGCCCTCCCGCCCAAAAAGAGTGCCGCGCCGAAGGCCAAAGCCGCCCCAGTGCCGACGCCCGATGCCGAACCGGTGACGCCGCTGGCGACGTTTGCCGAGCTGGAGCTGTCCGAGCCGGTGGCGCGGGCGGTGTCCGATTTAGGCTTTGAAGCGCCCACGCCCATTCAGGCCCGCTCTATCCCGCTGCTGCTGGCCGGACGTGATTTGATCGGGCAGGCACAGACGGGGACCGGCAAAACCGCCGCGTTTGCTCTGCCGCTCATTCAGCAGATTGTGGCGGCGGGCGGCGCAAAGGAACCTGTCACACAGGCGCTCATCTTGGAGCCAACCCGCGAGCTTGCCATTCAGGTGGCAGGCGGCATCCATGACCTTGCCAAGCATACGGGGATGCGCGTCGTGCCCGTCTACGGCGGGCAGCCGCTGGACCGGCAGTTCCGCGCCCTGCGCGACGGCGCACAGGTCGTCGTCGGCACGCCAGGCCGCGTTTTAGACCACCTCCGGCGCGGGACGCTGTCGCTGGAAAATGTCAAAATCTGCGTCTTGGATGAAGCCGATGAGATGCTGGCGCTGGGCTTCTTAGAGGACATGGAAACCATTCTGGCCGAGCTGCCCACGCCGCGCCAGCTTGCGTTCTTCTCGGCCACCATGCCGCCGCGCATTGCCGCCCTCAGCGAGCGGTTCCTGAACAACCCGGCGCGGGTGTCCATTGACGCGGGCAAGCGGACGGTGGACAACACCAACCAGACCTATTACGAAGTCGCGCCGGGCCGCAAGCTGGAAGCGTTAGGACGCGTCTTAGACATGGAAACGCCGGGGCCGACCATCGTGTTCTGCCGCACCCGGCAGGAGACCAACGACCTCGCCGATGCCCTGCGCCTGCGCGGCTACAGCGCGGAGTCCCTGCATGGCGATCTGGCCCAGGCGGACCGCGACCGTGTCATGCGCCGCTTCCGCGAAGGGCTGGCTGACCTGCTCATCGCTACCGATGTCGCCGCGCGAGGCTTAGATATTGAGACCGTCACGCACGTCATCAACTACGACATCCCGTGGGACGTGGAGCAGTATATTCACCGCATTGGCCGGACGGGCCGGGCCGGTCGGACGGGCGATGCGATTACGCTCGTCGAAGGCCGCGAGCGCCGCGCCCTGCGAGCGATTGAGCAGATGATTGGGATGCAGATCAAGCCCGTGCGTATCCCCACCGCCGCCGACATCGCGGCCCGCCGCCGGGACAATTTCCAGGACGCCGTCCGGCAGACCCTGGAAGCCCGCGAGTTTGACGCCCAGATGGCCGCTGTCGAGGCTCTGTCCGAAGAGTTTGACTCCACCGAGATTGCCGCCGCCGCCCTGCAAATGCTCTGGCAGGCGCGGCATTCGGGGCCGGACGAGGCCGCCGAGGAGCTGAATGCCGACGCCGAGCAGCCGGAGGTCGGCATGACCCGCCTGTTCCTCAGCATTGGCCGTCAGGACGGCGTCCGCCCCGGCGACCTCGTCGGAGCCATCAGCAACGAGGCCAATATCACGGGTAAGTCCATCGGGGCTATTGACATCTTAGATAAAACATCCTTCGTCGAGGTCCCCGCCCCCCACGCCGCCCGCGTCGTGGACGCCCTGCGAAATGCCACCATCCGTGGCCGCCGCGTGCAGGTCGAGATGACCTCCCCCGCCGGTCCCGGCGCACCGGGCCGCGACGTTAATGGCCGCAAACAGGGCCGCTTCCGGTGAAGTTGTTCTTTCCGGCTCCCTCTCCTTGCGGAAGGAGAGGGTTGGGGTGAGGTTCTAGAATTGAATGAGGTATCGTGAAACTTGTCAGTGGTCTGAGAACATCTGAGCAGCTATGGTCGGAGGTGCATGAGATCGCGGCTTTGCTCACCCGGCTCCAGATCACCGATTTAATTGTCTTTTATGGCTACAATGGAAGCAGTGACGACCGGTTCGATGACGAGCTATACCAGGACATCGAGATAAAGGCAGACGATTTGCTGGGCTTTTTGTCCCGAAGCATCACTGAAGGCCGTTATCATCTCGGAGAGCAGGATTTTCATATTCGGAATCCTGCCGAGGACGTCGCGTTCTTAATCTGCCACGAAAGCGATGTGCATTTAGAGACAAACAACGCTGAAGTCGCCTCGCACATGAGGGCACGATGGGCCATGCAGGAGCCGCCCGGCTATGAGGAAAGCGATTCCGGTTGGGGGCAGATGCGCGACATTTGAGGCTGTGCCAACGGCAAAATGGCTTATGAGTTTGCCTGGGACCCTGCCAAAGCGGCAGGCAGTACCCAAAAACATCGAGTCTCCTTTTGTATCAGCACGGAGTTGTCACCTTAGCTCAACCCACTGGCCGGAGGCCGTGTTGGGGAAGCGCAGCAGAAGCGTCTGCGTCGCTGCATCCCACTCCTGCGCGGCGGGCGGCAGCGGCTGGTCGCCGACAGTCACGCTCTGGGGGGCGTTCGCCAGCCGAAGACGAACAGCGGCCTCTGTCCCCTCCGGTCCCGCTGCATGGAACCGGAAGCCGCCGGGCGTTTCTTCCATTCCGCGTGTCTTGCAGGCGGCAGCCAGCAAAATCCGGTCCGCCCCGGCATGGGCCAGGGACAGCAGCAGGAAGCGGCTGCCTGGCTCTAAAGTGACGGCGTCCACAATCGGCAAACCCGCATCGAACAGGTCCACAAATGGGCCGCTGAGCTGGTGCGGCGTCTCCGGCAGGGACTCGTCGAGACCGGCGGCAATCACATACGGCCCCCGGCGCAGGTGCAGGAAGCTTGTTTCGGAGTAGGGCAGGGAGGCCGCCGCGCAGGCATCTCGGACCAGCCCCCGGATGTGCTCGGCTCCACCGGGCGTATAGGTGAGCGCCGCCGGGCTGGCAAGGTCGTAAATCAGCGTGCCTGCGCCGACCGGGTGCGTCCCCGGCGCGGCATCGCCCGTCAGACCCAGATGCTCAAACAGCGCAGTGCGGGGCGTCGCGTACTGATGCGGGGCCGTGTTCCACCAGGCCCGAACGGTGTTGAAGGGGTCCCGGTCGTCGTCCACAAAGACCAGGACGCCGCCTGCCTTGACCCAGTCCGCCAGGGCGCGGCTGTCCTCGGCGGACTGCGGCTTCATGCCTTCATAGGTCATCAGCAGGACGCGGTACGGGTCAAACGCGCCGGGCAGAGGCGCATTCTCCATCTGGACGGGTTCCACCGGCAGGCCGCGCTTCAGGAGCGGCAGGGCCAGGCCATAGAACGAACCCAGGTTTTCATCGGACGGAGACGGGCCGCCGCGCTGGAACATCATCGTGTCCGCCACGACTACGCCCACCCCCTGCGTGCCGCAGCCCCACTCTATTTCCGGCTGGTCCATGTCGTTGAGAGCATTGATGACCGTCATCAGTTCGGTCCCGTAAGCGCGGGGCAGCGGCTCTTTCGTGACCGGCTTGCCGGGCGTGCGGTCCGCCCGGTCCTGCGTCGGGTACGTGCCGTGGAAGATGCGCTCCGGCCAGGGCATGACCTCAAAGCGCCAGACCTGCGGCCAGAGCAGCGAAGCGGTCAGCGTGCTTTCCCAGTTGACCCGGTAGTTGGCCCAGGAGTAGTCCGGGTTGTCTTCAATGGGGTCGTTCAGGAACCAGACCGTCGCGCCCGAAGCCCGGACGACGTTCATCATGGCCCCGTACTCCAGAAACGCCGTCTCAAAGGTCCGCTCTTTTTTGCGGCCTTCGTAGACGTTCGGCGTCCGGGCCGTCCCGGTCCACACCTGCGCGATGAAGCCGTCCGCGCCGACTTGCAGCAGGCTCGATTCGGGGCTGACAATGTTCCAGTGGGCGTAGTTGATGAGGCTGTGCGTGGGCACATAGCATTTGGCCGACGTGCCATGCTCGGCATTGTAGGCTTTCACAAAGTCAAAAATCTGTGTCAGCGCCCGGCGGTACAGAAAGTATTTGAGCTGCGACGCCCGGTACTGGGCATCGGGCGAGGAGTCGGGGGCCACCCACGCTTCCCCGTAATGCGCCTGCCACTCGCGCTTGAAGCCTGCGCTCCAGCCCGCCCGCACCCAGAATTCCGGCTCTTCCAAGTGAATGCCTTCGGCCCCGGCATCCAGAGCGCGTTTGACCCCGAGGCACAGGAACCGCCCGTAGCTCTCGCCCGGAGACATATAATAGACATCCCCGCCGTGCGAGATGCGATGCCCCTTGCTGTCGGTCTGCGCCTCGTCCACATGGTTGACGCCGTCAAAGCGGCCATACAGGTAGTCCTGATACTCGCCCCAGGACACACCGGTCATCACATGAACGCGGTAGCCCTGCGCCTTCCACCCGGCAATCCGCTCGGCGAGCGTCGGGTCAATGCCGTAGCACATGGCGACGTCCGACCCAAGCTGCAAGCCTGCGTCCCACGGGGCGCTGGTCTGAAAGCTGGTGCGCTCTAAAACTTGGTTCGGGTCAGCGGGCCAGTCTGCGGCCCCTGTCTTATTTGTACTTGGCACAGTCATTGTGTTTTCCTTTCAAACGGCGTGCCGACCTGTCCTCCAGAGTGCCGGGGGTGTAGAAACCCCCGGCAAAGAAATGTCCTTCGGACAAAGAGAAGCCCATTGGGCGGTGTCTTTTCCTCACCCGGAGGGTGCTTCCCTGCCGGGGGGTTCCACACCCCCAGCATTCTGGAGAAAGATTTATTTACTTTCGTCTCATGGGGTAATCGCTAGGCTTGTGGCCGTCATCGGTACGACAAAGCGGCTTGCGGCCTGCTCTACCGTCAGCGTGACGCCTGCCGGGGATTTACCCTGTTCGTCGAAAATCACAACCTCGTTTTGGCCCGCCTTCAGCCAGGGTTCCGGCAGGTACAGGCCGTTGACGGCGATTTTCTCCGGGTAGCGGCCCAGATTGTGCCCGTTCAGCCAGATGAACCCGTGTGACAGGCCCGTTGTGGTCACGCGCAAAATTGGGTGCGGCCCCGTGGCGGCAGGCGGTGCGGCAGTGAACGTCGCCCGGTAATACGCCGGTGCGCCGTCGGCGGGCGGCGTTGTTCCTGTCTGCCATCCCGTCAGCGTGCCCGGCTCGCCGATGCCGCCGTGCATCTTCCAGCCTATCACCGGCGTTTCATCGCCCGGCTTGACGGTTTGCAGCGTCACTGCACTCTGAATACCCCCGCCGCCACCGGTGTTTTGGACGCGCACAGCCAGCACATTGGAGCTGCCCCCGCGCAGACCGTCCAGCGGCACGGTAAATGGCTGTCCGAAGCCGTCGTGTGTGGCGACTTGTTTGCCGTTCAGGAAGATCACGGCAGTATCGTCCACGTTCTCAAAGCGCAGGCGATTTTGCGGCCCGGCAGTGGCAGGGAGCGTGGCGACATACCAGGCGTAGCCCGAACGGCCATTGAAGATGTCCGGCCCGGTTGTGCCATCTGCCCAGCCTGCCCCGGTGGTGTCGGTGGGCGGCACGGCAATGGTTGCGCCTGCGTCGGCCTGCACGCGCCAGGTCGTGAGCGCTGTTCCTGTCACGCTTCCAGCATCCAAAATCACCGGCCCGCGCAGGCCCTTTGTGTCTACGGTGTCAATCAGCCCCAGGTAGTTGAACAGCTTGGGGCGTCCATAGTGTGCCGTCAGCAAGGCCAGCGGGTAGGTCCCGGCAGTGAGCGTCAGCGGGACACCGGCCTTGACTGTCCCCTCGGCGACGTGCTTGCCATTCACAAAGACCGAGGCCCAGTCGCCGCCGTCGGTGAAGCGCAGGGTGTAGGTCCCGGTTTTGGGAACCGTGAGCGTGGAGCGATACCAGGCATAGGCACTCGCATCGCCGTCTGCACCCATCGCCAGCGGGTCGGCACTGGCTTTCCATTTGGCGCCGGCGTAAGACGGCGCGGCCTCGGCGCTGCCTGTGTGCGACTGCCAGTTGGTCAGGGGCGGATCATAAAGGGCTTCAGGAAACGGACCAGCGGCATACATGGCGTAGCCAGAACTGCCTGGCATATACGTTTTGGAGGAAAGGCCGGGGCCAAAGACAATCGCCGATTGGGGCTGCCCGGTGCGGTCCTCACTGACGAATGTAGTCATACCCTTAGTCCCGGTGATGTCACCGACGTATTCCGGTCCAATGATGACGCGGTCGTTTACAAACCAGGCGTCGTCAGTATAGCGGGTGCTGAGGCTGATGAGCTGAATGGTTTGCCCGTTAACTTGAAAGCTGGACTGCGTAGATGTATAGTCGTTGTCAACAGTGTCACGCAAGGTCAACTGCCCGTTGACAGGCTTAATGCCGCCTGTGTGCAGGTTTGTGACGGGGCTGCTCAGGTTGAACCGCAACTCCGTGGCATCGCCGACCGCGCTGTAGGCCACCAGTGTTGTGATCTTGCCTTGTTTGACAATGCCCAGCAGGGGCGTGGCGCGTTCTAATACGACTCCGAGGGCGAGGGGAAAGTCGCGGACAATCGGGGCAATCTGGCCGGGGGCCACTGTCAGCAAGCCGCTGGCGGGAAACAGGCTGCCGTCGGCCTCTTTCACCTGCGTTTTGACCGCGCTTTGGCCGGGGTTGTCCAGAAACAGGATCGTGCCGGACGCGGACTTGCGGGCAGTGACACGGACGGCAGGGTTGGTCGCGGCGGCCTTGTAAGTGTTGGTGGCGTCGTCGCTATCTTCCAGAATGCTCTCAAACGAGCGGGCAAACAGGGCGGCCCGTTTGAAGCGGTAATAGGTCGGGCGCAGGTCGCCCGTCTGCCCGATGGCCGCGCCGTAGTCGTAGGAGGCGGCGTCTTCGTCGTCATTGGTGTAGCCAAAGTTCGAGCCGCCGTGGAACATATAAAAGTTCAGGCCATTGCCGCCGTAAGCAAGCACCTTCCACATCCGGCGGTCGTAGGTGTTGGTGTCGGCCTCGGTCTGGCCGTAGCGGTTGTACCACACGCTCCAGAACTCGGTAGAAATCCAGGGGCTTTGACGGCCTTTGCTGCTCCACGGGTTATTTCCGGCGGGGTCGCTGGCATGGTGTAGGCCGCTGAAGAAGTAGGGCACTTGCAGGCCCAGGGCGACGGCTTTATCGCGCAGATGCACGAAATAGGCATTGGGCATTTCCGTTCCCCAGCCCTGCGGATGCTCGTTTTCAAGCTGAACTAAAATCACCGGGCCGCCCCGGTTGATTTGATTGGCCGCCACAATCGGCATCAGCTTGTCCCAGTAGCGGTCCACGGCAGCGAGGAACGGCGCGTTATCTTCGCGCACCCGCAGGCCCGGCACGAAGCGCAGCCAGACCGGGTAGCCGCCGCTGTCCCATTCGGCGCAGACATAGGGGCCGACACGCACGATGGCATACAGGCCGAGCGACTTGACGGTTTTCAGGAACGCATTCAGGTCTGCATCGCCGGAGAAATTGAACTCGTTGGGGCGCGGCTCGTGGACATTCCAGAACGTGTAAATCTCCACGCAGTTGAACCCCGCCCGTTTCAGGCGCAGCAGCCGGTCCCGCCAGAGGGCGTGCGGAATGCGGGCGTATTCCATGCCCCCCGACGCGATAAATGTCCGCTTGCCGTGAACCAGAAAGCCGCGCCCGTCAAAATTGATCGAAGACGCGGCGGCAGGCGCGGGCGGAAATATGTCGTCGTTGGCCCGCGCTGCGCCGGGCAGGGACAGCAGAAGGGCGAGCAGCAGCAATGCGGCGAGTCGGGTGGGAGGTGTGTTTTTCATGGCCTGTAGAAAAGTGGAAAGCCGCAGCAGCACAAAAAAACAGCCCGACACCACAAAGTGTCGGGCTGTGTTCAAAATCCAAATTAGCTGGTGGTCGCTTCGGCGGCCCGCTTCATCAGGCGAGACTTGCGGCGGGCGGCGGCATTCTTGTGAATGATACCGCGCTTCCAAGCTTTGTCGATGACGCTGACGGTCTTGGAGACGCTGGCAGAGACATCGGCGGCGGGGGCCGTGCCGGTGGCAATCAGAGCGCGGCTTTTCTTGACATAGGTTTTAATCTGGGACTTGGTCGCCTGGTTGCGAAGCTGACGCAGGCGCGAACGTTTGACATCCTTGATAACGGATTTGATATTGGGCATGGGGCGAGACTCCTACGAAACAGTAAAATGACAAAATAGGTGATTTTGTGTAAGTGCCGTGAGTATACCCGCCGCTGCACGAAAAAAGCAAGGGGGCAGCCCGCAAAAAAACGCCGGAGAAACCCGTGAAATTAGCAGGGTTGGCACGGTTTATGCATATTGGCTAGAGAATGCACTTCTAGAAAGGAGAAAAACAATGATTGAAGGAACGGTTAAATGGTTCAGCAACGCCAAAGGCTACGGGTTTATCGAGCTGTCCACGGGCAAAGATGTGTTTGTCCATTACTCAGTGATTGAAACTGATGGCTATCGCTCGCTGTCCGAAGGGCAAAAGGTCGCGTTTGAGCTGGAACAAGGCCCCAAAGGCGAACACGCCACGCAGGTTCGTATTGAAGACGTCGCCAGAGGATCGCATTGAAGTTTTGCCGGAAGCCCCACTGATGGAGACCGCCGCATAGCCCCCGCTATTTTTTTGTAAATACCAGAGCGCGAGCCTCACAGGGCTGCTGTGAAGCCCGCGCTTTTTTCTGTGTCTAATCTCTATGCCTAGTTTTTATGTCTACCCAATCAGCGACGCATAGTTTAGCGGCGTCAGCGGCGGGAACGGACGGACTTCGTGAATGTTTACGATGCGCTGCTTGGCTTTGGTGATTCGGTCCGAGGTCAGCGGGTGGTCGGATAAAAACTCTGGCGTTCCGCCCCCCCCGCCGCCACTTGCTTTTTCGAGTGCCTGGAACAACTGGATCATGCCGTCCGGGTTGTAGCCCGCCGCCACCATGTTGTTGAGGCCCCCTTCATCCGCCTGATCTTCCTCGCCCCGCGAGAACTTCAGGCCAATGGCGCTGTTTGCCAGCCCGGCGATGGTCTGCGCGGCCTGCCCACCTTTGAAGAGGCTCAGACCCAGCACGATCAGAGCATTGCGCTCCTGCGATTTGGCCTGTGCCTGCGCCCAGTGCTGCTTGCGAACGTGCGTCATCTCGTGGCCCGTCACCCCGGCCAGGGCGTCATCGGTGGGCAGAAGCTTGTACAGGCCCGTAAACATGAACATCGGCCCGCCGGGCAGGGCAAAGGCATTGACTTCCTTGCTGTCCAGCACATGAAACTTGAAGTCCCAGGCAGTGCGCTCCGAGGCGGGGAGGGCGGTGACCAGCCGCTGCCCGATGACATTGAAATGTTTGGCGCGGTCATCGAAGACTTCTTTGTACTTTTGAAGCACCTGCTGGGCGGCCTGCTGCCCGACCTGCTTTTGCTGGGCCGCATTGGGCGCGGCGAACAGGCCGCCTGCGTGCGCCTCGGCGGGCGTCAGCAGCGGCAGGGCCGCTATCCCCATCCCGGCAAGAGCGGCGCGGCGCAGGAAGACGCGGCGCGATAAAGTTTCTTCGTAGTCTCTCTCTTCGGACATAGTCACTATCCTTTTTGGCTCAATAATTTAGTATTAGACGATATACCCACTTGCAAGGTTCCCGGCCACAAAATGCCGAAAACTGGCGCAGGGGCAGCAGGAATCTAGGCAAAGGGCGGCGAACAACCGGGTATGCTGTCTGACATTTCTTTAGAAGACATGACGCTGCTGTACGAGGCGTCGGCGCTGCTGGGGCGCACGCTTGACCCGCAGGCGATTTATAACGCTCTGCGGGAGATCATCACGCGGGCGATGGACTGCGACAGCCTGATCGTGTCGATTTATTCGCCTGAAGACGGCCTGATTCGCTGCACGTATGCCTGGCTGGACGGACACGCCACCGACTCCGCCGCCTTTCCGCCGCTGCCGCTGGACCAGCAGGGCGGCGGGATGCAGTCGCGTGTCATCCGAACCGGGGAGCCGCTGGTGATCCCTGACGCCCTGGCGGCAGAACAAACCCAGACGGCCCGCTACTACGCCCAGCCGGATGGGCATCTGACAGAGACGCCGGATCCGGCCCGCCCGCGTATCCAGTCGCTTGCCATTGTGCCGATCCGTCTGGAAGGGCGCATTCTGGGCGCGGCTCAGGTGATGAGCTACCGCAAAGACGCCTACAGTCCGGCGCACCTGCGGCTGCTGGATGCGCTGCTAATTCAGGTGGCGGCGGCGACGCGCAATGCCTACTTATACACGCAGGTGCAGGGCGAGCAGGCGGAAAATGCGCGGCTTCTGCGTCAGGCCCGGCTCAACACCGTGCGCCAGCGGGTGTTCCTGCGGGATGTTCTTTTGAGCGTGACCGATGGCCGCCTGCGTCTCTGCCAGACTGAGGCGGACCTGCCCGCTTTGCTGACGCCCTGGGCCGAGCCGGTTTCGCTGTCGATGGCAGGGGGCCTGCGGGACCTCCGCCATCAGGCCTCCGATGCGGCGGCTGCGTCGGGACTGGAAGACGCGCAGAAGTTTGATCTGGCGCTAGCTGTCGGCGAGGCAGGAATGAACGCCGTGGTCCATGCGGGTGAAGGCCGGGGGCAGGTGTTCTGGAGCCGGGACGCGGCCACGGTGCAGGTGCGGATCGAGGACCGGGGCCGGGGCATTGCCGTAGAAAACCTGCCGAAAGCCGCGCTGGCGCGTGGCTACAGCACCAAAGAAACACTGGGACACGGCATGAAAATGATTTTGCAGACTGTGCAGCGTCAGTGGCTTCTGACCGGCCCCAAAGGAACCACGGTAGTGCTGGAACAAACCCCTGCGCCACCCGATGACGGCCTGGAAGACGTCTGGCTTCAAGACTTGCTCTGAGAACTGCACCTTTGCCTGTTTGCGCTGGGGCGCTTTGCGGGTAAACACAGGTCAGCAAGCGAATACTCAGCAAACCAACACAAGGGAGAACCAATCATGGCAAACGAAGATATTCTCGAAGGCAAACTCAAGCAGGCCGAGGGCAAGGCTCAGGACGCCGCTGGCGACGTGACCGGCGACACGAACGACGATGTGGCTGGCAAGGCCAAGCAGGTCGAAGGCAAAGCGCAGGAGCTTTTCGGCAAAGCCAAAGAAGCGATCCACGACGCTACCAAGTAGTACGTCTCCTTTAGAAACAGCCCGGCATCGCTGCCGGGCTGTTTTTGTGTTTCTTTTGTTCTTGCACTGCCAGACGGGAATGTGCTAAAATGCGGGAGAGAGCGGGTGTGGCAAGGCAGCACTGGCATCAAAAAAACGTTTCTCAGAAACAGGAGATCAGGACATGAGTGCAGCAACGGAGTTTAAAGAGTTCATCTTGCGAGGCAATGTCGTCGACCTCGCCGTCGGCGTCGTCATCGGCGCGTCGTTTGCTGGCATCGTTGATGCGCTGGTCAAAGATGTTATTACCCCGCTCATCGGCATTTTTGTGAGCGACCCTAAAAATCCGGTCAACTTCGACGAGCTGAACTTTGCCATTCACGGCAGCAAATTTCTCGTAGGACACTTTCTAAATGGCATTCTGTCATTTCTGCTGATTGCCGCCGTCGTTTTCTTCTTTGTGGTCAAACCGGTCAACTATTTAATGTCCCGGCGCAAGACCGAAACCCCCGTCACCGCCACCACCCGCGACTGCCCCGAGTGCCTTAGCTCCATTCCACTGGCCGCGTCCCGCTGCGCCTTCTGCACCGCACAAGTTCCGGTGGCTGCGGTCTAACTTGCCATGCCAGACCCCGTTCTTATCGTCGGCTCCGACGGGCAGCTTGCACAGGCCCTGGCCGCATGTGCGCCCGACTGGGCCGTCTGCATGGGCCGAAGCCGCCGGACGCTAGACATTACTGACGCCGAGGCCACTTTTGACGCCATTTGGGAAATCAAGCCTGCCTGGGTTATCAACGGAGCTGCCTACAACGCTGTAGACCGGGCCGAAGGCGAAGGGCGGGAGGAGGCTATGCGTGTCAACACGCAGGGTGCGAGCAATTTGGCCCTCGCCTGCCGCAAAGTGGGCATTCCGCTGGTGCATTTTTCCACGGATTTAGTGTTTGACGGCGAAAAACGCACCCCCTACACCGAGGACGACCTGGCAGACCCGCTCGGCGTCTACGGGGCTTCCAAGCTGGCCGGGGAACAGCGGGTGCTGGCGCTTGCCAAACGCAATCTGGTCATTCGCGTAGAGCGGCTGTTCGGCGCAGAAGCAAATCCGGCAAAGGTATCGGGAAACTTTCCGGCGCTGATGCTGCGGCTGGCGCGGGAGCGGGGGCAAGTGCGAGTGGTCAACGATCAAATCGGGACGCCGACGTATCTGCCTGATCTGGCCGCTGCCGTGTGGTCTTTGATGCGGCTGAGTGCGGGCGGGCTGTACCACCTTGCCAGTGCCGGGGAAGTGTCGTTTGCGGACTATGCCCGCGAGATTTTTCGGCTGGCCGGGGTGGACTGCCCCGTAGACGCTGTCACGAGCGAAGCTTACGGAGCTGCCGCCCGCCGCCCGCTGTATTCGGTGATGAGCAGCGACAAGGCATACAGTCTGGGCGTCGCTCCCCTGCGGCCCTGGTCTGAGGCGCTCGCTGAGTTTCTGCGGTCTTAACGGCCCTCCACCACGGCCAGCAGCAGGCACATATCGTCCCGCGCTCCGGCCTCGGCGTAAAGGTCCACTCCACGGATGAGGTCTGCCGTCAGAATCTCGGCGGTTTCCGCCGCGTTCCGGCCCTGCGCCCGCACAGCGGCGCTTTCCAGCAGGGCAGACACGCCCTCCACCCCCAGCAGATTCGAGCGCGAGGCTCCCACTTCGGTCAGGCCATCCGTGAAGATCGCCAGCGCATCGCCCGGATGCAGGGTGACGCAGGGCTGCACAAACTGCGCTCCTTCAATCGCCCCCATGATGGCTCCTGTCGCATCCAGCGGCTCCATCCGCCCATCCGCCGCCCGCCAGACCAGCGCGGGTTCTTGGCCGCAGTTGACATACTGAAACACACCGGTAGTGCTGTCATAGGAACCTGCAAAAAGCGTGGTAAACCCGGTCAGCAGGCTGTTTTCGGCCAGCACCCGGTTCAGCGCGGTCATCGCCTCCGAAAGCGTGGGCTGGGAATACAAAAACGCCCGCAGCATATTCCGCACGGTGCTCACCTGCGCCGCTGCCGCCAGCCCCTTGCCGGATAGGTCGCCGACTACCAGTGCCGTGCAGGCTTTCTCCAAAGTGTACACATCGTAAAAGTCGCCGCCGACCCCCTCGCTGTCGGCGAGTGCGGGACGGTAATATTTTGCCAGCGCCAGCCCCGGAACTCTGCCCGGCAGGTCCGGCTGAAGCGCCTCCTGAAGCTGTGTAGCGATGGTATGCTCCCGCCGCGCTACCCGCGCCATTTCCACCGAGGTCCGAAGCTGGGTCGCCACGGCCTGGACCAGCGCCATTTCGTCGTCGGTCCAGGCACGGGGCGCGTCCGTCATCGCCGCCGTCAGCGTTGCCATCAGGCCGTCGGCATTGGTCAGGGCCACGGAAATACGGGAGCGCAGCCCCAGGCTGTTCATGTTGGCGAGTGTTTGCGCGGAGAGCGAGGCTGTCCGTGCATCTTCAATCACGGAAATCTCCCGCTCCTGGTACAGCTCCTGAAACATTTCCGCCGTGTTGGAAAACGTATAAACGCCCGCTACCGACGGCAGTCCTACGCGATGCCAGTCCTGAGCGAGGGTGACGACGTTCTGCGAGAGATTATAAAAGCCGAAGTAGCAACGATCCGCACCGAGCGCCTCGCCCAGCAAAGCGACGGCCAGCGACTGAATGGCTTGCGGGGAAGTCGCACCGTCCTGTGCCCGCCCGATACGGTTGAGCAGCGTTTCGCGCACGGCACGGGCCTGCAGCGCCTGCCGGGCCGCCCGCTGCGTGGTGATGTCAAAAAATGAGGTGACGACGCCGAGAGGCTCGTTCGTCTCCGAGTGCGCGATAGGCTGGGCATTGACCGACAGCCAGACTTTCGTGCCATCAGGACGGTGCAGGCCCATCACCACATCGCGCTGCGGCTGTCCGGTCCGCAGGGCCACCAGGGAGGGATGCTCTCCGCCGGGTAGGGGCGTTCCATCTTCGCGCACAATCTGCCAGCGGCTGTCCGCCAGCGTCAGGCCAATTACTTGCTCTCCGGGGATGCCCAGAATGCGCTCGGCACTCGGGTTGATCGAGCGGACAACCCCCGCGACATCCTGCACAGCGATGCCTTCGGCCAGCGACTCAATGATCGCCCGGTGGTGCGCCTCGCTTTGGCGCTGCGCTTCTTCAATGCGCCTGCGCTCAGTGACATCACTGTTGACGGCCACAGCCCCAACGATGCGCCCGCTTTCCAGGATTGGTGCGGCGGCGGAGCGCACCACTAAATCCTGACCGGTGCGCGTGTTCCGCAGGATCACTTCGCGCTCTACTCGCTCCCCCCGCAGGGCCAGATTGAACACCTCGTCTTCGGGCAAAATCCGCTCGCCGGTGTCGGCATATCGTGTTTCGAGAGAGGCGGCCAGCGCAGAAATGCTCTGTGCCAGATCGTCTGCTCTGTCCAGCCCCAGCATTTCCCGGCCAAGCTGATTGGACAGGATGATGCCTTCTTTCGTGCCCAGATAGACCCCGGCGGGCATCTGCTCAATCACAGCGGCCATCTGGGCCGCCTGCCGCGTCGCCAGCTCCAGCAGCCGGATACGCTCTCCGTCCGCCGTCTGCCGCGCCGTGGTGTCAGTCTGGATGCCGACAAAATGGGTCACCATGCCCTGTGCGTTCCGCACCGGCGACACCGTGACTTCGTTCCAGAATGCAGTACCATCTTTGCGGTAGTTGAGAATCTGCACCTGGCATTTGCGGCCCACTTTTACCGCCTCGCGCAATTCCATCACCGCGTTTGGGTCAGTGTCCGGTCCCTGCAAAAAGCGGCAGTTGTATCCAATGACTTCCTCGCGGGGGAACCCGGTCATCTGCAAAAATGACTCATTGGTGTAAATCAGAGGGGCATCGGGCAGGCGGGCATCGGCGATGACAATGCCGTTGGCGGCGGCGGCAATGGCGCCGTCGCGGACCCGCAGGTTGTCCAGCACGGCCTGCTTTTCACGCTGCACCTGCAAAAAGCGCAGAGCGGCCCGCAAAGAGCGGGCCACTAAATCCGGCTCTAGGGCGGCTTTGGGCAGAAAGTCCGCCGCGCCCGCCCGCATCACCTCGCCAATGGCGTCTTCATCGCGCTCCCCCGTCAGTACGACCACGGGCGTAGCGAGGCCCCGCGCCCGCAGCTCCATCAGCAGGTCCAGCGAAGAGCCATCGGGCAGGGTGTGGCTCAAAAAGACGCAGGCGATGTCCTCGCATTCCAGCGTCTCGCGGGCCTCGGCAATGCTGGTGGCTTCTGCGATCTCGACCGGGCTGCCGCCAGCGGCGGAAAAAGACTGCCGGCGCAGGGCGGCGCTGACTGCCTGCCGGTCGGCGGCGCTGTCATCCACAATCAGTATTCGGGGGGGGAGTGTCTGGGGGCGTTCTGGCACGCGGCTGTCTTTCTCTGTGCGTTTTGGCAGTTATTATACCCTACGCGCCGTACACAGGACTCTCAATAATTTCCATCTGCCCGCCCTCGTCCGTCACAATCTGCTGGGCGCGGGCAAAGCGGTCTTCGAGCGTGCCCCGCTCCTCGTCTTCGTCATCGCGGCGCTCGTCGTCCAGCATCTCCGCTCCCGCCGCCCTGGCGCCCCGCTCCGTGGCATACGCCGACGCGGCAACCGTGCCGTCCCGGTACGTCACCAGCAGATACACGCTGCCCGCCGCCGTGCGGGAGAACGACCCGATGCCAAAGCCTGTAAACGGCGAGTCTTCTGAGGAGTTTGCCATGCATTGAGTGTACCCCCAAGTCGGCAAATACAAGAAGGCCGGGGGAACTTTCTGCGTGCCTTGCCGGTTGGCAGGCTTAAGGAGTATTTACCATGAAGGCCATCTGGAACAACGCTGTCATCGCCGACAGCGACCAAACCGTCGTCGTCGAAGGCAACCATTACTTTCCCGTGGATAGCGTCCGCGCCGACATTCTGAAGCCCAGCGCCACCCACACCACTTGCCCGTGGAAGGGGCAGGCCAGCTACTACACGCTGGACGTCGACGGCAAAACCAACCCCGACGCCGCGTGGTATTACCCCGCGCCCAAGTCCGCCGCCGAGAACATCACCGGCCGCATCGCCTTCTGGAAAGGCGTCAAGGTGACAGCCGATTAAGAGGCCCCCCCGCCCCCAATAATGGGGGAGCCGGATAGTTGGGAAAGAGCCAGAAAGAAGGGCAGGATAGGAAAGAAGGGCAGGGGCAAGTCCTGCCCCTACAGTTCCGATGCCCGCGAAGGCGGGGAATTGCTCTTTAAAGCACGGGGGTTCAGCCCCGTGTTCTCCTTTCTTCTCAACTCTTTGGCCCACGCAAGCGCGACAACGTTCTCAAACGTGCTGCCATTCAGGTCAATGAGTTCCGTGGGCGGCCCCCGGCCAATCGTGACAAGTCGCTGCGCCTCTCATAAATGCGACCATGAAACCACTTCGCCGGGCCGCGCCGGAAAATCACGCCGACCGGGGCCTCGCGGGCCAGAATGACTGATAAGCGGCAGGGTGGGGCGGGTTTAGACATGAAATGAGCCTCAATGTATTTTCCAGTCTAACTCGAAACGCGGGCCACCGAAATCCGCATTCCCAGCGCGTGCAGGACATCGTCCAGCGTTTTGATGCGCGGGTTGCCCTGTTTGGACAAAGACTTGTACAGGCTTTCGCGCCCGTGTTTGCTTTCCTCAGCCACCTTCTGCACCCCGCCCTGGGCAATGGCAACCTCACGCAAAGCGTGCAAAAATTCTTCAACCCCGCCGTCTTCCAGTGCAGTTTGCACATAAACGACGGCGAACTCCGAATCTTGCAGCATTTCATGTAAATGGTCTTCAAACTTGCGTAATTTCATTTTTTATTTCCTCCCAAACCCGTTTCGCCGCTGTAATGTCGTGCTGCTGAGTATTTTTCACACCCCCGCCCAAAAGGACAATGACTATTTTTCCGTGTCTGGCATAGTACACGCGGTATCCAGGGCCAAAATCCAGTCTGGTCTCAAAGACACCTGCATTGATCTCTTTCCAATCGCCCATCAAGCCGCGCCTCATCTTATTGACGCTGCCAGTAATTCGTGCCTTTGTCACGGGATCAGGAACACTGCTGATCCAACCCTCATACTCTTCTGTTTGCAGAACCTGGAACGGATACTCGGCCGTCGAGACCAACTCAATGACTTCGCCCCGAAAGCGCAGGCGAAGGGCGGTCACTGTCTCTTGCGGCGTGTCCTCGTTTTGAGAGGCTGCCGCGTCTGTTTTTTTGCGTCGCGCCACTCCACAACCTCCCTGTTAAGTATCTAAAAAGATACAGTTATTATAACCTCTCTGACTGTTGCTGTCAACACCTTTGAAAGACCGACAAAAACGCGCCTGTCTGTGCGGCAGCGGCCTAGTTTGCCTGAAAATGGCTGCGATTTTTTGATTCTGACGTGCAGAGCCGCTTGACAGAAAACCCTAGATGTGCTAATATGGCGGCAACTGATAGCCACATCTTGTGTTTACGGAAGCCGCATCGTTCAGGTGTGGCTGTCATAGCGGGGAAAGTCTGGTGGGAATCCAGCACTGTCGCGCAGCGGTGAAGCGTGTGTTCAAAATGCACTGCGCTTAGTCCGATACCCGTCCGTAAACAGGCCGTCCGCGACCTTTCGCCTGAGAGGGGCGCGGCTTTTTTGGGTACCGCCGAGTTCTGCTCGCTGGCCTGAACAATGCCGCCGCCTGCTCCCGTTCGGGGGCGGGCGTTTTGCTTTTTCAATCAAGTTTTGGCTGTAAGATTTTTTAAGACCTTGCGGAAGGAACCTTGCCCATGTCTGCGCTAATTTCACCTATTTCTTCGGTTTCCCAGAACTTGACCCTCCCGGAGATGCGCCTGCAAAAGCGCGACGGCTCGCTGGCCCCCTTTGACGGGGAGCGCATCCGCGCCGCCATTGGCAAAGCCTTCCGGGCCGAGCTGGAGCTTGCCCTGGAAGATGCTCTGCCCGCCGAAACGGCGGCAAAAGTGGCGGCGTTCGCGGAAAGCGTTGTGCGCTGGTGCGCGTCCCAGATGACCGGGCGCGAGACACCCTTGCAGGTGGAGCAGGTGCAGGATGAGGTGGAGCGCGTTTTGATGGCGAGCGGCGAGTACCGCATCGCCCGCCGCTACGTTCTGTACCGGGAGCGCCATGCGGAAGAGCGCCGGGTCGGCGTCCCGCGCTGCCGCCGCGCCGATGGGACAGAAGCAGAGATCGACATGGCGGCGCTGACAGCGACTCTGGAAGCGGCCTGCATGGGGCTTGGGGAAGACGTCACGGCGGCTCCGCTGACGGACGCAACGTTCAGCGCCCTGTACAGCGGCATCACTGAGGCTGAAATCGCGCAGGCGGCAGTCATGGCCGCACGCGGGCGGGTGGAAATCGAGCCAGCGTACTCGTATGTGGCGGCGCGTCTGCTGCTCGGACAGTTGTTCGCAGAGGCCACCGGGCAGACCGTGAGGCCCGAAGACGCCGGGGCGGCCTATCAGACCTATTTCCCGCGCTACATTCAGGAAACGGTCGCTGCCGAGCTGCTGGACCCGGCCCTGCTGACGTTCGACCTGGAACGGCTGGGTGCGGCCCTGCGGCCCGAGCGCGACCTGAATTTTGCGTATCTCGGCCTGCAAACGCTTTATGACCGCTATTTCCTTCAGATTGATGGCCGGCGGGTGGAGCTGCCGCAGGTGTTCTGGATGCGTGTGGCGATGGGGCTGGCGCTGAATGAGGCGGATATAAACGCACGGGCGATTGAGTTCTACACGCTCATCTCGCAGTTTCTGTTCACGCCTGCGACCCCTACGCTGTTCAACTCCGGCACGCGCCATTCGCAGCTTTCGTCGTGCTACCTGACCACCGTGGGCGATGACCTGGGCACGATTTTCAAGTGCATTCAGGACAACGCCCTGCTCTCCAAGTGGGCAGGGGGCCTCGGCAACGACTGGACCAGCGTGCGGGCGCTCGGCGCAGCAATCAAGGGAACGTCCGGCAAGAGCCAGGGCATCGTGCCGTTCCTGAAAGTCGCCAGCGACACGGCAGTCGCAGTCAACCAGTGTTTTGCCCCGGAGACCCGCATCTACACTGCCAAAGGCACAAAACCAATTTCGCAGGTGGAGACCGGGGACCTCGTGCTGGGCAAAAGCGGCCTTTACCGCGAAGTGTCGCAGAGGTTCATCTACAGCCAGACGGACCCTATGGTAGCAATTACCTTGAAGCACGCCCTGAACTCAATTTCTGTGACTTCCGGGCATCCTTTCTACGCCTTGAGAAACATTCCTCTGGGGCAGTCCAACGCACGCACGATGGAATGGATCCGCAAGGGCAAAGCCCGCGCAGAATGGGTTGATGCCGGTCATCTCCAAAAAGGAGATTATATCGCACAGATCATTCCCAAAGAAGTTGTCCCCGTTGCCGGTATCACAGAAGACGACGCACGTCTCTACGGTATTCTTCTTGGAGATGGTCATCTTTCCAAAGGCGGGACGCAATGGGGTGTCTCTGGTAACCCGCAACGGGACACGCATCTTGATTTTGTTCGCCGCTATCTCGCGCAGCGCGGCATCCATGCCTGGGAAACGGGGCGCGATGAGACTTATCTCCAGATACACTGGGCGGCTGGCCGAGGCGTCGTGTTTACGCATGATGACATTTATGACGATTGTGGACACAAGCATATTGCGCCTCGTTTCCTGCACCTTCCGCTGACGCAGGCACGCGCTTTAGTTCACGGACTTCTTGAAACGGATGGGGGCGTCTCTCGCGGCAAAGAAATCTATTTCACCAATACATCGCGCCCGCTGATCGACGGACTACGCTATCAGTTATTGCGCCTGGGTATTCCAACCGCCGGACAATACCGGGAGCGGCAGATGGGGCACATCGGACGGCGTTCGGACGGCTCCCTGATCTCAATGACGGGGGTTGTCAAGGCTTACGATCTTCGTATTCCGGCAGTCCCCAGCATTGCCGACCTTCTGGCCTGCCGCCCCATCGCTAAAAAGAACTGGATTGAACACGAGGGGGCCTTGTTTTCTCGGATCAAAAACATTTCTCCTAGAGAAGTCTGTCCGACCGTTTATGATCTGAAAGTCGAGGTTGACGAGTCTTACATGACCGAGAGCGGTCTGGCACACAACGGCGGCAAGCGCAAGGGCGCGGTCTGCGCCTATCTGGAAACGTGGCATCTGGATATTGAAGAGTTCCTAGAGCTGCGGAAGAACACCGGCGATGACCGGCGGCGCACGCCGGACATGAACACGGCCAACTGGATACCCGACCTCTTCATGCAGCGGGTGCAGGCGGGCGGCGACTGGACTTTGTTTAACCCCAGCGATGTGCCGGACTTGCACGACCTGTACGGCAAGGCGTTCGACGCCCGCTACGCCGAATATGAGCGCCGGGCAGACGCGGGGCAGATCAAGCTGTTCAAGCGGCTGCCCGCCGCCGATCTGTGGCGCAAGATGCTGTCTATGCTCTTTGAGACCGGCCACCCGTGGATGACCTGGAAAGACCCCTCCAACCTGCGCTCGCCGCAGGACCATGTGGGCGTCGTCCACAACTCCAACCTGTGTACGGAAATCCTCCTGAATAACTCGGCGGACGAAACGGCGGTCTGCAACCTCGGCTCGGTCAACCTCGCCGCACACGTCACGCCCGAGGGCTTGAACCACTCGCTGCTGGAAACGACCATCACCACGGCGGTTCGGATGCTGGATAACGTGATTGAGCTGAATTACTATCCCACTGTGGAGGCAAAGGCCGCCAACATGCGTCACCGTCCGGTGGGTCTGGGCCTGATGGGCTTTCAGGATGCTCTGCATATACGCGGCCTCGGCTACGCCAGCCAGGAAGCGGTGATCTTCGCCGATGAAAGCATGGAGGCGATTTCGTACTATGCCCTGCTGACTTCGTCGAAATTAGCCGAAGAGCGCGGCGCGTACCCGACCTTTGCCGGCTCCAAATGGGAACGGGGCCTGCTGCCGCTGGACACGCTGGCTTTGGTGGACGAAGTGCGCGAGCAGCCCCTGGCGGTGGACCGGACGGCCCGGATGGACTGGACCCCAGTGCGGGAGGCCATCGCCCGGCATGGAATGCGAAACAGCAACGTGCTGGCAATTGCACCCACGGCGACGATCTCCAACATTGTCGGCGTCTCGCAGTCCATTGAGCCGACGTACAAGAACCTGTATGTCAAAAGCAACCTCTCGGGCGACTTCACGCAGATCAGCGAAAATCTGGTCCGCGACTTGAAAGCGCATGGCCTGTGGGATGCCCAGATGCGCGAGGAAATCAAATACTGCGACGGTGTGCTGGCCGAGATCGAGCGCGTTCCCGATTTCCTGAAAGCCCGTCATCAGACGGCCTTTGAAGTCGGCCCCGAATGGCTGATTGAGTGCGCGGCCCACCGGCAGAAGTGGCTGGATATGGGGCAGTCGCTGAACCTGTATCTGGCCCAGCCGAGCGGCAAAAAGCTGAGTGAGATGTACTTTTTGTCCTGGCACAAGGGCCTGAAAACCACCTACTACCTGCGGACGCTGGCGGCGACGCAGGTGGAGAAGTCCACGCTGGATGTCAACCGCTTCGGCGTGCAGCCGCGCTGGATGAAGAACCGCAGCGCCTCCGGCGACATCGCCGTGGAGCGCACCGCCGAGGCCGCGCCGGATGCCGCCCCCGCCGTCTGCAATCTGGGCGAAGACTGCGAAGCCTGCCAGTAATAGGGAGCCAGAGTGCCGGGGGTGTGGAAACCCCCGGCAAAGAGGTGTCCTTCGGACAAAGATTAGGGCAGAGAGAAGCCAAAGAAGGGCAGGGGCAAGCCCTGCCCCTACAGTCGGCTCCTCACCCGAAGGGTGCTTCTCTGCCGGGGGTTTCCACACCCCCGGCACTCTGGCCGCACATTTATTCAAGACCGCCTGCTAGTTTTTTAGAAACCGAGGATACACCCTATGCCCGCCACTTTGACCTTCGAAGACGATGTCCGCACTGACGAGCGGCCCCTGGACGAGCGGCTTTTCGCCGCCCCGCAAGAAAAGAAGCCGCAGGACAGCAAGCGGCTGATCAACTGCCAGCAGGTAGATGTCAACCAGCTTATGCCCCTGAAGTATCACTGGGCTTGGGAGCATTATGTCAACGGCTGCGCGAACCACTGGATGCCCACCGAAGTGCCGATGGGCAAAGACATTGCGACCTGGCGCGGCACGGAGCTGACTGAGGCCGAGCGGCGGGTTATTATGCGAAACCTGGGCTTCTTCTCCACAGCAGAAAGCCTGGTCGGCAACAATCTGGTGCTGGGGATTTTCAAGCACGTCACCAACGCCGAGTGCCGTCAGTACCTGCTGCGGCAGGCGTTTGAAGAGGCCGTTCATACGCATACGTTCCTGTACATTGTAGACAGCCTGGGCCTCGACGAGCGCGAAGTCTTTAATATGTACCATGAAGTGCCCGCCATTGCTCGCAAGGATGCGTTTGAGATGGAGCTGACCAACGCCCTGCTCGACCCGAACTTCTCGACCGAGACCGCTGAAGGCGCACAGACATTTCTGAAAAACCTGATCGGCTACTACTTGATCATGGAAGGCATTTTCTTTTATACCGGCTTCGTGATGATTTTGTCGTTTCAGCGGCAGAACCGCATGACCGGCATCGGCGAGCAGTTCCAGTACATCCTGCGCGACGAGAGCATTCACCTGAACTTTGGGATTGACCTGATCAACGGCATCAAGGCCGAGAACCCGCACCTGTGGACCCCGGAGTTCCAGCAGCGCATGATTGCTCTGGTTCGGGAAGCGGTGGAGCTGGAAGTGGCCTACGCCTCGGACTGCCTGCCGCAGGGCATTCTGGGCCTCAACAGCGGCCTGTTCCGGCAGTATGTGCAGTTCATCGCCGACCGCCGATTGGAGCGAGTGGGCCTGCCCGCGCAGTTCCATTCCGCCAACCCGTTCCCGTGGATGAGCGAGACAATGGACCTCGGCAAAGAAAAGAACTTCTTTGAGACCAAAGTGACCGAATACCAATCCGCGTCCAGCTTGAGTTGGGACTGAGGTCTGCACTTGCCGCGGAGGCACGTCTGGCCTCTGCGGCAAGCTAATGGGAGGTCCTGTCGCTGTGAAGAAGTCTTCTCTGGACACGGTGTTTGATGCCCTGATTGTCCGGTGCGTTGCGCGGGGCTGGGCGCGTGCTTCGGATATTCAGGGCTGTACGGAAAGTGAAATTCGAAACGTAGCCGCAGACCAGGGGGTGCCTCTGCCTGCCGCATATCAGATATTTTTGCGGCGGATGGGACGCGACGCGGGCGCTTTGATGGGCGGAGCAGACGTTTTCTATCCCGCGCCGCTGGGCCTGCGCGAGAGGGCGTGGGAGATGCTGGCTGAGTACGAATATGCGTTTGCTTTGCCGGAAAACGCGCTTGTGTTCTGGATGCACCAGAGCCACCATTTTATGTTCCTGCGTGGCTCGGAGGGCAGTGACCCGCCCGTTTACTACTATCTGGAAGGAGCCACTGAAGCCGTATATCTGCATGATCATTTCACTGACTTCCTCGCCAATGAAGTTGACATTATGGCAGACGAGGAAGTGCGCTACTATTACGATTTTTTATCAGCGCGTCGGCGAATGGGCCGGTAACGCTGCGGCAATAACTTTACACAAAGTTGTAACGTGCCTCTATGTGGCTTTCCCGGCGGCTCGTCAGGTCGGGCAGAAAGGATAATCTAAGGATAATCTGAGGTAATGTGCAATGCTCCTTATCTCTGTCCATAAAAGCGGGCGTCGGGGAACACCGGCTGCGCCGGTGCGGGGGCGATGGCCGGGAAATTGGGCAGGAGCAGACCGCGCAGAAGCCCTAAGGGCAGGCCAACAACGTTGTAGTAGTCGCCGTCAATGCGGGGGATAAAACCGAGGCCCTGGCCCTGAATGCCGTAGGCTCCGGCTTTGTCCAAAGGCTCACCGGTGGCGACGTAGGTGGCGATGGCGGCGTCGGTGAGGGGGTTAAACGTGACGGCGGTGACGGCGTGGGCGGTTCGGATTTTTTCGCCGTGGATGAGGCACAGGCCGGTGTAAACTTCGTGGGTGCGGCCTGACAGGCGGCGCAGCATCCGCATGGCATCGGCGGGGTCAATGGGCTTGTTTAAGACGTCGCCGTCTAAGACGACTGTGGTGTCCGCGCCGAGGATGAGAGCCTCGGGGGCAGCGAGCCTTGCGGAGACTTCGGCGGCTTTGCCCTGCGCCAGCCGCATGACATACTCCGCCGGGGGCAGGCCGAGGGGGGATAGCAGAGACTCGTCGAAGCGGCTGGCAACCACTTCGTAGGGCAGGTCGAGATGGGCCAAAAGCTCGCGGCGGCGGGGCGAGGTGGAGGCAAGGATAAGCGGTGGGGTCACTTCAAAGCCTCCGGGTGGCTTGTTTCTTCCGGGGCGGTCTGCGGCAGGGCGTCCGGGTGCCTGCGGCGGCGGAAGCTCACTTTTGGCTCGGTTCCGGCCTTCACCCGCGCCAGGTTGGCCCGGTGCTTGACAATCACAAACAGCGTCACCAGCAGTGCAAACAGGACGTGCGGCAGGTCCCGGTGCAGGCTGACCAGTGCCACCGAGGTGACTAGGGCGGCCACAATGGACGACACTGAGATGTATTTGGTGATCGCCAGGCACACGAGCCACACGGCAAACCCCAGCGCGGCGGCTTCCGGGGATAGGCCGTAGACCACGCCCAGCGAAGTCGCCACGCCCTTGCCGCCCTTGAAGCGCAGGAACGGGCTGAAGTTGTGGCCGAGAATGGCGGCCATCCCGACGCCGATGACCAGCCACGGGCTGACTTCGACCGCCCCCGCCGTGTGCATCCGGCTGGTCAGCAGGGTGGGGATGTAGCCCTTGCAGAAGTCAAACAAAAAGACGCCGATGCCCCAGAGCGGCCCCATCGTGCGCCAGACATTCGACGCCCCGATGTTGCCGCTGCCGTGGTCACGGACGTCAATACCTTTGACCATCTTCCCGACCAGCAGCCCGGCAGGAAAGGCGCCCAGCAGGTAGGCCATCAGCAAAAGCAGCAAGTTGGAGGCGGCAAAATGGGTCATAGTGCTTTCCATTATACCTGCGCTTTTGGCATATCAAAGCGGGCTGCCTGCTTGGAACTTTCGCGCTCGCCCTTTTGTTTTCGGCCCATGAACCCTATCACGCCCATTGTCCCTGGCCCTGGTCAAGAATCTGTGTGGGACTACCCGCGCCCGCCGCGCCTGGAAGACACCGACGCGCATCTTCAGGTCGTCTTCGGCGGCATTCTCATTGCCGACACGCACCGCGCCAAACGGGTTTTAGAGACCAGCCACCCGCCGGTCTATTACCTGCCACCGGAGGACGTTCTGCGCCAGTATTTCGTTCCCGCCCCCGGCCAGTCGTTCTGCGAATGGAAGGGCGTCGCCAGCTATTACAGCATTGAAGCCGGGGACAAGCGTGCCGACTCCGCCGCCTGGTTTTACCCCGACCCGACGCCTGCGTTTGCCGCGCTTCAAAATTACATCGCCCTGTATCCGGGCCGCATGGACTTTTGCACCGTCAACGGCGAGCGGGTCACGCCGCAGCCCGGCGGGTTTTACGGCGGCTGGATTACGTCCACTATCGTCGGCCCCTTCAAAGGCAGCCCCAGCACGATGGGCTGGTAGAGTAGTGACACATTGCAGACCCAAATCAAATTCAAAAAGGCCCGCGCATAGTGCGCGGGCCTTCTGCAGGTGCTAATTTTTAAGCCGTCAGCAATGTTACTGTGACGCCGGGGGAAGCGGCAGACTGCCTTTGCTGTCCGGCGTCAAATGTGGTCAGTTCCGCTGTGCCAGAAAGAGCAAGCTGCTCTGCCAGTGCGATATAAAAACAATCTGCAGACCGGCTGCACCCATAACCCTGCCTCAACTGCTCTGCACGCGCCAGCAACATTATATAACCGCTGCCGGGAAAGATAATTGCTGTTGATAGAAGGCCCAAGTTGGCCGTTGCCACTGTATGCTCTGCCTGCGTCAACTCCCCGGACTGCTGTTTGCCACACAGAACATAAGCCGGTTCCATTATCAGCAGATGCGGCGCATAAAGGGGGCAGCCTCCTGCAATTCTGAGACCAATCTCGGTCTGGGCCGCCACATATATCTTCGGCTCTCGGGCACAAATGCCTATCACAAAGCTGGCATCTAAAATAACCGGATGTTATGCTGTCAACAAACTAGTCACCGAACATTCCCCCCTCTCGGCCTTCACGCAGAAAGTTGCGTCCAGTAGAATGTGGGTTCATAAACCGGGACTGAGCATCTATTTGACGCAAAATTGCAAGCCGAGGGTCTTCGCCAGATGACTCCGGTGGCAGAAGCGCCAGACTTGCTTCTACTTTCTCTCCACTCGCTCTGATGGCGTCCAGAATAAGAGCGTCAACCAGCACATTTAAATCCTGCCCTTCCTGCTGTGCCTTCTCCCGCAAAAGTGCCTCGGTCGTCGGCTTTAATGTAATTGTCATGGTGTTACGCTTTCCCATTTCTTTGTTTCGGCGGATCTGGCGATGGTGTCCAGAAGCACGTTGTTTAAATAGCCGTCGTGGAAGGAGGGCGAGGGACTTTCGCCTTTGCCGAGGGCCGTGAACGCATCGAAAAGCAGGCTGATGAATGTATGCTCGTAGCCGATGTTGTGCGCTGTCGGCCAGTAATGACCGGTGTACGGATCCTGCCCGCTGGTGATGCTGACCGTGCGGAAGCCGTGTGTGCCGGGGCGGGTATCGGTTGTGTAAATTTGCAGCTCGTTGGGCCGCTCAGCATTGAAAATTAAACTTCCGAGGCTGCCGTTGATCTCAAAGAAGTTGTAATTCTTGCGGCCGGACGCATAGCGCGTGGCCTCAAATGTGCCCAGCGCCCCGTTCTCAAACCGGGCCAAAGACAGGGAGGCGTCATCCACTGTGACCTCGCCCATGACGTCCGAGGCCGTGCCTCCCATGCGGTCGTCGGCGGCTCCCATCTCCGGGCGCTGCTTGATAAACGTCTCCAATGCCCCGCTGACTTCCGTGATTTCGCCAACTAAATACCGGGCTGTATCCAGGCAATGCGCCAGCAGGTCGCCGTGCGAGCCGCTGCCTGCGACTTCTTTTTTGAGGCGCCAGCCAATCGGAGACTTTGGATCGACCAGCCAGTCCTGCAAAAACAGGCCGCGCCAGTGGTAGATGCGCCCAATCGCGCCGTCGTCAATCAGCTTTTTCGCAAACGCGACGGCGGGGTTAGCCCGGTAGTTGAACCAGACCATGCTTTGCACGCCGGCGTCTTCCACGGCGTCCAGCATCCGCCGGGCTTCTTCCGCGCTGTTGCCGAGGGGCTTTTCGCAGAAGACGTGCTTGCCCGCACGGGCGGCGGCGATGGCGATCTCAGCGTGCATATTGCCCGGTGCGCCGATGTCGATGATGTCGATGTCGTCGCGGGCCACCAGCCGCCGCCAGTCGGTTTCATGTCCCTGCCAGCCGAAGGCTTCGGCGGCCTTGCGGACCCCGGCCTCGTCGCGTCCGCACAGAGCTTTCATCACCGGAACAGTTTCCATCTCCGGGAAGAAACGGGCCACCTGCCGGTAGGCGTTGGAATGCGCCTTGCCCATAAACTTATAGCCGACCATGCCGACGTTCAGTGTCTTTGCCATTGTTCGTGTCTCTCAGAAGAAATAGGCAAGCACGAGGCCAATGCCCCGTGCTTATTTGCCCGCGCTCCCGTTTGCCTTCGCTAAGGACTGGGAGTCGGGCTGCCCATTCCCGACGGGAAGCCGGGCGGGGTGGGGGCGGGCGGCGGAGCGGGCGTGTAGTTGACGATCCTGGCTTTCTTCTTCAAGCCTTCTACATAGCCTCGAATGGCAGCCTGAATCTGCTGCTGCTTGGCGGCACTCTCACCGGCGGCATACAGTGCCTTGTCCGACGGCAGCGGGGCGGCGCTGGTGCTGATGCACTCAATAAGATGGTAGCCGTACTGCGTTTTGACTGGCTGCGGCGTCACTTCCCCGACCTTCAGGGCTAAGGCGGCGGCCTTAAACTCGGGGACGAACTGCGTGGACGCATCCATAATGCCGAGGTCTCCGCCTTTGCCTTTGCCAGAGGGGTCTTCCGTGTATTCGTTGGCCGCTTGCTCAAATGACTTGCCTGCTTTGATCTCGGCCTGGGCTTTAGCAATCAGTGCCAGGGCTTCCGCGTCGGTGTGCGGGCCTTTGACACCCGGCGTGGGCATCGCACCGGGGGGGGCGGTCAAAACCAGCAGGTGCCGGACATGGCGGCGGGCGACGGGCGCGGGGGGCGGCAGAGTTTTTTTGACCAGCGCCTCCACTTTCAGCTCCGTGAGGAGTTGGGACTTGTAATCCGCCAGACTTTGATGACGCTGGGCAAGGTAGGTGTCCAGGCCGCCGGGGACCTGGGCAGCGGCCCGCGTCCGCACCTGACTGAGCTTCAGAGCCGCCTGCGCGGGCGTGATGACGATGTGCTGACGCGCTGCTTCCTGATTGATCAGCGCAATCGTGATCATCTGGTCCACAAGCTGCGAGACAAACTGCGGGCCGACGGCTTTGAGGACCTCGGCGGTCACCTGCGTTTTGGTAATCGGGATGCCGTTGACAGTGGCGGCCACTCCGGGCGGGCCGGGCTTGACGGGAGCCGCCGGAGGGGCGGGCGCGGCGGGACGCGGCGGCGGGGGCGGCATTTCCGGGGTCATGGGTATCTGGGCCGAGACGATGGGGGCAAGGCCCAGAAGCAGAGCAGCGGCCAGCGGCCAGCGCGGGGAAAGTCGTGTCAAGATAGGGAACCTCTTAGCAGTGATAGATTGAGCGATGATAGATGCCGTTATGGTACAACAAAACCCCGCCGCCGTCAAGCCCGTGCCCCCAAAAATACGGGTTTTGCTCGGCATAACTACCGGTTCCGGCCCAAATCGCCGACTTTGGCAGTCTGTGTGCTTTTTGGAATACCATCTCGCAGACAAATAAAGCGCACACCGCAGACCGAAAGGCAAACCGACATGACTGTTTCCGCCACCCTGACCAAACTCGCCGCTGGCACTGCCGCCGCCGCTGTCCTCACTCTTGCCGCCTCCAGCGCGGCCTCGGCCTGGACCCGCCCCACCGGCACGCCCCAGTATAGCTGCGCCCAGAATGGTACGCTGGATGGCGGCAGCACGTTCACGCTTTACACCAACACCTTCTATGATGCTGGCTCCAAGCTGTACACGACGCAGTATGACCTGAAAAACATCAACGATCTGGCGGGCCTGACTTCCTTCACGGCGGACTTCAGTTACGCCGCCTCGGCGTCCTCTTCGGATATTCTGTTCTTCGGCGATGCCCCCAACAAACAGGGCACGGTTTACCATGACGGCCCGTTGGGCAAGTATGGCAGCACGGTGAAAAACAGCGGCACAGCAGACTACAAAATCCACCCTTCCACGATGTCAGCCACGCTTCAGAACAATCAGGTCGTCTGGTCCGCCAACTCCGGCAAGGCGCTGAAAGCCGGGCAGGATATGGTCTCGCAGCTTGGCTATAACGGCGGCAAGCAGTACGGCAGCTTCGGCTACCTGTATATTCAGACGGCGGCAGCCCCGGTGCAGAGTGTCGTCACCGTCAAAGATGCGCTGGGCCGCACTGGCAGCGTCACCACCTGCGCCGGGTCCGCCCCGTGCAGCAGCACCCCGCCGCCCGCCGTGCCGGAGCCAAGCGCAGTGGCGTCTCTGGGCCTCGGCGGCATCGGCCTCGCGGGCCTCCTGCTCCGCGCCCGCAAGCGCGGCGTGAAGGCCGGGTAAGACTTATGCAAATAGAAAGGCCGGGGGCGATGCCCCCGGCCTTTGCTTCGGCTCACTGGTTAGCCCGCCGCCACATCCAAATCCCCCGACACCGACTGCAAACGAATACTGCCTGTGCCGCTGCCGAGACGCCCGGTGATGTGCCGCTCGGTAGTGACGGCGTCTTCGGTCGGCAGGCCGAGGCTGAGGCTGCCGCTTGTCGTGTTGAGTTCCAGCCGCGCTTCGGAGGCCGGAGAGACATGCAGCTTCATATCGCCGGACACCGTAGTTCCGGCGAACGACCCTGTGAACGGCGCGGGCAAGGCCCACTGCACATCGCCGCTGACGGTCATCAGCGACACATTCTGCGTCTCTGTGTGCGACCCTTCTACGTCCCCGCTGATAGTCTTCACGGTCAGCGCCCCGCCGATGGTCTGCACATGGGCGTCCCCGCTGATGGTCTCAATATGCACCTGCTCGGCCCGCAGGCCGTCCACACGGGCCGCGCCGCTGCCGCTGCGAACGGACGCCCGCGCCCCCGCCGCACCGACCGACACGAGAACGTCCCCGGTGGCCGACTCGTAAGAGGCCGTTTCCACGCACTGCGTTTCCCGCGCTGACACATCCCCGCTCCGGCTGCTCACAGTGGCCGACTTCACGGAAAGGCGCGTCAGCACGATGTCGCCGCTGGCCGTTTCCAGCGTCAGCGCCGTGCGCGGCAGGTTCCAGTCAGACAGGTTCAGGCCGCCCGAGGCGCTCAGGAACTTGGCGTCGCCTGCGCCAGTGTCCACAGGCCGCACCGCCGACACGCTGCCGGAGGCGGTTTTGACCGTCAGTGCCGCCGCGACTTCCTGAAGAGTCACGGCGCCGAACTGCGTGGACACATCCAGCCTCACGCTCCGGGGAACCTGGATTTCTACATCTACGGTCAGCCGGTCGCGGGCATCGGCGGGGGCAGCGACGCCGACGCGGCACTGCCCGTTTTCGACCGTGTGGGTCAAGAAAATCTGCTGAAGCAGCACGCGGGCGGCGTCCTCGGTATCCGCCCAGGCAGTTTTGATGACGGTCGCCGTGGCCGCTCCGTTCGGCGTATCCGTGCCGCGCACAGTGAGACTGCCGTATTTGTTTTCCAGCGCCAGTGTCTCCGCGCCGCTCCAGGAAACGGTGTCGTGGGTGGTGTCCGATGCCTGGGGCTGGCTGTGCGTGTTGGCAGGCCGAGCGTCCTGGCCCGGCTCATCGCCGCCGAGATTGAGGTCAAAATTGAACTCGCGCTTCATGGCCTTGCGCCCTTCGCGGGCGGCGCGTTTGGCTTCCTCGGCGGCCTGCCGCCCGGCGGTGCGGGCGGTCTTGACGGCATCGTTTTTGAGTGCATTCAGCCCGCGCATGGCTTCGTCTACGGCTTTGTTGATTTTGCCCATGTCCAATTCGGGGCGGGGGATATGATCTAAAATCTTCCCGGCCAGAGACGCCGCGCCGTCCGCCGAGCGGGCCGTCTGGGCCGCGCCGAGCTTGCCTTGCAGCTCGCCCAGCTTGCCCTGAAGCTCCGCCAGCCGTGCCTGCATGGAAGCCATCATTGCGGGGTCGGGCGCGGGCGGCGCGGGCGGCGTCGGCGGGGCCGGGGGGACGGGCGGTGCTGGCGCGGCGGTGGGTGTTTCCCGGACGGCCCGCAGCAGAGAGTCGGCCTGCTCGGCGGTGACTTTGCCTTCGCGCAGCATATTCAAGATCAGAATGCTTTCTTCGCTCATGGTGTACTTCCTTTGGTATCCGCAGTAACAAGAGTGTCGGACGCGGCTGGCAGGCCGCGCCAGTGGCCTTTGCGAATTGCCATTCGCAGCAGCAAAATCCCGGCATACGTGCCGCAAAGCAGGCAGGCCAGCCCGGCTTCGGGTCCGAATGCACCGCCAGTCAGCCAGGCTGGGCCGGACAGATGACCCATAAACAAAATATGGGAAGGGGCGATGTGCGTCCCCGAATCGGTCAGGCCATAAACCGACGACTCAAACAGGTTCCACCCCCAGTGTATACCGACAGGCAGCCACAGCCGCCGCGTCAGCAGGTAGGCCGCCGTCATCAAAATGCTGGCCTCAAACGAGATCAGTATCGGTCCAATAAACCCCTGCCCATTCGCCAGATGCGCCAGTCCGAAAAACAGCCCGGATCCGGCCAGCGCGATGCCCGACCCCCAGCGCCGTTCCAGTGTCTGAAAGACATAGCCCCGAAAGAGGACTTCCTCAAAGAGGCCGACCAGCAGAAACGTCAGGAGTGGCACGAAAGGCAGGTAATGCGCGTTGACGCCGCCAATGCTGAACACCCGAAATGCCGTCAGCAGGCCCACAGCGGCGGAAAAGACTCCGCCGCCAATCAGCAGGCCGATGGCCGTCTCCGAGAAAATGCCCCGCACCGGCAGCCCGGCCTCGTCTGCCGTCTGCCGGTCCGCCCACCGCTTCATCACGCCAAAGGCTAACAGAGATGCCGTCGCCAGCACAACTTCGCCCAGCAGCAGCGTCGTGTCCGGGGCCAATGTTCTGTGCGGCAGGACTGCTTTCAGCCCAAAGCCCACTAAGCCCAGTGCGGCGGCAAACGCGCCCAGCAGCAGCAGGAAGACCAGAATGCGTGTGATGGGGAACTCCCACACACGCCGCCCCCAGCTCCGGCGGGGCGGCTGTGCCGTCTCAACGGCCATCAGTGCTGCACCAGACTTGCCGCCGCGCCGAGGGCGGTCACGGCCAGCAGCACCAGAAAGCCCCGGTCAAACGCACGGTCCACCCAGGTGCGGCTCAGCGGGCTGGCATACCCGGTGGCCTTCGTCGCCGTGCGGGCCGGGGCGGGAGCGGTGGGCGCGACGCCTTCCCAGTCTACCAATATGAGGTGTCCGCGCTCGCGGACACGCGGCCCGGAAGCGAGTGGCTGATGCGGCATTTCAGGAACGGCAGGAATGGGCGGCATGGGATGTGTCTCCAAAAACGTGTCACTGGAACGCTACAGCGTTTGCAGCGACTTCAGGGCGGTCTCGGCATCTAGCGTGCCGTTTTCCACTGCGGTCAAAATTTCGCGCCGCCGGGCGGCTTTGGCGTCTGCCGCCGAAACGGGCGGCGCGGCGGGGGGCGACGGGGCTGAATGGGGTCCATCGGCAAAGTTCAGGGCAGACAGCAGGCCGTCCAGCCGCCCGCGCACGGTCGGATACGAGATGCCGAGCGCCGCTTCCACGTCCCGCAGAACGCCCCGGCAGCGCAGGAACGTTTCCATAAAGCGGGCCTGCTCGGCATCCAGGCTCCGGTACGGGGCGAGCGTGAACTGCCCGCTCATCTGCACGCCGCAGTCCTGGCACGTAGTCTGGGTGACTTGCAGCTCCCCCCGGCACAGCGGGCATTCGCTCGGCAGTTCGTGTGTCATAAGGCAGTGTAGCAGGTTTTATTAAAATAGTCAATGATATATTAAAATTGTTTAACTTAAATTGATAAAAAATTGATAATATCAATTTTAAAAGCAAAAGGGATAGGCCAAGCGGATAAAACCCCTCGGCTTATCTCTCTTGCCCTGAAAAGAGACGAACAGGGGCCTTCCCCTTTACCCGGTCATGCTGTATAATACAGCTATGCGCCTGACCCCTCGCCTTGTTGTCCTGCTCGCCCTCGGGGCGCTGCCGCTGCTGTTTGTGCAGATTGCCCCCTGGCTGCTTCCCGTCGTGCTGGTCTGGAACGCCCTGCTTGCCGCCGCGACCCTCGCCGATTTTCTGGCTGCGCCGCGCCCGGAAGTGGCCCTGACTTTGACGCGCAGTGTGGAGGAAAAGCTGTCGCTCGGCGCGGCCAACACAGTGGTCATCGAAGCCCGCTCCCGCGCCGCGTTTCCACTCGCCGTGGCATTTCGGGACCTGCCCCCACTGCCGTTTACCCTGGACCGGCCCGCCGAAGGCACACTGACGCTGCCGCCGGACCCGCGCCCGGTGCGGTATCAATACACGGTGACGCCGCCCGCGAAAGGCGACTTTCAGTTTGGCGATCTGTGGGTGTCCTATGCGGGCCGTCTGGGGCTGATCCAGCGGCAGGCGCGGCTTCCCGCCGCGCAGGCCGTGAAAGTCTATCCCAATCTGGCCGAGACCGCCAAATACGAGCTGCTGGCCCGGCGCGGACGGCTGATGCAGCTTGGCATTCGGACCGCTAAAGTGCGCGGGGGCGGGTCGGAGTTTGAGTCGCTGCGGGATTATGTGCCGGGAGATGAGTATAAAAAAATCGACTGGAGCGCAACGGCCCGCCGGGGCAAGCTGATAACGCGGCAGTATGAAGCCGAGCGTTCGCAGAACATTGTCCTGCTTCTGGACACCGGCCGGACCATGCTGCAGTCCGTGCAGAAGATGGCGAAGCTGGATTACGTGGTCAACACGGCCTTGATGCTGGCCTATGTGGCGGCGTCGGGCGACGACAAAGTGGGCCTGATGGCCTTTGATGCCGATGTCCGCGCCTACCTGCCCCCCGCCAAGTCCAAAGCGCAGGTATACGCAATTTTAGAAAGCCTTTACAACCTGGACGCCCGTTTGGTCGAAACCGACTACCGCAATGCGTTTCAGAACCTCTCCGCCCGCTGGCGGCGGCGCTCTCTGGTCGTGCTGTTTACGGACCTGGTAGACCCCGAATCGTCCGCCCAGATTTTGGACGCCGTGCCCATGATCTCCGACCTGCACCGCGTCGTCTGCGTCACCGTCAGCGATCCCAATATCCTTGCCGCCGCCGCCGGAACGCCCACCGACGGCGCAGGCGTGTATCAGAAAGCCGTCGCCACGCAGGTTTTGCAGGAGCGCCGCGCCGCCATCACTCTGTTAAAGCGCCGGGGAGTCTGGACCCTGGACAGCCCGCCCGAAGATTTGAGCGCCGATTTGGTCAATCACTATCTGGACCTGAAAGCGCGGTCTATGATTTAGGCGGACCTGGAATCATCTACTCCTCGTGAACCAAAATGCCGAGAATAGGTACTACTTTTGCCAAACATTTTTGCCAAGAAGTTGACACATAGAAAACAAAGTGTCATACTTGTGTTATATCACGTTGCGTGATGCAAGAGTGAACCGATTTGCTGCTGTGAGTGTGGCAGGAGACATTCTAGCATCCACACAGCAAAAAGAAGGGAATTGCTTGCAGGCAACCCCCTTCTTCTTTCCGCGCTCTTAGAAGCTTAGGCTTTTAAGAATGCGGAGTATCGCCGTGACTGTTGACACAACCGCTGCGATTGTTTGAGCGACGGGCCGCGCTTTCACGAACATCCGTCGTACACGATTGGACATAAGGAATCACCTCCTTGAGATGTCCCCCGTTTTATGTACCAGTTGCGAAGTGAGTGTTTCTAGTCATTCA
>CAXUKS010000030.1:0-2412 GCA_964251675.1 uncultured Armatimonadales bacterium
GAACACCACTTTTGCTGCATCTGCAACTAACAAAAATGATTTATGCAACAACGCCATATCGAAGGCAAAGAAAAACTGGATGCTGTATTCAGCGATCCTGCATTTTCTGTGTTTAATGATGTCAATGTTCTGCCGCTCATCTATGATGAGAAAAACCAAAAATGCAACATCTTGGTATTTGACTATGAAACGGCGCGAAGCCAAACGGCCCGGATTGTCTATGAGAAATCCGGCAAAGGCCGCAAACATCCCGTTTTTCGGTTTTATGATGCTGCTGGTGATTATATTTGCGAGGTAAGATACGGAAATGCGGCGGCTAATGCCCTTCAACGCGGCCTCTGGACAAACACGAAAAACGCGCTGAAGCATTTCGAGAGCATCACCGATGGCTGGATCAGCTACTCGCACAGCCCTGTGCTGGTTTCTTTGCTGTCACACGCTTTGCTGTCTGCTCCAGCAGGGCAAAAGCAGGCGCTCAACTCTCTAAAAGCGGACATTGAAGCGCAGAAGAAAAACGTTACCCTATGATGCCTCTGAGCCTGTTCGATGATCTGGTTGTGGATACGCCCAAAACCGAGGGGATAAAATATGCTGGGTCAAAGCTGAAGCTTCTCCCAACGATTTTAGATTTAGTCCGCAAGACAGGCGCGAAAACCGCGATTGACGGGTTTGCGGGAACCACGCGGGTTTCGCAGGCTCTGGCCCAGTCCGGGTACAGCGTCACCTCTTGCGATGTCTCCGTGTGGTCAAAGGTATTTGCGACCTGTTATTTGCGGAACCCCTATCCTGCAAGGCATTATGCCGCTTTAGTTGAACACTTGAATTCCCTGGAAGGGATTGACGGTTGGTTTACAGAACACTATGGCGGTGAACCAAATCAAGGCTCTTCCCGAGGCGCGGATGGTCTCAAAAAACCATGGCAAAGACACAACACACGCCGCCTGGATGCAATCCGTGCGGAAATCGATGCGCTCAATCTCTCGGACGTAGAACGCTCCGTTTTGCTGACCAGCCTCATTCTTGCGCTGGATGCCGTTGATAACACCCTGGGCCACTTTGCCGCGTATCTGGATTGCTGGTCGGAGCGTTCCTACAAGCCGCTCCGTCTGTGCGTCCCTCATCTTATCCCCGCACAGACCAATCACAAAGTATATCAAGGCGACATCTTTGAGACATTGCCCCAGGTGACGGCGGACATTGCTTATCTGGACCCACCTTATGGGTCTAACAACGAAAAAATGCCTCCCTCGCGGGTACGCTATGCGGCGTATTATCACCTCTGGACCTCCATTTGCCTAAACGACAAGCCGGAGATATTCGGAAAAGCAAAACGTCGATGCGATACATCCGATACACTGGCTGGCTCGGTTTTTGAAGACTTCCGAAAAGACATTGATGGGCGCTATGTTGCTGTCAAAGCAATCCATAAACTCCTGCGCTCTACAAATGCAAAGCATATTGTGTTATCCTACAGCTCCGGTGGGCGGGCCACAGCCGGGGAGTTGAACGAATGTATTGCTGACGTTGGTAAACTGCTGGAAGTCATCGAAGTGAATCACAAAAAAAATGTGATGGCAAAGATGTGTTCCACGAGGAGCTGGCTTCGAGGCGCAGAAGAGCCTAACAAAGAATTTCTGTTCTTAATCGAGAAATAAAAGCATCATCTCACCGAGTATCCTCAAAGGAGACACACCAAGACCATGCGCGTTGTTATGTTTAGCTGGGAGTATCCTCCCAAAATCGTCGGCGGGATTTCCCGGCACGTCTATGACCTCGCGCACGCGCTCGTGGCGCGGGGCGTCGAAGTCCATGTCGTCACCTGTGAGCATCCGGGGGCGGCGGAAGAAGAAGTCGAAGACGGCGTTCACCTCTACCGTGTCACGCCTTCGGGGCCGGGAAATGACTTCATCCACTGGGTTCAACTTCTCAACGATGCCATGCTGGAACGCGGGGACGCACTCGTCGCGGAGCTTCTGAACAAAGACAGCGCCTCGCCGCTGATTTTGCACCCCCACGACTGGCTGGCGCACTTCGCGTCGGCGGCTCTCAAGCACAAGTACCACCTGCCGCTGGTCGCCACCATCCATGCCACCGAGTATGGCCGCAACAGCGGCATCGCCGGGCCGACCCAGGGCTACATCAATTCCGTGGAAGGGCACTTGCAGAACGAAGCCTGGCGCGTCATCGTCTGCACTGACTTTATGAAGCGCGAGTGCGAGCACGCCCTGCACACGCCCTGGGACAAGATGGACATTGTCCCCAACGGCGTCGATGCCGCCAAGTTCCAGTTGCCTGACTTCACCCCCGACGAGAAAGCCGCGTTCCGCGCCCGCTACGCCGCCCCCGAAGAAAAGATCATCTTCTTTGTGGGCCGCATGGTCCGCGAAAAGGGGGTGCAGGTCTTGATTGAGG
>CAXUKS010000030.1:2422-23433 GCA_964251675.1 uncultured Armatimonadales bacterium
GAGGCCCTGCCCAAAGTGCGCTGGGGCTACCATGACGCCAAGCTGCTCATCTGCGGCGGCGGCAAGCGCGACCATCTGGTCAATCTGGCCGCGTATCTCGGCATGGAGCGGCACGTCTACTTCGCGGGCTTCGTGCCCGACGACGACCTGCTCAAAATCTACTCCATCATCGACATTGCCTGCTTCCCCTCGCTCTATGAGCCGTTCGGCATTGTGGCCCTGGAAGCGATGGCCGCGCACGTCCCCGTGGTCGTCTCCGATGCCGGGGGCCTGCCGGAAGTCGTCGAAAACAACGTCACGGGTTTAACCACCTACGCAGGCAACCCCAATTCCCTGGCCGACGGTCTGCTCAAAATCCTGCATGAGCCGGACACCGCTGCTCGAATGACCGCCGAAGCCTGGGAGCGCGTCCAGACCGTCTTCCACTGGGACACCATCGCCGGGCAAACGATGGCAACTTACGACCGCGTCTGGGAAGAATACAGTGCCAGCGACTGGCGTGTGCCCAACCTCACGCCCGCCCTGCTGCCCGCCGAGGATGAGGTCTGATACCATTTGTAATTCGGGAGAAAACCATGTCTGAGTATGACGAACAGATTCCGTTCGCGGGCGCTGAGTTTGCCGAGAACCCGGAGCCACGGTGTCCCTGCCTGCTGTTGCTGGATACGTCCGGCTCAATGCAAGGCCCCGCCATCATGGAGCTGAATGCCGGTTTGGTAAAGTTCAAGGACGAGTTGATGGCCGATAGTATGGCTGTCAAACGTGTGGAGATAGGCATAATAACCTTTGGTCCTGTCTCCGTGGAGTACGATTTCCAAACGGCTGACATTTTTCAGCCCATTCCGCTCAGAGCGCGTGCAGATACGCCAATGGGAAAAGCGATTGAAGAAGGTCTTCGACTGCTCGATGCCCGGAAGCAGCTTTACAAACAGAATGGCATTTCCTACTATCGTCCCTGGATATTCCTGATCACCGATGGCGGTCCAACGGACGCTTGGCAAAATGCCGCCGCTCTTGTAAGAGCGGGTGAGCAAAACAAGTCTTTTCAGTTCTTTGCTGTTGGAGTTCAGGGGGCCAACATGGAAACCTTGAAGCAGATTTCTGTCCGGGAGCCGCTGTCGCTGTTCGGGTTGCGGTTTCGAGAATTGTTCTCCTGGCTGTCTAACTCTCTCGGCGCTGTGTCACATTCAACTCCTGGTGATTCTGTTTCGCTGTCAAATCCCACTGCGCCAGATGGCTGGGCCTCTATAGGATAACTACCACACATGACAGCTTCATCCTGGCGCTATGCGTTTGCCTCCGTCATTGGTACGTCTCATATCAAATCGGGGCTTCCCTGTCAAGATGCCTGCGACTGCCGAATTTTGACAGCTCCTTCTGGCGAGACGGTTTTAGTGGCTGTCGTGTCGGATGGAGCGGGCAGCGCCCGCTTGTCTCAGGTTGGGTCACAACTTGCCTGTGCGCTGTTCTTGGGTGAGATCGAAACCCTTCTCGATTCCGGCGGCGGGGTGAAAAACATCACGCGGGACTTTTGCCAAACATGGCTGACGCGATTTCAAAATGAAATTAATAGCCGGGCTGAGGCCGAAGAGGCAACTTCTCGGGACTTTGCCTGCACTTTTCTTGCCGCTGTTTTAGGAGAAACCGAAGAGGTTTTTTGTCAGGTTGGAGATGGAGCGATAGTACTTCAGCCTTACAATGATGTTTCGCTGGGCGAATACTCTTATCAATTCTGGCCCAAGAAGGGTGAGTACGAAAATCAAACATTCTTTGCAACTGACCCCAAAGCAAAAGAATATCTTGACTACGGCACTGGCTCAAAGCAGACTGCGAGTTTGGCACTGTTCAGCGATGGTCTGGAACGCATAACTCTCCACATGGAAAGCCAAACCGCCCATGCGCCTTTTTTTCGACCGATGTTCGCGGAACTCCACAAGGATTTCAAGGGCCACTCCCCTGAACTGTCTGCCGCTCTTGCCACGTTCCTAGCTTCCAAGCGTGTCCAAGACCAAACCGATGATGATGCCAGCCTAATTCTGGCGACACGTCTGCCCCTCTCGCTTCCCCCTGAGTAAAATCATAAGATACTGAGTTTTGCCGTATGCCAAATGTATTCGACAAGCAAGGAAAGCCAATCAGCCTCGGGGCGGAACTTGACAGGGGCAAAGAGGGGGCTGTTTATGAGGTAATGGGGCGGCCTGAAACGGTCGCAAAAATCTATCACAAGCCTCTTTCTCCTGAAGAGGCACAGAAAATCTCCGTCGTGGTCTCGCTGCAATCCGAACGTTTGTTGAATATTGCCGCGTGGCCAATAGATACCCTTCACAGCAAGCCCGGCGAACCTGTCTGTGGATTCTTGATGCCTAAAGCCAGCGGCTTTAAAATTCATACGCTTTACGGTCCCAAAAGCCGCTTAGCACACTTTCCGAACGCCACTTGGCCTTTTCTAATTCACGCCGCAATGAATGTTGCTCGTGCCTTCACAGTTTTGCATGAGCAAGGCTATGTCATAGGCGATGTCAACCAGGGCAACATTTATATCTCCGAGAAAGCGGTCGCCAAGCTGCTCGATTGTGACAGCTTCCAGATCGTTCAGGACGGGCAATCTTATCTCTGCGAAGTCGGCGTGTTGACCCATACCCCGCCTGAGCTTCAAAACAAGCCTTTTCATGGCGTAGTGCGGACGCCCAACCATGACAATTTTGGATTAGCCGTCGTCATTTTTCAGTTGCTCTTTATGGGCCGTCACCCGTTCTCTGGTCAATACCTCGGCCCCGGCGAAATGCCTATTGAAAAAGCGATTTCAGAATTCCGCTTTGCCTATGGTCCGGGGGCTGCCGCCCGGCAGATGAAGCAACCCCCGGCTACGCTGGCGCTGTCTTCGGTGTCTAGCCAAATTGGTTCTTGCTTTGAGCAGGCGTTTACAAGCGACGGAATGACACCGGGCGGACGCCCGCCCGCACAGGATTGGGTCGGCGCACTCGCTAACCTCAAAAAGATGGTTAAACCCTGTGGGCACAACTCGGGACATCAGTTTTTAGCGGAGCTTTCTTTCTGCCCCTGGTGTGAGATTGAGAAAAAATCCGGTATCCTGCTGTTCAACGCTATAATCGCCGGGGCGGCAAAATCAGGAAGAACATTTGATGTCGCTTTTATATGGGCGCAGATTCAGGCTGTGCCTCACCCTGGACCGTTGCCGATAGTGGCTGCCGTTCACTCACGACCTGCACCCTCGTTGAAGATTCAGGCAGCGAAGCGGCAAAAAAGAACTCTGCAATGGATATGCTACAGTCTGAGTGTCGTATTCGGAGCTATCGGGGGGGCGGCGGCTGGCTTCTCTGCGGCCTTCATTATTTTTATTATTTGCCTAACTATTGCCAGTGCCATTAGCGATTCTCCCACGAGCCGACTCAAGCAACAAGCCGAACGCAGTTTGAAAATAGCAGAGGCACAGTCCCGATCTGCTGACGAACGCTGGCAGGAAGTGGGGCCTAAAAAATTTGATCAACGTCTCAAAGAACTGGAAGCCGCAAAAGCGCAACTTTTGAACCTGCCCTCAGTACGCCTAGCCCGCCTGCATCAGCTAGACCAAGACAGGGCCAAGAATCAAATGAAAAAACACTTGGACAGTTTCAAGATACAAAATGCTTCCATCGATGGCATCAAGCAGGGGCGTGTTGCCACTTTACAATCTTACGGGATAGAAACAGCAGGGGATGTCAGCGAGAGTTTGATCTTAAGTATCCCTGGCTTTGGCCCATCACTGACATCTAAATTGACTGCTTGGCGTCGAATGGTCGAACAGAAATTTGTATTTAATCCCAGCGCTGGGGCTGACCCCGCCGATGTAGCTATTATTGAGCAGGACATTAAGAATATTCAGGCAAAACTAGAACAAGAGCTACAGAATGGCCCTTCGGCACTTCAACAATTAAGCCAACAGATACGCTACAAGCGAGAGATACTAAAGCCTAGCGTAGATCAAGCTTTTCGCAGTCTGACGACTGCCCGTGCTGACTACGAAGCCATCAAGTAATGTCCCTGATCTGATCATTGAAGGCTATACAGAAATGCTCATTAGAACCTCCCCCCAGCCCTTTCCGGCTCCCCCATTATTGGGGGCCAGGGGGTCTTTCTATCAGCCGCCGCAGCAGGAACCGGGCGTGGCGGCGGGGGTGGCGCAGGGCGAACCGCACGCGCTTGGCGAACGGTCTGGGGGCGATCTGAGTGATGACACCTACCACGGCCCCGGCGGGGACCGGCGCGTCGGGAAGAATGTTGCCATCGCCCCGGCAGATGAATTCGGGGGCGTTGGGCGGGCCGGTGATCTCAAGGAGGCGGTGAACAATGAGCGCACTGCCCTGGCGGCAGGCGACGATTTCGCCGACCAGCGGCAGGCGGTGGGAGCAGCGCAGGCAGAGCCGTGTGCCGGGCAGGATCGTCGGTATCATGCTGCCGCCGTCCAGCGTGATCCAGACATCCCGCTCCTCGGCCTGCCACTGGGCATACAGGGCCGTCCGCTGATCCACGTTTAGTGTGTCGGGCATGACATCTCCGCCGCACGTGCGATCAAGAGGGCGGCGGTTTCCTCGGGCCGTCCGAGAGTCAGGGCGCGGCAGGGCAGCCGGGAAACCAGGTCTGCCGCCGCTTCCAGCCGGGCCAGCGGCGACGGGTCCCCGCAGCCCATCACAAATGCCAGCCGCCGCGCCGCCTCGCCGCCCTCGATAGGGACGAGAGACGGGGCGCTGCCGAAGCCCTGCACAAACAGCAGCACGGTTCGCCGGGCGGGGCAGGGGACTTTGGGCACCGGCACCGGCGGGGCGCATTTGAGGTCGTCCGGCTTGGACAGGAACCACGCGGGCGCGTCCGGCCCGTCACTGAGCGCGGCTACGCCGCCGGGGCGCAGGCCGAGCCGGTGGGCATGGACCGACAGGCGGCAGTCCCGCCGGTCGAGATAGGCGGCTTCGTCGCTGAAATAATCCGCGCCCTGCCGGGCCAGCGCATAGGACAGAGTGCTTTTGCCGCAGCCGCTCGGCCCGACCAGCAGCAGCGCCGTTTCGCCGACCGCGCAGACGGCGGCATGGACGGCGGCCACGGGACGCTCGCGCAGCAGCAGCCAGGACAGCACATGGGAAGCATACATCGGCCAGGCGTCCGGGCTGAGAATATGCAGCTTCCCGCCGCAGGGTTCCAGCGCCGGGCCGTCTCCCAGCACCGTGTCGGCATAAATCTGATGGCCGGGCTGGGGCAGGGGCGGAAACCGCTTGCCGTCCGGCCCGGCAAAGACGGCGCGAAAGTCGCCGGGCTGCCCGTCCTGCCGGGTCCACACAAACCGGGGGCCAGGGCCGTCCGCCAGCAGTATATCCAGGCGCGTCAGCGGCTCGGCGTCATCCCCGCCTTCTTTCGCGCCAAGCGCCAAGAGCCGCGTGTGGCTCTCCCATGTATCGGTTCGCAGGCGGCAGCGCCAGCCTGCCAGCTCCCAAATCAGTGGGGGCGGGAAAGTGTCAGACATCGGGCGCGTCCTTCGGCAAAAGCAATCTGCGCTGTTCTAAATCAGCCAGAACAGCCCGCACATCGGCGGCCACATCGGCCTCGGCAGGGATGGCGAACGTCTCGCGGAGGCGACGCACACAGCCGTCCAGGTCTGTGTGCCCGTCACAGCAGTTCCAGACGACCGCCGCTGTGGCGTTCAAAAAATGCACTTGGCCGCTGTCGGTGTCACTAAGCAGCACGTCGCTGCCTGCGGCGCGGGCGGACAGCGGGCGGCGCTTCGGCAGTGTGCCGCCACTTGTGTTTGGGGATAAAGACATGGGATAAGCTCGGTGCCGGAAGGGGTAAGCTTCCGGCACTTTGGAGAGATTAGGATGTAGGGCCGGAGAAGCCCCAGGCTTCCATCAAAGAGAACAATTCGGCTTCCGTGTAGGAAGTCACGGCGGGCTGCACATAGGGAGCCTGAGCCGCTGCGTTGGTTTCTGTCATGATTTCACCTCCTTTCTGCTGATCTGGACGTTATGGACAGTTGAGTGGACAGTGTCTGTCCTGCGCGGTGCGCCTGCTGGCGCAGCCGGTCCTGCCAGTAAGGCAGCCGGTCCTGCTGGCGCTCCCGAACACTGAGATGGAACAAGGGCCGAAACAAAGCCTCGGGCAGACCGCCGCCGAGGCCGCAGAGCTGCCGGACGATCTGCCCGGCCAGCGCCGTCACCGTGCGCGGAACCCCGGCCAGCACTGCATCAGGAACCGGGGCATCCAGCAGGTCGCGGGCCAGCAGCAGGCCCAGCAGAAGTATCCGCTGGCAGCCAAGTGTCTCCGCCCGCGCCGTCATTTCCTCCCAGTGCAGGGCAGGCGCCGCCCGCACGATTTCCGCAATGTCGCACACCCACAGCAGACGCTCCCAGCAGTGTTTGGCCCCGTGGACACACAGCAGCAGCAGCGAATCTTCCAGCGACAGGGCGGAAACCGGAAGGCCGCCCAGCAAAATCGTCTGGCGGCGGCTCCAGAGCGCCTCCCGGTCTATAGGGAAGGGAAAAGACTCCGGGCGAAAGCGCCAGTGGATTTCCACCAGCAGCCGATCCGAAGACCGAATAAAATTGTACTCGCAGTCGGTCCGAAGCCGGGCAGCCTCTTCTTCGGCGTCGGCGAATTGATGCTGGGACTGATAGCCCTGGGCCAGCAGCAGCGTTTTCACAGGCGATACCTGCGCTTCGGGAACCAGAAAATCCAGATCGCTGCATGGGCGCAGGGCCGGGTCGCCGTAGACCTGCGCTGCGAAGACCGGCCCCTTGTAGGGGATGGCGTCAACCCCGGCAGCCCGAAACTGTGCCAGCAGCGAGTGGATCGCTTCTGCCATCACCACCGTCCGCATCTCTGCGGCATGGCGGCGGGCGGTCAGGGCGTTCTGCACGGACAGCGGGACAATCCCCGGCTCTGCGCCTTGCAGGCACTGGTCCAGCAGCGGAACAAGCCGGTGGCGGCCTGCCTGCAGCAGCAGCTTGTCCCAGCTTAAGGGTTCCTGAAGCATCTGCTGCCAGCGCCGCCGGTCGCCCGCCGTAGGCTGACTGCGGGCGCAGGCCAGCAGCAAACGCATTTCCGGGGCGGGCGCAAAACTCGCGGAACGTGTTCCCATAGATGGAATTGCCTTCTGCACAAGATATGCCAATGTTTCATTTAGCTCCTATCGTGAGATAAAACAGTAATAAAGCCTGCCCGTATTGGCCTTCGGGGCCGAATTTTGGGTCTGGTGAAAGAAGAAAACCGATGCTCTGGATTGTTTGTGCCTATCTGATTGTGGCTATCCTGTTTTACGTTATCCTGACCCGGACAGCCACCGACAATTCTCTGCCATTGCCGATACGCCCCCCCAAATGGCTGAGGCCCCGGCGTCTGCGCGGCGAGGCTGTTCTGCGCCGCCTGCGCCCACTGCTCCTGCTGCGACTGTCAAAGCGCACGCGCAAAAACTAAGAAACTTCCGTGCCTGAAGCCCGCCGGATACAAATCCGGCGGGTTTCTTTTTGTCTGACGGCAAGGCAAAGCAGGAGAAATGCGCGACGGCGGCGAACAGACCACCATGACCCAGCCGTTAGGCATCGCCATTATCGGGACCGGCAGCATCGCGCAGCGCCGCCACCTGCCCGCCTACCTGAAACTACAGGCCGAAGGGCGGGTGCGTGTGGTCGCTCTGTGCGATATTGACCCGCAGGCCCTCCAAATTGCCTCGGCGCTGGCCCCCGAAGCGCGGACGGTGACCGAGTACGCCGACCTGCTGGCGATGCCCGAAGTGGACGCTGTCGGCATCTGCACCCCCAACTACCTCCATTTTCAGCACGTCTTAGACAGCTTTGCGGCGGGCAAGCACGTTTTGTGCGAAAAGCCGCTGGCGCTGAACGCCGCCCAGGGCGAGCCGATGGTCGCGGCGGGCCACGCGGCGGGCAAACAGTTTCAGGTCGGCCTCAACATCCGCTTTGGAGCCGGGCCGCAGACCGTCAAACGCTTTATCGACGACGGCAAGCTGGGCGACATCTACTACGCCCGCGCCCATGCCCTGCGCCGCCGGGGCATCCCCGGCTGGGGCACGTTCACGCAGAAGGATAAGCAGGGTGGGGGGCCGCTCATTGATATTGGCGTGCATATTCTGGACCTCACGCTCTGGCTGATGGGCTACCCCAGGCCCGTGTCCGTCACCGGCCAAACCTATGTCAAGTTCGGCGACCGCGAGGGCGTCCTCGGACTGATGGGCCAGTGGGACCCGAAAACGTTCACTGTGGAAGACTTTGCCGCCGGATTTATCCGGTTCGAGAACGGCGCGACCCTGTCTCTGGAATCATCCTTCGCCGCCAACATCGGCACGAACGAGTACCACACGAGCATCCTCGGCACGGAAGGCGGAGCCTATCTGGAGCCGCTTAACGACAGTGCCGCCCGCGTCTTCCGCGAAGAAAGCGGCACGCTGACCGACACGACGCCCGTGTTCCTGCCCGCAGTGCAGACCCACGAGGCCGAGATTCGCGCCTTCGTGCAGGCGCTTTTGACCGATACACCCGTTCCCGTCCCCGGCGAGGAGGGCCTGCGGGTCACCCGCATTCTGGATGCCCTGTACCAATCCGCCGAAACAGGCCGCGAAGTGCGGCTGTCCTAATCTCCTTTTTCCTTAGCCCGGCAGGGCATCCGCTTTCTCTGCCGGGGGTTTTATACCCCCGGCTCTTTGGTCACTCTTATGAGCCAATCCTATCCCGAACCCAAATCCGTCAAGCCCGCTGCGGACCCCGCCCCGAAGCGGGGCGGCTGGGTAGCGGCTATCCTGCCCGTCATCTTGATTGCCGCGTGTTCCGAGCTGGGCATCTCTGTCCTCAGCAACTCCGCGCTGCCGATCTATTTCACGACCGGCCTGAAAATCCCTACGAGCGTCTACACGCTCCTGATGCTGCCGTTCTTTATCAGCGAAGTGCTGTTCAAGTCCCCCCTCGGCGTCCTGGCCGACCGGGTGGGGCGGCGGCCCCTCATGCTCGGCGGGGCGCTCGTGACTGTCTTCACGCCGCTCATTCTGATCAGCGTCAAATACAATCCGGGGGCGGCGACGGCCATCATCACGCTGCTGGTGTTTGGCATCCTGCGGGCACTCGACGGCGCGGGGCAGGCGGCCATCTGGCCGTCGCTGTATGCCTATGTCGGCGATGTCGTGGCCGAAAAAAGCCGGGGTGCGGCGATGGGGCTTCTCAATGTGGTCTACATGGCGGGCCTGTCACTGTCGCTGCTGATTGGCGGGCTGGTAGACAGCGCCTTCGGGCCGATCTTCACGCACGAAATGACGCTCGGCGGGCAGCTCCACAAAATTGGATCGCAGGTTGGGGCGCACCTGCACCGGGGACACGCCGCCCAGGCGGCGGCTCCGGCGGCTGTCCCGATCAGCCATCAGCCGGAATACTACTACCCGTCGTTCATTCTGGCAAGCCTGCTGTTTGCGCTGGCGACATTCGCGGCGCTTGCCGTCCGGGAGCGCCGCCGGGCGGGGGCGGCAGCGGCGGCTGTGGCCGCCGACGGAGACGCTTCCCACGAATCGGTGAGCTGGTCGGGCTTTCTGGATGCCCTCCGCACCGTGCCGCAGTTTCTCGGCCTGGCGGTGGTGACGTTCCTCGGCATCGGCTGCATCATGCCGCTGGTCAAAAAGTTCGCGCTGGATGAGTACGGCATGACCGAAACGGCATTTGGCATTCATGCGCTCGGTCCGGCCTTCGTGATTGCGCTGATCTCCGTCCCCGTCGGCCATCTGGCCGACCGGTGGGGCAAGACGCAGTCCGTGCGGGCGGGCTTTACCCTCTGCGCCCTGGGCCTGTGGGGCATCCCGATTTTGCACCACTTTCAGGTCGGCATCCTCGGCTTCATCGGCGCGGTGACCGTGCTGGGCATCGGGTTCGTCGCGGCCTTCCCGGCGTGGCTGGCCCTGCTGGCGGACCTCGGCGGCGAAGAGCGGCGCGGCACGGTCTTTGCCGCCGTATCTACGGCGCAGGGTATCGGCGCTCTGGGCGGCGTGGCTGTCAGCGGGCTGTTGTATGACAAAATCGGCCACATCGCGCCCTTTGTCGCGGCCTCCATTTTGGTCAGCCTGGGCACTGGGCTGGCGTTTTTGTTCGTGCGCCCGCAGGCACTTCAAACGTCTGAAAAAAAGCTGCTTGAAAGTTGAAGGAGGCGGCCAAAACACAGGTCAAAGAACAGGGCAGAGTAAGTTTTCGTAAAAAATGGAAAACCTGCTTGCCAAACTTCGGGCGCTGTGTTATAATCAGTAAGCCTTAAGTTCCGGGCCGACAAAATTGCACCGTTGAATTGCACCGTTAACTGCACCGCTTGAGAGTGCAGCGTCTGAGATCACACAGCTTACCCCCCAAAATATTGACTTCGCACCCTGCACCGTTTCGGCTGCCTGCGTACTCTAATCGTCTGCCCTTTTCAAACCATGTTCTAAAGAGAGCTTTTTCTGTGAGTAAATTCCATTTGCCGCTTTCCACTACATCTTTCTCCGCCGCATCGTTTCTTGGCCGCTCGCTCCGGGAGCCGCGCACAACCAGGGAGGTTGTATCCGTCTTGAACGCAAAACGCACTGCTTTTGGCGCCTCGCGCCCATCCCGTCTTCTTCTCGCCACGCTTCTGCTGACACTGCTGGCGGGCCTTGCACCGCAGGCACAGGCCAGCCTCGGCGATGCGCTCCGCCTGCGCTCACTGCTGAGTGCCGCCCCGGTGCGGGCGTCTGCAGGGGGCTATTCTTCTGCAGGGGGCTATTCGTCCCCGGCGGGCTACCGCAACCAGCCCAATGGACGCACCCTGATTGACCACCGCCTGCTGAAGTCCGGGGCGCTTCTTCGCGCCAATGCCACCACGGCCAACACGGTTCCGATCCCGAACCCCACCCAGACATTCGACATCAACAACCCGCTGCCCGCCTTTGAGCCGCTGATTGGCTACGGCAGCCGAACATTCATCACCAATGACTCGACTAACTCGGCGCTCTTTATCAATAATCTGACGCCCACCAACCTGACCCCGGTGTGGTCTGCCGACCAGACGTTTATCGTCTTCTCGTCCAACCGCACCCTCACTGGTGGCGTCCAGCCCGATGGCCAATTTCACCTGTGGGCCATCGCGGCGGCGGGCGGCGAAGCCTACCAGATCACCGGCGATTCGCTCGGTCGTGGCGCGGGTGAGTTTTACCCGGCTCTATCCGCCAACAACACCAAGCTGGCCTTCGTGTCCGACGGTCAGACGGTCCGCACGCCCAACCTCTTCGTCATTGGAGCCAGCGTCTCGGGAGTTCCCTCTGCCGGCGGCTTTTCATTCAATATGCTGGTCGCTTATAACAACGGCCAGGGAACCACCAACCGGCCTTACCTGATCGACGTTTCCAGCAACGACCCCGCGCAGGGCGGCATCGCCCCGCTGACTTTCCGAAGCACCGTCAGCCAGCCCGACAGCTCGGCTCGGACCGGCTTTTCCATTGTTCAGCGTCCCACGTTCTCCCCCGGCAATGATGGCCTGGTTGTCTTCTCCGCGCTGTCCACAAGCGGCACATACGCCGGACACTACCATCTGTACTTCCTGTACACCAACAGCCTCGGCTTTGACCCGAACAACAATTTTTCGTTCCCCGGCAAGCTGACCGACGGCCCCGCCGATGACACCGACCCCGCGTGGTCCCAGGACAACCAGTTCATTGCGTTCGCTTCCACGGCTAACCGTGTTGCCAACAACCCGAACAACAGCTTCGGACCGAACCCGCCGACCGCCATCCAGAACCAGGACCAGTCCCAGTCGCTCACCACAGTCGCTAATCCTGCCGTCACTGCTGCCAGCCCGCGCTCGCTGTTTCTAATCAGCGGCGGCGGCAGCGGCACAGCCTCCGGCTTCGGCGTCGTCCCCAATGCGCTGGTGGCAGGCGGCGGACGAGTCACGGCGCTGGGAAGCGACGACTTCGGCCCCGCGTGGAGCTACATCACCCTGTCGGCCCGCAATCAGTATATTAACCCCGCGCCCGGCTTCCAGTATCTGGCCTTCGCCCGTGGGTCCAGCCAGACCGCCTCGCATGACATCAACTATCTGCAAACCGTGCGGACCGCCGCCACGTCCTCAGACCCAGACACGGTTCTGGCCGAAGGCACGCCGGTTTTCGGCACGCCCAATGCCGTCGTCCGGCTCAACACGGATGATGCTGCCAATACCTACAACGATATTTACCCGACCTGGTCGCCGTTTCTGTCTGTGTTCAACATTGCCTATACGTCCAACCGCACCGTCACCTATAACGATCCGGCCACGACCTTCCCCTCGGAAGTCGCTGTGTCCGTGCCGCGAAACGGAACCGCCAACACGTCGGACCCGAACATCCCAAGCTACACCGTGGGCGCAAACTATTCCGGCATCTTCCAGTCCCAAGTGCTGAACCTGGACCCGCCGACCCTGCTGCGCTTTGCGCCGGATCAGGTGCTGCACATCCAGGCCGCCGGGGCGCTGACTGGCAGCAATCAGTCCACGGACCCCGTCAACGGCACGTCCAACAAACTGGCCGTCACCGGCAATCAGTTCGTCACCATCACCGCTCGCCTGAGCAACCGTGAGGCGGGCATCGACGACAACAAAGTGTTCCTGCAGATCAAAGACCCGGACTCCAAATATCAGGACGCCCAGGGCCTGGAGCACAAGGTTTTCTCCCGTGATGGGCAGTTTGTCGGCCAGGCCAACCGGCCTGTCTCTGAAGTCAACAGTGGCACGGCAGACGGCAGATTTGGAAACTTCGGCCTCGGCTTTGGCGGTTACGAAAATGATGGTCCCAGCGCCGGGGCAGGTGGCCCCTACAGCTATCCCTCCTACACGGGGACAAATCCGCCCACCGCTTACAACAATCCACGTGGAGCGCACGGCGGGCACTGGTTCTTCAATCCGGGAGGGAATAACCCCAACAACCCGTACAACACGTTCATCTTTGAAGGCAAAGGCGGCGGCGGCAACAATCCGTATCCGATTGGCGTGCCCAGCGCAGGCGGCGATCCGCGCCTGTTCATCCCGGTCGGCCCGGAATATGAGTGCCAGTTTGTCAATCCCCAGTTCGCCACAGGCGGCGGCGGGACGGATACATTGACAACTGACTACCGCTCGCCCTTCTACCTTGCCGGTGTGGATGACCAGCAAGCCTTCAGCGGGCAGGCCAACGCGCCCCGCCCGACCGCGAACATTGGCGGCAACCCCGCCGAATACCTGCAAATGACACGGGTTGCAGCCAACTTGCAGGACAACAAGGGCGGCGTTCTTTACTCCGTCACCTGGAGGACGCCCGCTTCGGCCAGCGACTTCTATCTGGACGTGATCGCCTATGACAAGGCCATCTTCCCGACCCTGCCCGCGAACACTTCCGCCTACAGCGGCCAGAAGTTCAACTGGCGCATCTATGACAATGTCGGCGGTTTCAGCACGCAGCAGACGCTGTCCAACAACGACATCCTGGTGGTTGCCGACTACCCTCTGGGCCAGAAGTTCGCCGCCACCACCTTTGGCGGGCAGAACGTCAACCAGAACCTGATCCCCAAGCAGTTTGGAACCGAGTCCTACATCACGGATGTGGATATCGCCACCCTGCCGGACCGAGTGTTCGCAGGTGGTACTGACGCAGCCATGCCACCCGACTATGTCTTTTATGACCTTCTGAACCCCTTCCTGGGGTCAGGAACCCAAACTCAACTGGGAAGCGTCGGGCAAGTTAACCCCGGTGGCCTGCGCCATCAAAACGGGCTGGGCGTCGGGTCCTACTACGACTCGGCCATTGATGACGCCGGGCGCGACTCAACCACAGGCGCGGCGAATGTCAACTCTCAGAAATACACCATCTGGCGCATTCTCTCTCGCGGCCCCGTGCCAGACACATTGCTTCAGTCCTACCAGCCCACCGTGAGCCAGCAGCCTGCGGTCGTGGATGCGGCGGCTGGAGGGGCCGGAACCGTGACGGCGCAGGCCGTGCTGGACGCGCACCGCTGCGTCATCTGGCTGGCTCCTTACACCGGCAGCCTGCTGGTGGACCCCGGCACGCTCGATGACCTCGACCTGACCGGCGTGCCCAATGTCAACAACCGGGTGCGAACGCAGCAGGCCCTGCGCTCCTTCGTGCAGAACGGCGGACGCCTCTGCATCACCGGCCAGGATGTCGGCTCCACGCTGACGCTCGGCGGCACGTCCGCCAATGCGGCGGGCGGTTTCCTGCCAGATGTCCTAAATGCCTCGCTGGCAACCACCGGCGGCGGTTCAACCACACTGGCTGCCACCAACAACCGTATCTTTGGCAATGCGCTCTTTGACGGGTCGCTTGGCGGCTCCAATGGCGGCATTCAGTATCTTAGTATGAAAGGCACCTTCGCCAGTGGCTTCCAGATAATCAATGTCAATGATCTTGCAGGAGCGTTCCCTTATCAGAATCGCCTGCGTCTGAGCAGTGGGGATCAGAACGATGGGGCTTTCGACGAAATCCCTGCCAATCGCCTGCCGACCAACGCCAGTATTCAGGGCCAGCCCGACACACTTAATGCCCTTAACGGTGCCATTGTCGGTGCGACCTACGACAACGGCGGCACGGCACTGGTCTTCCATGATGATCCCTTTGGCAAAGTTGGGGTTGGCGGCACAAAAGGCCAGCTTCCCAACGGCGGCACGGGCAGCCGGACCGTCTACGCCGCCTTTAACCTCGGCGCACTTTCGCAGGACTATTTCAGCTCGGATGCGCCAAATCCTACGACACTTCCCCCTTATTATCTTTATGTGCCGGAAGTGATTCCGCGCAACACACGCTCGGCGGTCATTCACAATATCGTGTCTTATCTGCGAACCGGCTTCATCACCGGCAAAATCACGCAGACGGCGGCAGGCAACGGTCAGAACGCCAACTCCGGCGTCCCTGGTGCAACCGTTTATGTGCAGGATGTCAACGGCCAGACGCCCCCGTCCCGTGCCGTGTTCAGCGCGACCACCTCGCAGTCCGGGGACTTCACCATCAGCGGCGTCGAGCCGGGAACGTACCGGGTGATCGCTTACAAGAGCGGCTACACACGGGCGGTCTCCAACCAGAACGTCTCGTTCACTGTGGAAGGCGATACCACCGCCAGTAATGCCACCCTGACCATCAACCCGGTTCCGCCGGGCAACATCAAGGGAATTGTGGTGGACAACGCCGCTACGCCGAATCCAATCCCCGGCGCGACCGTCACGGTCACGTCGCAGGACAACACGGTCACCCGCACCACCACCACCTTCAGCACGGCGCAGGCCGGGCAGACTGTAGGAAGCTTCCTCCTGTCGGCGGTCCCGGTGACCACCTACACCATCGCCACGGCTTCCGGCCCGGCGAATGACCAGGGAAATCCTCAGTACACCCTGGCCGCCAAAGCCGACGCTCCGTATGACGCCAGCATCGTGGTTCAGTCCGGTGTCACCACCGGGGACGGCTCCGTCGCGGGCGGGCCACCGGTCACCTTTACCCTGTCTCCCATCGGGGCCACCGTGAATGGCCGCGTCTACAGCGGCACGAACGACGCCAACGGCGGCAAGCTGGTTGCAGGCGGCGCGGTGCAGGCATTTGCCTCCGCCGCTGATGCCGCCGACCCGGCCGCCACGCCGCTGTCAACCGCCACGATTGGCCCGGACGGCACATACTCGCTGAAAAATATCCTGCCCGTGGCGCCCTTCCCCGGCACGGCAACCACGGTCTTTATCAAGGCCAGTGCGCCCGGCTTCACGCCGCAGACATTCACGCAGGCCCTGTATCTGGGCAACGTGATCAATGGCAAGGACGTGGGTCTGGTCGCCATTCAGCCGGGCAAGCTGACCGGCACGGTGACATTCACCACCGGCGGTGGTCCGGTCGCTAATGCCGTCGTCAGCTTCACGGCTCCCGGCAGCGCCACACCGATCACCGTCACCACCAACGCCAGTGGCAGCTACACCATCGACACGGTTCCTGCCGGGTCCTACTCGGCTACGGCTGTGGGACCAAAAAATCCGCACGGCAGCCCGACAACCAGCGCCGCCGCGCCAAGCACTGTCACTGTGACATCGGGGGCGACGACGACCACAAACTTCGTGGTGACACTGATCTCGCCGACATATGCAGGCACAGTGACGGATCAAGCATCCGGGGCGCCTCTGGCCAATGCGCTGATTACATTCACGGACGCTAACACCGGCGGTCCCATTGGCTCGACCCTGACGGGTACAGATGGCACGTTCACCACGGCAGGGTCCCTGACCCTGGACAACGGCGGCGAATACGCCATCACCATCTCGAAGGCGGGCTACCAGTCCATCAAGGCAACCAGCCCGTTCACGCCGGGAAGCACCAAGATCATCCTCTATAACGGCGATACGCTGACAAACCAGAACTTCGCCCTGACGCAGCTTGCGCCTGGCACCGTCAGCGGAACCGTCATCGACAACACCGGCGCAGTCGTCCCCGGTGCAACCGTGACCCTGACCTCAACCGACAAAACGACCATTCGCACCGCAGTCACCGACGGCAACGGCGCGTATGCTCTCCCGATGGGCAATGTGCCCGCCGGAAGCTACACCGGCACGGTAGCGGGGCCAGCCAATGCCAACGGCAAGCCCAAATACACGCCGCCGCCTGCCCAGACGGTAAACGTCTCGCCGACTGCAACCACGCCCGCGAACTTCACGCTGACGCAAATCCTGCCGACCTTTGCCGTGACCGTCACCGACGCCACGAGCACTGCGGCAATTACCAATGCCACCGTGACCTTCACCCCGGCAGCGGGCGGCACGACCACCACCGTGACCACAAACGCGGCAGGGGTCTACACCTCGCCGGGCCTTGCGCCCGGAACCTACACCGTCACCGCGACGGCTCCCGGCTTCTTTGACGGGGCCGCTTCGGCGACGGTTGACCTCGGCGACACCAGCACGCCGCTGGCACTGGCACTCAACCGCAAAGCGACGGTCTATGGCCTCGTCACCGACAGCGTCACCGGCGCGGCGCTTTCCGGCGTCACGCTGAGCGTCACCAGCACAACCGGCGGCACGGCAGTCACCACGACCCCGGCCACCATCACGACCGGCACGACCACCACCGCCGGGCCGGACGGGGCGCTCCAGAACTTCACGTTCAGCCTGCCGCCCGGCACGTACACGCTGACCGCCACAAAGGCCAACTACGCTCAGACGACGTCTCCGGTCTTCACCGTCGGCAATGTGACGCCGGTGCGGGTCAACCTTGCTCTGACCAGCAGCGTGGGCACCCTGGGCGGCCTGGTGACAAACGCCGGCAGTGCGACGCCGGTGGGCGGCGCGGCCGTCACCGTCACCGATGCCACTGGCAAGGTCGTGATCTCCTTCACGACCAGCGCCTCGGCCACGACCGGACCCGATGGAGCACCCCTGAACTACACCGGACAGGTTCTCAACGGAACCTACAGCGTGACCGTCACGCTGGGGACACGCAAGACCGCCTCCAAATCGGTCACGGTCAAAGGCGGCGTGTTCACACGGGCCGACTTCTCCGGTACCACCGGACTGCCCGCGCTGTACACGTTCACTGCCGGGCTGAAGTTCTTCTCGACGCCCTATGACTACAGCGGCCTCGGCTTCGACGGCCTCTTCGGAACACGCAACACGGCCCCGACCGGCGCAACCCCGAACGGGAACCGCTCCAATGTCGCCGTGTGGAGTCCCACCCAGGGCCAGTATCTGCTGGACCCGACCGCTCCTGCCGATACCGTGCGTCTCGGCCAGGGCTACTGGGTGTTCCTGAAGAACGACGTTCCTGTGACGCAGCAGGGGACCACGCCGGGGACGGCCTTTGTGCCCCAGCCTCTGAACCCGGCCTGGAACATGATCGGCGTTCCCAACCCGAGCGGCGTTCCGGTCTCCAATCTGATGTTTGATAACGGCGCGGGTGGCAGAATCACCTTCGCTCAGGCGTCCAGCACGCAGTATGCGATCCTGACGCCAAACGTCACCAACATCTACCGGTACGATGCGCCGAGCAACACGTACCAGCCTGTCGGCAATGCAGAGGTTCTCCAGCCCTGGCAGGCCTACTGGATACGGGTGCGCGTCCCGGCCACGCTGGAAATCCCCACCGGGATCAGCACGCCCTAGCCCGCCCCGAGGTCGGAAACGGCGAAAGCGAGGGTCGCTTTCGCCGTTTCCTCCTTCACAAATCGCATACCGGGAAATTTCTTCCGCAGACGCCGAAAAACCGCTTGCGTAAAAACCGGCGCTATGTTATAATCGTCAAGCCGGGGCACGGCCCCCATTGTTTTTTACACTTGGCACTTTGGCGGTGCTGTCTTCCTGGAGACCAATCCCTGAAGGCACTGCCAATCATCGAATGATCTCCTGCCGCCCGCTCGGACAGTTTGGTCCGGGCCGGGTGTCCCCAATCCGAGAGGTTCAATCCGCTTGAAAGCACTACGCTCCCTATCTTCGCGTGCCGCCCTGTCTTTGTCACGCGCCGCTAAATCCTGTGGCCTCAAATCCGTGCTGACCGGCTCTGCGGCAGCGGCCTCGCTGGCGCTGGCCGCTGGCCTGCTCGGCGCTTCCCCCGCGCCCGTGCATCACGGTCTGGGGCAGGCGCTCTCCCTGTCTGCCATTCGGGCGAGCTACCCTGCCACCCTCAAAGCCGCCTCCGGCCCGCGCCGGGGCAGCGATGGCCGCTACGTCTACGACCGGCCCTCGCTGGCCGGACGGGCAGCAGGGCAGCAGCCCGCCACGCTCCGCCGGCCCGGCGCTCTGCTGCGCCCCAACGCGGCGGCAGGAACCCCCCTGGTCAATGAAGCGGTCCAGACCTTTGATGTCTTCAACCCCGCGCCCGCCTTCGCGCCTCCGACGGGGCAGCAATCTTTGCTGGAGGCGACCAACCTGAACCCGGTCTGGACGGCAGATGAGACGACGATTGTTTTCTCTTCCAACCGAAACGCCAATGGCGGCATCCAGGCCGATGGCCGCTTCCATATCTGGGCTGTTCCCGTCAACGGCGGTGCGCCTGTCCAGCTCACCAGCAGCACCGGAGCGACCCCCGGCGGAATTGCCCCTGGCACGATGAAGGGCGAGTTCTTTCCAGCCCTCAGCAGCGGCAACAACCAGTACCTTGCCTTTACCTCCGATGCCCAGACAGAGGGGACCCAGAACCTGTACCGGATTCAGTTCAGCCTGACCACCGTGAACATTTCTGACACCTCCGCTAACGGCCCCTCCTCGCTGACCATCCGCACCGATGCCTTTGCGGTCGGCGCAGGCGGAACCGGCTTCACGCAGGTCGGACGCCCGACCTTTGCCGGACGCCCCGATGAGATCGTTTTCGCTGCACTGACCATCGGCGGCTCCAATGCCTCCTACCGGAACCGCTTCCACCTGTACTATATGTTCACCGGAACCGGCGGCTCGGACCCATCCAACCCGTCCCTGCCTGCCAAGATTACCGATGGCCCGACCAACGAAACTGATCCGGCCTACTCGGCGGATGCCCAGTTTATCGCCTTCGCGTCCACCGCCACCGCCATTGCCCAGGCTGGTCAGCAGCCTGGCGGACGCCTCGACCAGACGCTGACCCTGACCTCCGCGCCCGGAACCAACCGAAACCTGTTCCTGCTCGGCGGCGGCGGACGCAGCAGCGCCTTCGGCAGCATCACACTCGCGGGCAAGCCCCTCAATACCGCCGGAACCGACAACTACGGCCCCGCCTGGTCCTCGCTGAACCGCAATGCCTACCTGAACCCCGCCCCCGGCGCGGAATACCTGGCCTTCTCACGCGGCAGCTCACCCGCCGCCACGCACGACATTTATTACCTGCAAGTCCTGCGGAACGTGGACTCGGGCGGCGAAACTGGCCGCTCCAATGAAGCCGCCACCACCCCCCTGCCCGCCAACACACCGGTTTACCGGGTCAACGCGGGCGGCCCGACCGTCACCAATGGCCCGAATAGGTTTACCTCGGACACCACCACGCCAGGCGTCACCGCTACGGGCGGCACGGCAGAAACCATCACGCCGGCTGTCGTCACCAACACCGTCAACGATCCGACCGCACCGCCGGCGATCTACAACACCGACCGCAACGGCACTTTCAACTACCTGTTCTCGAACTTGACGCCGGGGACCAGCTACACCGTGCGCGTCCACCTGTCCGACCCCAAGAACACGGACGTCGGGAAGCGCCTCTTTAACATCTTCGTCAATGGGCAGCTCCAAACCGTGACCGTGCCCGGAGCCGGGGACACATCCACCGTTGACATCGTTCAGCTCGCGCAGTCCTCGCCGGGCCGCCTCAATGGCCTCGTCACTGACACCGCCACCGCAACTCCCCTGGCCGGAGCGACTATCACTGTCACCGATCCGGCCGGTCAGGACGTCGCCACCTCGCCCGGCCCGATCACCACCACCGCCACGACCACGGCGGACCCGGCGGGCGGCACCAATGTCAACTACGACGCACAGCTTGCCCAGGGCCAGTACACGGTCACTGCGACAGCGCCCGGTTATCCCACGCAGACCCGGACCCTCAACGTCAGCAGCGGCGCCCTCGTCCGGGCCGACTTCGCGCTGACCAAAGTCACCGGAACTGTCACCGGGACGGTCACCGGCAACGGCACGCCGCTCGCCAACATTCCGCTGACCGTGATCGCCGCCGGTCCGAACGGCACGCCCGGCGCCAATGTCGCTGGCACGTTTGCCACCGCCAATGGAGGAACTTATTCGCTCCCCCTGCCCGTTGGCTCTTACTACATCACGGCGGAAACGACCGGCAACTACCAGACGCTGACCCAGCTTGTCACTGTGACCGCCGGCGCAGCGACCACCAAGGACTTCGCCCTGCAAACCGGAAACGCCATCGGAACCATCGGCGGCCTGGTCACAAACTCGGTCTCCACGCAGCCCGTCGGCGGCGTTCTGGTGGAAGTGCTGCAGGGCGCAACCGTCGTCGCTCTGACACGCACCTCCACAGCCCTATCCTCACCCGCCGCGCCCAACGGGGACGC
>CAXUKS010000030.1:23443-45957 GCA_964251675.1 uncultured Armatimonadales bacterium
CTGGCGGCTAAGACTGTAGACTCACAGTTGCACCGGTCAACTATCAGGTCCGCGTTCCAACCGGCCAATATAATGTTCAGTTCCTCACGCCCGGCTACACCTCGCAGCCGCAGGCCGTCACCGTCGTCAACACTGCCGGTCCGCCCGCCAACGCCTTCGTGCGGCAGAATGCCCCGCTGGTCAGCCAGGCCCTCGTCGTCGGTCAGAACACCGCCGTCGTCCAGGACTTCCTCGCCACGCCCAGCACTTTCACTTCCACCGACCAGACCACCGGCATCATCACGCCCACCGGAAACATCCGTGTTGCCTTCGCTCCTATCGAAAATGGCGGTGACCCACCCATCGTGCAGGGCATCGAAATCCTGTCCAGCCCTAATCCCGACAGCAGCAGCGGCTTCGGCACGAACCCCAACGGCTTGAATTTCAACTTCCAGGATGGGATCACGCCCAATCTCAACAGCGCCATCGGCGGTGACGGACTGATTAGCCTAAGCTTCACCGCTCCCGGCAGCGTGCCGTCGTACTATAACATTTACCGCAGCGCACAGGGGTCCGGCCAGGAAGGCAACTTGCCCTATCGCACCAACATCACGACAACCACTTTCGTGGACACGCAGGTCCAGAACGGGGTCGAGTATTACTACCAGGTTTCGGCAGTCTACAACCAGACCCTGACGCCCGAAGGCGTCGCCACGGGTACATCGAACCCGAACGCCGCCGTCAAGCTCAACACCGACGACAACGCCGTGTCCGCGCTTGGCGGGCAGTATGAAGATGCCTACCCGACATGGGCGCCGGGCCTGACCCTGTTCAGCATCGCCTACTCGTCTAACCGCAGCATCACCTACAACAGCCCCGTCACCAACCGGCCCTCCGAAACGGCCATCTCCGTCCCCCAGGGCGGGTCGCTGGGCGGCGGCGGCACGGTCGGCGCAGCCTACGCTGGCATCCTTGAATCGCAGGTCTTGAACCTCGACCCGCCAACCCTTGTGCCCTACAGCGGCAGCGAAGTCGTTCACATCGCCGACCAGAACGGCGCCCAGGCACGGGCCAACCTCACCGGCGGTCGTCCCATGACGATCACCGTCCGCCTGAGCAGCCGCGAGGCAGGCGTGGATGACAACAATGTCTACGTCCAGATCAAAGACCCCGACTCCAAGTACCAGGACTCCCAGCGGCTGGAGCATAAAGTCTTCACCCGTGACAACCGGTTCCGCAATCAGTCCAACAACCCGTATTTGAACAGCCCCGACAGCGGCTCCTCCAGCCTGCTTTTTAATGGCGGCGGCTACGGTGGCTACAACTACTTCGGTTTCGACATTGGCGGTCCCCTGCTGCAGCGAGGCGCGGTTGGCGGCATCGACGCCAGCGGCGAGCCGATTGCGCTGGGAACCACCCCGACGGCGAACCAAACCAGCACCAACCCCGTCACCACCGGAGACGACGGCAAGCCTCTTCTGGACGCCAAAGGCAATCCGAACCTACCACCGGGCTTTGATCCGCAGTACTATATCCCCTTCGGGCAGGAGTACGAGGCACAGGCGGTCAACCCCATTTACGCCACGACGCCCAACGGACCGGGCAACGACACGTCTCCTTCTGACTACAGCAATCCCTATTATCTGGCTGGCCTGGATGATCAGCGGGCGTTCAGCGGCTTTGCCGCCCCCGGCATCGTGGAAGGCACGATCAATACGCGAAATCCCACTACGGGAGCCGACACCCCGGTCGGCGGCGCGACGCTCACCGTCGCCGATGCCTTCACCGGCGCACCGGTGGCGACTACGCCCTCCACGCTGATCTCGTCATCTACGACCACGACGTTCCCGGACGGCAACAAAGGCAATGTTTTTGCCACCCTCGCACCAGGCCAATACCGTGTTACAACGACGCTGGCCGGATACGGCGCCGATGTTGAAACCATCATTATCACCGAGCGTGGCACCTACCCGATTACTGTGTCTCTGTTCCCCGGAACGCAACTCAACGACAATTCGTTTGTCTTCCAGCAGTTCTCGACCGGCAACGGCCATCCGCCGCGCCCGACCGCCAGCTACACCGTGAATGCCACAAGCACCACGCCCTCCGGGATTTCGGTCACGACCCCCGTGTTCCATCCCGCCGAATGGCTCAAGCTCACCCGTCTGCCGGACGCCCAGCAGGACGGCGGCGTCGGCACGCTGTATTCGGTGTCGTGGACGCCGCCGGTCTCCGGCAGCGACTACTACCTAGACGTGATCGCCTACGACAAGGCTGTGTTCCCGAATTTCGCGGGCGGCACGTCGCCCTTCTCCGGCGAGCGCTCTAACTTCCGTATCTACGACAACGTCTGGGGCTTCAGCACCCTGCGCGACATCGGCGCGAACGATATCCTGTTCGTAAGCGACTATGCCCTGGGCCAGAAGTTTGCCGGAACCACCTTCGGCGGGCAGAACAGCCTGACCAACCTCGTGCCCAAGTTCTACGGGGCCGAATCCTACTTGACAGATATTGATATCAACCTGCTGCCCAACACCACCTATGTATCGCGGGTTATCGCCGGACGCAAGTTCCCGATTGCCTTAGCCATACCGTTGTCTGGCATCAATCGCGGCTTTGGCCTCAGCGCAACCGCTTATGGACCGACGCATCAGCTCAATGGCCTGGGTGTCGGCTCCTACGCGGATGCCAACATTGATGACGGCCAGACCGTGGACGGCGTCCCCGCTGTCGGCTCGCAGCGGTACAGCATCTGGCGCACCCTGGCACGCGGCCCGGTTCCCGACTCTGTGTTCCAGAGCTACGAGCCGACCACCTCGACGCAGCCCGCTGTCTCGGATAACACCGTCACGCCTGCCGTCACTTACCCTGCCGGACAGGTGACTGTTGCCCCGCGCTGCATCGTCTGGAGCGCCCCCTTCGCCGGGGACTTGCTTGTCGGACCGGGAACTATCACCGACCCTGCCACGCAGACCTCAATCCGCGCCTTCGTTGAAGCGGGTGGGCGCCTGTTTGTGACCGGTCAGGATATCGGCTCGGCCATCACGCAGAACGGAACTACGGGCAACGCGGCAGGAGGCTTCCTCTCGGATGTCCTCGGTGCAACACTGGTTACGGGAAACAAAGGCACGCACAGCGCCACCGGCGGCGGCGACATTGCCAATAACCGGATTTCTAATGTTGCCTTCTTCGACGGTCAGCAGCGGATGAATTTTTTCGAGGCCACCGATGCCGGCATCTTCATCCCACGCCAGCCGTACCAGAGTCCGATTACTGTGAGCAACAATGTCGGAGGCAATATCTTCGATGACACTTACAACAACAAAGGCCAAGTCCCGCTGTGGCGCACAGATGGCTCGCTGGATCAACTCGGTCCCTATGCAACCCCATTCGGCGTTTCCAATGCCGGAGGGCAGGGCAACTCAGTTGTAAGCCAGATTGACACGGTCGCAGGGTCCAAAACCAGCTCCCATACTGACCTGGTATTGTCGCCTTTCACGAATGTGTATCCTGGCAATGCCGTGGGTGATCCGAACGCAGCCAACTCGCCAGGAGGCAACGGCCTTCTCTACTACGACGACACCGCCACCGGCGGCACGGGCGCAAAAGTCGTCTACGCCTCCTTCGGCTTTGAGGGCCTGTCCACCGACTATTACTCGCGTGATATTGGCAACCCTGCCGTGCGGTTCTACTTCCCGCACAATCAGCGCCAGAATATGCTGCACAATATCGTCTGCTACCTGCGGACGGGAACCGTGCAGGGCACAGTTCGCTCCACCACCGGCAACGGCAGCCCCGGCGCAGGCATCAGCGGCGCAACCGTCTATCTTGTGTCCTCCAACGGGACCCCCATTCCGGGACGCGGCACCTTCAGCGCCGCCTCGGACAGCACCGGCAACTACCGCATTGACGGCGTCGAACCAGGAACCTACACCGTCGTCGCCTACAAAAACGGCTTCACCCGGGCCACATCCAACACAACTAACACGTTCACCGTGGAAGGCGATGCCACGCAGACCGCCAGCGTCACGCTGCTGCCTGCCGCCCCCGGAACCCTGAGCGGCACGGTCAAGGATGCCGCCGGAAACCTGATCACCGGAGCAACCGTCACGTTCAACCCCGCCGGGGGCGGAACCGCACAGATCGCCACAACCAACGCGAACGGCGTCTACAGCCTGCCCACCATTCCCGCCGGGACCTACACCGGCACGGCCAGCCTGCTGCCCGCCTATGGCGCCTCGGTCTCGCAGGACGTCACTATCACCGCAAGCGCCGCCTCTACGGCGAACTTCGTCCTGAGCGCCGCCACCGGCACGGTCACAGGCCGCGTCCTCAACACGGCGGGGACCGGCATTGCCAATGCCTCGGTGATCTTCACCACCGGCAGCCCGGCCACCGTGGCTACCACAGCCACGACGACCACGAACGGCACGTACACAGCGCTGGTTCCGGCAGGCAGCTACACGCTGACCGCCACCGCCACCAACTACGGCAGCGCCACCGTCACCGTGCAGGCCACCGGCGGAACCTCCATTGCTGCCCCGGACCTCGTCCTCGGCACTCCCGCCAACGGCACGCTCGGCGGCCTGGTACTGTCCACCACCGGGACCGCCCCGCTGGCAGGCGCGACTATCACCGTCGCCGCCACCGGCACCGGAGCCATCCAGACGGCCTCCTCGACGGCCACCACGGTCGCCGCCTCTGATGGCGGCACGATCAACTACGGCCCGCTCACACTGGCCCAGGGAACCTACACCGTTACCGCAAGCCGGGGCGGCGTGACCACCCCGCCGCAGACGGTGACCATCACCGCAGGCACGTTCACGCGGCAGGACTTCAGCGGCCTGACCGGCCTGCCCGCCGTCCATACGTTCCCGGCAGGTCTCCAGTTCGTGTCCCTGCCGTATAACTACGCATCGCTTGGCTTCGACGGCGTATTCGGCCCGCTCAACACGGCCACCACGCCGGGCAACCGCTCACACGTCGCCCTGTGGGACCCCGTGGCTTCCAGCTATGTGCTGGACCCGACTGCCCCCGCCGATGCCCCGCGCCTCGGAGTTGGCTACTGGATATTCCTGAAAAACTCGACGGCGGTGACCCAGACCGGCACGACCCCCACTGGAACCGTCAGTGTGGCCCTGCACCCCGCCTGGAACCAGATCGGCGTGCCCAGCATCAATGGAGTGACAGTGAATACCCTGAGGTTCATGGGCAGCGATGGTATTTCCCGCTCCTTCGCGGATGCCGCCGGTGCCCAGTTCCATCTGATCTCGCCGACACTGTACCGCTACGATGGAACAGCCTATCAGCCGGTCTCGCCGTCCGATACGCTCCAGCCCTGGACGGCTTACTGGATACGAGTATATGCCGACGTGACGCTTCAAATCCCGACGGGCAAGTAACCTTGCCCGCCGGGACCCGCCCTCAGCGGGACCCTTTCTAGGAGGATTCTGATTTCGTGAAACACTTCAAACAGCATTGGAGCGCACAGCCCCTCAGTGTACTGATGTCGCTGCTGATGGCGCTGCCCGTTCTGGCCCTGTTCCTGCTCGGCTCCCCCCGAGCGCAGGCGCAGGACCTGGCCCGGACCCTGCCCTCCTGGGCAGTTCTGGACTTCGCCAACCCGTCCGGCTACGGCAGCACGGATGTCGGGCGACTGGCCGCCGACTCGTTCGTCGTGGAGCTGGCCAAGCTGAACCGCTACTCCGTTCTGCCTCGCCAGGACCTTCTGAATGCCATCACCAGCAACAGCCTGACCCCGCCGCTGAACCTGACCTCCATCGAGAAAGTCGGGCAGTCGCTCGGAGCCAATGCCATTGTCGCCGGCGAAATCTCCTCGGTTTCGTTCTCGCAGAACCGGCGGCAGGCCAAAGTCAGCATCGTTGTCCGCGTCATCGACCCGCGCTCCGGCTATCTCCTGAACGGCGCACTGGCCGAAGGCAGCTCCAATGTTCGGCCCATTCCCGTCTCCGACGAAGAGTCGCTGGTCAATGAAGCGTTTGGGAATGCCGCCTTCAATGCTGTCAAACAAATCAGCAAATTCAACCTGCCCGTCGCCACCGTCCTCATCGGACGCGGCATCAACTCCGTCACCCTGAACAAAGGCTCCCGTGACGGCCTTTACAATGGCCTCGAGATGCTGGTCACCCGCAACGGCGTTGTGACCGGCACCATCAAGATTTCCGAGGTCAGTAACAACGACGCCAACGCTGTCGTGACCGATCAGGGCCAGGGCATCCGTCCCGAAGACCGGGCAACCGCCATTTACACCCTGCCGTCTTACAGCATTGACAAGAGCGTTGGCTCGTTCCGCACCGCCAGCAGCGGCGATGTGTCTTCTGACTCGCCCACCCGCAAATCCAGGTCGAACTTTTTCAGCGGCGTCGGCGGCATCCTGGTCGCCCTGCTGGCCGGGGCGCTGATCATCTCCGCAGTCAAGACAGGCGGCAGAGAAAAATCCCTCGGCGGAGCCGCCATCCAGGGGCCGCATGCCGTGGCCGGACGCGCCACGCTCGTCGGCGGCGCCCAGAACTCCATCAGCACCGTGCTGCCGGTTGGCCTCGCCACGCTTGGTTCGCGCTACATCCCGGTCGCCGTGCGGATTACCTCTGATGTCGGAAACATCAACCCCAATAACTTCCTGGAATACCACGTCTACCGCAGCGATGCTCCGGCAGCCCTCTCCAGCCCGGCCAGCCTCGGGATTGTTCCGACGCAGGGCACTAATACGGGTACCACCAACAATAACACGGGTACCAACAACAACACGGGTGGAACGACCAGCACTTTCAGCTTCGGTCAGGTTCCCCTCTTTGCCCAGTCAGGTCACGCGAACCTGGCCGTGTATGACGGACCCTTCGGGATTACGTCCATCACCGCCTCCAAGCCGGACATCACCAACAACAGCCAGCTTCTCACCATCACAGCCAGTACCACTGCGGCCGCCGCAACCACAACCACAACGGGAGTGATTGTCACCGGCCAGCCCATCCCCGGTACCGGTCTGAACCTGGGACAGCGCGTTTTTTACTCGGTAGAGGGCTTGTACATCCAGCCTGCCACCTTCAGCACGGGCACTCTGAACCCCGGAACCAATACCAACGGCAACACCACCAATAACAACACCACCAACGGCAACAACACCGGCGTCAACAACACGACCAACAACAATAACACCGGGACAAACACCAACAATAACAACACCAACACCGGGACCAACAACACCGGGACCACCACCGGGCATGACCTGACATACCAGCTCACCGGTCTGCGAAACACCAACTATGTCACACTGATTGAGCCGGTGACGCCCTCCGCCAATGCCGCCACCGGAACCGGTCTGAACAACGTCAACTTCACCATCCCCGCCACACGCGGCGGAAGCGACTACATTCTGGAAATCTCTGCCGACCCTGGCTTCGCCAATGCCCGCCGATTTGCTCCCCAACCCGGCTCCTACACCGCGACTGCCGCAGACCCTACCAACCTCGGAGGGGGCATCAGCGCGGCCACCGGCACGGCGGTCATCTTCAACAACATTGATCTGACCACGGCCTTCCCGAATGCCTCCCAGTTCTTCTACCGGGTCGGAGCGAGAGACCTCCTGAACGGCAGCTCGGAAAACGACAACCCGTACATCTTCAACGATCCTCTGCCGGTCAATCTGAACGGCGGCGCGACCGCTCTAAGTGGCCTGCTGTCAGGCAATGCACGGGGACGAATCCAGCAGCGCACACGGCCCCGCTACTAAGGCGCGGAGAGAAACGGCTTCATTGCACAAATCGCCCGAGCGCACACCAGAGTGCCGCATACCAGAATGCCGGGGTGTGAAAACCCCCGGCAAAGAGAGCACCCTTCGGGTGAAGAGATTAGGAGCCTTCCTCAATCTTTGTCCGAAGGACACCTCCCTGCCGGGGGGGTCACACCCCCGGCATTCTGGCAGCCACAGGCGCATTCGTAACAGCAAAGCCGAGAGAAACTACACTATGATATTCAACAAACACACATCTCTCAAGCGCATGGTGGCATTCGCCCTGACGGCAGCATTTCTGCTGCCGCCGGGGACCTGCCTGCTGAGTGCCGCGCAGGCACAGGACCCCGGCCCGGTTGCCCCCGCCGCCCCCGCGCCTCCTTCAGCGACTACGGCTCCTTCCGCCGCCGCCGGAACGATCCGTATTCCGATGGCGCCCGTTCAGACCACGCCGATCAAATCCATCCTGCTGTTTCCCTTCGCCAGCGCCATTCCTGCGGGAAGCGCCACCTCTGGCTTCAATGCCGTTACGGTGGGGGCACAGGTGGAAGATGCCATCAAGTTACGCATCAAGACCATCGGCCGCTACCAGGCCAGCTCCTTCTCCCCCCGCCTGCCCCAGATACAGCGGGCATTGAGCGAGCCAAGCGCGACCGGGCAGGGTATCACCGAAAACGACCTGGTTCCCCCCTACACCAACGGGGCCACCGCGCAGCGGATTACCGACCAAATCGGCAGTGATGGCTACCTGCTCGGAACCGTCGAAGCCCTGTCCCAGGACCCCAAAACGCGCAACGTCAACCTGACCATCAGCGCGACTCTCTACAACACCACGACAGGCGCTCCCGTCAAGGTGCTGGCCTACACCGGCCACGGCGTTTCCTACAATGCGTCGGATGATCCGAATACGCTGCTCCAAAGCGCCATCAATGATGCGTCCGGCCATGTCGTCTCCGCCCTGAACGCTCAGGCCGCTCCCGTGCAGAAAGCCGACGTGCCGGTGGACTTCAAGCGCGGCAAGAAAAATAACAAAGGCTCCATCCTGCTCGGCATTCTGCTGGCTGTCGGCATTGGACTTGCCATCTCGTCCGCCAACCGTCACAGCAGCAACGGCGGTGGCGGCACGACGACCCCGACCACGCCTGTGACGACCGACCCTGGCATCCCTGCCCCTCCCCAGCTTGGGCAGGGGACGACCGGAACCGGCACTGGCACGACCGGCGGAACACTCCTGCCGCCCGGCCCGCCGTCTTAGTAAACACTGCTCGCTGACCACTTCGCATAACTGCCGGGGGCACAGCCCCCGGCTGAGATAACTTTTATGCTTTACCCCACCCGGCATTTTCTGGCTTCCCTGCTCCTCGCGCTGACCTTCGCCCCCCGCCTGACCATGCCCGCACACGCGGGCGGACAGGCCAGCGTCGCTGTGTCCGCCGCCCCGGATATCATCTATGCCGACGGCAAAAGCACTACCGTCATCACCGCCACCGTGCGCGATGGCGGCGGCAAAATCGCCCCCGACGGGACCTCGGTGCGCTTCACCACCACGCTTGGAACGCTGACCCCCGACACGGTCACCACCACCTCCGGCGTCGCCCGCGTCTCGCTGACCGCCTCCTCGCAGGAAGGCAAAGCCAGTATCACCGCCTCCGCCTTCGGCGTCAGCGCGGCTGGCTCCTCCGCAGGCGGGGCCATCGTGGAGTTCACCGCCGACCGCGAGTCGCTCTTTGACAAAGACGCCCGCTGGATTCGCGTGGACAGCCCCCAGTACCTGATTTATAGCGCCGACACACGCATCATCGAAGCCGAAGGAAAAAACGGCTCCGCTCATCTGTCGTACAAGGCCGTACAGCTCGAAGCCGACCGCCTGCAGGTTGATTTGCAGACCCAGACCATCCTCGCCCACGGTGCCGTTATCCGCCGGGGACACCATCAGGTCCGCGCCGCCGAGCTGCGCTATGACCTGCTGACCGGCAGCGGCAGCGCCATTTTGGCCGGCCAGAACGCCAGCGTTCTCATCACCGGCTCAGACCTCGAAACCTCGCCCCAGGTGGCCGACCCTGCCGAGCTGCCCCTGCAGTCCAACCCGTTCCGCTTTGTCGACCTCTCCGACAGCCGCGTCGTCGTCGCTGCCCGCGCCATCACCGCCGACCCCGGCGACCAGGTCCAGTTCCGCCGTGCCACCATCTACAGCGACGGCAAAAAGCTTCTGTCCGTCCCGTATCATGTCATGCCGATGAACTCCAATCAGATCTTCGGCCAGCAGCTTCTCGGCTTCGGCTCCCAGGGCGTCTTCCTGAACCTACCCTACTATTACAACGTCACGCCGCGCTCCAAAGGCACGATTTATCTGCGGAACGCCGCCGTCTCCGGCGCGAATGTCGGCGGGGCGCTTTCTACCGGAAACGGCTTCTTCAACGGCCACGCTGCCCGGCACGGCCTCGCGCTCGACCTCGAACAAACCTACCAGATGGGCCGGGGCGGACAGGGGCAGTTCCTTGTGTCCGGCATCACCCGCTCGGAATGGGGCGCCCAGTGGAGCCACACCCAGCGGCTCGATGAAGCCACGACCGGCTATGTGTTTGTGGACTACCCCTCGCACCGCAGCCTGTATGCCTCGTCCAATGTTTCGCGCCAGTTCAACGGCTTCTCGTTCAACCTGAACGCCGCTGGCAGCCGCGACCCCGGTTATGATGGCTACAGCGCCCAGAGCCTCAGCCTGAATGCCTACATCCAGTCCAACCCGCGTGCGCTCGGCCGTTCCGGCGTCAACTATACCACCGACTTCGCCGTGCAGACCGGCACTCTGACCTCGGAGGCCCCCGGAACCGGCAAAATCACGACGCCTATCAACACCAAATCTGTGGATGTGCGCTTCTTCACCGCGCCGCAGCATCTCGACAAGCGCACCGTCGTCACCAACTCGCTCACCGTGGGACAGGCCTGGGGCGGCCAGCGCAATCAGTTCGCCCCCACTGTCAGCGCCAGCTTTGGCCTGACACGCACTTTCCGCCAGTCCGATTCGCTCGCCCTGAACTACACCTACCGGTATGATCCGCTGCTGACCCAGATCGGCACGCCCGCCGGCGGCCTGGCCCCCTTGCAGGCCCTTCTGTTCTCGCCGTCCCAGCACCGCCTGACCGTCACCTACCAGGCCACGCCCCTGAAGCGCGTCCAGACCTCCTTCTCCGGCGGCTACGGCCTGCCGCTCAACGACCGCAGCCTGTTCGCCTCGGCCACCTACCGCGTCACCCCTGACTGGGGCCTCGGCCTCGCCACCACCTACGAAAATTACCTGGATGACCGCTATTCAGACGTCGAGTATTCCATCACCCGCCGCATCCTCGGGCGCGACCTGGTCTTCTACTACTCCAACCGCGCCAAAAAAATCCGCTTTGATTTCGCCGGAACCGGCTGGCAGTGATCCTGCTGACATTCAGACAAAAAGCGCCGGGGCAGATGCCCCGGCGCTTTTTTGTGCTTTTTTTCGTAGTTTGCCTGCTTGACACAGGGGAAAAGTGCGGCCATACTTTATATAAATGTGGCAATACTGGGTATGAACCCTGTAATGCTCCCTTGTGGAGCTGTCTCTTGTGTAAGGAGTTCTTTGCTTATGTCCGTTTCCAAGCCCCGCCGCGCTGGCTCTGCCCGCGCTTTTACTTTGATTGAGCTGCTCGTCGTCATCGCCATTATCGCCATCCTCGCGGCGATCCTGTTTCCCGTCTTCCAGAAGGTCCGCGAAAATGCCCGCCGCGCCTCCTGCCAGTCCAACATGAAGCAGCTTGCCCTTGCCGTGGTTCAGTACACCCAGGATGCTGACGAGAGGTTTCCCCGCCCGGATCGCGGCGGCGTGGGCTGGGGCAGCAGCGTCTATCCCTATGTCAAAAGCACCGGCGTTTACAAGTGCCCGGATGATTCCACGGCCATCAACGGTTTACTGGTTCCGGTCTCCTACGCCTTTAATCCCAATGTCGCCAAAGCCGGGCTGCCCCAGCTCAATGCCTCCGCCAGCACCGTCCTGCTGACCGAAGTGCAGGGCGCGACCGCCAACATTCTGGACCCCAACATCGACACCGGGGTCGGTCACGGCGACTATTCGCCCGCCGCCAACGGCGGCGACGGTGCCGGGGCAGGCTACATCGACTACTCCACTCCCACCGGGTCTCCCATCAAAGCCAAGTATGCCAGCAGCATCAGCACCACCGTGGGCATGGGCAATCCCCCCTGCAGCGACACCAATGTCTTGCCCTACCTGAACACCCCGGTCCATACCGGCGGCGCGAACTTCGGCTTCGCCGACGGCCATGTCAAGTGGCTGCGCGGGACACAGCTCTCGCCCGGCGGGAATGCTGCCCAGGCGACAGACCCGCAAAGCAACGGCTGCGGCGTCGCCGCCGGGACCGCCGCCACCGCCGGCAGCTTCGCGGGCACGTACAGCGTCAATTAGCACAATAGCCGCCGTCTGAATACAGGCGGCGGCTTTCTGCGGCTTTTATTGGAACGCAAAGGGAACATTTGGTCGCCTGATGGCGTCTGACAGATGTGATCTCCTTATCCTTGCCGCTCCCGGCGTCAAACCCAGCGTGAGAGGCGACCGCCGGTGCAGTTTGGGACTGCCCGGCGGTTTTTTTTGCGTCTACGCCTTTGCCGGCGGCGTGCTGTCCGACGGCTTTGCGGCCTCGGCGGCCTTCTTTTCTTCGGCGGCCTTCGCGGCAGCCTCCGCCGCCTTTTTCTCTTCCGCCGCCTTTGCGGCGGCGGCGTCTGCGGCCACCAGCTTCTCCACTTCGGAATGCAGCATCTCTCTCATGCCGCCCAGCGCCTTCTCGTCATCGCCCATAATCTTGTGCAGCACCCGCCCCGTCTGCCCCGACACCAGGTACACGCTCGGCAGGTGCGACACCCCCCACGTCCGCGTCTGATACAGCCCGTTGTCCACCAGCACCGAGACGCCCTCCACCCCCTGCGCCTCCGCAAACGCCGCCAGCTCCACCCGGCTGCCCTCGCTGACCGCCAGTGCCGTCCACTTCTGCGTCGGCAAACCCTCGATCCACCCCTGCACCGTCTTCAGCGCCCGCACCGACGGGGCCGAATCCGGCGAAAAGAAGACCACCACCAGCAGCCCCTTGACCCGCAGCTTGGCCGTATACCAATACGTCCCCTTCAGGTCACTCAGCCCAAAGTCCTGAATAGGCCGGGCCGTCCCCATCGTATTCGCCCCATAAAACCGGTCCGTGACTGCCATACGTTCTCCTCAAATGCGCGTTAAATATCAATATGCGCCTATTGTACCAGAAATCCCCATCAGGATTGAGTGACTCTTGAATGACTTCTGTGCCTACATCCCTGTTGTGAAACGGACGCACTTGTCTATTTCGTCCAATGCCTGTGTGCTGACTTTGCCAATTCTGCTTTTTAGACGTCCTGCATCCAAGACGCGCATCTGACTGCAAAGCACTACAGAATCTGCGCTCAAACCGCCTTCGCCTGCAGAAAGGCGAACCCCCGTCGGAAGCAGCGCCCGCCGCAGGTTGGTGGTGAGTGGAATGGCAAGCGTTGTGGTCGTAAATCGGCTCACGGCGTTATTTTGGAAGATGAGAACGGGCCGCGTTCCCGCCTGTTCTGAGCCTTGCGTGGGGTCTAGTTCTGCCCACCAGAGTTCACCGCGCTGGACAGTCATCGCGCGGTGTCCTCTCGGGCCAGCCCCGCCGCGTACTCCCCCATCCCTGCCTCGGCCAAAGCATGGTCTTCTTCCGCAAACTCGGCATACAGCGCGGCTAATTGCGCGTCGTCCTGGTCCGGCGCGGGAGATTGACGCGCCCGAAACTGCAAGAATGCCATAAACTCGGCGACTTCTTTCAGCCCGCTTTCATCCAAACGCTCGATGTCCTGTTGGACTTTTTCTTTCAGCATGACATTCATTGAGAAGCCCCTCAATACCGATTATACCGCGCTGTCGCCATTGTACCAGAAATCCGCGCCCCCTGCCGCCCCTTCGCTCTTGTCCTACTCTGGCTCCCTCTCCTTGCCGAAGGAGGGGCTGGGGTAAGGTTCCTGTGTCGTGCGTCACTGATGCCAGCCCAGATGGATGAACCCCGCCGAACTTAACAGTGCGCCAATGAGCAAAATCCGAAAGGCTTGCCGGAATGTAATCACTTTCAGCGTGGAGACTTGCGGCAAAGTGATATTCCATAAATATTGCAACAGGGCCGTGGCGAAGAATACCACGACAACCAATGCCATAACGCTATACATAATTGTGAGAGCCGAGTCAGACATTCATTCTATCCCTCCGGTATGGCAAAAAACAAGCCTTTGTTGCTGTAGTCTAACGGCCAAACTCCCCCGCGCCACCGACCAGCTTGCGAAATGCAGACACTTCATCTGCCGAAGCAGGATGGGAGCAAAAATCGCCATCCCGCTGCGTCTCAAAGAAGTTTGTCCCATCTCCAAAATGGCCGAGAAACACTTGCCCCGTAGAAAAGTCTGCTTTAACAACGGGAACAGGTACGCCAAACACATCCCCTGACCCGCCCCACTTATTTGGGTAGCGGTTCACGAACGCACAAATGCGGGCGATGTGGCTTGGGTTATTGATAACTGTCGCGTTGCCCTGCGCGTCATAGATTTTGACGCGCGTCACGCCTGCGAATGGCGCAAAAGAGCGCGTCGGCGGGTGCAAAATCTTGTATCCCGCAATGCCTACTCCGCACAGGATAACTAGAGTCATCCCGCCAGCCGCTTTCTGTAAAGTGTTCATACCACGGTTTTCTGATTAACTGCTTCCTGCGCCAATTATATCACACCTGCCGCAAATATCACCCGCCCCCGCCCTCACAACTAGGGGGTATCTTCTGCCTGCGAAGGCGGGGAATTGCCCGTTTAAAGCACGGGGGTTCAGCCCCGTGTTCTGGGCCACTACTCCCCCGCGCACCAGGCCAGCACATCGGCGAAGCGCAGGGTTTCCAGTTTGCTGTTCAGCGGATGCCGGCCCAGACGGGCGCGGGAGAGGGCGGGCGATGTCAGCCCGCACAGGAACCGGGCGGCCTGGCGCGGATCGCCCAGCGCGTCCCGGTGCTGCGCCCGAAGCGACGACCACGCGGCGACATCCAGCAGGGTTTCGGGGGCGGGCAGCGGCTCGGTCGGCGGCAGGACGGCGGCGCGGCCCGTCAGGCAGTGCGTGCAGTGCCCGCACGGCTCCGTGCGCTGTTCGCCGAAGTAGGCCACCAGCGCATTGGTCAAACAGCCGTCCAGAGTCACCAGCGCCATGACCTGCCCGAGACGAGCGATTTCGGCTTGTTCGCGGCGCAGGAAGCGCGACGACAGCTCAAAGGCCAGCGCCTCGGCATCGGCCTTCTGGCCCGCGTCGCCTTCGCCGCGTGTGTACCGCTGACGGACATCGGCGACTTTCAGCAGCGCCCACTGCTTTTCTTCGAGGTATTCGAGCGCCCGGACGACCCGCCGACGGTCCACGCCCAGCGCCTCGGCGGCGACATCAGGGTTCAGCGCGTACCAGATCGTGCCGCGTTTGGCGAGGCCGAACAGGTCGCGCACGAAGTCGGCATGAACCCCCTGGAACTCGCCGATGATGTCCGGCAGCGAGCGTAGCAGCTTGACTTCATAGCCCGCATAGAACGGCGTGCCCTGATGGAACACGCCATCGAGTTCCAAGTAGGTCAGGGCCGTGCGAAGGACTAGTTGGCGGATGTCATGCTCGGCAGACAGGGCATAGAGGGACAGGTCAAACGACGGCCCCCGCGAGAGCAGATCGTCCAGCAGCGAGCGCAGGGACGCCTCGGAGGGCGTGTCGCCGTAGGCAAAGTTTTCCAGGGTCGGCACGTCTTCCGGACAGGCCAAAAGCTCCACCGTGGACGTTTTGCCGTCCCGCCCGGCCCGCCCGATCTCCTGGCTGTAGCTTTCCAGGGATTTGGGCAGGTTGTAATGGTACACATAGCGCACCGCGGACTTGTCAATGCCCATGCCAAAGGCAATCGTTGCCACTACGATGCCCGTGTCCGACGCCATCCAGCGGTCCTGCACCTGGGCGCGGACTTCCGGGTCCAGGCCCGCATGATACGCCTCGGCGGGATGCCCGGCGTCCGACAGCAGCGCGGCCACCCGCTCGGCGGTCTTTTGCAGCGTCACATACACGATGGTTGGGCCGGGCGTCCGCTTGCCGACCCGTTTCAGCAGCAGCGCGTCCCGGTCTTTGTCGGCGACGGGCGAGATGCTGAGGTTCAGGTTGGGCCGGTAAAAGCCCGTCACCACCGATGCCTGCGGGGGAATGTCAAACGCCTGGCAGATGTCCTCCACCACGGAAGGCGTGGCGGTTGCCGTCAGCGCCAGCACCCGCTCGGCGCCGACCCGTTTCGCCGCCTCGGCCAGCTTCAGGTAATCGGGCCGGAAATTGTGGCCCCACTCCGAAATGCAGTGGGCTTCGTCGACGGCAAACAGCGCAATCGGTGTCCGCTCCAAAAGGGCCAGAAACCGCTCATTGTTGAAGCGTTCCGGGGCCACATACAGCATCTTGAGTGTGCCCGCTTCGACTTTGGCCGTGACCGCCCGCGTTTCGTCGCCGCCCAGCGATGAATCCAGCCGGGCCGCTTCAATGCCCCGGCCTGTCAGAAAGTCGATCTGGTCTTTCATCAGCGCAATCAGCGGCGAGACCACCAGCGTCAGCCCGTCGTAGCGCAGGGCCGGGAGCTGATAGCACAGCGACTTGCCGCCGCCCGTGGGGAACACGGCCAGCGCGGCCTTGTCGGTGTCCAGAGCATTGATAGCGGCTTCCTGGCCGGGCCGGAACTCGCCGAAGCCGAAGTACTTTTGCAAAAGCTGCGCGGGAGTTTCTGTGGCGTTTGTCTTTTGAGTTGGCATATTCGTAGGCATAATGGTTGTTGTCCTTCCGTGGGGGGCGAAATAGGCCATTGAGGCCACGCATTGAAATGCATGGCTGAGGAGCCTTCGGCTGAATGTCCCTGCGGGACACAAGAAGTGCAAGACCCACGAAGTGGGCGTCCCGGAGGGACGTTCGGCGTCTGCGCCCCTCAGCCACAGGTTTTAACCCGTGGTTCTTCAATCCGTGGTGGACTGAATGCCCCTAGGGCCTTTCGTTCTATGCCCTCTCCTTCTTGCGCCCGGCGTCCGAGTATGGTAAAATAGACCTATGACGCGCACTCGCTTGTCACCTGCTCTGCTTGTTCTTCTTCTGGCCGCCGGACTCCTGCCTGCGATGCCCCGCGCTCACGCCCAGGTCGTCGTCTCGGACATGGCCCCGCCTGCCGCCGCCCACGCTCTGCTCGGGTGGATTGGCAGGCACATCCCCGCCCGGTTTCAGGCGCGGGAGCGGTTTGTCGTTACGCCCCTGAATGACCGGGAGATGACCAGCTATCTCGCGTCCCAGGACACCAACGAAGGCGACTTGTCGAACTCCCACGCCGACGACGGCAGCATTGACGGCATCTTCGAGGACGACCCGCCCCGGATCACCCTGCGTTTGCCCCGAGGCGAAGCGCCTGATGTCGCCACCTTTGCCCACGAATATGGCCACTATGTCTGGTTCCACCGGCTCTCCAAAGACGACCGCAACGCCTATGAAAGCCTCTACAAGCGCCAGAAAGACGCCCGCAGGCTGATCACGCCCTACGCCCAAACCAATGTCGAGGAAGGTTTCGCAGAGGCATTCTCCGCCTATGTAAACACCCCCGCCGCCCTGCAAAAGCGTGATCCCCTTTCCTTCGACTTCCTCCGCACCTGGCACGCGGCCCCGTGAGTGTTCATGCCGCCCGGCCCGAAGAGGCCGAAGACGCTCTCCGCACCCTCTGCGCCGCCTTTGACCTCGACGCCGACCTGGCCCGCCCCATTTTCTACGGCGACCCCTACTTTGACCTTTCCCACAAGCGCCTGCTCACCCTGCCCGGCGTCGGCGTCGTCTCCGCCTTGACCATCGTGCCCACCCGCCTGCGCGTCGGCGGCGTCCCCGTGGAGTGCGGCGGCATCGCCGGGGTCGCCACCCGGCCCGAATGGCAGCGGCTCGGCTATGCCGGGGCCTTGCTGTCTCAGACCGTCACCGACCTGTGGGACGAGCTGCATTACCCGCTGTCCCTGCTGCACCCCGTCTCCGCCCCGTTCTACCGCCAGTTCGGCTGGGAATATGCCACCCACGATTTTCTCTGGCAGGCGAAGCCCGCCGCGCTTTCCCGGCACCCGGAGTCGCATCACGTCCGCCCTGCCCGCAAGGCCGACTGGCCGGAGATTGAGAGCCTTGTCTCCCGTCTCACCGCCGCCGATACCGGCGCGATTGCCCGCGACGAGCGCCGCTGGGACCTCATCCGTCTGCCCCTGCCGGGCCGGGAAGCATATGTTTATGATGCCGGAGCGGGCATTTCAGGGTACGCCCTCTGGGAGCGGACTGACACGCTGACCGTGCTGGAAATGCACGGCCAGACCGCCGACGCCCGGCATGGCCTGTCTGGCTTTCTGGCCTGTCAGCCGGAGCCAATGGCCCGCTGGCACGCCGCCCCGTCCCACATCGCTGCGTTTGGCCTGCCCCCGTCCTCCGAACCGCCCGCGCCCGGCGTCATGCTCCGCATTGTGGACCTCGCCGGGGCGCTGTCCGCCGTTCACGAGCGCCTCTACGGCGCGGTTCTGCGTGATGAAGGCACGACCCTGACCCTGCGGGCCTCCGACCCCGTCCGGGCGGCGAACACCGCCCCCGTGCGCCTGACCGGCGGGGGCGTCGAACCCGGCACCCCCCGCGACCGCCCCTGGCTCCGCGCCGACATCCGCCTGCTGGCCCAGCTTTACCTGGGCTATCAAACCCCCTCGGAAGCGCACGCACTCGGCCTGATCGCCTGCGACTCGCCGGAAACCCTCGCGCTGGCCGACCGCCTCTTTCCCGCCCGCGTCCCGGTGATTGCCCCGCTGGACCAGGTGTAGGGGCGCTGCTTGCTGCGCCCTCCTAGCCGTCTTATTCCGGTTCCCCCATTATTGGGGGCTAGGGGGTCTCCTCCTTCGGGTACAATCACCCCCTATGGCGAGAATACGGAAGCAGAAGGTCACGCCTCGGGCGCTGCTGGACCTGAAAATGCCCGGCGACGTGCGAGTCGCGCCGGACGGCGTGCGCGTGGCATACGGGGTGAGCGAGACAGACTGGGACGGAAACGGGGTGACGCAGCACCTGTTCGTGCTGAAACTGGGCGACGAGGCCGAGCCGCGCCAGGTGACACGCGGGTCGGGCAGCGAGACGCAGCCGCGCTGGTCCCCGGACGGCAAATGGCTGGCCTTTCTCAGCGACCGCGACGATGAGGGCGGCGCGGACTTTGATGCCGACGCCGACCCGTCGGCGCAGGTCTGGCTGCTGCCGATGGACGGCGGGGGCGGCGAAGCCGAAAAGCTCACCGACGCCCCCGAGGGGGTGGGGGACTATGACTGGCTCCCCGACAGCACCGGCGTCGTCTATCTGGCGCAGGAGCCGCGCCCGAAGCCCCTGCAGGCCGCCTACGACGACGCCCAGGACCGCAAAGACGACGGTGTCCGCGAGCGGGCCGAGAAGTTCCGGCAGCAAATCTGGCGCATTGATCTGGTCAAAAAGAAGCCCGTACTAGTCCATCCCGGTGACTACGGCCTCGGCGAGATCGCCGTGTCCCCGGACGGACGGCGCGTGGCCTTTACGACCAACTACACCGGTGAGCCGAACGACTACCACAAAACCGATGTCTGGGTGGTCGGCATCGACGGCACGGACCCGCGCCCCGTCGCCAATGGGCCGGGCGGCAAGTTCCACCCGCTCTGGACCCGCGACGGCTCGCAGGTGCTGTTCGTGGCCCCGCTGGACCCGGCCCTGTCTTATTCGCAGTCTAATTTGTACGCCGTATCTGCTGAGGGGCAGGACGCGGCCCCGGTGTGCCTGACCGAGACACTGGACCACGACATCACCGACTGGCCCGGCGTCCATCTGGACGCCGCAGGCGTCGTTTACGTGCTGGCCGCTGTGGGCACCACGACGCAGGTGTTTCGGCAGGCCAGTGGCACAGAGGGCTGGGAAGCCGTGATAGACGGCGACGGCCATGTCCACGATTGGCATATCGCCCCCGACGGCGGCATCGTTTACACGTCGAGCAGTTGTGTGGACGTGCCCGAATTGGTCTGGCTTGCGCCTAAAGCCAAGCGCCCCGAAACGCTGACTGATCTCAACGCCGACTGGGCCGACGGCCACGCCCTCTGCCCGACCTCGGTGGTCTCCTGGACTGCCCCCGACGGTCTGGAAATCGAGGGCCTGCTCACACTGCCTCTCGGCGACGCCGAAGGCCAGAAGCACCCGCTCGTGGTCAGCCTGCATGGCGGGCCGCATGGACGGACGGTGCAGGCTCTCAGCCCTTATACCGCGTCGCAGGTCTGGGCCGCCGCCGGGTATGCCGTCCTGTCCCCCAACTACCGGGGCAGCGAAGGCTACGGCAATGGGTTCAGCACCGCGAACCAAAACGACCTCGGCGGCGCGGACGTGCAGGACATTCTGGCGGGCATCGATCAGGCCGTCGCCGAAGGCATCGCCGACCCGGACCGCCTCGCCGTCATCGGCGCGTCCTACGGCGGCTACCTCGTCAACTGGCTGATTGCCCGCACCGACCGCTTCCAGGCCGCCGTGTCCCAGTTTGGCATCTTCTCGCTGGTGACCGATTTCTCCAACTCACAGGCCCCGCGCTGGGAAGTGGAGTACCTCGGCGGCTCCCCCTGGGAGCGGCCGGAGATTTACGCCGAACGCTCCCCGTCCACCTACTTGCAGGACATCCACACGCCGGTTTTGATTCTGCATGGCGAAGGCGACCCGAATACGCTGCTGACCAATTCCCACGAGATGTATCAGGCCCTGCACCTGCTGGGCCGCCCCGTGGAGTATGTCCATTACCCCCGCGAAGGGCATGGCCTCGGCGAGCCGCAGCACCGGCTGGATGAGCTGCGCCGCTGCCTCGGCTGGTTCGACAAGTATCTGGTCGGCGGCGGCACGCCCACGGTCTATCGCACCGGCGAAAAGATGACCCGCGATGACTGGGAGCTGACCGTCACCGGAGCGTCGCTGGAAACCTATGCTGGGCATCCCGCCGAAGACACGCGCTACGTCGAAGTCACCCTGGCCCTGCATGACCGCAGCGAGACGCGCCGCTCCCTGACCCTGACCCCTGCCGACTTCCGCCTGGCCCGCACGGCCCCGCCGGGCCGCCCCGCCCGCCCCATCGGCCTGCCGCTTGGGGCACTCGGTCAGCGCGTCCTCGCTGAAGGAGGCGGCTGGTCCTTCCGCTTCGCCCCCGGCAAAGACGACCGCGCCCTGTCCGCCTCGCTGTCCGTCACCTTCCGCCTCCCCCGCACCGGGGGCACGTACCATTTCACCTGCCGCGACTTCCCCCCGGTGGCGCTGGAAGTCCCGGCGGCGGAGAAAAAAGATGACCAGAAAGAAGGCGATAAGAAAGAGGGTGCGTGATGGCACGACAAAAAGCAGAAGACAGCCTGTTTTATTTTATCTTTCGGCTCCTGCCAACCTGGGCGGTTGTGGCAAGCGTGGCAACTATTTACATTGTGCTGCGCTTTATCGCTCCGGTGGTCCTGCATGGGAACATCTGGGCGCAGTTCAGTATCATCTATGCGCTTCCGCTTACTGCCATCACCGCCATCATTGCTCTCTTCGCCGAGGCAGACAAACACAAGCGCCGCGCACTGCTGGCGACCCAAAGCAGTTTGGAAACGCTGCGCGGGATGACCTGGCAGAACTTTGAGCTGCTGGTCGGCGAAGCGTACCGACGGCAGGGCTACGCGGTCGAGGAAAAAGGCGGGCGCGGCCCGGACGGCGGCGTGGATTTGGTCCTGCGCCGGGAAGGGCAGACGACCCTGGTACAGTGCAAGCGGTGGAAACAGGCCAAAGTGGGTGCGCCCGTCGTGCGTGAGCTGCGCGGTGCGGTGGCCCGCAACGGTGCTTCACGCGGCATTTTCGTGACCTGCGGGCAATTTACGCAGGAAGCACGAACGGAAGGGCAGGGGCAGCCGCCGCTGGAGCTTGTGGACGGGCCTGCGCTGCTGGCTCTGGTACAGCAAATGCAGGGCAAGTCAGCTTTCTCTCACGAAAAGCCTGCTGCCGTAGAAACGCCAACTCCTGCCGCTGTGCCGACTTTGCCTGCCGCCCCGCCGGTTTGCCCCAAGTGCGGAGCGTCGATGCGGAGGCGAACCGCCCGAAGCGGAGCCAATGCCGGTTCAGAGTTCTGGGGCTGCCCGTCCTTCCCCCGCTGCCGGGGAACGCGGTCAACAAATTGAAAGCGTCCACCCTTTCGACCGCACGTTTCATCGCGGCCTGCAATGACAGCGCGGGAGGCGTCAGTGTCTTTAGATCGAATGCTGGCAGCCGCAGGCTTTCTGCGGCGCTGGCCTGCCAGTGAAAAAATGATAGACAAGTCTCCCTGGTGGGGGCAAAGGCCGGTTCAGCGCCCTCACATTGATACCTGGCACAGTTTTTGCAGTAGAGAAAAGCGCGGCAAGCTCTCCCCGCCGTGCAGTATCCAGCAAGTCCCAGCAAGTCCCTTACCGTTCTCTTTCGCAGAAAGGACATTCGCCTTGACTACTCTGATCGCTTCTTTTCTTCGGCCTCGCGCCTCTTCGGCCAAATTAGCCGCCCTGCTCCTCGTCGCAGGTGCCTCCCTGTCTCTGGCCGGTTCTGCCTCCGCCCAGCAGTTCAAGGTCACCGCAACTGGCACTAAGTAGTCACGCGAAAGAAAGTGCATATTTAGTGCCGACCTGACCCAAAATG